>JADCFN010000070.1 GCA_020249505.1 Roseomonas sp. | reverse complement strand
TCTTCTCGCCCTTCACAGCGGCAAGCGCCACCTTCGCCTTGAAGGCAGGGCTGTGGTTCCGGCGGGGTCGTCTCGTCATGGTGTCTCCTGTTCACGGCATCATGCTGCTCTCAGGCAGAAAATACACTTATCCCAGTTGTTCAGATTCCCCGAGCCAGGTCTTCCGTTCGACACCCGGGAAAGCCAGGACGTGGCTTTCCCGCTTACTACAGGTCAGCCTCAAGCCGCGCGAATTTCGCGGAGGAAGCTGTCCACCTGCTTCTTCAAGGCCGCGCCATCCTTGCTGAGCGTACCAGCCGCAGAAAGCAGCGATGTCGCAGCAGTACCAGTGACATTCGCGGCCTGGCTGACCTGGGTGATATTGCCGGCCACTTCCGTAGTACCCACCGCAGCCTGCTGCACATTGCGCGCAATTTCCTGCGTTGCGGCGCCCTGTTCCTCAACCGCCGAAGCAATGGCCGTTGAGCTTTGGCTGAGCTGATCGATGGTCTCCGCAATATGCGTGATCACTTGTGCGGAACGCTCAGTCGCTTCCTGCATTGCTTTAATTTGGGATGCGATTTCATCTGTTGCTTTGGTCGTTTGGGAGGCCAGAGCCTTCACCTCAGAAGCCACTACCGCAAAGCCCTTACCGGCTTCACCTGCGCGTGCGGCTTCAATCGTGGCGTTCAGCGCCAGCAGATTGGTCTGCCCGGCGATGTCATTAATGATACGCACGACATCGCCAATGCGCTGCGCCGCTTCGGTCAGGCCCTGCACCTCTTGTGTGCTGCTACGCGCCTGGCCTACCGCCTCGTTGGTCATTCGGCTGGCTTCTGCCACTTGCTGGGCGATTTCACGAATGGAAGCAGAAAGCTCCTCGGTCGCTGAGGCAACCGTCTGCACATTCGCCGTCACCTGTTCCGACGCAGCCGCCACCGCTGTGGATTGGCCCGAGGTTTCTTCAGCCGTGCGAGCCATATCCTCAGCCGTTCCCTGCAAGCGGGACGATGCTTGAGTGACATTGCCCACGACCTCACCGATGCTTTGCTCGAACTTGTCGGCAAGCGCATTCATGGCGATGCGGCGTTCTTCGGCTGCGCGTTGCTTTTGCGTTTCCTGCGCCTTACGGAGTTCTTCGGCTTCCATCATGCCATTGCGGAAAACCTCTAGTGCCTCAGCCATTGTGCCAATTTCATCGCGCTTGTCACGGCCAGGGATTGCAGTTGAAAGATCACCGCGGGACAGGGCGCGCATCGCTTCTGTCATACCCGTGATGGGGCGCGTGATGCCGCGTGCAAGGACAAAGCCAACAATCAAGGCCGCCATCAGCATTACCAATGCGAAGGCAGAACCGTAGGTCAGGATCTTCCATGCCTCTCCCGCATTCGCTTGATTGAGTGTAGCAAGATCACGCTGCAGCACATCCTCAACTGTCTTCATAAGGTCGATACGATCTGTGGTTGCCTTGAACCAATCGCGCGCATTCACGCCACTCAGCGGCCTTTCTGCGCCCGCTTCAACCGCAATCCGGCGCAGGCGTTCGGCTTCGATGATAACGGGACCAGTCAAGGTTTGCTGTGCTGCATTGCGCTGCGCTTCGGTGGCATAGGATTGGAAGGAAGATAGATAAGCCGCCTGCTCCGCAAGGATTGTCAGCAGCGTGCGATACTGCGCCGGCGTGAATTGGCCTGAAGCAAAGCCAGCCGAACCGGTGGCGCGTTCCTGGCCAGCACGTTCCTTCGCCGCCAAGAAATTGAAATAGGCAAGAAGATTGGCAGTCACTGCCGGCGAATCGGAAACTTTCACCGATTCCTGTGGCACCGCCAGCAGATTCGTGATGAGGGAGGTGTAGAAGCGAAAAGACTCTGGGCCAACAATCCGCAACCCCGTGACATCGGCGCGCTTGCCTTCAAGCTCGCTTAGGCCGGCTAGGCCCTTTTCCACGCTTTGCCGAAGCTCGGCACTGTAATCTGAAAGAGACAAACCGCGTAGCGTATCGCGTACAATGGCGATCTGGCCATCCGTATCGCGACGCTGTGCCTGAAGCTCTGTACCCATCTGCTGCCCACGACTGCCGATGAACAGCGCTGACATGCCGCGTTCCTTTTGCAGTTCATGCACCAGGTCACTGATGCGAGAGCTGAAATGGCTGAGCGCCTGAAGCTGATGGGCCTGTCGTACCGTCTGAAGCTGTTGGGAGATAACGAGGCCACTCATCACCAGCACTGCCATGATTGGTAGGGCAATGGCCAGAGCTAGCCGGGTAGCGATCTTTGCCTGTGATTGTCTATTAGCCATGTGACGAGAACCTCTTTGCAGCTTTCAGGAACGAGGATCATGCCTAAAATAAAATCATGAAAATAGAATTAGAGGGAAGCAAAACTCTTTTGCACAATAATTTGGCGTTAGTTACTGAGTGATTGAAGCGTAACGTCATTACGCAAAGCCAACAGCCGGCTAGGCACACTAAAGAACGGCACCTGCTTCGCCTTAAGGGAGGATGTTTGCCAAAATTCCCTACCACTGCCCATAATCCAAATACGTGCATAACGGACCCTGATTTGCGCTTGCCATTTCGTCTCGCGCAGTTTCGGTACGTTGGCGCAAAACTGCCCGCGCTCGGCACGGGAAATGCCAAAAGGTGGGTTCGACCTCATGCTTGAAAATGCTTCGATACAAAAAGGTAAGTCAGTTACCACCGATGTTGATGCCATCATCATCGGTGCCGGCATCTCCGGCATGTATCAGCTAATCCGGCTGCGTGCGCTTGGCATGAAGCTTTGCGTATTTGAAGCTGGTTCCGATCTGGGTGGAACGTGGTATTGGAACCGCTACCCTGGTGCACGCTTTGATTCCGAAAGCTGGTCTTATGGCTATTCGTTTTCCCAGGAATTGCTTCAGGAATGGGAATGGCCGGAACATTTCGCGGCACAGCCGGATACATTGCGCTATCTGAATTTTGTTGCTGAGAAATTCGATCTACGCAAGCACATCACCTTCAATAGCCGCGTCAAGGCAGCGCACTTCGATGACGAGAAAAATATTTGGACCGTGATACTTGAAAGCGGCGAGACCTGGCGCGCGCCCCTTCTGATTACGGGGCTGGGGCCGCTTTCCGCGCCTACCTTGCCCAATATTCAAGGGCGAGAGTCGTTTGCAGGCCAATCCTTCCATACGGCCCGCTGGCCGCATGATCCGATGGATTTCAATGGCAAGCGCGTCGGCATCATTGGCACGGGCGCCACCGCCATTCAGATCATCCAAACCATCGCCAAGGATGTCGGCCATCTGACAGTGTTTCAGCGAACACCGAATTGGGCCGCGCCCCTGCATAACCGCAAGGTCACTCCAGAAGAACAGGTGAAGATCAAGGCGAGCTATCCGGAAATCTTTGCCCGCTGCCGCGAAACCGCAACCTGTTTCATTCACCAAACCGATCCGCGCAGGGCGTTGGAGGTTTCCGCCGAAGAACGCGAAGCCTTTTGGGCAAAGCTTTATGCCGAACCCGGCGTTGGCATATGGGTTGGTAATTTTGCCGATGTGCTGACCACTAAGGAAGCCAATGCGCTGACAAGCGAGTTCATGGCACGCAAAATTCGCCAAAGGGTGAAGGACCCAGCGGTTACGGAAAAACTCATTCCGAAAAATCACGGCTTCGGCACCAGGCGGCTTCCATTGGAGAGCGGCTATTACGAAATTTATAACCAGCCCAATGTGCGTTTGGTGGACATCAATGAAACGCCGATCGAGCGTATTACCCCCGAAGGCATCAAGACCAACGCTGAAGAGCTTGCCTTCGATATCCTGATCTTCTCGACCGGCTTTGACGGCGTGACGGGTCCCTATGACCGCATTGATATCCGCGGCCCTGGTGGGCGCAGCCTGAAGCAGGAATGGATCAGCACGCCAAGGACTTTTCTGGGCGTGATGGCCGAAGGTTTCCCCAATATGCTTATGGTGCTCGGCCCCCACACCGCACGTGGCAATATCCCACGCAATATCGAAGAAATTGTTGATTGGATAACAGCTCTTGTCATTCATATGCGCGATCACGGCCTGAAGCGCGTGGAGCCAAAGCCTGAAGCAGTTCAGGGGTGGGCTGAAAAAGTGGAAGAAGCTGTGGCCGGGCTGCTGTTTGCTGAGGTCAATTCATGGCAAACTGGCGTAAATCGCAATGTCGAAGGGCGCGATATTCGCTGCACCCTTGGCTATTATGGCGGTGCCGTGGAATATCGCCGCATCGCCGATGAGGTGGCCGCCGGCTGCTATCGAGAATTTGATTTTGCCTGAGGCACTGTAAAAAACGGAGGAAAAAATGCAGAAAGAAATCACCGCTTCACGCCGTTCCTTGCTGGCTTTTGGTGCCGGCATCACCGTATTGGCACCCAAGATCACCGGCGCACAGGAAGCCAATTGGCCCAATCGTACCGTGCGCATCATTGCGGCTTTCCCGGCAGGTAGCGGCACGGATAGCCTCGCGCGATTCTACGGAGAACTTCTGGGCCGCGTCTTGGGGCAGAATTTCATCATTGAAAATATCGCCGGTGCCAATGGCGCCCTTGGCGCACGCGCTGCGGCGCGGGCTGCACCTGATGGCTACACAATCTTTTTCGGCTCAGTTTCCACTCATGCTGCCAATCCGAATCTGATGCGCGAGCCGGGCTATGACCCGCTGCGCGACTTTGCGCCGCTTTCCATGATCAGCATCAACCCGCTTGGGGTGCTGGTGCGCGCCGATTTTCCGGCGCGCGATTTGCAAGGCTTCATCGCCCATGCGCGTGCCAATCCTGGCGCGCTGAATTATGGCATCGGCAATGCGGGCGGGCTTGCTGGCACGCATCTTCTCAGCCAGGCGGCTGGCTTCAAAGCGGAGCAAATTTCCTATCGCGGCACGCCGCAGGCCATGGCGGATTTGCTGGGTGGCCGGCTGCATTTCTTGATCACGGATCTTGGGCCAGCGGTGGAACATTTGCGCGCCGGCACCATCCGCGCCCTTGCGGTTACCACAGCGCGGCGCGTTGAAACCTTGCCGGATGTACCAACAGTCGCCGAATCTGGCTTGCCTGGCTTTGATTTCGCTTCCTGGAACGGTTCCTGGATGCCTGCGCGCACACCACCCGCCATCATTGCGCGGCTGAATCGCGAAATCCAGACCATCGGGCAAAGCGATGAGGCCAGGCGCCATATCGGCGCGCTTGGCATTGTTTCGACCACCAGCACCCCAGAGGCGCTTGGCGAATTCAACCGCCGTGAATTGGACCTTTGGGCGCGCATCGCGGCAGAGGCAAATGTCGCGAAGGAATAGTGAGCGTGGCGGCCGGTCATTCCGGGCTTGGCAAGCGCGGCCCGGTCGCGTAACCCGCAGCCCATGGGCGCCATATCGGCGCAAGGAGAAAAGGGGCAGTTATGGCTGACATCATCATTGATATTGGTGGCGAAATTTTCGAGGCGTTTTTTGAAGATGCTGCGGCGCCCAAGACCTGCGCGCGTTTCCGCGCCCTGCTGCCCTATCAGGACCGCATCATCCATGTGCGCTGGTCCGGCGAGGCCTGCTGGATTCCTATGGGTGAACGCGAACTCTCCATCCCCTGGGAAAACGCCACCAGCTACCCAGCACCGGGTCAGATCATCGTCCATCCCGGTTCCATGAGTGAGACTGAGATCCTGGTTGCCTATGGCCCCACCTGCTTTGCCAGCAAGGCGGGCCAATTGGCGGGCAATCATTTCTTGACCATTCGGGAAGGGATTGACCGCCTGGCCAAGACGGGCCGTGCGGTGCTGTGGGAAGGGGCGAAGCCCATCACCTTCCGCGCCGCATAACGCGGGCTGCAATGCCAACCTGCGCGGGGCTATCAGCCTCGCGCAGCCCAAACCCTCACTAAAGACTTTGAAATTACAGCGGTTTCAAATTGATCGCTGCCGGCTTGCCGCGTTCCTCGGCGATGTCGAAGGATATCTTCTGATTTTCCTTGAGCCCTTGCATACCCGCCTTCTGCACGGCGGTGATATGGACAAACACATCCTTGCCGCCACCATCGGGCAGAATGAAGCCAAAACCTTTGGTTGCGTTGAACCATTTGACAGTGCCATTCGGCATGACGCGAGCCCCTTTTCTTATGGCGGCGGAAGTCCCGCCGCGTTTTTCCGGTTTTCCCGGACGGGCCCGATAGAGGTCGAAAGCACAACCACTCGGCAAGGCACGGCACGAAAACCCCGCCGAAATCAGACAATTTTCGCCCCTGCCGCGTCAAGCTTTTTGCGCAATGGGGGTGACTATTCCGCTTTCATCCCGGCACGTGCCGCCAAATCCGACAGCAAGCCGCGCCATGATCGGCTGAGGGACGCCGGTTGGGGCATAAAGCCCGATCCATTCCGAAAGGGCGAAGCCAGGCAAATCTGCGGCTTCCGCCACGGTTGGCACATGCGGCAGGATGGGCGTGCGGGTTTCTGCGGAAACCGCAAGCGCGCGCAAGCGATTGCCCTGCACCAGGCCAAGCGAAGACGGCATGGTGGCGAAATTGAACAGCGTATCACCCGTCAGCACTGCCATGGCCCCGGGCGCGCCGCCACGATAGGCCACATGCTGCGCGTCAATCCCGCTGCGCAGGATGAAATGCAGCCCCGCAAAATGGGAAGCGGACCCTAGCCCAGCCACAGAATAATGGGGCTTGTCGGTGCGCGCACGCAGCATGGTGATCATGTCGCGCAGATTGGTCGGGCCATCCATCGGCACCACAAGCAAAAGCGGCATGATGGAAAGCCGCGCCACAGGCGCGAAATCACGCAGGTAATCAAAGGAAAGATTGGCGTGCAGCTTATGGCGCACCGCAAAAGCTGAAGCATCCGCCATCAGCGTATACCCATCCGGACGTGCCGCCGCGGCGATTTGCCCTCCATAAACGCCACCGGGTCGGTTTTCCACCACCACCTGCCGGCCCAGGATTTGCGACATGGGTCCCGCCACCACGCGGGCAGAGGTATCCGCACCACCCCCTGGGGCGAAAACTACAATCAGCCTGATTTGTCGGTTTGGAAAATCGTCTTGCGCAGCGGCGGGGCTAAGCAGACCGCAAACAAGCAATAAGCCAATGATCAATCGTGCCATCGCCTTTAACCCTTCGCCAACCACGCCCGAATCTCCGCATTATGCTCGCCCAAATCCGGCGCGCGGCGCTGTATCCGCGCAGGTGTGGCTTCCAACCGCAAGGGTGAAGCCAGATGCTGGATTGGGCCCCGTTCGGGGTCTACAAAGGTGCTGACCAGACCGCGCGCCTGGCCTTGCGGATGGGCCAAGGCCTCATCATAGGAAAGCACCGGTTCGGATGGGATGCCTGCCTTGCCAAGTGCCGCCAGCCATTCGGCGCTCGGGCGCCTTGCCAGAATTTCCTGCAAAATCGTAATCAGCGCGTTGTTGTTCGCGACCCGGTCCGCATTGGTCTTGAAGCGCGGATCGCTCGCCAATTCCGGCCGGCCGATAATGCCGCATAGCGCCTGCCAGAATTTCTCCTTGGAAGCGCCAAGCGTGATATAGCCATCAGCGGTCTGAAACACGCGATAGGGTGCTGATCCGCGATGCAATTGCCCAAGCCGCGAAGGGCGCGTGCCATGGGCGAAAACATGCGCCGCTTCATAAACGCCAAGCGCCACACCGGCTTCGAACAGGGAGTGATCAATGCGCTGGCCCTGCCCGGTTTTTTCGCGCGCCTGCAAGGCCGCCATCACCGAAAGTGCTGAAAACATCCCCGCCGTGACATCGGTTATCGCGATCGGCAGGCGATACGGTTCGCCATCCGGCGGCCCATTGCCGGCCATCAGGCCCGACATGCCCTGCGCCATCATATCCAAGCCACCATGATCCGCCCAAGGTCCGGTTTGGCCAAAACCTGAAATCGCGCACCAGATCAGGCGCGGATTGGCGGCGCTTAAAGCCTCCCACCCCAAACCCAGGCGCGCCAGCGTACCGGGGCGGAAATTTTCCACCAGCACATCAGCGCGGAGCGCCAATTGCCGGACCAGTTCAATATCCGCGGGCTGTTTCAAATCCGCGGTGATGCTGCGCTTGTTGCGGTTCCAAACGGCGAAGGGCTGGCTGCGCCCATCCACAAAGGGCGGCATGCGCCGCGCATCATCGCCGCCATCGGGGCGTTCCACCTTGATGACATCCGCACCCAAATCGCCCAACAACATGGTGCAATAGGGGCCGGAGAGGAAATTCGTGAGGTCCAGAACAATCAGCCCATCCAGCGCAGCGGTCACGATGTTTTCTCTCCTTGATGTTCAGCCGCAGTCGCCACGCGCCGGCGCCGTATTTCCGAGGCAGTGATGCCTCCCTGACCCCAATTATCCGGGTCAAGTTCTTCGATCAGCACAACAACATCCTCGGCGCGCTTGTCGAGCGTTTCCACCAGCAATTCCGTGATTCCGGCGATGATTTTGGCCTTCTTCTCCGGTGATGTCGCTGGCTCTCTTCGTGCGAGCGTGATCGTGACCAAAGGCATAGGATATGGCTCCAGGACGCCTGGTTAGATGGCATCGCAAGATCGAACCCTCAGCAGTCGGCGAAAGCCTGTCAACCAGCGCAAGCTGGTTGGGCCTGCGCGGCATATGCGTAGCGGAAACAGCCGCTTCCAGCCCGAAGCGTGGCCGCAATCGCCGGCAAACTCATTCAGAAACAGCAAACGCCAACTTGAACAAATGCAGAACAAACGCCTCTTATTCCCAATCATCCCATCCCGCGATAGCGCTTGGTGAGCGCTGGTGCGCAGGATCAGGGGAGAAGGCAGCATGCCAAAGAAAAAATCGGCGATTGATCACCTGAATAGCGGACGCGTGCCGCATATCGTTCATATGATTCCGCGCGGCGCGCCAGGCTATGCGGAAGCGAAGGGCGGCGCCATGGTCGTCTCCAGCCCGGCCGAGGTGGATGCCCTCATCCGGAAGCTGAAACTGGGCGAAGTCATCACGCTTGATGATCTCCGCGCTGCACTCGCGCGCCGCCATCAGGTAGCGGTGGCTTGCCCGGTCTCGACCGCCATTTTCGCCAACATGTCAGCCCGCGCTGCGGAGGAGCGCCGCGCGCTGGGTGTGCCGGTGCAAGAACTCACGCCCTGGTGGCGCGTGCTGCGCAAGGGCGGCTTTCTCAACCCCAAGCTGCCTGGCGGTGTTGAAAGACAGGCCGCGCTGCTGCTGGCAGAGGGCATCCGCGCCTCGCCGCTCGGAAAGCAGTTGGCTGTCTATGAGTACGAAGCGCGCAGACCTGACCGTCTAATAGAGAATGACTGATCGCCAGAAGGAAGAAGGGCGCCAACCGATTGGAACTTGACCGCGCTTCGCTTGGCGGGTTTGAACAGCCTATGGCCGATTCACCCTCCCTTATCCCCGCGCTTGCCAGCCTGCTTGGCCCCGCCGGACTGCTGACCGACCCCACCGATCTGGCCCCCGCTTTGGCGGATTGGCGGAGCCTGTATCAGGGCCGCGCCATGGCGCTGCTCCGCCCTGCCAATACGGCCGAGTTGGCCGAAGCGGTGAGGCTTTGCAGCGCCGCCGGCATCGCGATTGTGCCGCAGGGGGGCAATACCTCCATGGTCGGTGGCGCAACGCCCGATGCTTCCGGACGCGCCGTGATTGTCTCACTCGCGCGCATGAACCGCATTCGTGATCTTGACCCGGTGGATATGACCATGACGGCTGAGGCGGGTGTGGTGGTGAAAACCGCGCAGGAAGCCGCAGCTGCTGCCGGTTGCCTTTTCCCGCTCAGTTTCGGTGGCGAAGGCACGGCCATGATTGGCGGCGTGCTTTCCACCAATGCCGGCGGCAACAACACCGTGCGTTACGGCAATGCGCGGGAATTGATGCTGGGGCTTGAAGTGGTGCTGCCCGATGGCAGCATCTGGCATGGCCTGAGGCGGCTCCGCAAAGACAATACCGGCTATGCGTTGCGCCATGTTTTTGTGGGTGCGGAAGGCACACTTGGCATCATCACCGCCGCTGTCTTGAAGCTTTTCGCCCGCCCCCGCGCCAATGAGGTGATTTTCGCCGCTGTGCGTGATGCCGAAGCAGCCCTTGGCCTGTTCCGCCGCTTTCGGGACAATGATGAAAGCGCCATTCGCGCCTTTGAATACATGTCAGGCGATGGCGTTGACCTGACGGTGCAGCTGATCCCTGGCGTCACCCTGCCGGTTGGGGAACGCGCGGCCCATTACGTGCTGATTGACTTGGCCTCCACCCGGCCTGATGCGGATTTGCGGGGCCTCGCGGAACTTGTGCTGGCACCGGCAATGGAAGCAGGCGAGGTGCTGGATGCCGTGCTCGCGGAAAGCGAAGCGCAGCGCGCCGCCATTTGGCGCATTCGCGAAGAACATACGGAAGCGCAGCGCAAGGCCGGCGCTTCGGTCAAGAATGATGTCTCCGTCCCCGTCTCCCGCGTGCCGGAATTGATCGAACGTGCCTCGGCGGCCTGCCGCAAGCTGATCCCGGGCATTCGCCCCATGCCTTTCGGTCATATGGGTGATGGCAATATTCATGTGAATCTGGTGCAGCCCGAAGGCGCTGAACCGGCGGCTTTCCTCGCCCGCAGCCACGACATCATGGATTGCGTGAATGAGGTGGTGCGGGATTTGGACGGGTCCTTCAGCGCGGAACACGGCATTGGCCAGCTCAAGACCGATATGATGGAAGAATGGCGCGGGGGGGCGGAGCTTGCCGTGATGCGGCAGATCAAGGCGGCGCTGGACCCGAAGGGGCTCATGAATCCCGGCAAGGTGCTGCCCTGAGGATGATGCCGCTTTCGGCATGGGCGCCAAGCGGGTAGGGTGGCGCGGCCGATGACCCTGCTCGACCGCTATTTGTTCCGCCAGCTTGCGCTGGCCCTGCTTGCCGTGACGGTGGGGCTGGCGGCGCTTGTCTGGCTGACGCAATCGCTCCGCTTCATTGAATTGGTGCTGGATCGCGGGTTGTCGCTTGCGGTATTTTTCGAATTGACCAGCCTGTTATTGCCTTCCTTCTTTTCGGTCATTCTGCCGATCACGACCTTTATCGTGATGCTGTTCGTGCATTTGCGCCTGGCGGGCGACCGCGAATTGGTGGTGATGCGTGCGGCGGGGCTTTCAAATTGGCAGATCGCTCGCCCTGCGTTGGTGCTAGGGCTTTTGGTTGTGGCCGTGATGGCCTTTCTGAATTTCTGGCTGGTGCCGCTCAGCCACACAGCCTTCAGGCAATGGCAGTTTGAAATCCGCAATCAATTGGTGGGTGTGCTGTTGCAGGAAGGGGTTTTTTCCACCCTTGGCAATGATCTGACCGTCTATGCCCGCAAGCGCGACCCTGATGGCACGCTGCGTGGGATTCTGGTGCATGACCAGCGCGAAGCCGGCGGGGCAGTGACCATTCTGGCGCAATCCGGGCGCATCGGGCAGGGGCCGGAAGGCCCGCGCGTGACGCTTTACGATGGTGTGCGCCAGCAGATGGAACGCGGTGCATCGGGCGCGCCACAACGCCTCACTGTGTTGAGCTTTTCCGAAAACAGCGTTGATCTGGCGCGCGTGGCGCGGAACGAGGAGACCCGCAGCCGAGACAGCAGGGAACGCTCCATTGCCGAATTGCTGGACCCTGATCCCGCCGAAGGGCTGCGCCCGCGCGAAATCAGGCGCTTCCAGGCAGAGGCGCATCAACGCATGGCAAGCCCGCTGACGGCGCTTTCCTTTGCTCTGGTTGGGCTGGCGGTGGCGCTGACCGGACAATTTCGCCGTCATGGCGGCGGCGTTGGTGTGGTGCTTGGCATTGGCATTATGGTGGCGCTGCTGGCGCTTGGCTTGACCATCAGCAATGCCGCAGCCAGGCGCGATGGGCTGATCTGGCTGATCTGGCTGCACGCCACCCTGCCTGGGGTGATTTCCGCCTGGTGGCTTGCCGGCGCACCCGGCCTACCGCGCAAAGCCCCGCCGCGTGAGGCGCTATCATGACGCTGCCCATCACGCTCATGACCTATGTGGCGCGGCGCTTTGCGGGCATGGCGCTGCTGATGGTGGCCGCGCTTTCTGCGCTGGTGGCGTTGTTTGACCTGATCGAATTGCTGCGCCGCGCGGCCACGCGGCCAGAGGCGAATTTTGCCTTGGTAGCGCAGATTGCCGCACTGCGCGTGCCCTATGTCGCCATGCAGATCCTGCCCTTTGCAGTGCTTCTTGGGGGTATCATCGCCTTCTGGCGGCTCACGCGGTTTTCCGAACTGGTGGTCGCGCGCGCGGCGGGAATTTCCGCCTGGGGCTTCCTCGCCGGTCCGGTGCTGGTCGCGATGCTGCTCGGGCTTGGCGCCAGCATGGCGCTCTCGCCTTTGTCTTCGGCGATGTTGGCGCGGGCGGAACGGCTGGATCAACTCTACCTCCGTAATGTCGGCGGCATTACGGCGCTGGCCGGCGGCAGGCTTTGGCTGCGTCAGGCCGATGATGGCCTGCAACCGCAGGGCGTTGCGATCATTTCCGGCCGCCCGATCGCGACGCGGGATGCGCGCCCGGGCGATGCGCTCCGCCTTGCCGAGGTAACGATCTGGCGCCTTTCTGCCGAAGACCGCCCGTTAGCGCGCATCGAGGCCGCCTCGGCCATCCTGCTGCCTGGGGGGTGGCGCTTTGAAGGCGCCATGGTCTTCGGCGCTGACCGTGTGGCCGGGGCGCCGCAGAGCCTTGATTTCCCAACTGAATTGACGCCAGAACGGATCGAGAATTCCTTCGCAAGCCCCGATACGCTTAGCCTTTGGGCTTTGCCGGAATTCATCAAAATACTGGAAGATGCAGGCTTTTCCGCAATTCGCCATCGGCTGCATTTCCAGTCCCTGTTGGCGCTACCCTTACTCGCCATTGCCATGGCACTGCTGGCTGCTGGGTTTTCCATGCGCTCTTCGCGCCGTGGTGGCGTGGCGCGGATGATTGCTGGAGGCGTGAGTGCCGGTTTCGCGCTTTTCGTGCTGGACAAGATCACCGGTGAATTCGGTGAAGCCGGCACACTTCCCGTGGTATTGGCTGCCTGGGCGCCCGGCGGCGCCGGATTTCTTCTGGCAGCCGCGCTGCTTCTACATCTTGAGGATGGTTAGAATGTTGCGCCGGGCAGGGAGGCTTTTTTTGTTTGCCATGTTTGCCTCAGCGCCGAGTGTTGCGCTGGCGCAGGCCCCGATGCTGCCACCGATTGCCGCTTCGCCAAGGATTGCGCCAGTCTTGCCGACCCAACAGCCTGCCGCAGCGCCAGAAACGCCCGTTGTTGCAACGCAAGACGCGCCCGTCACCTTTACGGCCGATGAAGTCCAATATGATCAGAACGCCGCTTTGGTGGTGGCGCGTGGACGGGTGGAAGCCTTCCAGGGCGGGCGCATCCTGCGTGCCGATGAACTAACCTACAACCGCAATACAGGTGTGGCGACCGCCCGCGGCAACGTCCAACTGATTGAGGCAGATGGTCAGGTGATGTTCGCGGAAAGCGCTGAACTTTCCAATCAGATGCGCGATGGCGTCCTGGAAGGGTTACGCGGCCATCTGCTGCAAAATGGACGCATAGCCGCCACGGGAGCGCGGCGGACGGATGGTTCGATCTTCGACCTTTCGCGCGTTCTTTATACGGTTTGTGAACCCTGCAAGAATGATCCGCTCGCGCCGCCGATCTGGCAATTACGTGCCCGTACGGCAACATTGGATCGTACAGAACAGCAGGTGCGCTATCGCGGTGCTTCATTGGATATGGCTGGCGTGCCTGTGATGTGGCTGCCCTATTTCCAACATCCTGATGGGTCCGCCGCGCGGCAATCGGGCTTTCTGAGCCCAAGCTTTGGCTTCACCAAATACCTAGGCGGTTTCATTGAAACGCCCTATTACTGGGCGATTGATGAAAGCCAGGAATTGGTCCTGCGCCCCATCATCGCCACGAGTGTCGCGCCCAATCTGGGTGTGGATTATCGCCGACGCCTCAATAATGGTGAGATTGAGGTACTGAGTTCCATTGGCCATCTTAATGGCAAGGACGGCACGGAAGAAGGCGTTGCGGGCCATGTCTTTGCGAAGGGTCGCTTTTCGCTTGATGAAGCCTGGCGCGCGGGGTTTGATGTGAATCGCGCCAGTTCGGAGCAATATCTCCGCATCTACCGCTACGGTGCGCAGCGCATTTTGCCGACAACGCTTTACACCGAAGGTTTCTGGGGCAGCGAAGGATTTGCACGCTTTGACGCCCGCGCGTATCAGGGTCTTCGCCGCAGCGATGATATTGATCGTATTCCGCTAGTGCTTCCAAATATTTATGCCGATTGGGAATCGCCAGAAGACTCGCTCGGCGGGCGCCTAACGGTTGATACCTGGAATTTTGCCGTATTCCGCGGTTCAGGTACCAGTACGCGGAGGGCTTCATCGCGCATCGGCTATGCCCTGCCGCGCATGGATGATCTGGGCGGTATGTGGACGCTCCGCGCGCAAAGCGATTTGGCCGCTTATGATTTTGAGGATATCACGCTTGCGCCCAATTACGCGACCGGCAGCCCCAATGGGCAAAGTGCTGCCGCGAATATCCGCGCGGCGTTGGATTGGCGCATGCCTTTCCTCCGCGACGGTGGCGATTGGGGCAGCCAGGTGATCGAACCGCGCATCCAGCTGGTGACCGGTCCCATGACCGGTAGCCAGTATCGCATCCCCAATGAAGACAGCATTGTCTTTGACTTCACGGATGCCAATCTGTTTTCGCTCAATCGCTTCACGGGCCGCGATCGGCAGGAAGGCGGCACGCGCGCCGATATGGCGTTGCGCGGCGCCTGGTTCCTGCCGGAGGATCGGCAGCTTGAAGCCGTTGTTGGGCGATCCTTCCGCGTTCAGGAAGATGGCGGTCCCTTCTATCCTTATAGCGGTCTTGAAAATCGAGCTTCCGATTGGGTCAGCCGGCTTACCTTCCGCCCTAATTCTTGGATTGATCTGACCGGCCGCGCCCGGCGGGGCGGGGAGAGCTTTGCCGCGCGCGCCTATGATGTTAGCGCCACGCTACGGCCAACCAATGATACGTCCTTCAGCCTTGGCTATCTGCAAGCCCCACCCATGCCCTACCTGAATCCTGTGGCGCAGCGCGAAGAAATCTATCTGGGCGCTTCGCAGCGCCTTGGCTTTTGGCGCGTGACCGCCTTCGGTCGGCAGGATATAGAACTCAACCGTCCGGTCGCCTTCGGGCTTTCGGCAATGTATGAGGATGAGTGTTTTATTTTCGAAACCCGCTTCATCAAGCGCTATGCTGAAGACCCAACAACGCAAAACCTCTATCCCGCGTCCACCATGCTTCTTTTCCGCCTTGGGTTTAAAACCATCGGCGATTTCGGATTGCGGGCTTTATGAGCTATTGGGACACACCGCCCGCCATCGGCGGCAAGATGCAGGAGGCGTTGATGCGCGCCGTGATGTTGTCGCGAAAGCCATATCTCGTGCTGGTTCTGCTGGCCGCCATGCTGGCGTTGGCTGTACCGATAACTGCTGCCAAGGCACAACCTGCGGGCGGCAGCGTGAACAGTATTGTCGCCGTGGTGAATGGCGATGTCATTACGCGCAGCGAAATCGAAAGCCGTCGACGTTTGCTGGCGCTTTCGGCCGGTGTTGCGGGGGATACCGGCACCCAGGGTGGTGATCAGATCCTGCGCCTGCTGATTGATGAACGGCTCCGCATCCAGGAACTCAGCCGCCGACGCATTCCGGTGACCGATCAGGATATCGCGAGTTCTGTCGCCAATATTGAAAGCCGCAATGGCCTGCCCCAGGGCGGTGTGGTGCAGAATCTACGCCGCGCAGGGATCGAGCCGCGCGTGCTTTATGATCAGATCCGCGCGCAAATCGGCTGGGCACGGCTATTGCGTGGCATGCTGGGGGAACAGGCGAATATTCCAGAAGCTGAGGTGAATGAATTTCTGGCCGCCCAACGCGCCCGGCTTGGTGAACCGGAATTCCTGGTCTCCGAAATTTTCATCCCCGTGGAAAATCCTGGCCAGGAAGCGCAGGTGCGCCGCTTCGTAACCGATGTCATTCAGCGCCTGCGCCAAGGCGTTCCCTTCCCCATGGTAGCGGCGCAATTCAGCCAATCTCAGACCGCTGTGCAAGGTGGCGCGATGGATTGGATGACGGCTGATCGCTTTGACCCGGAGGTCGCCAAGATCCTGCGCCAAATGCCTGAGGGCGCCATCAGCAATCCCATCCGAGTCCCGGGGGGCTTTGAGATTGTGCTGTTGCGGGATAAGCGCGTTTCAGGGCGCGATATGGCAACCATGATGACCATGCGCCAGGTGTTTCTGCCCTTTGAAGGCCAGGTGAATCCGCAAGCGCCAACAGCGCAGCAATTGGCGCAATTGCAACGCGCCCAGGCGCTTTCCGAACAGGCCCGCAGTTGTGACGCGATGGATGCCGCCGCGCGCGGTAGCCCGCGCCCGTCTGATCCTGGCCCAGTGCGGCTAGACAATATCAACCCGCCCGAATTGCGCGATCTGCTCGGCAACCTGCCTATTGGGCGCGCGACACAGCCGATCATTTCAGTGGATGGCGCCCTGATTTTTATGGTGTGCTCGCGCGAAACCCGCAATCTGGCGGAAGCCAATCCGCAACAGGCGCGGGATATACTACTGCGCGATCGGATTGAATTGCTCTCCCGCCAATTGCAGCGCGATTTGCGCCGCCGCGCCCAAATCGAAATTCGTACCAATAGCGCTGCGCGTCCGGGCTAAAGGCGTGACCAAGCCAGTATTGCCAAGCCTTGGCGATACCATCGCGCGGCATGGGCTCAATGCGCGCAAGGCCCTTGGTCAGCATTTCCTGCTTGATCCCGTGATTTGCGCGCGCATTGCTGCCTTGGCGGGCGATCTTGCGGGCCGGCATGTGCTGGAAGTGGGGCCAGGGCCAGGCGGGCTGACGCGCGCTTTGCTTGATACTGCCGCCGCATCAGTCCTGGCGGTGGAATTGGATGCGCGCGCCGTGGTCGCACTGCAGGAATTGGTCGCGGCCTATCCCTCGCGGCTTCGCGTGCGGGAAGCCGATGCGCTGGGCGTTGACCCGGCCGAGGCTTTGCCCGCGCCGCGGCGCATCATCGCCAACTTGCCCTATAATGTCGCGAGCCCACTTCTGGTGCGCTGGTTGCGCAGTGCTGCGGCGCTGGAGGGCATGACGCTGATGTTCCAGCTTGAAGTGGCGGAACGCATCACGGCGGCCCCCGCCACTTCCGCTTATGGGCGGCTGGCTGTACTCGCCCAATGGCGCTGCCGCTGCGATTTGCTGCTGCGCCTGCCGCCCGGTGCCTTCAGCCCGCCGCCCAAGGTCTGGTCTGCGGTGGTGGGTTTTGTGCCCCATGCGGAAGACCCGCCGCCCGAGTTATTCGCTGCCATGGAAAAACTCACGGCCGCAGCCTTTGGGCAAAGGCGCAAAATGCTGCGTGGCGCCTTGAAGGCGCTTGGTGGTGCCGAAGCGCTCTTGGAACAAGCGGGCATCGCCGGGGATCGGCGGGGGGAAACCCTGACCGTTGTGGAATTCGATCGGCTGGCGCGCGGCTTGGCCAGCCGGGGTTAAACCCAGCGCCTGACGCGCCCGCGATAAGCCTCATAAGCCGCGCCAAAACGCGTGCTGAGGTAGCTTTCCTCCTTCACCACCACCAGCCGATCCAGCGCCAAATGGCAGGCGAGCAAGGCAAGCCAGCCCCAAAGATCACCCCAGCGCAGGGCAAAGCCCAGCACCACCACCAGAAAGCCAAGGTAGATCGGGTTGCGGCTGAAGCGGAAAGGCCCCGCCGTCACCAGGGCGGCGTCGGGCCGATCCGGCCTTGGGTCATTGCCCGCCTGCACCAGGGTCAAGAGCGACCAGCCGATCAGGCCAATCCCCAGAAACAGCACCAGCATGCCGTAATTCGGCAAGGGCGGGCCGAGCATGACCGGAAAGAAAAGATGCGCAAACCAGGCTACCGCCAGCACACCCCCCACCAGCACAGGGGGCGGCAGGCGCACACCGGGGCCATGATCTGTGCTGGTCATGCTTTTTCCTCCGGCAGCTTCATCCAGGGGGGCGGATGCGGGGTCAGGCGCGCACTGCCCGCCATCAGCGCCCCCTTATCGAGCCATTCCAGCCGCAAGAGCGCCAAACCTTGCGCACCCTGGCTGGAGCGCATCTCCCCTGCCTCAGTGCCATCCGCCGTCAGAATGGGGGTGCCGCGCTCAGGCGCGGGTCCATCAATCGCGACCGGCACCAGCCGGCGCTTCAGCAGGCCGCGATAGCGCGTCCGCGCGGTCAATTCCTGGCCCATATAGCAGCCCTTGGTCCAGGAAATGCCGTGCAGCTCATCAAATCCGCCTTCCAGCAGCACGGATTTTTCGGCTTCCATATCCTTGGACCCATCGGGCAGGCCAAGGGCAAGGCGATGCGCGGCATACTCCGCCTGACTGGCATTGGAGGGCAGGCCAGTGCCCGCCAGCACCCGCCATCCTGCTTCCGGTAGGCGGGGATCACGTGCGGCCAAGCCTTCAGGCGGGGCGCCTTCCCCCCAGGCGGCGTGCACCCGCCAATCGGCCGAGGCATCACGCAAAGCCACCTTGGCGCGCAGCTTGAAGCGGCTCAGGCGCTGGATAAGCATGGCAAGCTGTGCCGCCTCCACATCCAAAAGCAGCGCCTCAGGCGTTACGATGACAAAGAAATCCGCAAGCCACTTGCCCTGCGGCGTCAGCAGCGCGGCCCATAGCGTCTGATCGGCCCGCGCCTTGGTCACATCATTGGAAACCAACCCCTGCAGGAAGGCGATGCGGTCCTCCCCCGAGATTTCCAAAACGGCACGGTCCGGCAGTAGCGCGATTTTCATGCCCTAAACCTGTGTCGGCGGGGGCGCGGCTGCAACCTCCCCCTCCGGCGCGGGAAGTGGTAAGGGCGCCGGGTGCGCATTCTTTTCATCTCCTCCACCCGCATTGGCGACGCGGTGTTGTCCACGGGCCTGCTCGATCACCTGATGCGGGCGCATCCGGAGGCGCGCTTCACCATTGTCTGCGGGCGGGTGGCGGAGGGCGTGTTTCGGCGCATGCCGCAGCTTGAGCGCCTGATTGCCGTGGAAAAGCGCCGCTATTCGCTGCATTGGCTGGAGATTTGGGGTGCCGTGGCCTTCACGCGCTGGGATTTGGTGGTGGATTTGCGCGCCTCGGCCATCGTCTGGCTGCTCTGGGCGCGGGAACGCCGGGTGATCCAGGGCGGGCGGCGGCCCGGCCATCGGCTGACGCATCTGGCCGCACTTTTGGGCGTGACCCCCCCGCCGCTGCCGGTGATCTGGACCGCGCCGGAAGATAACGCCCGCGCTGCCGCGCTACTGCCGGAAGGACAGCCTTGGCTGGTGCTGGGGCCAACCGCGAATTGGCATCGCAAGGTCTGGCCTGCGGAGCGTTTTGCCGAACTCGCCTTGCAGTTGACTGCGCCTGAAGGGGCGCTGCCGGGTGCTGGGATTGCCATTCTGGGCGGGCCGGGGGATCAGGAACGCAGCATGGCGACCCCCGTTCTGACCGCCTTGCCCCAGGCGCTTGATCTGGTGGGCAAGCTTGACCTGCCTGAAGTGGCAGCGGTGCTCGCGCGCGCGGCGATGTTCATCGGCAATGATTCCGGCCTGATGCATCTGGCCGCCGCTGCCGGCGCGCCCACACTCGGCCTGTTTGGCCCGACCCCTTCGGATGAATACGGCCCGGCCGGCCCCAAGGCGCAGGCCGTATTGGCGGATGGCCCTCCCGGTCAGGGCGCCATGGAAGATCTACCCGTTGCGCGCGTTTTGGAAGCCGCCGAGGCACTGATCGGCCAAGCCGCGCAGGTGCCGGCGTGACCCCAAAACTCTCCATCCTGATCGTCGCGCGGAATGAGGAAGCGCGACTGCCCGATTGCCTCGCCTCGGCCGCTTTCGCTGATGAGGTTGTGGTGGTGCT
This sequence comes from Roseomonas sp., assembly GCA_020249505.1. Taxonomy (GTDB): domain Bacteria; phylum Pseudomonadota; class Alphaproteobacteria; order Acetobacterales; family Acetobacteraceae; genus Neoroseomonas. The sequence continues at coordinate 40,098 of JADCFN010000070.1, read as the reverse complement.
GGACCGCACCACGGATACCAGCGCCGCACTTGCCCGCGCAGCGGGTGCCAAGGTGCTGGAAGGCGCTTGGGAATTGGAAGGTGATCGGCGCAATGCCGGCATCGCCGCCTGTTCGGGCGATTGGATTCTGGAATTGGATGCGGATGAACGCGTGGATGGCGCGCTGGCCACAGAAATCCGCCGCGTGATCGGAACGAGCAGCTTCGCCTGGCATCAAGTGCCCGTGGATAATTACGTGGGCGAGAGGCTGCTGCGGCATGGTTGGGCGGGGAGTTTCGGCACCACCTCAGTCCCGCGACTGTTTCAGCGCGGTGCGAAACGCTGGCGCGCGCAGCGTGTGCATCCGGGGCTGGATTGGGTGGGCGAGCAAGGCCCGCCGATCAAAACGGGCGCGCTGGTGCATCTGGTGGATCGCGATATTTCGGACATGCTGCGGCGGTTGGATAACTATTCCTCGGCCAAGGCGGCCGATCTGATCGCGTCCGGCGATATCGGCACGCTGCGCGCCAACCTGCGCCGCTTTGTCAGCCGCGCCTTTAAATCCTATGTCTCGCGCAAGGGCTATCGCGAAGGTGCTTGGGGTGTGCTGCTGGCGTTTTGCACCGGTGCCTTTCCCTTGCTGTCTTATCTGAAGGCGCGGTTAGAACCGGAACGCCATGGCGGGCGCAAGCCATGAGGATCGCGCAGGTGATGGCCGGCGCACCCATCGGCGGGGCAGAGGCTTTTTTTGAGCGCGCCACGATTGCGCTGCACCACGCGGGGGATATCGTACTGCCCATCATTCGGCGTGATGCGGGGCGTGCTGCGCGGTTGCGCGAAGCGGGTTTGCAGCCGGTGGAATTGGCCTTTGGTGGCGCGCTTGATGTGCTGACCAAGCCGCGGGTGCGTCGCGCCTTGCAGGATTTCAAACCCGATCTGGTCATGGCCTGGATGCAGCGCGCCGCGCGCTTCACCCCGCAAGGGCCTTGGGTCTTGCTCGGGCGTTTCGGCGGCTATTATGACGTGAAGTATTTCCGCCATTGCGATCATCTGGTGGCGAATACGCATGATCTGGTGCGCGCCATCACCGCCGCGCCCTGGCCACCGGCGCGCGTGCATTATCTGCCGAATTTCGTTGAGGATTTCGCGGGCAGCGCACCCGCTGATCTGCCTGCTGCCAGTGCCAGACCTCGGCTTTTGGCCATGGGGCGCCTGCACCCCAATAAGGGCTTTGATGTGCTGCTGCGCGCACTCGTGCTGCTGCCGCGCGGGCATTTATATCTGGCCGGCGCAGGGCCGAAAGAAGCGGCCTTGCGCGCCCTGGCCGCAGAACTGGGCATCACGGACCGCGTGAGTTTTCTTGGCTGGCGGCGCGATATTGGTGCGCTTCTGGCGGCGGCGGATATTTTTGTTTGTTCATCGCGCCAGGAACCTCTGGGCAATATTGTGCTGGAAGCCTGGTCTGCCGCGAAGCCGGTGATTGCGGCCGCCGCGCAAGGCCCGAGCGAATTGATCACCAATGGCACGGATGGTGTGCTGGTACCGCGCGAAGATGCGGCGGCGCTTGCCGCGGCCATCGCGGAACTGGCTGATAACCCCGAACGCGCCGCTGCCATCGCCGCAGCGGGCCGCGCGCATTTCGCCGCAGCCTTTGCCGAAGCGCCGGTGATAGGGCATTGGCGCCGCTTGCTGGCGGACCTCAAGCCCGCGGGAAGGGCGTAGCGCGATGTGCGGCATAGCAGGGCTGGCGCTCCGCGCGGGCGCGTCACCTTCTGCCACGGTGCTGGAAGCGCTCACGCGCGCGCTGGCGCATCGCGGGCCGGATGGCGCGGGGCATCATCTTTCGGGCAATGTCGCTCTCGCCCAAGCCCGCCTTGCAATCATTGATCTTGCAACAGGCGATCAACCGTTCTTCGCCGGCGCTGCCGCCTTGGTCGCGAATGGCGAGATCTATAATTACCGCGAATTGCGCGCGGATCATGCGCTGCCTGCCGCCACCGCTTCGGATTGCGAACCGCCCTTGCATTTGTATCGCCGCGATGGCGCGGGCTTCGCTGAGCTTCTGCGCGGCATGTATGCCATTGCGATCCATGACCGCGCCACGCGGCAGGTGTTGCTGGCACGCGACCCTTTCGGCATCAAGCCACTTTACATCGCCGAGACCGCCGATGGCATCGCCTTTGCCTCCGAACCGCAGGCGCTGGTCGCCGCTGGTCTGGTCACGCCGCAACTGCATCGCCCTGCCTTGCATGAATTGCTGCAACTGCAATTCACCAGCGGGCCAGAGACGATCTTCCAAGGCATCAGCCGCGTCCTGCCCGGTGAGACCATCACCATCGCCGATGGCCGCATCATCGCCCGCGCGCGCCGCGCTGCCTTGCCGGTGGAAGGGCCGGAAGCCATCTCGGAAGAAGCGGCACTCGCGCGGCTGGATGCCGCGCTGATGGAAAGCGTTGATCTGCATCAGCGAAGCGACGTGCCTTATGGCATATTCCTATCGGGCGGGACGGATTCCGCCGCCGTATTGGCCGCCATGGCGCGCATCAACACGGCACCGGTGTTGGCCTTCACGGCAGGCTTTGATGTAGCTGTTGCCGCAGATGAACGCGAAGCCGCCGCCACTGCTGCGCGTGCCGCCGGTGCGCGGCATGTGCGCGTGGACATCAACCGCGACATGGTCTGGCGGCATTTGCCGGAAATCATCGCGTGTATGGATGATCCGGCTGCTGATTACGCCATCATCCCCACCTGGTTCCTCGCCCGCGCCGCGCGGCAGGAAGTGAAGGTGGTGCTTTCTGGCGAAGGTGGCGATGAGCTGTTCGGCGGCTATGGCCGCTACCGCGCCGCGATGCGCCCCTGGTGGCTGGGCGGCAAAACCATGCGCGGCCATGGCACTTTTGATCGGCTGGATGTGCTGCGCGAATCCCTCACCGGCTGGCGCGATGGCATTGCCGCCGCCGAAGCCGCCGCCGCGCTGCCCGGGCGGTCCCGCCTGCAAGTGGCGCAAGCAACTGACTGCGCCGATTGGTTGGCGCATGATCTGCTGATCAAGCTTGATCGCTGCCTGATGGCGCATGGCGTGGAAGGCCGCACACCTTTCCTAGATCCTGGCATCGCCGCCGCTGCGTTTCGCCTGCCGGATAAGCTTAAGATTCGTGATGGGCGCGGCAAATATCTGCTCCGCCAATGGCTCGTGAAGAATTTCCCGGCCAGCGAGCCCTTCCGCGCCAAGCAGGGTTTCACCGTGCCGGTTGGCGCCTGGATCGCCGATGTCGCGGACAAGCTGGCGCCTTTGGTGGCGCGCCAGCCGGGCGTTGCGGAGATTGCCAAGCCGGATCGCATCCTGCCGCTGTTTCGCGCGGCCGGCAGCAAGCGGGAGGGCTTCGCTGCCTGGCATTTGCTGTTCTATGCGCTCTGGCATCGGCGCCATATGCAAGGTGCGGCGCCCGCGGGCGACGTGTTTGAAACCCTTTCCCAGCAGTGACGACAGGAAAACCCATGGCGAAACGCGGCGCATCGCGGCAGGCTCTTCGTATCGCGACCTGGAATATCAATAGCGTGAGATTGCGCTTGCCCCTGCTGCAAAACCTGGTCGCTGATCTGGCGCCGGATGTGATCTGCCTGCAGGAAACCAAATGCCCGGATGAGGCGTTTCCGCATGAAGGAATCGCCGCACTTGGCTTCACGCATCGGCTGGTGCGCGGCATGAAGGGCTATAATGGTGTCGCGGTGTTATCACGCCTGCCAATCACGCTGCGCGAGGATGATCCCGATTGGTGCGCCAAGGGTGATTGCCGGCATCTGGGCGTGATGCTGGATGCACCTGGCGGCCCGGTTGAACTGCACAACTTCTATGTCCCCGCAGGCGGCGACATTCCGGACCGCGCCGCCAACCCGAAATTCGGTCACAAGCTTGATTTCGTTGCCGAAGCCACGCGCTGGTTCGCGGGCCGAGGCGCCCGGCGCGCCGTGCTGGTGGGCGATTTGAACATCGCCCCGCTTGAGCATGATGTCTGGTCCCATAAGCAGTTATTGGATGTGGTGTCCCACACACCCATTGAGGTTGAAGGGCTTTTGGGCTGGCAGAAGGCGGCGGGCTGGCATGATGCTTTGCGCCATTTCGTGCCTGCAGATCAGAAGCTCTACACGTGGTGGTCCTATCGCGCGCGGGATTGGCGCTCGGCGGATCGTGGCCGACGGCTCGATCATGTTTGGGTCAGTGATGATTTGGCGGGGGGCCTCAAGCGCCATCTGGTGCTGAAGGACGCGCGGGATTGGCCGCAAGCCTCTGACCATGTGCCCGTGATGGTGGAGCTTCAACCATGAAACGCCGCTTTTTCCTGCTGGCCCTGCTGCCGGTTGCCTGTGCCCAGCCGAACCAACCCCCGCCCGTGACCGCCGCGCCCCCGGCGGAGGAGCCAGAGCAGGTTTTCGCCCCCGGCCCCATCGCCTGGGATAGGCTGAGTGAAGACCAAAAGCGCCGCGCCCGGGACGCAATGCGACGGCTTGGCTATGACACCTCCAGCGAGGAGGCAGTCCTACGCCAATGGAACGCGCTGCCACCAGCCAAGCAGCGCTTCGCCATCCGCCGCCCGCCGCCGCCCCCGCCACCACAAAGGCCGAGCACGGCATCACGCCCCGCATCACGCCCGGCCACCGCTTCGCCGCGGCCACCCGCGCCACCGCGCTAAAGGGCGCCCAGGGGGGCGAATAATGCTTGTAACAGGCCACGAAAATGGGCTTTTGCTGCGCCGCACATGCTTGACAGTGGCAGCCCCCCCCCGTAAAGCCCCGTCGCCTTCTGGCGCGGTACGCCTGGGGAGCAAAAGGTGACTAATCAGCCGGACCTTCATGAACGGTTAAGGCAAGCACGGGCTCGCGAAGGGCTTGAAATTGGCCCGAACGGCCAGAAAGGCTTGCCGACAGGGCCATGGGGAATCGGGCTGCGCGCAGGGGTTGAGGTTGTCTCGGCCCTTGTGGTTGGGATTGGCATCGGGTGGGTACTCGATCGCTGGCTCGGCACTTGGCCTTGGCTCTTCCTGGTGTTTTTCGTCATGGGCAGCGTCGCCGGGGTGTTGAATGTTTATCGCCTTTTCAACCCGCGTCGCCGTTAGCGCGTGACATGATCTGAGAGACGAGGGGTTTGCCGGTGGCAAAGGAAGGCAAGACGATTGACGCGCTGAGTCAGTTCGAATTGACGCCCTTTTTGGGCTTCTTCGGGCAGTCCGTCGGCTTCAGCCAGTCCAATGCATTCATGCTATTGGCCCTTGGCCTGATCACGCTGTTCGTTATGGCGGCCGCTGCGCGCGGCGCGATGATCCCGGGGCGGCTGCAATCGCTCGGCGAAGCCAGTTACGAATTCATCCAAGGCATGGTGACTGAACAGATCGGCAGTGAAGGGAAAAAGTATTTCCCCTTCGTATTCGCCATTTTCATGTTCGTGCTGTTTGGCAACCTGCTTGGCATGCTGCCTTATTCCTTCACCTTCACGTCTCACATTGCGGTCACGCTGACGCTGGCGGTGATTGTCTTTGTGACCGTGACAGTGATTGCGCTGATGCGCCACGGCATGCATTTTTTCAGTTACTTCTTCCCGGAAGGCGCGCCTATCTGGTTGGCGCCGATCATCATCCCGGTTGAAGTGATTTCCTATTTCTCCCGCGTTGTCAGCCTTTCCGTCCGCCTGTTCGCGAATATGGTGGCGGGGCACGTGATGCTGAAGGTGTTTGCCACCTTCGTGGTCCTGCTAGGTAGCCTTGGCGCGGTTGGCCCCTTCGTGGCGGTGTTACCCCTTAGTGTGAACATCGCTCTTGTAGGGTTTGAGTTCCTGGTGGCTTTCCTCCAGGCCTATGTGTTCGCCATCTTGACGAGCATCTATCTCCACGACGCGGTGCATCTGCACTGACGAACGCTGGGTGTTTTTCGGAAATCTGTTGAAGTCAAACGGAAGGAATGTGTCATGGAAGTTGCTGCTGCGAAGGCCCTTGGTGCCGGTATCGCCGTTATTGCGCTGTTCGGCGTGGGTCTCGGGATTGGCAATATCTTCTCCGCGCTGATCACCAGCGTTGCCCGCAACCCGTCCGCCCGTGATGCCGTGTTCCCGATCGGGATTCTGGGCTTCGCGCTGACGGAAGCTGTGGCGCTTTTCGCGCTGCTCATCGCCTTCCTGATTCTCTTCGCTTGATGGCTGCGGCCCCGCACCTTTGGGGCGGGGCAGGTTGGTCCGGGGTGGGGCTTGTTGAAGCTTCTCCCCCACCTGACTGCTATCTAGGCCGCGAAGAGGGTTAGCCTATGCGCCGTATAATGCTTGCGACGATGCTGAGCACCTTGATGCCAGCATTAGCTTGGGCAGCGAGTTCCGCCGGTGGCCCACCGGTGGAAGGTATGCCGCAGCTTGCCTTTGGCCACCCGGTGCAAGGCCCGCTGCTGATCGGCCAGATTGTCTGGCAGGTCATTATCTTCTTCGCCTTGTTCCTGCTGCTTGCTTATGTTGCGCTGCCTCGTCTTGGGGCGGTGATTGACAATCGCCGCCAGCGCATTGAAGCTGATTTGGAAGCCGCGCGCGCTGCAATGCAGTCAGCCGATGCCGCCATCGCCGCGCAGCGAGAAGCGACCCAGGCCGCCCGTTCCGAAGCACAAGGTGCCGTGACTGCCGCCATGCAAGCGGCCCAGCAGGAAATGGATGCTAAATTGGCAGCGCTGAATGCCGCGCTTGCCAAGCAGGTTGCCGATGCGGAAGCGCGCATCGATCAAAGCCGCAAGGCGGCTCTTGGTGCGGTTCAGCAAGTGGCATCGGATACGGTGGGCGCGCTGCTGACGAAGCTTGGTGCCTCTGCTGATGCCGGCCAGGTGCAAGCGGCGGTTCGCAGCGAAGCCGCTGCCAGGGGGATTGCCTAATGGAAAGCCATTCATCTTTCTTGGCCGATCCCAAATTCTGGGTGGCAGTTTCCTTTGTGCTTTTCTTTGTCCTGCTTGGCAGCAAGCTTTGGAAGGCGGGAACTGGCGCGCTCGATTCCCGTGCGGATGGCATTCGCAAGCGGATTGATGAGGCAAATAAGCTCCGCCTTGAAGCCGAAGCGAAGCTGAAAGAAGCCGAAGCCACCCGGGCAGAAGCCGTGAAGGAAGCGGCTGAATTGCTCGCACGCGCCAAGACACAAGCGGCGAGCATCGCGTCCGCTGCGGCGGCAGAGGCGGAGGCTTCTGCCGAACGGCGCAAGCAGCTTGCCATGCAGCGTATCGCTGCGGCAGAAGCAAGCGCGATTGCCGAAGTGCGCAATACCGCGGCCGATATCGCCGCCGCCGCCACACGGGCGGTATTGGCGGAAACCATGGATGCCGCCGCGGATGGCGCCTTGATTGATCGCAGCGTGGCTGATCTGCCCCGGGCGCTCCGCGTCGCCTGAAAGCCAGACTAAATCGCCTAGGCCCCCTTCCCATGGAAGCGGGGCCTTTTTCATGCCCGCGTGAATCCTCTTTTTCTGCCGCTGCAAAAATAGTAATCTCCCGAACATTCTATTGATGGGAGAAGCTTCATGCTGCGCCGCCTGATCCTTGCCGCCGCTTTGCTGGCCGGTTCCGCCTTGTCTGCCCAGGCCAATAACTTCCGCTGGGCCAATGATGGCGATGTAAATTCCATGGATCCCTATACCCGGCAGGAAACCTTCCTGCTCGCCTTCGGGTCCAATTTCTATGAGCCGCTGGTGCGGCGTGATCATGAAGGCAAGGTGGAAGCCGCGCTTGCCGAACGCTGGGAACAGCCGCAGCCGAATGTTTGGCGCTTTCATCTGCGCCGCGGCGTGAAGTTCTCGGATGGCACGCCTTTCACCGCTGATGATGTTGTCTTCAGCGTGCAGCGCGCGCGCTCACCTGGTTCGAATGTGCAAGGTGTGCTCGCTTCCGTGAAGGAAGTGCGCAAGATTGATAATCACACGGTGGATTTCGAAACCCATGTGCCTAATCCGATCCTGCTGCAGGAAATCACCAATTGGGGCATGTTCAGCCGCGCCTGGGCGGAGAGGAACAACGCCACACGTCCTGCGGATTTGACAACGCGGCAGGAAAACTTTGCCACACGCAATGCCATGGGCACCGGCCCCTTTATCCTGGTGTCGCGTGAACCGGACCGGCGCACGGTGGTCGCGCCCAATCCCAATTGGTGGGACAAGCCGGTTCATAATCTGACGCGCGCCGAATTGAACATCATTTCCAATGACGCAACGCGTGTGGCGGCACTGCTCTCGGGTGAGATGGATTTTGTCTATACCGTGCCGCCGCAGGATGTGGACCGGATTTCGCGGGCGCCAGGTGTGCGGATCATCCAGGGGCCGGAATTGCGGACCATCTATCTTAGGCTGGATCAGATGCGCCCGCAGCTTCTGAAATCCGATGTGCAGGGCAGGAATCCCTTCCAGGATGTGCGCGTGCGCCGCGCCATGCAATTGGCGATAGACACCACCGCCATCCAGCGCAGCGTGATGCGCGGCCAATCCCGCCCGACCAATCTGATCTATGGCCCGGGCGTGAATGGCTTCCGTGAGGAAGATGATCAGCGCCCGCGCGTTGACTTGAACGAAGCACGCCGCCTGCTGACCGAAGCGGGCTATCCGAATGGCTTTGGCGTGACGCTGGATTGCCCGAATGACCGCTATGTGAATGATGAGGCGATCTGCACCGCCGTTGTTGCCATGCTGGCGCGCATCAATATCCGTGTGACACTGAATGCGCAGACCAGGGCGCGCTTCTTCGCCGAGGTGAATGCACCGGGCTACAATACCAGCTTCTATCTGCTGGGTTGGACGCCGGCGACATCGGATGCCCATAACGCGCTGTTCAACCTGGCCGGCACGCGTGATGGCACGCGTGGCATTTTCAACAATGGCGGCTATTCCAACCCGCGCCTGGATGAACTGATCAGCCGGATTGCGGTGGAAACCAACCAGACTGCGCGCCAGGGGCTGATCACGGAAGCGGGCCGGGTCATTCAGAATGATGTCGGCTATATTCCGCTGCATCAGCAGCAGATTGTCTGGGCCGTGCGTCAGGGCTGGAATGTAGTGCAGACGGCGGATAACTACATCCAGCTCCGCTTTGTGCGTCAGGGGCAGTAAGGCCCACTCCAGAACCAATCCGCCCGGTAGAGATGCCGGGCGGGTTTCACGGGCGCTGATGCGGAGTTCGCCTGACAGCATCCCTCGACTAAACTGGGCCCGGATTATGGCAGTCTCAGACAGTTTCGTGGTGACCAGACCGCGTGCCAGCCTATTTTTTGGCCCCGTAACATAAGGCTCAAACGTGCAAGGCTCTGACGACGACGAGAAAAAGCAAGGTAGCAAGACGCAAGCCGCCTTTACTTGAACGCACCAGCGACTTGTCGGATGCCAGCCGCGGCGGCGGGCTGATGGCGTGTTCCCGGCAGCAATTCTATATAATCTGTCGGAACTTCCAGGCGTATGGGGCAAAGAGCGCGCCATCGCCATGTCCAGTCTGATGCCGGCCACAAAGCGGAATGGTGTTGATCCGGGAGCGAGGCTTGCTGACGCTCTGGCCTGGAAAGGGTCGAAGTAGCAAACCAAGGCACACGCTGCGGAGTACGGGCAAGCTTCACGTTTCTAAGCCGCAGTCACTCCGCCTACCTTTTGACCTTCCGCTGACGCCAGGCATAGGCCGCGAAAACGCCAATCAGGGATAGCGCCAGCCCATACCAGGTGATGGCATAGCCAAGATGATTGTTGCGCGGCCGCGGCAGGGTCTGTGCTGGCTCTGGCAGGCTTCCCGGCTGGCCGAGCAGTACCATTGCATAGGGTGCAATGCCAGGCAGGCCCAAGGCCGCGCCAATGGCAGCAGGATCGAAGTGATAAAAGCGCCGCCCCGCCACATCATCCTGGGCGGCGAAGCGCCCAGCGGCCTCACCGAAGCGGATATAGCCGGTGATGCTTTGTGTCCCCTCGGGCCGCGGCAGACCGGCCAGCCCCTCCACGGGGACCCAACCGCGATCCACTAATAGGGGTGGCCCGGAATCGCGCAGGAAGGGGACGATCAGCCGCGCGCCCATCCTATTCGCGCGAATTTCCACACCCAATAGTGCTTCACGAGCATGGTCGAAACGCCCCACAGCCTCAAGCTTCGCGTAGGGCAGCGGCGAGTCGGTGAAAGGCGCGGGCGGCGCGGCCTCGGCGGCGGCAATACGCGCGAGCAAATCGGTCTTCCACACCAACCGCTGCGCCTGCCAAGTGCCAAGCCCCAGCAGGATGATCAGAACAGGCAGCCCCGCTAAAGCGGGCCAAAGCATCCGGCGAGAAGACATCACAATTTCAAGTCGTGCTGCGGTGGCGCCATTGCAAGCCAAGCAACATGGCCTTGGCGAAGCGCATCACGATCAGAGATAGCGGCAGCACCACCGCGGGCCAGATCAGCGCATGCACCCAAAGATTAGGTTCAAACCGCCGATCCACCCAAAGCGCCAACACAACCGCAATGGCGCCGATCAGGAAAATACCTGCCACGGCGGGTCCATCCCCCGCATCATGGGCGGAAAAATCAAGACCACATTCGGTGCAGGCCGGGCGGATATCCAAGAGCCCCGCAAAAACATGGCCGCGCCCACATTGTGGGCAGCGGCCAAGAAGGGCTGATTTCAGCAGGCCGGCGCCGCCATGCGTCTCCACGGGCGGTGCCTGCCAAACTTCAGTGATGCGCGATTTCGCCCGCTCCCCACCAATAGATGCAAACAAACAGGAACAGCCAGACCACATCCACGAAATGCCAATACCAGGCAGCCGCTTCAAAGCCGAAATGCTTCTCCGGCGTGAAATGGCCTTTCATGGCGCGTATCAGGCAGACAAACAGGAAGGTCGTGCCGACGATCACATGGAAGCCATGAAAGCCCGTTGCGAGGAAGAAGGTCGAGGAATAAATGCCACCATTGTAAAACTGGAAAGGTGCCAAGGTGTATTCCCAAACCTGCAAGGCGGTGAAGATCACGCCAAGCAAAACCGTCAGCGTCAGGCCCCGGATCAGTCCCTTCTGATCATTGTTCAGCAAGGCATGATGCGCCCAGGTCACAGTACAGCCCGACAGCAGCAGGATCATGGTGTTCAGGAAGGGCAGATCGAAAGGATCGAAGGTGAGCGTGCCCTTGGGCGGCCACATCGCCACTTCAGCGCCCGAAACATGCACCGGGAACAGCGCGAAATGGAAATAGGCCCAGAAGAAGGCCACGAAGAACATGACTTCGGACGCGATGAATAATGTCATCCCATAACGCAGCCCGATGCGCACAATCGGCGTATGCAGGCCAGGCGTACGGCTTTCCTTCACCACATCGCGCCACCAGAAGAACATGGTGGCCAGAATGCCAGCCAGGCCGATAAAGAAGATAGAGCGACTGCCGTAATGCGCCCAAAGAATAATGCCCAGCACCAGTGCGCCACCAGCAAAGGACCCCACCAGCGGCCAGGGTGACGGATCAACCAAGTGATACGGGTGCTTATGCAGCGGCGGCGCTTCGCCCTCCGCCGTGGTTGCCTGCGCGTGAGATGTGCTTGCCATTTTCAGTCCTGGTGCCTTCCTCTGGTACGGGCTTAGTGCCCGAACCGGGCGCCCGCATCAATCCTGAAACTGCCCCCGAAATCAAGCCCATCAGGCATGAAAACAGGGTTTACCCGTCAATCAATTCTGCCTTGTGCCGGCACGCCCGACATGTGGTCCCGCATTGGCCAATGCGCCGGCCTTTTTTGCATCTTCGATGGTACGGAAGAAGCTATAGGAAAGCGTGATGGTGGTAATGTCGCGCGTGCTGGGATCTTCGGCGATTTTGGGGTCCACCCAGAAAGTAACCGGCATATCTACACGCTCACCGGGCGCCAGCGTTTGTTCATCAAAGCAGAAGCAGGCGATTTTGTGGAAATAGCGCCCGACCTTCTCTGGCGTGACATTATAGGTCGAAACGCCCGTGACCGGCGCATCAGAGCGATTCGCCGCAGAATAGAAGGCGAGACCTTCTTCACCAAGGCGGAGCGTCACGCTTGGCTGTTCTGGGATGAAGCGCCAGGGCAGATTGGGGTGCGTGGTCGCGTTGAAGCGGATGGTGATCTGACGATCACCAGCCGCGCCGGGCGCTGCTGCGCTGCGCTGCGTGGTGCCACCAAAGCCGGTCACACGGCAGAACAGATCGTAAAGCGGCACGGCTGCGAAAGAAAGCCCAACCATGAAGGTCACAACCCCTGCCGCAGCCAAGCCGGTGCGGCGATTGCGCCGGGCGAGAACTGTCTTTTGTGCTTCCTGATCCATGACCTTCATCTGGGAAGCGCCGCGCCGCTGCTCAAGACCGCAGTAGGCGCGCGATGCCGATGAAATAGAACAGCACCGAAAGCCCGACCAATAGCAGCATCAGTGCAATATTGCGCCCGCGCCGACGTTTTTCGAAAATGGCACGTTCTTCCGGGGTCATGGCGACAGGATCAGTTTTTCAGCGGCTAACACGGCGAAAAGCGCGAAAAGATAGGTCAGCGAAAAGCGGAAGCATTTCTTCGCGGCCTTGTCGCCTTCCAGGCTGCGGCCCGTCTCATCCTGCGGCTCACGCAATACGGCGACAGCGTGACGGATGAAATTCAACCCTAGCAGCGCGGCAATCCCGCCATAGATCGGGCCAGAAAAGCCGATCAGCCAAGGCGCCATCCCAAGCGGCGCCAGCGCCAGCGTATAATACAGGATCTGCTTGCGGGTTTCGCGCGCGCCAGCCGTCACCGGCAGCATCGGCACGCCGGCCTTGGCGTAATCCTCATGCGCCCAAAGCGATAGCGCCCAGAAATGCGGCGGCGTCCAAATGAAGATGATGGCGAAAAGCATGATCGGCACCAGGGTGATGTCACCCGTCACTGCGGCCCAGCCAATCAGCGGCGGGAAGGCGCCGGCGGCACCACCAATGACAATGTTCTGTGGCGTGCGGCGCTTCAGCCACATGGTGTAAACCACCACATAAAACAGGATGGAAAAGGCCAGCACGCCGGCCGCCAGGTAATTGGTGGCGAAAGCCATCACCACAACAGACCCAACGCCCAGCAGAATGCCAAATGTAAGCGCAGCATCGGGCGCGATGCGCCCGGCGGGGATGGGCCGGCGCGCGGTACGACGCATGACCGCATCAATATCGCGATCATACCACATGTTGATGGCACCCGAGGCACCGGCGGCCACCGCGATGCAGAGAATGGCGATCACCGCCAGTACGGGATTCAAATACCCCGGCGCGACTAGCAGCCCTGCGACGGCGCTAAACACCACAAGCGACATGACGCGCGGCTTCAGCAGCGCAACCCAATCGCTCACTTCCGAGATATTGTAGGAAACAGGAAGGGGGGCTGTGCCCCCCTTGCCGTTTTCGATGACTGAATCGCTCATCGTTACCCCATAGGCCTCGCAGCCTTAGCGCATGCGAGGAATTTTCTCAAAAGTGTGGAAGGGCGGCGGCGAGGCAACTTGCCATTCCAAGGTCGTCGCACCTGCACCCCAGGGATTGGCCGCAGCCTTGGCGCCCGAACGCAGCGTCACCCAGACGATGTAGAAGAAGAACAGGAAGGACGCCACCGAGATCAGCGAACCAATCGAAGCGATGTAGTTCCACCCCCAGAAGGCTTCCGGATAATCCGGATAGCGGCGCGGCATGCCCTGATTGCCCGAGAAATGCATCGGGAAGAAGGTCAGGTTCACGCCGACAAAGGTCATCCAAAAATGGATCTTGCCCAGCGTTTCCGGATATTGCCGGCCGCACATCTTGCCAATCCAGTAATAGAAGCCCGCATAGATCGAGAACACCGCACCGAGCGACAGCACGTAATGGAAGTGCGCCACCACGTAATAGGTGTTGTGTAGCACCTGGTCGATGCCCGCATTGGCCAGCACAACGCCAGTCACGCCACCCACAGTGAACAGGAAGATGAAGCCAATGGCGAATAGCATCGGCGTATCAAGCCGCATCGAACCGCCCCACATGGTCGCGATCCAGGAGAAGATTTTCACGCCAGTCGGCACTGCGATCACCATCGTGGCCGCCATGAAGTAGGCGCGCGTGTCCACATCCATGCCCGAAGTGTACATGTGGTGCGCCCAGACCAGGAAGCCCACAAAGCCAATCGCCACCATCGCGTAGGCCATGCCCAGGTAACCGAACACGGGCTTGCGGCTGAAGGTGGAAATCACATGGCTGATGATGCCAAAGCCCGGCAGGATCATGATGTAGACTTCCGGGTGGCCGAAGAACCAGAACAGATGCTGGAACAGCACCGGGTCACCGCCGCCTTCAGGGCGGAAGAAGGCCGTGCCGAAATTGCGGTCCGTGATCAGCATGGTGATCGCACCCGCCAGCACCGGCACCGCCAGCAGCAGCAGGAAGGCCGTGACCAGCATGGACCACACGAATAGCGGCATCTTGTGCAGCGTCATGCCAGGCGCGCGCATGTTGAAAATGGTGGTGATGAAGTTGGCTGCACCCATAATGGACGAAGCGCCCGCCAAATGCAGGGAAAACAGCGCCAGATCCATAGCAGGGCCAGAATGGAAGGTGCTGTCTGACAGCGGCGGATAGATCGTCCAGCCTGCGCCCGGACCCTCACCCACGAAAAGGCTTGCCGCGAGCAACAGGAAGGCCGGTACCAGCAACCAGAAGGAGATATTGTTCATGCGCGGGAAGGCCATATCCGGCGCCCCGATCATGATTGGCACGAACCAATTGCCGAAGCCACCAATCAGCGCCGGCATGACCACGAAGAACACCATGATCAGGCCATGGGCGGAAATATAGGCATTCCACATCTGGCCATCGGAGAAAATCTGCATGCCCGGATACATGAGTTCCAGGCGCATCAGCAGCGAAATGCCAATCCCCACCACCGCCGCAACCAGCGAGAAGATGATGTAGAGCGTGCCGATATCCTTATGGTTCGTTGAAAAGAACCAGCGGGACACAAAGCCCGGCTTGTGATCGTGATGATCGTCGTGGTGGGCGTGCGAAGCGGTTGCCATGTTTTTCTTCCCTGAGCCGCGCCTTACCGGCGGGCCTCCGCGATCTGAAGTGAATCCTGAGAAGCGGGCGCGGCGGCAATCACCGGCGCGCTACCATCCGCCTGGGCGAAGCGCTTTTGCGCATCGGCAACCCAGGCATCGAACTCGGCGCGCGGCAGGGCGCGCACCGCAATCGGCATAAACCAGTGATTCGTACCGCAAATCTGATTGCACTGGCCGTAGAAAATGCCGGGGCGATCTGCACGCATCCAGGTTTCCAGCGTGCGACCAGGAATCGTGTATTTCTGGATGCCAAGCGCGGGCACGAAGAACGAATGAATCACATCGTGGCCCGTCGTCAGCACGCGGATATTGGCGCCGACCGGAATGACCAATTGATTATCCACATCCAGTTTGAAGATTTGGCCGGGCTTCAGGTCAGCTTCCTGAACAGGGTAACTGTCAAAGGTGAAATTCCCGTGATCCGAATAGGTGTAGTTCCAATACCACTGACGCCCCTGCACGGTGATCGTCATATCCGCATCCACCGCGCGGTCCTGGAAATACAGCAAGCGGAAGGACGGGATGGCGATGATCACCAGGATCAGCACCGGGATCACGGTCCATGCGATTTCCAAGCCCGTGTGATGGCTTGTCGTGGACGGGACCGGGTTACGTTCTTCGCGGAAGCGCCACACGCAATAAGCCAGCAGGATCAGCACGAAAATCGTGATCGCCGTAATGATCCAAAAGACCATGGTGTTAAAGGACGAAATGCGTTCCTTGATCACCCCACCTGAGGGCTGCAATCCCATGCCCCAAGGGGCCGGCGCACCGACCATACTCTCCGCCAGGGCAGGTACCGTCAGCACCAAACCCACGGCCAACGCCACCATGCCGGCCACAAGCCGACCAAGGCCGAATGCGCGGCTCTTTGCCATGAAAACCCTCATCAACCCATCCCTTATCGGTCGTGAAAAACACGCCGTTTCAAGACATTAACCTTCGATTCACCAGAGGCCCAAGCCCCAGAGTCCCGATTGAGGCCGGACCATAATCGGCGCTCCTGCACCGCACAAGGGCGGGAATGCAGAAAAGCGGCATAATCCGCGCGGCACCGCCTCAGGCATCACCTTCGATCGCTTCTTCCTCACTGATGTGATCAACCATATCGGCCAGCATGGACCGGATATGCTCATCACCCACCACATAAAACACCTGCCGCCCGCGGCGATCCGCCTGTAACAATCGCGCCGCGCGCAAAAGCCGCAAATGATGCGAAACCAGCGAGGCAGAAATACCCAGCTTTTCGGCCATTTCATTCACCGCCGCCGGTTCATCCCGGCAGGCCAGGATGATCTTAAGGCGTGTCGGGTCACTCATCAGCCGAAAAGTTTCGGCCAATTCAACCACCAAATCATCACCAATCCGAAAACGCCCCCGCATGGGATCATCGCCGCTGTTTCAGCAGGAACATGGCGTCGCCAGGTCGGTTTCCGCAAGGCATGACCGCGCAGGGGCTTGACGGCGCGGCTGGCAGGGCCAAGCTTGTCCACAAGATAAGTCTATGAAATAAAAGGAATATATGCAGAAATGAACAGTTGTTCAGCCATTACACGCCGGGCCCTTGGCCTTGGGCTTTTTGCGCTGACACCCTTTCCTGCGCTGGCGCAGAATCGCGCCCAGCCCCGTGCGCTGTCAACCGTTGCCATGGTGGGCGATCTGGTGCGCGACATCGGCGGGGGCGCCATCCGCGCCGAAACCCTGATCAATGAGGGGGTGGACCCGCACCTTTTTCGCCCGACCCGGGCCGATACCGCACGGCTGCTCGGCGCTGATATCCTTTTCGCCAATGGCCACCGCCTGGAAGGCCGCATGGGCGATGTGCTGGCCCGCGCCGCCGCCAATGGCAAGCCGGTGGTCATGGTGGCGGAAAGCCTGCCCCGCGCCAGCCTGCGCGCCAATCCGGACTACCCGGACGCCGCCGACCCGCATGTCTGGATGGACCCGGTCTTGTGGGCCGAGGCCGCGGGCAGCATCGCCGCCGGGCTCGCCCGCCTGATCCCCGATCAGGCCGGTGTTTTCGAAGCGAACCTCGCCGCGCTCCGTGCCCGCTTGGCCGCCCTGCACGACTATGGCGCGCGGGTGATGGCGAGCATTCCGCCGCGCCAGCGCCTTTTGGTGACCGCGCATGATGCTTTCGGCTATTTCTCGGCGCGGTATGGGCTGGAAGTGGATAGTATCCAGGGGCTTTCCACCGAATCGGAAGCGAACCTCGCGCGCATTGAAGCAATCGTACGCGGCCTGGTGGAACGCCGCATCCCGGCGGTATTCGCCGAAACCTCAGTCCCGGATCGTGCGGTGCGCGCTTTGATTGAAGGCGCCGGAGCGCGCGGGCAGCGCGTGGCCTTGGGGGGCACGCTGTTTTCCGATTCGATGGGCAAGCCCGGCACCTATGAGGGCACCTATCACGGCATGTTGGATCACAACTTCACCACCATCGCCCGCGCGCTTGGTGGGGAGGCGCCGGCACGCGGCATGCTTGGCAGGCTTGCCACAGCATGAGCATCTCAGCCCCCGCTCCGCTTGCGATTACGCATCTGACCGTCGCTTACGGCGACAAGACGGTGCTGTGGGACATCACCTGGCAGGCCGCGCCAGGGCTGACCGCCATTGTCGGGCCAAATGGCGCGGGGAAATCCACGCTGCTCCGCGCCGCGCTCGGCCTGCTCCCGAGCATTGCCGGTGAAGCGCGCTTCTTCGGCCGCAGCCTGAATGAGGTGCGCAACCGCGTTGGCTACCTGCCACAACGCGCTTCGGTGGATTGGGATTTTCCGGCAACCGCGCTCGATGTCGTGTGCATGTCGCGCTATCCGCGCATGCGCTGGTGGGGGCGCGTGCCGAAGGCGGAACGTGATGCGGCGCGCGCTGCGCTGGATCAGGTGGGGCTCGCTGATCTCGCGGATCGGCAAATTGGGCGCCTGTCAGGCGGGCAGCAGCAGCGCGTTTTTCTGGCGCGCGCGCTGGCGCAGGATGCTGACCTATACTTGATGGATGAACCCTTCGCCGCGGTTGATGCGGCAACGGAACAGGCCATCATCGCCGTACTGCGCCGCGTGGTGGCAACCGGCCGGAACGTGATTGCCGTGCATCATGATCTTTCAACCGTGCCGGCCTATTTCGATCAGGTGCTGCTGCTGAATGGCCGCGCAGTTGCGGCTGGAAGCGTGAAATCCGCCTTCACGCCGGATGCAATTGCACGCGCCTATGGCGGGCGGCTGAATGTGCTGGAACAGGCGGTGGCGGAAGGTGGGCTTCGCTGATGCTTGGCTATAACACGCTGGTCGTTCTGGCGGGTTGCGCCTTGCTTGGGCTGGCCTGCGGCACGGTCGGTGCTTTCGCGTTGCTGCGTGGACGCGCGCTGATGGCCGATGCGGTGGGCCATGCCGCTTTGCCCGGCGTTGTGTTGGCCGCGATGATTGTCGCCACCTTTGGCGGCAATCCGCGCGCTTTGCCGCCCTTGCTGGCAGGCGCGCTGGTCGCGGGCGTGCTGGGGGTGCTGGCGGTGCAGGCGCTCACGCGCGGGCGGCGCATTCGCGAAGACGCTGCCATCGCGATTGTGCTTTCAAGTTTTTATGCGCTTGGCGTTGCGCTGCTGTCCTATGTGCAGACCATGCCGCAGGCAGCCCAAGCCGGGCTTGGCAAATTCATCCTGGGTCAGGCGGCAGCGATGCGCGCGGAAGATGCGCTTTGGGCTGGCGGCATCGCCGCCTTCTGCGTGCTGATCTGTCTGGCGCTGTTTCAGCGCCTGCGCGCTGCGTGTTTTGACCCTGACTATGCGCGCGTCATGGGGCTTTCGGTCGCGCGCACCGATCTCGCCTTGCTTGGGCTGATTGTGATTGTCGCGGTCGCAGGGTTGCAGGCGGTGGGGCTGGTGCTGGTGGTGGCCTTGCTCATTCTGCCGGCGGCGACGGCGCGCTTGCTCACACATCGCCTGCCGGTCCTGCTGCTGGTCTCGGCGCTGCTCGGCGCCTTGGCGGGGGCTTTGGGCGCGGCGGCGTCTGCTTTTGAACCGGAATGGCCCACTGGCGCCGCAGTGGTTTTGGCCGGCGCGATATTCTTCACGCTCGCGCTACTGCTGGCGCCAGAGCGCGGCTTGCTGCCGGAAGCCTGGCGCCGCGCGCGTCGGCGCATTGCCGCGACCGAATCGCATTTCCTGCGTGCGGCCTGGGAAGCGCAGGAAGCCGCCGGCGCCGGCCCCGGCACGGCGGGCGATCGTTGGACACCGATTGCCGCCTTGGCCGCCGCGCGCGGCTGGACTGAAGCTTATGCGTCGCGCCTGGCTTTATGGCTTGGGCTGCGCGGGCTGGTGGCGCGGGCGGATCGCGAAATTCACCTTACTCCGCGCGGCGCCGCAGCCGCGCGGTGCGCCGTGCGCGCGCATCGTGCGGTGGAACTTCACCTGCTCGGCCTTGGCGCCACGGATATCGCGGGCGCGGATCGCTTGGCGGATTTGGTGGAGCATGGCCTGCCGGCGGACATGGCGACGCGGTTATTGGCGGAGCCTTCATCGCTACCCGCATCGCCCCATGCTTTGGGGCCGGCAGCATTTTCTAGCCAAGCGGATACGCTTGGCGACTCGGAAAATGCGATAACACAAAATTTCAGTGTTCGTCCGCTGCGCGGGCGCGAAGCGGATGGGCACTGAACAATGACGGTTGAGGATTTTCTCAGGCTTGATCTGCCGGCGCTGCTGGCGGCGATTCTCGCTTGCGGCCTATGCGGTTTGCTCGGGTCTTTCCTGGTGCTGCGGCGCGATAGTTTGCTCGGCGATGCGCTATCCCATGCGGTGCTGCCGGGCATTATTGCGGGCTTTGCAATCACCGGCGCGCGGGCGGGCTTGCCCATGCTGTTGGGTGCTTTGGCGGCGGCCTTGGCGGCGGTGTTTCTGATCAGCCTGGTGCGGCGTGTCGCCAGGCTGGAATCGGGCGCGGCCACGGGTGCGGTCTTCACCAGCTTTTTCGCGCTTGGCCTGATGCTGATTGAAGCCACCGGCGCGCGCAGCGTTGATCTTGATCTTGATTGCGTGCTGTTCGGCCAATTGGAGAGCCTGGTTTGGCTGGAAGCGCAGGGTTTTGCCTCCTTGCTTGATCCCACCGCGCTTGCTTCCCTGCCGCGTCAGATATTCCTGTTGGCGGCGGTTGCGCTGGTGCTGGCTGGGCTGGTCGCGCTGCTCTGGCGGCCTTTGCATTTGCTCTGTTTCGACCCCGATTACGCCGCCGCCATTGGCCTGCCAGCGCGGCGGCTGGAATTGATGCTGAATTTGATGGTGGCGGCTGCGGCGGTAGCGGCTTTTGAAGCGGTGGGCAGCATTCTTGTGGTGGCGATGCTGGTCTGCCCGGCGGCGGCCATACGCTTGCTGACGGATTCCTATCGCGCACAGGTGTTGGGCGGTGCGGTTTTGGGCGCTGTGCTTGGCGCTTTGGGTTATGCGTTGGCCGGGCCCTTGCCGGCGGCCTTCGGTCAGGCGTTTTCGCTGAATGCGGCGGGGGTGATTGGCACGCTGGGTGGGGTTACGGTGGCGGGCGCGATGCTGCTGCGCCAGATGCGAACCGCCGCACCAAAATCGGCGATTATTTCAGGATAATTTCCACGCGTCGGTTCTGCGGTTCACGCACGCCATCGGCGGTGGCGACCAGCGGCTGTGTTTCACCCAAGGCGGTGATGCTGATGTCCTGCCGCGCAATCCCGCGCCGGACGAGTTCTTCCGCCACGGTTTCCGCCCGGCGGCGCGACAGAGCCTGATTATACTGTGGCGTGCCGGTGCGATCCGCATGGCCAGCCACTTCAAGCCGGGTCGGCTGGGCGCGGGCGGCTTCCGCGGCCTCACCAATGATTTGACGCGCACGCGCGGTCAGATCGGCGCGGTTCCAGTCAAAGAAAATCAGGAAGCTCCGCGCCGTCACAGGCGCGGCGACGGCAGCGGGTGCGGCAGCGGGCGCATTGAAGGCGTAGCGCAACCCAAGCAGGAAGGACTGATTGCGGCTTTCCGTATCCGCCTTGCCGGAGAGCACGGTGGCGCCCGAGGCATTTACGTAGCTGACCGGGATGCTCGGCCCCAGGCTCTCCAGATAGCGATACTCCGCCGTCAGCGTCAGGCCCGGCACCTGATTAATCACGAAGCCAAGCCCCGCTATACCCTGCACCGCGAAGGCACCGCCGGTATCATCACCGCGCAGGCGCAGGTTGCCATTGCCAGGCCGCCCATTCAGGTCATTGAAGCTGGTGACAAGGTAGCCGGCGCCAATGCCGACATAGGGCAGGAAGGGGCCTATCCGCACCAGATCCACCAGCGCATTGCCCATGAGCCCATAGCTATCCTGCCGCCCGCCATGTCCGCCGGGGCTGGCGAGGCCCGCGGCGCCATTGGCGCTATCAACCTCATTGGTCCGGTAGCTGCCTTCAATTTCAAGCCGAATGCCATTGCTGAAGCCCCAGCCAAGGCTGAGCAGACCGACACCGCCATAATCAAAGCCGAGCTGGCCACCATTGGGCTGGCCAAGCGCTGTCATGCCCTGGTTCAGGCGGCTATCCAGGCGAAACTTGGCGTCATCCAGGTAATTCATGCCGATCGCGCCGGCCACATAAGGCCCTTCAATGAACTGGGCGCGCGCCGGTTCAGCGACGCCAAGCGCAAGCGTCAGGGCGGCAACCGGCAGTATGCCAAGAGCAGGGCGGGCGATGATCATGAAACGTAACCTACCGATAGTTTCTCAACAAAAGAAGACCATAGCGTCCCAGCGCTCATGATTTTTGCGCTGCAATGGTCGCCAGACGGCCAAGCGCGGCGGCATCATCCATCCCGGCCAGCGCGCCCAGCGGCAGAAGCCGGTTGGCATGGCCCATTTTGCGCCCGGGTCGGGCTTCCGCCTTGCCGTAAAGATGCGGCGCAATCCCCTTCTGCCCCTGTAGCCCTGGCCAAGCCGCCATGCCTTCCGGGCCGATCAGATTGCGCATCACCGCATCATGATGCCTATCCGGCACGCCGAGCGGCAGGCCGACCACGGCACGAATATGCTGCTCGAATTGGGAAGCGGTGCAGGCATCCATGGTCCAATGCCCGGAATTATGCGGCCTGGGGGCGATTTCATTGCCGATCAGCCGACCATCGGGCAGCAGGAACATCTCCAGCGCCACCAGCCCCACCAGATCAAGCCCGCGCGCCACCGCGGCAACATGTTCCCGCGCCGCCGCGGCAATTTCAGGTGCCACCCGCGCCGGCGCATAGCTGATGTCGAGGATATGATGGCGATGCGCGTTTTCGGTCGCGGCAAAGACGGCCAGCGCCCCATCCGCCCCGCGTGCCGCGATGGCAGAAACTTCCAGCCCGAAAGGCACAAAGCCTTCCAGGATTAGTGGGCGCGGCGCCAATCTTGCCCAGGCGGAAGCCAGATCATCCGGGTGCCGCAGCACCGCTTGGCCGCGGCCATCATAGCCAAGCCTGGTGGTTTTCAGCACGGCAGGCAGGCCAAGCTCTGCCACCGCCGCGTCCAATTCGGCTTCCGTACGCACCGCGCGCCAGGGGGCGACGGGCACGCCGATTCCTTCCAGAAACGCCTTTTCCTGCAAGCGATCCTGACAAATGCCGAGCGCCTTTTCCCCCGGCCGGCAGGTCACGCGCCGGGCGAGGATTTCCACTGTCTCGGCGGGAACATTTTCGAATTCGAAGGTGACAACATCCACCTGGTCGGCGAAGCAGGCCAAGGCCTCATGATCTTCATAAGCCGCAACGGTACGCGCGGCGGCCACCTGCATGCCGGGCTCATGCGCGCCAGGGGCATAGATATGGCAGCGATAGCCAAGCCGCGCCGCCGCCATGGCAGACATGCGCCCAAGCTGCCCACCGCCTAGAATGCCCAGCATGGCGCCGGGCGGCAGAGGGGTCATACCGGGCTCTCCGGTACGCTTTCGGTCTGCGCCGCGCGCCAGGCGATTAGGCGCTCTGCCAGCGCGGCATCTTCCAGGGCCAGGATGGAAGCCGCGAGCAACGCCGCATTCACCGCCCCCGCGCGCCCGATGGCGAGTGTTCCCACCGGCACACCGGCTGGCATTTGCACAATGGACAGCAGGCTATCCACCCCGGCCAAAGCCGCGCTTTGCACCGGCACGCCAAGCACGGGCAGATGCGTCATGGAAGCGGCCATGCCGGGCAGATGCGCCGCCCCGCCGGCGCCCGCGATGATGACCTTAAGCCCCCGCCCCGCCGCCTGCTTCGCGTAGTCAAACAGGCGTTCTGGCGTGCGATGGGCGGAAACCACGCGGGTTTCATGGGCAATGCCCAGTTTTTCCAGGGTTTCAGCGGTGTGGCGCAGCGTTTCCCAATCCGAACGGCTGCCCATGATCACGCCAACCAGAGGTATTCCGGCCATATCCAGCCCCTTTCAGGCGATGATATCGGGCAAAAGCTGGCTATCGAGCCAGGAGATTTCGTCCTTCAGCTTCAGCTTGCGCTTTTTCAGCCGCTGCAACTGCAATTGATCCACCGGCCCGGCATCAAGCCGCGCGATCACGGTATCCAAATCCCGATGCTCGGTTCGGAGTTCATGCAGGCGGCGGAGCAGGGCTTCTCGGTCAGCGATCATCGCGGGGCCAGGGTGAAATCTCTTGATGCTTTTTAAGGGCAGGTTAGAGTAGCATGTCCTGGCTGCCCGGGACAGGGCCAACCGCCCGGGCGGCATCACAGCAAAGGATGCCTCGGTATGCGTTTGGATGCCCGGATCGCTTCCCTCAATAACCGTCACGCTGCGCTTGAGGCGCAGATTTTTGCGGAAGACCAGCGACCGAGGCCAGACGCCGAAACCCTTGCCCGACTAAAGCGCGAAAAGCTGCGGCTGAAGGAGGAGATGGAGCGGCTGCGCGTTAGTCAGCCGCATTAAACCTCAGCCCGCAGCGCCCTCTGCGGCCTGCGCTTCCACAGCGGCGAGCGCGCCGACGGCAGCATTAAGCTCGCCCTGCGTGCAAAGGCCCAGAATAACGGGATCACGCGGCTTGATATTCGCGCTGTTCCAATGCGTTTTATCGCGCACCTTGGCGATGGTTTCCTTGGTGGTGCCAAGCAGCTTGACAATGGTTGCTTCCGGCACCTGCGGGAAATTGCGGAGCAGCCAGGCAATCGCATCGGGGCGATCATTGCGCTTCGAAACGGGCGTATAGCGCCCGCCCTTCGCCTTGGATTTTGGCAAATGGCTGACTTGCCGGACCATTTGCAGCCGCGCATCACTATCCGCTTCACAGCGCTGGATTTCTTCGCGCGTCAATTGACCATTGGTGATCGGGTCATAGCCGATAATGCCCTGCGCCACTTCTCCATCCGCAATGGCCTGGATTTCAAGCGGGTGCATACCGACAAATTCGGCGATCTGGTCAAAAGTAAGCGCGGTCTTGTCAATCAGCCACACGGCGGTGGCCTTGGGCATCAAGGGCTGGTTCATGGCATAACCTTAAGGGGCGGGCGGGCGAGAGCAACCCCCGCCTTGTTGCGGTTCCTATAGAGAGAGGCGCGGCCAGGGTCAAAACCCGCCCGCGCCCGGAAGGAGAAAAAAATGGCCCCGATCGAGGAAGAAGACCGCCCCCGGCGCGCGCCGCGCTTCCAGCCCATGGTGTTTGACGGCTGGGATGTGGCGCAATTGCGGGAGTATATCGAGGCGTTGCAGGCCGAGATTAGCCGTGCCGAGGCAGCGATTGGCGCGCGGGATGCCCAGCGCTTGGCGGCGGAGGCTTTTTTTCGGAAGAGCTGAGGCGCCGCCCGTTGCCGGGCGGGGGAATTAGTGCGCGTCCCGCTTACAGTCGTTCACCGGACACGCACTAACCCTTTGTTGGTTGCATTTTCCGAGTCGCCAAGCGATTCCACTTGGCTTGAAAATGCTCCGGCCTCACGCCGCCTGGGCAGGCGCTTCCGTCAGGGCCGCCGGGCGGCTGGCCTGCACCGGGATCTGGCGCGGCTTCAGCGCTTCCGGCACTTCATGGCGCAGCGCAATATGCAGCAAGCCGTTTTCAAGCTTGGCACCGCTGACCACGATATGATCCGCCAGCACGAAGCGGCGTTCAAAGCCGCGGCCGGCGATGCCACGATGCAGGAAACGGCGGGTTTCGTCCGGCGCGGCCTGGGCGCGGCCCACCACCGTCAGCGTGTTCTGATGGGCGGTGATGTCCAGATCAGCCTCGGCAAAACCGGCAACCGCCATGGTCAGCACATAGCTGTCATCGCTGGTCTTTTCGATATTATAGGGCGGGTAACCCCCGGCATCGGCGCCAGTCCGGGCCGTATCCA
Source organism: Roseomonas sp. (assembly GCA_020249505.1). GTDB lineage: Bacteria > Pseudomonadota > Alphaproteobacteria > Acetobacterales > Acetobacteraceae > Neoroseomonas. The sequence continues at coordinate 14,792 of JADCFN010000070.1, read as the reverse complement.
TCAGCCGCGCCAGGCGATCAAAGCCAATGGCGGTGCGGAACAGGGGGGAGAAATCAATAGCGTTCATAGCAGGGACACTCCTTCGCAAAGCAAGGTCCGTTGAGGCCAGCGAACTGCACCCGATATGCCCCCATCTGGGCGACAACGGATTTGATTCGCGCCAGGGGCCCGTATGGCGCCCCTTGGCAGACCTGAAATGGAAATAGCCCGCCAGCCAATCAAGGGCTGCGGGCTAAAAAATCCAGCTTATGAAAAAGGGCCGAGGCTTACGGCCCAGCGCCTATCAGCCCTACTTGCGCGCGCCAATGCCGGCGAAGCGCTTGTTGAACTTTGCAATCTGGCCGCCCGTATCGATGATGCGTTGCTGGCCGGTCCAGGCCGGGTGAGACTTCGGGTCAATGTCCAAGCGGATGGTATCGCCCGGCTTGCCGTAGCAGGAACGGGTTTTGTACTCGGTCCCGTCGGTCATGATGATGTTGATCTCATGATAAGCAGGATGGATGTCGGACTTCATGGCACATGCTCACAAAAAATGGGCCGCCGATGCCGACCGGCTGCCAGGGAGAGGGGCCTATAGGGGATCAGCCCAACCCATGCAAGCTGGTGATTGACCCGCGCCGCGCTACGGGCGACAGGGATCGTCCACACCTTAGCAGGGTCCGGCGCGCGTGAGCCTCAATATCCTCTCCATCCAATCCTGGGTCGCTTATGGCCATGTCGGCAATGCCAGCGCCATCTTTCCCCTCCAGCGCCTGGGGGCGGAGGTCTGGGGGGTGCATACGGTGCAATTCTCCAACCATACCGGCTATGGCGCCTGGCGCGGCCAGGTTTTTGGCGCCGAGCTGATTAGCGAATGCGTCACAGGGATTGAAGAAAGGGGCGTGCTTCCCCGCTGTGACGCGGTGCTTTCTGGCTATTTGGGCTCGGCCGAGATCGGGGCGGCGGTGCGAGATGCGGCGCTCAAGGTCAAGGCGGCCAATCCCAAGGTGCTTTGGTGCTGCGATCCGGTGATTGGCGATACTGTGCCCGGCGTTTTTGTGCGCCCCGGCATTCCGGAATTTCTGCGCGACCAGGCGCTGCCGGCGGCGGATATCGCAACCCCCAATCAATTCGAACTGGAATGGCTGACCGGGCAGGCGATTACCAGCCTGGATACCGCCAAGGCCGCCATCACCGCGCTGCAAGCCAAGGGGCCGAGGATTGTGCTGCTGACCTCGCTCCGCACCGAGGCGACCGGGGCTGATGAGATTGAATTGCTCGCGGCTGAGGGCGGCGGGTTCTGGCGGCTGCGCACGCCCATGCTGCCGCTATCGGTGAATGGCGCGGGTGACGCGATTGCCGCGCTTTTCCTGTTTCATCGCCTGAAAAGCGGCGCGGCGGCGCCAGCCCTCGAAGCCGCCGCTTCCAGCATTTTCGGCCTGCTGAGCCAAACGCTCGCGGCCGGTGCGCGGGAATTACAGGTGGTGTCGGCGCAGGCTGAAATCACCGCGCCGACGCGGCGTTTTACGGCGGAGGCGTGTTAGCCATCATTGCCATGCTAGCGCAACAATAGTAGCTTTTTGCTGGCTTATCTCCCGCTTCAAAAGCAAGGGCTTCCGCATGGAAAAAACCGGCAAACTTGTCCTTTGGGGCTGCGCCACGCCGCGGACACTGCGCGTCCATTGGGCGTTGCATGAACTCGGCCTCGATTACCGCTGCGAACCAATCCAGCCGCGCGCGAGCGGTGATTTAAACGAAGCATTCGCCAAGCTAAATCCGCAGCAAAAGGTGCCGGTGCTGCAGGATAATGACTTCGTGTTGACCGAAAGTGCGGCTATCGTAAATTATCTTTATGCAGCTTATGGTCCCCCTGCCATGTCTATGGCAGCCGGGGATCCTGGCAAACGCGCACACTACGATGCCTGGTGCTACTTCCTGATGACAGAGCTTGACGCGACCAGCCTTTATGTACTGCGCCGCCATGTTGGCTTGGCGCAAATCTATGGGGAGGCCCCGGCGGCCGTCGCGTCGGCCAAGGCCTATTTTCAAAGGCAAATACAGAAAGTGTCTGATGCGCTTAGCGATGGACGCCCTTGGCTACTCGGGGACACCTTCACCGGCGCCGATATTCTGCTTACCTCATGCTTTGTCATGGCGAAGCCGCACGATATACAACTGGCCGATATCCTTATCGCGTACCGGGATCGCGCAATGGCTCGCGCCGCCTATGCGGCAGCGCTCACCGCGAACAGCCCAGAAGCCTGGCGCGCCACGGGTTGATGGCACGTCACGAGCGACGCAACGGACGAGGGTGTGGACGCCCTGACTGCAAATTAACCGTGTTTCGCACGCGGACCAAGCCGGCCTCGCGTCGCCTTACTTCAGTGCATGAAGCTCCGCGTCACATAGGCCTTCAGCGCTTCCACATCATGTTCCTGCTTGGCGAAGCGGAACTTCACCAGGTCGCGGATGCTCACAATGCCAAGCAAGGACCCATCCGTGTCGCAGACCGGCAAATGACGGAAATAGCCCTGGTCCATGATTTCAAGCGCGGCTTCCACCGGCGTATCAGGGCCGATCATGATAACCTCGCGGGTCATGATTTCCTCAGCGGCCAGACAGCGAATGCCATTGCGCCGATCCGCGACCGATTTCACGATATCCCGCTCACTCAAAATGCCCGCAACCTGGCCGGACGCGTTCACGATCAGCACGGCGCCAATGCGCCGCGCCGCCATGATGCGGGCGATTTCCACCACCGGGGTTTCGGGTGTTACGGAAATGGCGGCGTTACCCTTCTGCCGCAGAACTGCTGATATTGTCATGGCCGGAGGCCTCCTTATTGCGGGACGCTGCCAACCCCCTCTTCCTTGCGGGCCTTTTGGGCGCTTTGCGCGAGAATCGCAAGCATTGATTCACAGTGACGTCTTTGCCGAACCAGAATCGGCGCTTGCCTAGCCCCGCGCCCGCATGCGAGCCTTCGCCTAGACCGCTGGAAACCGGCCAACCGGTATCGAACAGGGAGAGATGATCATGACCCTTCAAACCTCACGCCGCCTGCTGCTTGGCGCTGGGCTTGCCGCCCCCTTCATCCGCACCGCCTCGGCGCAAACCACGCTGGAATGGGTGGCAGGGTCCGTGGGCGGCGGCTGGTATACCATGGCGGCAGGGCTTTCTTCCCTGATCCGGGAGGAAAACCCTGATCTGCAAATCCGCGTCGTGCCTGGCGGGGGCCTCGCCAATTCCACGCGCATCAATAATGGCCAATCCCAGATCGGCTGGGGGATTGATGCCTTTGCGGCCTCCGCCGTGCAGGGGATCGAGCCCTATAACGCCAAGCACGACAAGCTGCGCTGCCTGGGCACCGGCTATTCGCCAACGGAACACCATTTCCTGCGCCATAAGGGCGCGGGGCCTGAGGATATGCGCGCCATCCTGACGCAGCGCGGCCTCAAAATCGCCGCACCGCAGCGCAGCAGTACGGATGAAATGACGCTACAGCGCATCCTGAAATTCCTCGGCACTAGCCCGGACAAGATCAGGGCCGAAGGCGGGCGCTATTTGAATGGCTCCTACGCCGATATCGCGGCGGCCTATAATGATGGGCAGGTGGACTATCTTTATGCCGCACTCGCGCGCCCGGCGGCGATTTTCACCGAAATCGCCCAAGGCCGGCGCGGCGGCGCCATGGTCGCCTTCCCGCAGGATGTGCGCGACCATTTGCAAAAGGAATACGCCTATGCGCAGGGCATTCTGCCCGGCGCGACCTATCCCGCGCTCATGACCGGCGATGTGCCGGTGACCATGATGGATAGCGTGATCCTGGTGCATGAAAGCGTGCCGGATGATGTGACCTTCCGGATCACCCGCACCCTGATCCGCAACCGCGGGCAAAGGCTGATTTCCATCCATGCCAGCATGGGTGCCTGGGACCCGGCGAAATCCGTGCAATATCGTGGCGTGCCCCTGGCGGGTGGCGCGGTGCGCGCCTTCCGCGAAGCCGGCGTCAATCCGCCTGCATGATGAAGCTACCGCGCTGGCTATAAGGTAGGCACGCCATGCGCGCGCTTGATGGGTGGTTGAAAAGCGCCATCACGCTTTGGATGGCGGGATGGGCGGCCCTGCATCTTTATTTCGGCGGCTTCGGCTTTCCGGAGCCGATCGAAATGCGGAGCCTACATCTGCTGGTCTTCACGCCGCCGCTTTTTCTGATGTATCCGGCGTTTCAGAAACACTCGCCACAAAACCGACCGAGCCTGTTTGATTGGCTTTGGACCATCGCCGCCGCCGCGCCGCATTTATGGGTGTTCGTGAATGCGGGCGCGGTGAATGACCGCATGGAATATGTGGACCCCTTCACCCCACTTATGCTGACGCTTGGCATTGTCTGCATGGTGACAATGCTGGAAGCGATCCGCCGCGCGGTGGAACCGGGCCTTGCCTGGATGGTGGCGGGCTGCCTGCTTTATATGTTCATCGGCCACCATCTGCCGGGCGTGCTGAACACGCGCAATTTTAAATTGAATGAGATTATTGAAGCCGCCTGGCTGGTGCCGACCGCAGGCGGCGTCTACGGCCCGCTGACAGGCATTGTCGCGACCACCATTGCGGTCTTCATCCTGTTCGGCGCCTTCATGCAGGGCAGTGGCACGGGGCGGTTGTTTTCCAACCTCGGCGCTGCGGTTGCCGGGCGCTATAGCGGTGGGCCGGCCAAGGTTGCTGTTGTCACCTCAGGTCTTTTCGGCACCATGAGCGGGTCTTCGGTCTCCAACGTGATCACGACGGGGGCCATGACCATTCCGCTGATGATGCGCGTTGGCTATCGCCCGGCGGTTGCGGCCGGCATTGAAAGTGCGGCTTCCGTGGGGGGCGCGCTGATGCCGCCCGTAATGGGCGCCGCCGCCTTTGTGATGGCCGAGATCACCAATATCCCCTATGGCGATATCATCATCGCGGCCGCGATTGGCGCAGTGATGTATTACTTCGCGATCCTGGCGGCGGTGCATTTTGAGGCAAAGAAGCTCGGCATTGAACCCATGGCGCTAAAGGATGTTCCAGCCTGGCGCGAAGTGCTGGCCGATGTGCATCTGGTGCTGCCGATTGGTTTGCTGGTCTATCTGATGACAGAACGCTGGAGCGGCAATTACGCCGCTTTCTGTTCGACCTTGGCGATGATTGGTGTTTCGTTGCTGCGCGCACGCACGCGCATGGGCTGGCGGCGCATTCTGGCTAGTTTCGCCGATGCTGGCTTCACCATGGCGCCGCTCGCGGTTTCCATCGCGGGCGCCGGCGTGGTGGTCTCGGCACTTACGGCAACCGGCATGGTGGTGGCCTTTGGCGGCATCATCAAGGATCTCTCGGCGGGCAATCTGGCGCTGTTGCTGGTGCTGCTTTGTGTCACGGTTTTGGTATTGGGCCTCGGCATCCCCACCACACCATCTTACATCATCGCGGCGGCGATTGGCGTGCCGCAGGTTCTGGAACTCGGCAGGCCGCTTGGCATTGATGTGCTGCAGGCGCATCTGTTTGTGTTTTATTTTGCGGTGATTGCGGATGCGACACCACCCGTTGCCGCCGCGGCCTTCGCCGCCGCTGCCATCGCCAAGGCAAGCCCCACCATTGCCAGTATCCATGCCTCCCGCTTTGGCATTGCCGGTTTTACCGTGGGTTTTGCCTTTATCTATGACCCAGGAATCATGCTGCGCGGCAGTCTGTTTGATATCGCGACCGCCACACTCATTCAGGTTTCGGCACTGACGCTGATCACGGCATCCTATGCGGGGTATTTGTTGCGCCCCATGGGCTGGGTCTTGCGCTGGGCGATGGGGCTTGCGGGGCTTGCCGCAGCCTTCTTGCACCTGCTGCCCGATACGCAGCGCCTATTGCTTGCGCTTGCTGTGCTCTGTGGCGTTGCCCTGTGGCAGCGGCTTTCCAAGCCGGCGCCCGCGTGAAATTGACCAATCCGGGAGGAAGAAAATGAAAGCCAAATTCCTGCTTGCCGCCGGCCTGCTCGCCGCACTGCCGGCCTTCGCGCAGCCGGTGCAACAGGGCCCAACCGTTGCCGCCATTCGCGCGCGCGATGCGCTGATTTGCGGCGCGCATCCAGGGGCACCCGGCTTTGGCGTGCTGGATAGCCAGGGCGTCAATCGCGGCCTTGATGCGGATACCTGTCGCGCGGTCGCCGCCGCTATTCTGGGTGATGGCAATAAGGTGCGCTGGGTCGTGCTGTCTTCCCAGGCGCGGCTGCCTGCCCTGCAATCGGGGCAGGTGGATATGCTGTCCCGCACCACCACCTGGTCCCATACGCGTGATACCGCGAATGGGCTCAATTTCACCGCGGTCAATTTCTATGATGGCCAGGGCTTTTTGGTGCGGGTGGCAAGCGGCGCCAAGCGCGCGACCGATCTGGCGGGCGCCACGATTTGCGTCACTGCCGGCACGACCAATGAACTCAACCTGACCGATTGGGCGCGCAGCACCAATACGCGCATTCAGCCGCTGGTGTTCGAACAGAATGAGGAAACGCGCAACGCCTATAACAATGGGCGCTGCGATGCGTTTTCCACCGATGCGTCGCAGCTTGCCGGCATTCGCAGCGCTTTGCGCAACCCGGCTGAGCATGTCGTGTTGCCCGATATCATTTCAAAGGAACCCTTGGCACCGGCGGTGCGCCATGGTGATGACCAGTTCTTCGATATTGTGTGCTGGACGGTCTTTGCGTTGATCGAGGCTGAGGAACTGGGCGTGACGCAAGCCAATGTGGATCAGATGCTGAATAGCCCCAATCCTTCCATTCGTCGCTTGCTCGGTGTTTCGGGCGATCACGGGCCGCTGATGGGGATTGATCGGCGCTGGGCCTATAACGCCATCAAGGCGGTCGGCAATTACGGTGAAATCTTTGATCGCAATCTTGGCAAGGATTCACCCATCAACCTGCCGCGTGGCTTGAATGATCTCTGGACGCGTGGTGGCCTGATGTACGCGCCGCCGATTAGGTGAGGTGAAAATGGCGCGGCGAGGATGACCGCCGCGCCATTTTGTTGGTCGCATTTTCCGAGTCGCCAAGTGAAGCCACTTGGCTTGAAAATGCTCTAATTCCCCAACCGCTCCAATATCGCGGGCACATGCACCTGATCGCCCTTGTAGTTCCCGGTCAGGGCATACATCACCAGATTGGTCCCGAAACGATACGCCAATATGCGCTGCCGCGCGCCGCCGGGGATAGTGGCATGCGGGTGCTGGCCATTGCGGTCCATCGCCCAGGCGGCGGCCCAATCATGCCCGCCTAGGATCACCGGGCTCACGCTGTCATTGGCGCGGTCCTGATCGCGCGCCACCCAAACCTGACCGCCCGCAAACCGCCCCGGCAATTCATTCAGCAAATAAAAGGCGCGGTTCAGCACATGGTCTTCCGGCACCGGGATCAGCGGCGGTATCGCCAAATCCCGTGTCACGCGCCGAAGTGCGGCGCGCGCGCTTTGCGCCATGCCCTCGCCCGATCCCTGATCGCGCGTATCTATCAGAATAATGCCGCCCTGGCGCATGAATTCATTCAGCGCCGCCACTGCTGTTGCATTGGGTGCAGGCGCATCGGGCAGGATCGGCCAATAAAGCAGCGGGTAGAAGGAAAGATCATCCTGCCCCGGCGTCACGCCATGGGGTTCGGCCAGCGCCGCCGCCGTGCGCCGATTAACGAAATCAGACAGCCCCGCGAGTCCGCTGCGAGAGGTTTCATCCACCGCCGCATCGCCGGTTTGAATGTAGGCCAAGCGGGTCGCGAGTGCCGCGCTGCCATCAGCGCCTTGCGCGTTCACCTGCCAAGGCACCAGCGCCAGCAGCATCAGCGCGGGCAGCGCAAAACGACGTGGGCGCCAAAGCCCGCGCAGGCCAAGGGCCGCGATCAGTTCCACCAGAAATAATGCGAATGCCCCTGCCAAAAGCCATGGCCCCAAATCACGCTCTGCCGCCTCCCCACCCAGCGTCTCCAACCGGGCCGAGGCCGGCGGCGCACCCATCAATTGCGGTGCGGGCAAATGGGATGAAAGGTTCAAGGCGCGGCGATAGGCGGCCTCCCCAGCGGCACCAGCCGGGCCATACCAGCCGGGCGGGTGGCGCGGGGATGCGCGGGTTTCTTCCAAGGCGCGCGCTGAAACCGGCGCAGCACCGGCGGGCGGCGCACCAAGCCGGCCGAAACCATCCAGCGTTTCCAGTGGCGCCAGCGGCTGATCCGCCTCACCAGCCGCAACGCCCGCGGAAAGCGACACCAGCCGCCGCAGCATATCCACGAAAAGCCCGGAAAGCGGCAGGTTCGACCATTCCGCCTGCGCCGTCACATGAAACAGCACAATCCGCCCGGCGCCGCGGGCTTCCGCCGTGACCAAGGGTGTGCCATCGGCCAGTCTTGCCCAACTCCGTTCCGCCAAACGCGGTGATGGCTCGGCCAGCACTTGGCGCTCAACGGTGACCTCAGCGGGCGGGATCAGCCCGGCGAAGGGCGAATGATCAGGGAAGGGGGCGAGCGTCTGCGGCTTTTCCCAGGTCAGCATGCCGCCCAATTGGCGCTCCCCGGCACGCAAGGGCACGGGCAGCAGCGAATCCTGTTTTGCAGCCAAGCGCGGCCCGGCGAAGCGTATCAGCGTGCCGCCTTGGCGCACCCAGGCATTAAGTGCTTCGCGTTCCTTCGGGTCCGCCAATTCGCGGTCCGCCAGGATCAGCACGGAAAGCCGGCGCGCGAGCAACGCTTCCGGCGTGCCGCGCCTGAGTTCCGCAAAGGGATCAAGTGCGCGCAGCAGATAGAAAAGCGGGCCGATCAGCGGCGCATCCGCGCCGGTATCCTCGGCTGCGGCAAGGCCGACCGGCCGGCGGCGGAAGCTTTCATCCAGCAGGAAAACCCCTGCCGCGCCGGCTTCCGGTTCCAATTCCAGCCGCACCACCTGGTTGCGGATTTCGCTCGGGAGTTGAAGCACGGCCTCGGCACTGCTGGCACCCGGCGCCAGCGCGAGATCCACCCGCGCCAGGCTGGCGCCATCCCCGCCACGCGCGAGGATCGCAACTTGCCCAGGCAGCGCCACCGGCGCCTGCAACAATTTCAATCGCAGCCGATCCCCTTCCAACACCGGCGGCGCCAGTATGCGCCGAGGCTCGGCTGGTGCCTGCATCAGGGTCAGCGGCCCGGCGGCGGCCAGCGCGGCCAGAAACGCCTGAGCATCCTGGCCCGTACCATGATCCAGCCCATCGGTCAGAAACAGGCTTTCAAAGCCGCCCGGGTTTCCAGCCCGCAGCGCCATGACCGAAGCCAGCGCGGTGGCGCGATCCGGTGTCCACGGCTTCGGGCGCACCACGGCCAGACGCGCGGCGGCTTCCTCGGCCGGGAGGAAGCTCAGCGGGTCAGCTTCACCTTGAAATGGCGTCGTGGTCAGCAGCGCCACGGGGCGGGCTTCGCGCTTGGCAGCTTCCAGGATGCGCTGCGCATGGGTCATGCGTCGCGCCCAGTCTGGTGCCGCAGCCCAGCCATCATCCAGCACCAGCAGCAGTGGGCCGGATTGGCCGGTGCCAGCCATGGGCTGCCAGATGGGCCGTGCCAAGCCCAGAATAATCAGCCCCGCCACAATCAGGCGCAGCAACAGCAGCCACCAGGGCGTGCGCGCTGGCGTGGCCTCGGCGGGCTGCAATTCGCGCAAAATGCGCGTGGGGGGGAAGATCTGGCGCTTGGGCGCGGGCGGCGTGACCCTCAGCAGCCACCACAGCACCGGCAGCGCCGGCAGCGCCAGTAAAAGCCAAGGCGCAGCGAAGCCGATGGGGCCAAGGGTCAACATCAGCTCCCCTCCAACCGCTGAAATAGCGCGAGCAAGGCAAGTTCCGGCGGCTGATCCGTGCGATGGGTGGCGAAGCTGAAGCCGAGCGAGAGCGCCATGGCCGCGAGCCCTTCCCGATGCCGCGCAAGCGCCGCCTGATAGGCGTCGCGTAAAGCCTCGGTCCGCGGGATGGGGGCGGGCGCGCCGCCCAAGGGGTCTTCAAAGCGGATATGCCCGGCGAAGGGCAGGGTTTCCTCAGCGGGGTCGAGGATTTGCAGCAAATGCCCGCGCAAGCCTTGCGCCGCCAAACCCGCCAGCGCGGCGCGGGTTTCTTCAAGCGGGGCCAGAAAATCACTGAACAGAACGGCGCGCGCATGGCGCGGCAGGCGCGGATCGGTGGGGATTGGCGGCTGTTCCGGCAGAAAGCCTGCCAAGGGCGCCAGCGCGGCACGGCCAATAAAGGCGCGCGTGGCGCCAAAGCCGCGCACCCTTTCGCCGCCACGCAGCAGCAGCGCGGCGAGCGCCAGCAACAGTACCTCAGCGCGTTCCTGCTTGGATGGCAGCGTATCCCGGCTGCGCCAAGCCATGCCCAGGCCGCGGGCAGACCATAAGGCGACGGTCTGCGCCGCTTCCCATTCGGTTTCACGGATAAACACCCGGTCAGATCGCGCCGATTGCCGCCAATCCACGCGGCTTGCCGCATCGCCCGGCAAATAAGGGCGGAATTGCCAAAACGCGTCACCCTGACCGGAACGGCGCCTTCCATGCACGCCTTGCATCACGGTGGCCGCGATGCGTTCCGCCTTCACCACCAAGGGCGGCAGGCGGGCGCCGAGTGCCTCGGCGCGTGCAGTCAACGCGTTCTGGGAAACCTCAGCCAAGATCGGCCTTCAGCGCGGCGATCACATCGGCAAGCTTCGCCCCTTCCGCCCGCGCCGCGAAATTCAGTGCCATGCGGTGGCGTAGCACGGGTTCAGCCAAAGCCAGCACGTCATCCAGGGACGGGGAGAGCCGCCCATCCAAAACGGCGCGCGCGCGGCTGGTCAGCATCAGCGCCTGCGCGGCACGCGGGCCGGGACCCCAGGCGAGGCTTTCGCGCACAATCGGCAGGCTGGCGGTTTCGGGTCGGGCGCCGCGCACGAGGCGCAGGATCGCTTCCAGCACCTTCTCGCCCACCGGCATACGGCGGATCAGCGCTTGCGCGGCCATTAATTCAGCGGCGGTCAGCGCTTGGGGCGGGGGCGCCTCTGGGGCACCAGTGGTCGCCAGCAGCATGGCGCGTTCGGCGGCCTCATCTGGGTAGCTGATGGCGATTTCCAGCAGGAAACGGTCAAGCTGCGCCTCTGGCAGGGGGTAGGTGCCTTCCTGTTCAATGGGGTTTTGCGTTGCCAGCACATGAAAGGGCCGCGGCAAGGGGTGGATTTCCCCGGCAATCGCGACCCTCTGTTCCTGCATGGCCTGCAAAAGGGCGGATTGGGTGCGGGGCGAGGCACGGTTGATTTCATCCGCCATCAGCAATTGGCAGAAAATCGGGCCCTTAAGGAAGCGAAAGCCGCGCCGGCCATCGGCCTGGTCTTCCAGCACTTCACTGCCCAGGATATCGGCCGGCATCAGATCAGGCGTGAACTGCACCCGCTTTGCGTCCAGCCCCATCACCTGACCCAGCGTTTCCACCAGACGGGTCTTACCCAGGCCCGGCACCCCCACCAGCAGCACATGCCCGCCCGAGAGCAGCCCGATCAGGCTTTGTTCCACCACATCGCCCTGGCCATAGATGGCTGCGCCGATGGCAGCCCTCACGCCGGCCAGCTTTTGGCCCAGTTTTTCAACTTCCTGCACCAGGAATGTCGCTTCCTGAGCATCAGCACCTTCACGCATGCGGGATAGGCTCCCTATATTACAGAAATCGTTTTCGGGACTCGCCCCCGCCTTTGATCAGGTTGGGTGGCAAGGGGTCCCACGGCAAGGGTCGAGCACAGATTATGGCGTTCCAGGATGCGGCGAAAGGACAAAATCACGCGCATGCCGATGTGATGGAAGCGCGCGCGCCACGCCAAGCCCATGATGTGGGCGATCTTGCCATCCGCATCGCCCGCGACGGCACCTGGTATTATCGCGGCAGCCCGATCGCCCGGAAGGAAATGGTCTGCCTGTTCGGTTCGGTGCTGAAACGTGGCGCCGATGGGTCCTATATCCTGGAAACCCCGGTGGAGCGCGGGCGGATTGAAGTTGAAGATGCGCCTTTCATCGCCGTTGAATTGTTCTGGCGCGATTGTGATTGCGGCGATGGCGCGCCGCGCCAATGCCTGAGCTTCCGCACCAACCTGGATGAAATGGTGACCGCCGATGCGGAACACCCAATCCGCGTGCATCTTGACCCCGTCAGCCGCGAACCGCGCCCCTATATCACCGTCCGCCCAGGGCTGGAGGCGCGGATCAATCGCGCTGTGTTTTACGAATTGGTGGCGCTCGCCCAGCCTGAGACTTTGAATGGCCGCCAGGTGCTTGGCGTGTGGAGTGAGGGGATGTTCTTCCCCATAGATGAAGCGCCCATCCTGGATCTGCCGGAAGCGTGAGCGGGCAATTCGTGTTGCCGCTGACCGTTGCCGCGCTGCAAGCGCGCATTGCTGATCCCTTACGGCTTCGCGCGGATCGCCCGGCGCCGCTGGAAGATGTGGAACGCGCCGCGCGCGCGGGCGGGCGCATGACGCCGGCGGCGGTGCTGGTGCCGCTGGTGCTGCACCCGGAACCGACCGTGTTGCTGACCTTGCGCTCCGCTGATCTGAAGGCCCATGCGGGGCAGGTTTCCTTCCCTGGTGGGCGGCTTGAAGAAGGCGAAGACCCCATCACGGCGGCGCTGCGGGAAGCTGAGGAGGAAATCGGCATCCATGCAAGCCTGCCGGAGATTGTCGGCGAATTGCCGCCCTTGCTGACCGGCACGGGCTTTTTGGTAACGCCGGTGGTGGCGCTGCTGCGCCCGCCCTTTGCGCTGAACCCCGATCCGGGGGAGGTGGCGGAGACCTTCGAATATCCTCTGGCCCATGTGACCGATCCCACAAAACCCGAACGACGGTCCCGCGAATTTCGGGGCGAGACGCGGGAATTCTGGGTCTGGCCGCATGATCGGCATTACATCTGGGGCGCGACCGCTTCCGTGCTGGTGACGCTTGCTTCCGTGCTGCGCGAAGATTGAGCGAGTTTAGTTTGGTCGCATTTTCCGAGTCGCCAAGTGAAGCCACTTGGCTTGAAAATGCTGCGGCCCACAACGACGGGATAAGCCCGTGCCCTATCTGATCGAAGCCCTGCTGTTCCTTTCGCCCTTCGTGGCGTTTTTCGTCTGGCGCCGGCTGAACCCGGGGCGGGAGCCAGGTACGGTTCTGCTGGTGCTGGCGGGCTGTGGTGCGGCGCTGATGTTGGCGGGCGCACTTTGGTATGGGCTGTCACGCGCCAGCGCGCCGGGATCGAAATATGTCCCCGCCCGCATTGAAGGCACCGAAATCACGCCAGGCCATATGGAGTCGCGCAGATGAGATACCGTCTGGTCCAGCAAGTGTTTTTTTTATATTCCGCAGGGGCGCGCGGTTGCGCTTTTTTGGGGCTCCACCGCGCGCCCCTGCTCTGTGGTGACGAATGGCCTGCGGTGTTTGGCGACGCTGTAGACGGCGTGGAGCAGTTTACGCATGGCGGCGATGAGCGCGAGCTTTGGAGGTTTTCCGGCGGCGCGCAGTCGCAGGTAGAAGGCACGGAGCCATGGATTAAGCCGGACGGCGCTGAGCACTGGCATCCAGAGCGCGCGGCGCAGTCGAGCATGCCCGAGGTGGCCGATGCCGGCCCGGGCGCCCTTCTGCTTTCCGGATTGTCGCAGTGCCGGTACGACGCCGACGAAAGCGGCAAAGGCACCGGCGCTTTTGAAATGGGCGGGATCGCCGGTGGCGGCGATGATGCGTGCTGCGGTCTGTGGCCCGATGCCATCGATGCTGGTGATCAGCTTGCCTGTGACATGGGTATTGAGCAGGTTCTCGATGTCGTGCTCGATCTCGGCGAGGCGCTTGCGCCAAGTGTCGAGGTCTTGGCAGATATGTCGGGCCTGCAGCTTATAGGCGGGTCCATGATGCTGACCGACCGAATGCTTGGCGGCCTCGACCAGGGAATGTGCCAAGTCGGGTCCGACGAAGTGTCGTCCATCATAGCGCAGCCTGGCGACGCGGCGGGGTGTGGCGCGGGCAAAGGCATGCGCGGTGGGGTATTCGGCGAGGAGGCAGGTGGCGAGCATGCTGTCGAGGCTGCGAACGTAGCGGGTGAACTCGGGAAAGCCGAGATCGACCAGACGATGGAGTTGGCGAACGCGATCATCGAAATCCTGGCGCAGCCGGTCACGGTGGCGGACCAGCTCCCGCAGGGTCTCGGCGATTTCGTCGTGCAGATGGGTGGGGGCGGGTCGCTTTTCGAAGGCGAGGCGTGCAAGGCCCGTGGCATCAAGGGCATCGGTCTTGGTGCGCGCGAGGTTGGTTTCCTGGAAGCGGCGGGCGATCAGCGGGTTGAGCAGCGCCACGTCGTGGCCGGCTGTGGTCAGCACGACAAAGAGATTTTTCCAGTAATGGCCGGTCGCCTCCATGACGATGAGGACAGGCGCCCGGCCGAGTGCCGCGAGCAGGGCATCATAGCCTGCGCGATCCTCGGAGATGGTGATGGGCTTGCCAATCGCGGCCCCCGCGTCATCAAGACGGGCGAGGACGTGGCGTTCGGATGCGATATCAATCCCTGCGAACATGATCCCTCCTGTTGCAATAGGCAGCGGCTGGAAGCCTCGGCGCCGGCGTTCAAGCTCGTACTTGTCAAAGCGAGGATGCAGGCTGGCAAGGCCGCACCTCAGGATACCGTTCGAGCCCGGAACGCCGGGCGAGGGCGCCAATCTCATCTACGGGGACCAACCCCCAAGCGCGTCACGGCGACCCTCTCCCAGCTACCGACGCGCAACCTTAGCCGGGAGGCGCGGCGATGAGTGAAAGTGTTACAAGC
>JADCFN010000007.1 GCA_020249505.1 Roseomonas sp. | reverse complement strand
TGGTCAAGGCGCTGGCCCGCCACGCCGTCCTAGCCTGGGAGGGCATCGGCGACACCACCGGCAAGCCCCTGCCGCTTTCCCCCGATGCGGTAGAACGCCTGATGGATCTGGATGACATCGCCGCCGCCTTTTGGGATCGCGCCACTGCGCCCGTCGCCGCCGTGGCCGCCGAGGGAAACGCCTAAGGGCCCGCGCCGCCTGGCATTTCGGCAGCGGGCCCGAATATTGTCGCGGCTGTGCGGCCATCGCGCGCGATTGCGCCGATAGCTGCCCCTACACGCATCACGCACCGCTCAGCATTGAGGCCCATGCCTGCTGGGCCGCCGGCACCGCCTGCGCTGAGGCCAGCATGGCCGGCATTACGCTCAACATCGCCAATGCGCTGGCCGCCGCGCGCGATCTCGGTGCGCAGGGTTGGGCCGCTTCGGAAATGCTGATGGCACTGCGCATCGGCATGGCGGAAGGCATCGCCACACGCGGCAGGGAGGAAACGCCCCATGGCTGACGCCACTCGCCGCGTCTCGGTGCGCCTGTCCTTGGACGACGCCGCGCGCGTAAAACAGGAATTGCGTGAGGTCGGTGAAACCGGCCAGCGCTCCCTCGCGCGCATTCAGGGCGGGGCGGAACGTGCTTCTCGCGCGCTGGATTTGCTGGATGTCGCCGTGCGCGGCGTGCAGATCGCGGGCTTGGCTGCCGGGCTGCGCGCGGTAGTGGTCGCCGGCGATGCGCTCACCCAATCCATGGGGCGGCTGAATACCGCGCTCGGTTCGGTGGAACGCGCCGGGGAAATCTATGACCGGCTCTATCAGGATAGCCTACAAACCGGCGTCGCGGTGCGTGAAAGCGTGGATGCCTTCACGCGGTTTTCCATCGCCGCGCGGGAAATTGGTGCCACTTCGGATCAGGTCGCAACGCTCGTCGGCGGCTTGCAGCGCATCGCTATCGCCTCGGGCGCATCACAGCAGGAAATCTCCTCCGCCACCCAACAGCTTGCCCAGGCCCTGGCATCGGGCACGCTGCAAGGCGATGAACTGCGTTCCATCCTGGAAGGCCTGCCAACCCTTGCGCAGGCGCTGGCGCGCGAGCTTGGCGTTTCCATCGGTGAACTCCGCAAACTCGGCTCCGAAGGCAAGCTCACCGCCGACACGGTTTTCCCTGCGCTGCTGGGCGCCGTTGAAAAACTGAATGGCGAATTTGAACGCGCGCCGCTTTCGGTGGGGCGTGCCTTTGGCCAATTGACCGTCGCGACGGATCAATTCCTCGCCCGGCTGGATCAGGCCATCGGCCTTTCTAATACGCTGGCCCAGGCGCTGTCTGGCGCGGCGCGCGTGCTGGATGGCGTGCGGCGCGGCTCCGGCCTTTTGCTACCAACCGAGCAGGAGGCCGCGCGCCGTGCGGAGGCTGCGGCGCTGCGCGCGCAAATCGCGCGGCTTGAGGCTGAAATCGAAGGCCAAAGCCCGCCCACCGAACCACGGCGCGGCACCATCCGCAGCGGCCTGGTCGGCACCGCGCAGCAACAGGCCGGGGTGGATCGCGCCGCCCGGCTGGAGGAATTGCGCCGACAATATCAGGAACTCTCTGAGGAAATCACGCGCGGTGAACAGGCCGCCGGCGAGAGGCAGCAGCGCGAGGCGGAAAGCGCCGCTGCGCAAGCCGCCGATGCACGCCGCCGCCGCACAGCCGCAGATGCCGAGGAATTGCGCCGCGCGCTCGATGATCGCTTTCGCATCAATAGCGAATATGAGGACCGCGTCCGCCGCCTGCGTGAGGCTGAGGCCGCCGGTGGCATCACCGCCGCGGATCGCACCCAGCTTGAAACCCTAGCCCTGCAAGAACGTGATGAGGCGCTGCGCCGCATTGAGGGCACCACGCGGCGCGTTGCCGCCATTCCGCCCGCTGATCGCGCGGCGGAACGTGAACTCAACGACCTATTGCGCGAACGCGAAAGGCTGATCCTGGATAATGAAAATGCCTATGAACGCTATCAGCGCCGCCTGGAACGGCTGGGAGATTTGGCAGAGCGTGCCGAGCGCGCTGGCCGCCCCATCCCGACCGAGACCATCGCCCGCGAAGGCGAACGCGCGCTGAACGAATTGGAGGAGGCCGAGCAGCGCATCAAGCGCAGCACGGAGAACACCCGCGACGCAGCGCGGGAATTGGGCTTTGCCTTTTCCTCGGCCTTTGAGGACGCGATTGTGCGCGGCGCCAGGCTGTCTGAAGTGCTCAAGGGCCTATTGCAGGACATGACGCGCATCATCGCCCGGCGCACCATTACGGAACCGCTGGGCAATGCGGCCTCGGCCGGGCTTTCCAGTATTGGCGCGGGGAATTGGCTGAATGATATCGGCACCGCCATTGGCGGCTTGTTCCGCGCCGAGGGCGGCCCGGTAGCGGCCGGGCAGCCCTATATCGTTGGCGAACGCGGCCCGGAATGGTTTGTGCCAAACCAGGCCGGCACGGTGCTGCCCAATGGCTCAGCGCCTGCCGGCACCACCATCAATACCTCCATCGCGATTGATGCGCGCGGCGCCGATGCCGGGGTGGAGGCAAGGCTGCGCATTTTGGCCGGGCAGATTGCGCGGCAGTCATCCAGCATGACGCTGGACGCCATTCGCCGGGGCGGCAGCGCTTATGAAACAGTACGGGGATAGCAGCCATGGTTGAGTATGCCTGGCCCGAGGCGCTGCGCCCGACGCGGCTGACATTCTATCTGCAGCACAACACCACGCGCTTTGTCTCGCCCATCACGCGCCAGGCGCAGGTGCTCCGGCGCGAAGGCGCGCGCTGGGTGGCGCAGGCAAGTTTTGATCCTTTGGATCGTGTCCGCGCAGGCATTCTGGAAGGATTGCTGGCGGCGTTGGGCGGCTCGCTCAATACCGTCAGGATCTATGATTGGCGGCGGGAATTCCGCAGTGGCGATCCGCGCAGCCAGGGCCAGGTACCAAGCGGTCCATTCTCCTTTGATGACGCGACGATCTTTACCGATGGCACCGGCTTTGTGGTGGGATCGGGGAACCCTGCCTTGGCCACGGGCGCGCCGCGCGGTGCGCTTTCGATCCAGACGCAGGGTTGGTACCCCAATGCCATCGCGATTGGTGCGGGCGATATGATCGGCCTTGCCGGGCGGCTTTACATCGCGACCGAGGCGATCACCGCGTCTGGCACTGGCACCGCGACCATCCCAATCGCGCCGCCCCTGCGTGAAGCGCTGCTGGTGAACCAGCCGCTGGTACTGACCAAGCCCACCGTACCGATGCGCCTGGTCTCGGATGATGAGGCGGCCAATCCAACGCGGCCGGGGCGTTTCACGGCCATCACCATCCGGCTTGAGGAGGCGTTGTAATGTCCGGCACTACTCCATCGCCGCGCCTGACGCCCGCTGCCATCGCCGCTGCGGCATCGCCCATCGCGGCGCCTGTTGTGCTGGTGGAGCTTGATTTCGCCTCAGGGTTTTTCCGCGCCTGGACGGGGATCGGGCCATTGCATTGGGCGGGCAAGGTGTTTGAGGGGCTGGGCGCCATTGGTGCCGTCAGCGAGATTGAGGAAACCGTCGAATTGCGCGCGGTGCGGCTGACGCTTTCGCTCTCACCGGTACCGCAGGAGGTGGTGGATATCGCGCTGGCGGAGCGCAGCTTTCGGCTGCGCCCGGCGCGGCTTTGGGGGGTGCTGCTGGATGCCGAGGGGGCTTTTGTCGCGGATCCATTCCCGCTTTGGGCGGGGCTCATGGATGTGATGGAAGTGACGGATGGCACAGAAGCACGCATTGCGCTGACCTGCGAAAGCCGGCTGGTGGATCTCGAACGCGCCGAGGTGCGTCGCTACACCGATGCGGATCAGCAGGCGGAATATCAGGGCGAGAGGTTTTTCGAGTACGTGCCTGCCTTGCAGGAGGCGGAAATCCGGCTGCCGGCGCAGTGATGCGGCGCAAAGATTGGGCGGTGCGGCTGGCGGCCCTGCTGTCAGCGGCGGAAGCACGCCCTTTTGACGTGCGGCATTGGAACTGCGCCGGCTTCGCGCTCGCGGCTGTGGAAGCTGTCACTGGCAACAAGCCGGGCGTGAAGGTCCTGCCATCGCTTAAAGCCTCAGCCGATAGCGCTGGCTTTCCACGCATCGCACCCGCCTTTGCGCGGCCCGGCGATATCGTCCTTGCCGGCGATCCGCCGCGCCTTGGCGTGGTGGTCGAGGCAGGCCGGGCCGTCTTTGTCGGACCAAAAGGCCTGACCCACGCGCCGCTTACTGAATGCAGCTTAGCTTGGAGGATCGGCTGAATGCCCGTCGCCATTCCAATCATCGCCGTCGCCGTTGGCGCGGTGGCCTCAGCCGCAGTCGGTGGTGGCATTATCGGCGCTTTGGTTGGCGCCGGCACTGCCTTTGCCATTACCAGCGTCGGCGGTTCCGTCTTTCCCTCACGCCCGCCCTCATCCCCCGCTATTCCAAGCCGCGCGGTCGATAATACCACCGCCCCGGGCGCGGGGCTCACACAATCCGTCCGCCAGCCACTCACGGAACACCAGATCGTCTTTGGCCGCTGCAAAGTGGGCGGGCCCATCGTGTTCATCCATTCCGCAACCGATGATCAGGGCCGCGCAGATGGGTATTTCTACGCCGTCGTCGTGCTCGCCGCGCATCGGGTGCATTCGATCGGCGATGTCTGGCTCGGCGATACGCTGGCCACGGACGCGAAGTTCTCCGGCCTGGTGCGGATTGATCGCCATTTGGGTGCGGCGGACCAAGCCGCCAATGGGAACTTGATTGCCGAGACCGCTGGCAAATGGACCGCCAATCATCGAGGCCGCGGGCGGGCCTATGTCGCGGTACGACTCAAAATCACTGCTCAGGCCTTTCCCTCTGGCCCACCCAATATCGCAGCCCTGGTGCAAGGCGCGAACACCATTCTGGACCCGCGCAGCAATACGACAGGATGGTCGGATAATCCCGCGCTTTGCCTTGCCTGGTACCTCACCGCGCCCTTTGGCTGGAAGGCATCCTGGGATGATATCGACATTCCCGCCTTGATCGCCGCTGCCAATATTTGTGACGAGCTGATCGGCACGCGCGCCGGCGTCTATGAAAAGCGCTACACGGTCAATGGGCGTGTCTCGCTTGGCGAGGGCAAGATCACGATTACGCGCAAACTGGTCGCCGCCATGGCGGGCGCGCTGGTGGTCTCAGGCGGGCGATTCTTTGTTCATGCCGGTGGACCCGCGCTGCCTGTCACAACACTCAATGCCAATGCGCTACGCGGTGATGTCACTATCCAGGGCAGTCGCCCGCGCCGTGATCTCTTTAACGGCGTACGCGCGGTTTATGTGGACCCAGCGAAAAACTGGCAGCCAACCGATGCGCCGCCATTGTTGGCCGCGAATTATGTCGCCGAGGACGGAGGCGAGGCGATTTATCGCAGCATGGAATTTCCGCTGACCACATCGGTCGCGACCGTGCAGCGCATCATGAAGGCCGAATTGGAACGCAATCGTCGCCAGCGTGAAGTGGCCTTTCCGGCCAATCTCTCCGCGCTGCGGCTGCGGCCCTGGGATAGTGTGACGCTGGCCCTAGACCGACTGGGGCCCTTTCCCGCGCGTGTGACGGGTTGGCGCCTTGCACCCGATGGCGGCGTGGATCTGACCCTGTCGGAGGAGGATCCCGCGATTTGGGATTGGGACCCTGCCGTGGATGAACGCGCGACCGGCGATAGCCCATCGGTGGTGCTGCCCAATCCGGGCGTGATCGCTGCGCCAGCGACGATCAATGTGGAGACACCGGCAGGTGTCAGCTTTGCCGCAATGGCAATTTCCTGGGCAGCGGTCGGCAGTGCCTATCTATCGGGCTATGAATTGGAATTCCGCCCTGCCTCTGTGGCGGCCTGGCAGGGCTATGGCGGCGCGCTGAGTGCCACTGCGGCCTCCATCGCCACCAGCGAGCCGACGGCGTTCAGGCTCCGCGCAGTGGCCCGCAGTGGCGCGGTTTCCGGCTGGCAGGAGGCTGCCATTCCGGGCGGCGTCACCGCACTGGCAGCGCTTGGCATTGCGGGCGGTATCCGGCTTTCGGGAATTCTCCCGCCCGAGGTCACGCGGTTGCAGGTGTTTGAGGCGAGCAGCGCCAATCTTGCCCAGGCCGTAAAGCTTGCCACCGAACCCACCGCGCTGCCCTGGGACCGCACCGGGTTAAGCGCAGCGCAAGCCCGCTGGTATTGGCTGCGGTCTGTCTCGGCCGAGGGCAATGTCTCTGCGCTGATCGGGCCGGTCACCGCTACCGCAATCTAGGATCGTATCCATGGCCGCACGCATCGATGATCTGCTGGTGCTGGGGCAGAATATCTCGAAGACCGATCTGGCAAAATATCTGCGCGACCGTGAAGCGGTGCTGCCATTTGATTTCGGCGGGCTTGGCGATGGCGCGGCGAATGATCGCGCGGCCATCCAGGCCTGTTTTAATCGCGCAGCGGCGGATAAGAAATTCGCCGTCATCCCACCCGGCACCTGGCGCGTGGATGCCGGTGTCACGCTTGGAGGCGGCGCGCGCGGGCTGATCATGCAGGGGGTGATCCAGTACACCGGCGCTACCAATGCGCCCGCCACGGTGCTGACGTTGGGCGATGGCGGCTCCACGCGCAATGGCGAAAGGCTATACCTCGGCCTGCAAGTCACGCGGCAGATCCAATCCGATTGGGTCAGTGAGGCTGATATCGGTATCCTGGCGCGCAATCTTGATTCCTCGCTGCTTGATCTGCGCTTGGTCTCTGGGTTCACCATTGGGCTGCGCACCCTTGGCGATGGGCGAGGCTTTGAGGATAGCACGCTGCTGTTAGGACGTATCCTCAACAACCGCTACGGTCTTGATGCGCATGCCGCGACGGCGACGGCGTGGAATACCTCCATCCGATACTATGGCGGGCATTTCGCCTGCGGCACGGGCATCAACCCGGCGATCGATCGCTTCGGCGTGCGGTTTTCGCGCGGTGCTGCGGATGCCTATAACAACCACAATCGCCATGTCTTTGACGCGCCGAATTTCGAGCTCCGCCAGCTTGATCCGAATATTGCCATTCCCTTTTTGAATGAGACGAATGGCACGGCCATCATCGCGCGCAATATGCGGATGGAGGGGTGTTCCCCCTTTGCCGCGCGGCACACGGCGGCCGCCACCGATTGCGAATATGATGTGGCCTGGGCGCAGAGCTATGCCATTGGCGTTGACTACACGCCAAGCGCGACCCGCGCCGGCAATGCCGTATTCAACCGTCACCGCGCGCCGACATCGCGCCTGACACGCCTGCTGGCGCATATCCCGAATATCCGCGCCGCTGCGTTTTGGCAGAGCAGCACGGAGATTGGTGTGGAGGGCGCCTGCATCATGGCCACCTCCACCACCGCTGAGACCACCATGGCAGCGCTGTCCTGGAATGGGCTGAATGGCATCACGCCGACCGCGCGCGGCCTGTTGCTGAACTCCAATCGCGGCATCGGCTTTGTAGTGCAAACCACCCACGCCAAGGAATTCGCGCTGGCGCATTGGCTGGTGGGCGGTGCTGATGGTGGGCGGCTTTGTCTGCGCTGCTTTGATGGGGCCGGCATTGTGCGGGAGAACATCGCCGGCGATGCGCTGGCATCCGGCACGACGCTGCAATGGGCGCCAACCTCCAAAACCTGGCAGGCCGGCGCGGTGATGCAGGAGAGTGACCTCAATCGCCGCCAGACCGTGCGCTTTGGGCCAGAGGTGGCCTTTGCGCAAATCGGGATCATTGGCTTTGACGGGCAGATTGAGTTGGAGGCGCTGCGCCTTTACGGCCTGCCCGAGGACGCGCCGGCAATCCTGTCCGGCTGTCCCGCGCTGCCCGCGGGTGGCCGAACGCTGATGTTCTCGGCCAGTTGGGATCTGCCGAGCATGCCGCCAGGGGCGACGAGCAATGCAGACGTGACGGTGCCCGGCGCGCGGCGGGGGGATTTCGCGGACGCATCGCTGGATACCAGCAGCATCGCCTTTGTGCTGGATTGCCATGTCTGGTCGAATGACAAGGTGCGCGTGACAGCGCGGAATGTCAGCCTGTCCACGGTGGATTTGCCCGCGGCGGCGCTGCATGTGCAGGTGGTGAAAAGGAGGGTGGGGTGACTCTCGGTGCGTCGACGGCATGACAAATTGAGAAGTTATATTGGTACTGTGAGGTCAACTGCCCATGAGGCCGACCCGCGGTATGACATTTTTCTCAATTGAATACATTTCTTCCTTGCATAATTTCAGAAACTTTGATTAATTTTCTGCCTCGCACGGAGGATACGAGCAATGTTTGGTTCAGAAATATTAGAAATATTCATTGGGTTGTTACTCATGTTTCTCCTATTCAGCTTAATCATGACAGCGGCACGGGAAACACTGGAGAGTGTGCTCAAAAGCCGCGCTAATATTCTTCAGAAGGCACTCGGTGAGTTGCTCAAGCCGCAGGGAAACGCCGACGGAAACGGCGGAGGAATAACGGCCCAGGAAGCGCTAAAGGCATTCAATCAGCATCCGCTTATCTTTGCGCTCTATCCGGGAGATACAGTAAAAACTGGCTGGCTTACCAATGCGCCATCCTACATTCCGTCCACGGCTTTCGCTTCAGCTGTCTTGGACCTTGTCAATGCAGGACAAAAACTACCACCCGATAGCGCAGTTGCAAAGGCTTACCAGATTTTTTTGCAACAATCCGCCGAAAACTCCGAAAAAGCAAAGGTCGAAATGGCCGCCTTTTACGACAGTGTTATGGAACGTGCCGGTGGTTGGTTCCGCCGTCAGACGCAGTGGTTCATTATTATTTTCGGCTTTTTTCTAGCACTGGCGCTCAACCTTAACGCCGTGGTGATCGCGAAACATCTTTCCGTGGATCAGACTGTACGCGAGAGCATTGTAAGATTGGCGGATAATGTCGGCCGCGAACAAAATCTCTTAAGCCCAGAACAACTCAATAAGCTAAACACATCGGTGCGCGCAACTGGTTTGCCAATCGGATGGGGTGATACCGCCGCGCCCTACATGCCAAAAATGCTTAATCACCTTGGCATTGAGGGTAAAGGTGAAATATCAATTATTGAGCTTCTACTGGGCTACTTGGCATTTGCGCTCGCTGCCACCCTCGGCGCACCCTTCTGGTTCGATATGCTTAGCAAGTTCATTGCGATCCGCTCCACCATCAAACCAAATGCAGCACAAGTTGTCACTGGATCGCAGGCGGTCGTGACAACGCCAGAGCGCGAATCCGGACCGCTCCGCGACCGGCTGCACGCTCCGGAACAACCGTTCATTTACGGTTGATCGCGATGCAGTTAACTCCTAGCACCTATGCTGTTACCCCGTTGCTAGCCCCGCTTGGCTCCAAGCGTCGGCCTGGCAGGAAAAGCAATAAAATCTTGTTTCTCGTCGCACATGACACCGGAAACCCTGGAGCAAGTGCGACGGCCCATGCGAAATGGTACAGGAACGATCCAAATCCCCCACCGGATAGGATTTCCTCTGCACACCTCTTTGTCGATGACCGGGAAGTTATTGAGACAGTACCGTCAGGACTTGTGGAAGGAAGCGTCGCAGAAGTCGCATTTCACGTGTTTTACATCGTGCCCACCGACAATCAAATGTTTGGTGCTGATGCAAATGATGCGGCGATAGGCGTGGAGCTCTGTTACGGCGGCACGATCATGCCAGAAGAGGCCTACAGCCGTTACGTCTGGACGCTAGCGACGCTTTGCGTTGCCCATAAGCTTGATCCGAAATGGAAAATCGTTGGCCATGATGTACTTGACCCAAAGCGAAAGCGAGATCCTACGCAGGGACTCAATGCCATTGGCAAAAGCTTTGACAGGCTGATTGATGATGTGGTCACCGCTGTGGCCGGTTTCGCCGTAAACTTCGTCGACAATGATGTGCCTTCGCCACAGAAAAAAAGTTTAGCAAAAGTACATCTGAATGTACGGAGTGACCGATCCTCCTCCGCGCGAAAACTCTTCGAATTGTTACCGAGTGAGGAGGTCGCCATAGTTGACGTTCAGTTAGGAGAACGTGTGTATGGCATCGACAAATGGTGTAATATAATACGCGCAGATGGCAGGACTGGCTGGTGTTGGGCCGGCGGGCTGGCGTGAAGGGCGGTCTTCCGTCAGTTAGGACGACGCGGAGGGATGATGCCTTGCGGCGTTCTTCGCACTTCGGCCTTGCTTCTGCCTGACCGATGTTTTGGTTTTGCGATGGAGCATCTCAGGCTTTATTCTGACAACGCTTATGCCTCGCTGTTTATTGTCGGGCTTAAAGCGCAGCATTACGCCCCTCCACACAAATCTGTGGCGAATTCTTGCGTAGCTTGCATTTAATTCCTTGAAGTGACGATATTTTTACTCTCATCATCAAGTTTTTCAATGTGCGATTTACCAAACTAGTATTTAATTTTATTTTCTAGAGGTCAAGTGAGACAGGCTACTGACACCTACCCCACCGTCTGAAAAACCAGAGTGAAGCAGGGCGTCTCATAGAGAATTTTTGCCTCATGAGACGCCCTGCTTGGCCACCCGAATGATTACAATTCCGTCGTCACCGGATTAATCACTTTGCTTCCTTGGTAAACCTTGCCGCCTCGAATGGAAGTTTCCTTGCCATTGAAACTTGTAAAGGTGAAAGATGGGCTTTCAGGCAAATCCACAGTCACATGTGCCAAGATGTACGCAGCAATTTGTTCCCCGAGGCGTAAGCTGCGTGTGTTGTCGGAACGCCAATGAACACCTCCCATGGACCGACCCATGGCAACATTGCTTGCGATCTTGTTCAATTCACCACCAACAGTAAGACGCTGCGCATCCGCCCCCTGGTAATCCGGCAATTCAAAACCGCCACTGCCATCCGGTATGTTAGTCACTTCAAGGCCAGGTTGAACGATACGCACCACTGCGCCAGTGATTGGATGGCGTGGCTTCTTCGCAAGGAGTTCCGCAATAGTTTGCTCTTCCTTAAACCACGCCTTGAGAATAGTCACGCAGGCGCCAGCAACCGTCGCATGACCAGCGCCATAGGCAGGATGGATGGGGCTGCCAGATGAGAATGCCATCGGCAACAACCAAGTCCCAGCGCCGTTTGGATTGTTGCGGACGGCCTGAGTCGCGCGCGTGCTGAACACTCCTGATGGTAAGCCATAGTCGCGCGTCACGCCTTTAAAGCCATCCTTTTGCATTTGCATGAGGCCACCATAAGCCTCGGGCCGCTGCCGACGGTGCACAAGCCATTTCTGACGCCATACTACTTTCAGGGCACGAGATGCAACTTCAGACACAAGTGTGAGCAGATGCGGTCCCCCGAGGGTGGCAAAGCCGCGTTGCCGTTTATAACCTTTGGTAGGGTTGCCATTATCAACTTCAGCCCCCCAGCCGAGCAGCAGCAATGCAGCGTTGAAATATGCCTGATGAAGGGCGTCTTTGTGAACGAAACGTGCCAGATCGCGCATTGTAGCTATTCTACGGAAAACCGGTTGGGAACTTGGGTCATGATTATTGACCCGCTCCAGATAATCCGGCCTGTCAGAAGCATCATTGGCGGAAGGGTAAGGGTCTGCAAATCTGTCATAACCCGAATTTTGGGCAAGCAACCAACTCCCATGATCCGTGAGAAAATCAAGGCCGCTACGATACGGAATTTGCTTTTGCAAGATGACTTGAGTTCCAAAAGCGACATCATGCAAGAAAAACTGACTAACGAGTGGGCCAAGATCTTCCCCAGGGAGACCCGATCGGAACAGGGTTTTTTCCGTCAGATCGAGCTTACCATTTTTTTCCGGTAGATCGGATCTCAGTTTGAGATGCCCCGCATCATTCGTATCCGCGATGGAAAGGTTGAACCATTCGGTCATTTCCTTCAGCGGCCCGTCCACGTTGCTTGGGTCTTGCAGGAGATCGAAGCTTACATCGCGGAGCAACGCCATCCAAAAAAGCTCAATCATCTCCGATGCTGTAGAGACTGACAGCACACCGGGCGGCGGTGGCATGTTCATATCTTTCGGATTTGGCCCCAGACGATCCTTTGAACGGCCAGCTTGGGGGCTTACAAGCTTGTCAGGCTCCGTTGGTGCGGGAGCCTTAGGGTCGAAGGGCGCGTGATTTTGGTCTGTTACCGGGCCCGGTGCGACGTTCTCGAAGTCACCACCAGTCTCCGCGGCATCAACAAAATTATCGAAGGCAGATTGAACGACCTCACCGTATTCGTTGTGAGGCAGAGATTTGTGAAAGTTACCAATTCCAGCAACCATGTGCTTTCTCCTTTTGAATGGATGCAGCAATCTGAGAACACATCTAGAGTTTTTGTTCGCGTGAGAAATGTGTGAAAAACCATATTGAGCGGTACTATCATCGAATTAATTATGATCATCCTCCGGATAGGAGCCAATCGTCTGTAGAATCTTGGTGATGGAATGACTTTTCGGGAGTCCTTGGATGGTATGTTGTAACTGCTCTGGATCGGGAATTTGTCGGCACCGTAAACAGCGACAATCAGGATGCGATGAGCGCTTCAATCATGATGAAATGCCGCGGCTGGATTTGAGATGATTGTCGCTGTATGTACACCCCCTCGGATGAACGCGATGAGCATCCCCCAGGCGACCTCGCTCTCGATCTGCAGCTGCCGCAGGTCGTCCAGATCGATGGACAGCGAGTCGGTGCTTCCGGCGCAAAGGCCGAGATTGGCGGCGAAGCTGCCAAGTACGCCCTACCCGCCGAGCTGCGCCTGGGCCAGGCGCGCGACCGTGACATTGGGGAATGCGACGAGGCTTCGCCGCAAGCCCCTGTGACGGAACCATCGGTGAGGACTAAGCCCGCCGGCAGCGCGTTCGCCCCCCCGTGCAAGCTTCGCGCCCATTGGCTGGCAACGCGCGCGCAGTCCGGCGTGGTGGCCGGTGCCGCTGGCTTGGTAGCGGAAGCCGCAGGTTGGCCGGTCTTCGGCGGCGGTTCGGAGACCGGCACACGCTCGGCGCTGCTCTCGCAAAGACCCTGCACGACGTCTAGCAGGCTGCTGAAAAGCTGTCATTGAGTGTCGCAATTTTGGCGCGCGAGTATGTTTTCAACGCTGCCTGCGCCTGGGCAAAAGCATTTTCAGTGATTTTTTGGCCCAGTCGGCACGCTCTGGACAGACTCCCGGCATCACGCCGCCACCACCAGTAACTTCGGCAGGCGAACCAGGTTATAAGCTGCCATTGCGAAGGTGAACTGCCAGTCCACCTTGGGCAGCCCGCGATGGCGCGCCTTGCGCATGCCAGCCACCGTCTTGGCCCAGCCGAAGGCCTCCTCGATCCGTTTGCGGATCC
>JADCFN010000069.1 GCA_020249505.1 Roseomonas sp. | reverse complement strand
GTGCTGCTACGCGCTGGGTGCAAACCAGCTATACGGGCAAAAAGCGTCGCCGCTTTGCCGGCATTGGCTATCGCTATGATGCCGAGCGTGATGCCTTTATCGCGCCGCAGCCCTTTCCATCCTGGCGCCTGGATGACACCACCGCCTGGGTCGCGCCCACGCCCATGCCGGATGATGGTGTCCAGTATATTTGGGATGAGGCCGCGCAGTACTGGAAGCCCTTGTCGTGATCGGGTTTGATGCGCATGGCATGCTGGCGCCGGCGTTTCTGCCCGCTGCGTTTCTGGCGCCGGAGCGCATCGCGACGCTGCGGCTTGCCTCGGCTGGATTTGTCTCGGCGCCAGGCGATACGCCGGCGCTGGCATTTTATGAACCGCGCATTCTGGAGGATATCGAGATTGGCCAATCTGCCGCGGATGCGCTCGCGGTCGGTGGCAGGGTGGCGCTGACTGTCTCGGAAATCACGCTGGCGGATGGTGATAATTTCTCGGCCGACCTTGCGCGCTTTGGTGTGGCCGATGGTCGGGCCGTGCGGGTGCTGAGCCTGCCGGTGCTCAATCCGCGCGCGAGTGATTTCGGCACTAGCCTTGCGGCAGCCAGCCTGCCATTCACCGGGATCCTGCGTGGCGTGGAACGCGGCGGCGATTTCCGCGCCAGGCTGGCGCTCGGTGATGTGACAGAGCGCATGGCAACGCCGCTGCAGCCGGTATTGTTTCAAGGCACCGGCGGCCAGGAAGGCGGCCTGGAATTGAAGGGCCGCCCAAAGCCGGTGACGCTTGGGCAGGTGTTCAATATTGCGCCGGTGTTTCTTGGGAACATCGATCTCGGTGCCGGCAGCCTGCCAACCTATCAATCGCATTGGCGCGCGATTGCCGGGCATGACGCCATTCGCATTCGTGGCGTGGCGCAGGCCATCATCACTTCCGGTACGCCCCTGATTGGTCAGGCACGGGATTATCCGGCGCTGGGGTTGTTCCAGCTTGGCGCGGCGCCGGATGGTGATGTCACCGCCGATCTACGCGGCGACACTGTGCCGATCTATGTCAACAGCGTCGCCGGCATTTTGCGCCGCATGCTGGAAAGCCTGGGGCTGGCTTATGATGCCGCAGATTTTGACACTACCGCCTGGGCTTTTGCGGAGGCCGATCTGCCTGGCATTGTCGGCTTTCACCAGGGTGCGACCGCGACCACCACGCTTGCGGCCGCCGAGGATATCCTGGCTGGGTCGGGGGCGATGCTGGCAGCCGGCCGTGGCGGTAAGCTGCGCCTCGCTGATCCCTTGGCAACCGATGCGCCGCAATTCGATTTGCCCTCGGCCTGCGTGCTGTCCTGCGAGCCCTTGCCACTACCAGCGAGCCTGCGGCCCCTGCCGCGCGCTATTGCGGTGCGCTGGGGGCGCAACCATACCCCGCTTTCCAACATGGCTGGCAGCGTCGCGGCGGCGGACAGGCAGCGCCTCTCGCAGGAAGGCAGCTTTGCCCGGGCGGAAAGCAGCCTGATCACGTCGCGCGTCGCGCAGCAGCGGGAGATCAGTTTCCCCGCCGCGTATTGGACCGAGGCGGAAGCGCTGGCACGTGCCGAGAAATGGCGCACCGTGCTTGAAGCCGGGCCGCGCATGGTGCGCGTGCTAACGGATCGGTTCCTTGGCCAGATCGAGATCGGGCAAATCGGGCGCATCACCTATCCAGCCTTTGGCTTTGATGAGGGATTTGTCGGTGTCGTCGTTGGCTGGCGGGAGAGCCTGACGGCGCGTCGGGTTGAAATCACACTCTGGGGGGCGGGCTGATGCCGGGGGCGTTTCTGCAGCAGGACCGGATGGTGACGGGCAGTGTAGCTTCGGCGCAGGCGAGCATCGCCACCATGCCGATCACGAACCTGCAGGATCCGCAGCCGCGCCGGCGCACACGCCTGATGGGGAGCAGCGTGACCATCACTGCCGATCTGGGCGCGGAAGTGCCGGTGGATTGTGTGGCGCTGATTTCGACGACGCTTGGCGCGGGTGCCATGGTGCAGGCGCGATTGGCAAATGTCGCGAATTTCAGCGTCACGCTGGCTGACACCGGATTGTTGAACGCCGAGGCGCAGGATGAAAGCCAGGGGAATGTCGTGCTGGTGCTGCCAGCTCCGGTCCCGGCCCGGTATCTCCGCGTTGATCTGACTGATGGTGCGGCGCCTTACATGGACATTGGGCTGCTTGTTGCGGGGCAGCTCTGGCGGCTGCTGCGCGGCACTGCCTATGGCATTCGCGAAGGGCGCGTGATGCTCGATCGGCGTGACCGGAATCCCTACACCGGCGCAGAGTTTCCTGTGCCTGCCATCGTGAACCCCCGCATGGCGGCCTTCACTCTGCCAGCGCTTTCCACCGCCGAAGCCCGCAACCAGCATCGCGACATGTTGCGCCGCCTTGGCGCGGCGCGGGATACGCTTTGGGTTGCGGAGCTTTCCGACAGCATGGCGGAACGAAACCGCCGCGCCATATGGGGTGCCATGAATGCCCCCGGCGAAGACGCTGCCATAAGCCGGGACAGCCTGCCTCTAGCGTCGCGCGGGTTTCGCCTGGTGGAGAGGGTGTGAGGGATGCGGTTGGACAGCACCGCCGCTTGATGCATCACCAAAACGCAGCTTAACCTTAACCCACTGATGGGCCAGATACGCCACCTCCCCTTACGCAAACATGCTCTCAGCCCTGGGTGGGCCTCGAAATTCCCGAGGATTTGCGGGCTTTTCGCCAGAAACCTTGATGGTGCGTTGGCGGAATGGTCCGGCTTTTTTTCGCCGAATCGCGGGGATCTCTCCAACGATTGAGGGTTGGCCGATTTTCCAACAAGGTTTAACGCATTGATCTGAAATGGTTTTTGGCTATGCTGCGGTGCGGCGTGGTTGGGAAATGGACTGGTGGGGCGGTCACCTCGTCTCAGCCAACAGCCGTAGATGACGTAGCGCCTACACGGGTCGCAATCATCCGTTTTGAACCCGCACAGCAGGCCCTTGATACCTTTGCGTCGCAAGCTTACCGAGATGCCCGAAAAATCGGTGAGCTATCGCACTGGCACGAATATATAGCCAAGGCCGCGCACAGTACGGATCGCCTCCGGGTGCTCCGGGTCGATTTCTATCTTCCGACGCAGTCTTGTGATGCGCAGATCGATCGCGCGGTCAAAAGGCTCAGCCTCGCGATGACTGGTTGCTTCCAACAGCCAGTCGCGTGCCAGCGGTCGCCCGGGATTCTCCGCAAAAAGTCGCAGCAGGTCGAATTCACTCGCGGTTAGTCTTTCCTCTGTCCCGTCATCGGCTACCAGCACGCGGCGTTGCAAGTCCAGCAAACGCCGCCCCATCCGCACGCGCCCGCCAGTCGGCATGGATGGGCCACTACCAGCGCGGCGCAGTACGCTCTTGACCCGCGCCAGCAACTCGCGGGGGTCGAAGGGTTTTGGGATATAATCATCCGCGCCAGTCTCAAGCCCGACCACGCGGTCCACAGTATCGCCCGAGGCGGTCACCATGATGATGCCGACTTTCGGAAGCCGTTCTCTCAGGTGGCGCGCCAAGCTGAACCCGTCCTCGCCAGGCAGGCCTAGGTCGAGCAGTACTAGGTCTGGCGGCTCCCCGCCGATGGCACGCCGCAGTGCCGCGCCATCGGGTAGGCCAATCGCCCGAAATCCCTGTCGCGAAAGGTACTCAGTCAGTAGCTGGCGTTGCGCTGCCTCATCTTCCACCACCAGTACCAGCGCGGACATGCGGGAAACTCCTTCAGCAGCCATGACGATACGAAATTATAACATCGCGCGCCGCTTCCAGGGCAGCAGGCAGGACGACGGCCAGAGCCCTCAAGCCCTGAGCAGCCTCATTTTCGGCAGACGCGCGTTCCAAAACATCGGCAACCTCGGCAAGTGGGTTCGCGCCCACGGCGCGCGCGACACCCTTCAACCGATGCGCTTCATTGCGCAGGCGGGCCCAGTCAGCATGAGATACCGCCTCCTGCAGCGCCGGTGCGGCGGCTTCTGCCGTTTCAACAAAGCGGTCAAGCAGATCAGCCATGGCCAAGCGATCCTCACCAAACCAGGCTTCAAGGACACTGCGGTCCAGCGCTCCGTCCTGCTGCAGTAGAGGCTCCGGCACCGCGTCTGCTGCCGCGCACACCGGCAGCCAAGCCACCAGTACCTCACGCAGTCGCGCGATAGTCACGGGCTTGGTGAGATAGCCATCCATCCCGGCGGCAATGCAGCGCTCTGCCTCGCCCTTCATGGCGTTCGCAGTGACCGCGATGATGGGCAGGCGCAGCGTATTCGGGCCTTCCATTGCCCGAAGTGCTGCCGCCAGCGCATAGCCATCCATACCTGGCATGTGAATATCCGCCATCAGCGCGGCATAGCCGCCGGCGCGCAGGCGGCCGAGCGCCGCGTGACCATCTTCCACGGCATGAGCCTCAATACCCAGCAGCTCAAGCTGGCGGACCAGCACGGCGCGGTTCACGGGGTGGTCATCCACCACCAGCACGCGCTGCCCACGCACCGACGCATTGGAGGTGGCTGGGCTTGCGGGCATGGTCGGGGCGGATGCTGCTGGCGGCGCAGCACGCAGTATCAGCGTCACGGTGAAGGTCGTACCCTCGCCAGGCACGCTGTCGACTGCCACGTCGCCTTCCATCAGCGCCGCAAGTCGCTGCACGATGGAAAGGCCAAGGCCAGTGCCGCCGAAACGGCGCGTAGTGGAACTGTCGGCCTGGGTGAAAGGCTCAAAAAGTCGCTCGCGCGCCAGATCGTCCAGCCCGATACCGGTATCAGCAACCGCCAGCGTTACCCGTACCCGCCCATCGGGCAGTGGCGCTGCGGTGGCATGCACCGCGACTTGGCCGGCCTCGGTGAATTTCGCCGCGTTACCGAGAAGGTTGAACAGCACCTGCCCGACCCGCGTCGGATCGCCGCGCAGCCACACATTCTTCGGCACTTCGACCTCAAGCGCCAACCCCTTCGCCTCAAACTGCGGGCGCAGCGCTTCGGCTGTTGCGACAACCAGCGGGCAGAGGTCGAATGCCGTCTCCTCCAAATCAAGCCGCCCTGCTTCAATCTTCGAGAAGTCGAGCACATCATCCACAATCCGCAGCAGCGCCGCGGCAGAGGCGCGCATGGTTTCAACAATGCCGCGCTGCGCGGGCGTCAGTCCCTCATGCTCCAGGACGTCCAACATCCCGACGACGCCGTTCATCGGGGTGCGAATTTCGTGGCTCATCGTTGCCAGAAAGGAAGATTTGGCACGGCTTGCAGCCTCAGCCGCATCGCGTTCGCGCGCCAGTTGTTCCTCCTGGCTCTTTAACTTGGTAACATCTCGGTAGAGGCCCAGCGTGCGATTGCCAGGGATACGATGAAAGCTGATGCCGAACCATCTGCCGTCCCGGCGGCGGCGGAGGCGTGTCTCGCCGTCCGCGGCCTCAAACCGGGCAATGGAAGCCTTAACGTATTCCGCCGCCACCTCCGCTGGGCCGAACTGACCCTGCGATGCCTGCCAAGCGACTAACTCACGGAAGTTGCGGTTCGCTGCCAGCACATCTGGATCGGCCTCCTGGATGTGGAACAGCGCTGCGCTCGCGTAGCGCCAAGTGCCATCTGCATCGAATAGCATCAGCGCATCGGGGGAGTGATCAAGCACCGTCTGCAGGGTCTCCCGCACCTCATTCGCCGCGGCATGCGCGGCTTGGAGTTCGGCCTCGCGCTCCTTCAGGGCGGTGATGTCACGGTGCATGATCAGGATTCGCTCACCAGAAAGGCGGACGAAGCGCCGCTCGATCCAGACGCCATTCGGTCTGCGGTTCACCACAGGATGGCCGTCGCCCGCTCTGAACTCGGCAAAGACTCTCGCAACAAAAGCCTCGACATCCTCGCCTTCGGCAGGACGTGTATGCGCGTTCTCGAACTGCCAGCGCAGCAGGTCAAGAAGTGGCCGGTCGCCCGTCAGCAGGTGGCGGGGCCAGCCATTCAGCCGGATGATCGCTTCGTTGGCCAGCAGGTTGCGACCTTCGGAATCCATCAAGCCGAGTCCGTCGGTGACATTGTCGAGCACCGTCTGCATGGTCTCGCGCACTTCCTCCGCTGCGGCATGCGCGGCTTGGAGCTCGGCCTCGCGCTCCTTCAAGACCGTGACGTCGTAGTGAACAATCAACCGGCGTCCTTCCGCCAGTGGCCAAATGCGAGTTTCAATCCAGCGGCCGCTAGGCCGCATGCTGATCATCGGCGCTCCATCTGCGGCTTCGAAGCGCCGCTTGTGTTTGGCGAGGTGCTCCTCCAGCGTCGCACCACGGTCGTCCACGGCGTGGCCCGCCTGCCATTGCCAGGTGATCGCCTCCCAGTGTGTTTCTGGGACGAAGCCTGGGGGCAGGTCGTTCCAGGCAACCATTGCGGTGTTTTTCAAGAGGTATCGCCCATCCGGTTCACAAATCTCGTAACCATTGGCCATATGGGCGATCGTTTCACGCAATAGCGCGTTCATGCGGTCTGCCTCAGCCAGGCGACGGGTCAGATCGGCGACAGTATCAGTGTTCTGCATGGATGCACCATAACATGCGATCCTGCGCGCCGCGGTATCGTCTGGCGCGCCTTCCGTATCGCTTGTATCGCCGGCACGGCAGAAGATACACACGATACCCAAAGGCCCCCGCCGCGACATCCTGACGATACGCTTTGCGGGCATTCTCCACTCATCGGCGGCGATCAAAAAACCGGCTGCCATTAGATAAGGAGAACATCATGTTTGCACGTATCCGCGCCCTTTTCCCTTCAATGGCTCCCACCACATTGCAGGATCTGCGCCACAATAGGGACCTCGCGCCCTTCATCGAAAAACAGCCCATGTCCGCGGCTGAGATGCGCATCTCGTTGCATAATCGCTATTGGCTGATCTGAGGCTTGGCATGCGGTCTCATCAGCCCTTGTCCGGCGTCAGCGCCGGTGGGACCAAACTGGCGATTTGAGGGTACGGAGGATTTCTGGCTCATCGTAACCCCAGGGAGAGTGAACATGAGCCAGAAGTCCTTCGGGCTACCCGTCTTGGTGCCAGATGAAAAGCTAGCCGCGATATTCGCCGCGCAATGCGCAAGTACTATTCCGCCGAGGACAAAATCCGCATCGTCCTGGAAGGCCTCTGCGGCGAGGAAAGTATTGAAATTATTGGAAAGTAGGAGTCAGAGAGTTTCTTCTTTTCGGTCCCCACTGCTGCTCCAGTCGCCACCTAGCCGAACTGGCTCCCCTCCCCAGGCGACCACCTAAATCCCCTTGAAAACAAAGCTTTTTCTGGCGACCTTGAGGGTGCTCAAGCGGAATATTCCGGCGTTTTCTCTCCGAATCCGCGAATTCTCTCCAAAGCTTGAGGGTAGGCCGATTTTTCCATCAAGGTTTAACGCGTTGATCTGAAATGGTTTTATCTATGCTGCGGTGCAGCGTGGTTGGGGAATGGACTGGTGGGGCGGTGGGGGCTGAGAAGGGAAAGTTGATCGGGGCCTACAAGGTTTTTGGGGGAATTTCGCTTATACTTCCGATCTGGCGTCTGCGTGTTGAATGCCGCTGAGAAGTGACCCGGTTTGGGGTGAAGTTGCTGCTGAGATTTGACCCATGTTCGGACGCTAGCCTCGGCCCTTTGGGCGGAGGCAGCTGGAGTGTTGGACATGGCTTTATTGAGCGTTATCCGGCG
>JADCFN010000068.1 GCA_020249505.1 Roseomonas sp. | reverse complement strand
ATAGATCAGCCTCTGGCTTCTTCGGCAATGATGTATTGTCGGGCATTGAAGTTGTTGTTGGCGGCAATGCGGATGACCGGCTGCTTGGTGGCACGGGCAATGAGACCTTGCTCGGCGGCAATGGCGCGGATGTGCTGTCTGGCGACGCAGGCAATGACAGCCTGAATGGCGGCACTGGCGCGGATAGCCTGCTGGGCGATGCCGGCAATGACACGATTGATGGCGGTGGCGACACTGACTGGTTGGATTTCTCGGCGGCCACCACTGAAGTCACGGTTGATCTGGCGAATAGATCAGCCTCTGGCTTCTTCGGCAATGATGTATTGTCGGGCATTGAAGTTGTTGTTGGCGGCAATGCGGATGACCGGCTGCTTGGTGGCACGGGCAATGAGACCTTGCTCGGCGGCGATGGCGCGGATGTGCTGTCTGGCGACGCAGGCAATGACAATCTGTCTGGCGATGCGGGCGCTGATACGCTGGATGGCGGGCAGAATGATGACCAGCTTGCTGGCGGTGCGGGTAATGACAGCCTGTTGGGTGGCGATGGCGCCGACACGCTGGATGGCGGCGCGAATGACGACCAGCTTTTCGGCGACCTTGGCTCTGACAGCCTGTTTGGCGGCGAAGGCAATGATCGTTATTTCGTTACCACCGCGGGCGAATGGTCGCTGAATGACGCCTCGGGCAGTGACACGCTGTCACTGTTTGGTGCGGGTATTGAGACGCTTGATGCTGGTGATCTTGGCAATTCCACCGGCATTGAAGCGATAGACCTGGCGGGCGACAGGAAACTGCTGCTGTTGAACCCGTCCTTGGTGGTTGCGCTTTCCGGTACGGATACGCTTCAGGTCTTTGGCGACGGGAATGATAGCCTGTCCTTCGGTGATGGGATTGGCTGGACACCAGGCGAAGTAATCATTCCAGGCTTCAGGACCTTTACCAACGCCAATTCCGACACGCCGGCCACGGTGCTGGTTGCGCAAGGGATTGTGATGGCCGGCCCGACCGAGGGGGATGATATACTCGTCCTCACGGATGGCGCGGATACCTTGGATGCCCTTGCCGGCAATGACTCCGTATTGGGGCTTGGTGGCGCTGACAGCATTCTGGGCGGCACTGGCGCGGATACGCTGGATGGTGGGGCGGATGGTGACTCGCTTTCCGGCGGCAATGACGCGGACCGGCTGATTGGCGGCGCGGGCGATGACACGCTGGCTGGCGGCACGGGCGATGATTGGGCGATTTATGCCTCGGCCACGGATGGGATCACGGTTGATCTTTTCGCGGGTGTCAGCAGAGGGGAGCTTGGCGAAGACAGGCTGAGCGGCATTGAAGCCGTGCTGGGTGGCAATGGCGATGACCGGCTGATCGGCGGTGGCGGGAATAATACGCTGGATGGTGGGGCAGGCGCAGATACCATCATCGGCCCGGTTGGCGATGACGTACTTGTGGGCGGCGAAGGCAATGACCTGCTGATTGGCGATGCTGCGGGGTTGGAGGCTTATGTTGCCGCCAACCATGCAATTGAAGCCTTTGATATAACGTTCAACCAGATGCCCACCTTTGCGGATTTTGATGGCGATGGTGATCTTGATCTGGTGCTGGGCGGTCCCAGCGGCGATATCCGTGTATGGGAACGGAATGGCGCGGCTTTCACGGAACTCACTAGCGACGCCAATCCCTTCGCTGCGATAAATGTTGACAATAATGCTGCGCCGAGCTTCACCGACCTGAATGATGATGGTCGTCTTGACCTGGTGATGGGTCGGTCTAGCGGCACACTGAGCGCTTGGCAGCGTGAGGCGAATGGCACCTATACGGAACTGACTGACAGCAGTAACCCGTTCCAAGGGGTTCAGGTTGGCGGACCGTCAAGCCCCCACTTTGCCGACCTGGTTGGCGATAGTGTTCCGGAACTGGTGGTTGGGGCAGCAGATGGTTCACTGAGCGTCTGGCAACGCGGTCAGAATGGTTCTTACGCTCCGTTGCCTGGTACCAACAACCCACTCGCCGGGTTTAGCGTAAGCGCTCTCTCGGCGCCCAGCTTCGCAGATCTGGATGGCGATGGCGATCTTGATCTGGTGGTCGGGGCTGCCGATGGCAGATTCTATACGTGGCAGCGCAATGCGGATGGCAGCTACACGGCGCTGACTGGAAGCGCCAATCCATTTAATGATCTTAGTGTAACTTCGGCCGCTGCGCCGAGCTTTGCGGATCTGGATGGCGATGGCCGCCCCGAACTTGTGGCGGCGAATAGCGATCAGATTTCCGACGGCACATTGCAGGTTTTTGCGGTTTCGGGCTTTGGCAATGACAATCTATCGGGCGGCGCGGGCGATGATACGCTGAATGGCGGCTTGGGCGATGACACGCTGGATGGTGGCGTGGGTAACGATTCCCTATCCGGCGGCGGTGATGAGGATTCGCTCTTCGGCAATATCGGCCGCGATACGCTGGATGGTGGCGCAGATAATGATGAGCTGTCCGGCGGCGAAGGCGTGGATTCCCTCTTTGGCAATGCCGGTGCTGACACGTTGGATGGCGGCGCGGACAATGATGAATTGTCTGGCGGTGAGGGGGCGGATTCGCTCTTCGGCAATATCGGCCGCGATACGCTGGATGGCGGTACGGGCAATGATGAACTGTCCGGCGGCGAAGGCGTGGATTCCCTCTTTGGCAATGCCGGCGCTGACACGCTGGATGGCGGCGCGGACAATGATGAATTGTCTGGCGGTGAGGGGGCGGATTCGCTCTTCGGCAATATCGGCCGCGATACGCTGGATGGCGGCGCGGGCAATGATGAGCTGTCCGGCGGCGGTGATGCGGATTCCCTCTTTGGTAATGCCGGCGCTGACACGCTAAATGGCGGCACGGGCAACGATGAATTGTCTGGCGGCGCTCATAATGATCTTCTGAATGGCGGCGCTGATGATGACACGCTTGGTGGCGATGCCGGTGCTGATTCGCTGTATGGCGATATCGGCAATGACTTGCTGGATGGCGGTTCTGAAGCTGATACGCTGCAAGGCTTCGATGGTAATGACACGATGGCCGGCGGCACCGGGGCTGACATCCTGTTTGGCGGCAATGATGACGACCGGATGGATGGCGGCGCGGGGAATGACCTGCTGAGCGGCGATGCCGGGGCGGATAGCCTGTTTGGTGATGCGGGCAGGGATTCGCTGCTTGGCAGCATAGGCAATGACACGCTGTTTGGCGGCGCTGATGTTGATTCGCTTGCCGGCGGCCAGGGCAATGATCTGTATATTATCACTGACGGTGATGCGGTGCGCGAAGTGATCGGGGAGGGGATTGACAGCTTGCTGCTGCGCACTTCCGTGATCAATCTGGCCGCCAGCGAAGTCGAAATCATTACTGGCGATATCAGCGGTGTGGCCTTCTCCGTCACGGGCCATAATGGAGGTGCGAACAGCATCACCGGCGGTGCCTTGGCGGATACGCTGCTTGGAATGGCCGGGGCGGATACGCTGCTTGGCCTTGAAGGCAATGACGTCCTTAATGGTGGGACAGGTAGAGACTCACTCCTGGGCGGTATAGGTAACGATAGCCTAATTGGTGATGCCAGTGCCGATACGCTGGATGGTGGTATCGGCGCGGACACCATGCAGGGCGGCAGAGATGATGATTTCTATGTCGTGGATAATGCGGGTGATCGAATTGTGGAACTACGCGGCGAAGGGACCGATACTGTTCTGCTCCGCCACTCCAGCTTTAGCCTGTTTAATATGAATCTGGAGCATATGACTGCCGATTCCACGATGGGTTTGGCCTTCTCGATGATGGGTGGTGACAACATTGAAAACCGACTGATTGGCGGCACGATGAACGATACCATCATGGGGCTTGGCGGTTCGGATACGCTTGATGGCGGTAACGGTGCTGATTCGATGATGGGTGGCGCTGGCGACGATCTCTATATTGTCGAAAATGCTGGCGATATCGTTTCGGAAGGTTGGCTCGGGGGGACTGATACCGTACGACTGCGCATTGGCGTATTCAGCGCTGGTAGCAGCGAGATCGAGAATATCATTGGTGATGCTGCTGAAATTGCGTTCCACATCACTGGCCATGCGTCTGCTTCAAATCGGCTGACGGGAGCAGAGCTAAACGATACGCTGATCGGCCTCGGCGGGGCGGATTCACTGAGTGGCGGTAATGGTAGCGATCGGCTGGAGGGTGGTCTTGGTGGTGACAGGCTCGTAGGCGGTAACGGCCAGGATGAATTTGTCTTCAATACCGCGCTTATTTTACGCAATATTGATGCGATCCAGGACTTCAATGTTGCCGATGACACGATCCTGCTGGATGATGCGGTGTTTGCGGCGGTTGGTGGTGCGGGTACGTTGGAGGCGGCGGCATTCGTGACTGGAACGGTGGCCACGACGTCCGCCCACCGCATTGTTTACAACAGCGGCACGGGGGCGCTTTTCTATGATGCGGATGGCTCGGGCGGTGGCGCAGTTATCCAATTCGCAACCTTGACCGTAATTGGCGGTCCGGTGACATATGAGGACTTCCGCATCATATGAGTGAAGGGGGCGAGAGCCCCCCTCACCAAGGGTGCCTCAATCGAAAGGCGCCCAGCATCATGCTTGGGATAATCGATAAGCCTTTGGGCTGCGCAATCATGCTTGCGGATGCGCCTGCTGAAGACCTGACCGGTGTTATCAATGGCGCCATAGGTCGGCATCATTGGGGTGATGACAAGTTAACTCAATAACATGCGGAACCATCAGGGTCCTCGTGAGGGTGTCGAGAGAATGGAACTATGACCTGACTGGGCGCCATGTTGCCGGCCAACCAAATCGTGCCTTAGTCGGACCAAGATTTACTAATTAACGCGACGGATTTGGGTCAGGTGGCGCTCACGGGAAGATGTACACCTACCATGCCCGTATCACTATTTTGCCTCGCGAAGGTTGGAGAACAAGCGGCAAAGCCGCGCGGTAATCGCCCAAAACCTTGGGGTTCAGCCCCCTTTTCAGTTTCGAGCCCCCACCGCCCCAGCAGTCCACTTCCCAATCACGCTGCACCGCAGCATAGCCAAAACCATTTCAGATCAACGCATTAAACCTTGTTGGAAAAATCGGCCTACCCTCAAGCTTTGGAGAGAATTCGCGGCTTCGGAGAGAAAACGCCGGAATGTTCCGCTTGAGCACCCTCAAGGTCGCCAAAAAAAGCTTTGTTTTCAAGGGGATTTAGGTGATCACCTGGGGAGGGGAGCCAGTTCGGCCATTCGGCGACTGGAGCGGGAAAGGGAACTGGAGAAGCGAAACTCTCTGGTCCCCACTTTCCAATATTTTCAATGCTTTCCTTGGATCCCGCCCCTTCCAGGACGTTACGGATTCTGTCCTCGGCGGAATGGCGCTTGCGCGTGGCACGGCGAATATCTCAGACCAGTTTTTTGGCTGGCATCCGCGTGGGTGGGACGGAGGATTTCTGGCTCATGTTCACTCTCCTTGGGGTTACGATGAGCCAGAAATCCTCCGTTATTCAAATCGCCAATTTGGTCCCATAGGCGCTGACGCTGGACAGGGTTACAATGAGTCAGAAATCCGCAGTGTCTCAAATCGCCACTTTGGTTCCATGGGCGCCGACGTTGGAAAGCGAGAGGGGTGTTCCCCCGCGTGATCCAGCACCATCCGCACCGCCCGGGCTCGGACTTCAGGAAAGAATTTGTTCGTCGCCTCGCCCATAAAGGCTCCATCCCATTTGGAAGTTGGAGCCGATGGCTTGCCCGGCGCGGTTCGCCTCTCAGCATAGCTGCGAAGGATGGCTCCTCGATGGGCTCAGCCAGTCCAGGAAGCTGAACGGGCTGCAGCGAAGGCTCTGGTAGGCCGCACAGAGATCCACTTTGCCTTCGGCCATGTAGCCGCGGTCATGCAAAGCGGCCATCACTCCGCGGCACCGACTTCTTGCGCCATGCCATTGACCGAGACCAAGCGCAGCCGCGATCTCATCATGTCCGTGCATCGTCCTCGCGCCGGCCTGCGGGCCGGGTAGCGCCGGGCTGGGCTGGGCGGTCATTGGGAAGGCCACTTGCCGGGATCAGCGCCAGCAGCGCGGCCCCCGCCATGATGAGCAAGCCAATCTTCAGCGCATTCAGCCGCGCCTCGGTGTTCACCCGCACCGCTTCCTCGACCTGGGCCGGGGTGGCTGTGGTACGCGCCATGATGCTCTCGAGCCGGTCATTGCTGACGAAGTTGATGGCATCCAAGTTGACCTGGCTCAGCACCTCAGGCGGCAATTGCGGGTTGGCGGCGACGCGATACAGCACCCCCGTACTCAGTAACCCGACCAGCAGCGCGCCCGCGAGCGCCGTGCCGACGCCGGCCGCAAGATTCTGCGTCGTGCCTCGCAGCGAGCCAACATCGCTGGCGAGTTCTCTCGGCGCAGCCGTGACAAGCACGTTGAACAGAAGCGTAACCAGCGCGCCCTGGCCGATACCAAAGGTGATCAGCCCGAACATCACGGGAACGGCCGACCAGTCATTGCGGACCACGAAGGCGAGCCAAAGGAGGCCCAGGACACAGAGCCCAAAGCCGAACTGCGCAATCCGCCGCGGCGTCAGCTTCGGATAGAGCCGCACCACCAACATGGCAGTGAAAAATACCGTGAGGTTGAAAGGCATCATGGCGATGGCCGTCTCAATCGGCGTGCGGCCCTGGACGATTTGGATATAGAGCGGCACGCTGAAATTCAGCATTGCCTCCAGCCCCACCACAACGAAGAGCGCATAGACCGCTGCGCGTTCCTCGGATGAGGCGATAACACGCAGATCAAGCAGCGGCGTGCCGCCCCGGGCCTGCACGCGGCGACACCAGACAACAAAGACAAAAAGCAGCGTGATTCCGATGACGATCATCGCCGGTGCCGGCGACATGCCGAGCAGGTCAAACGGCGCGTTGGGAGTGGCGACACTCAGCCCCCAGCGGTTAAGGTTGTTGAAGCCGAAGCTGATCAGAATGATGGCGACAGCCGCCAGCAAGACACCCACGAGATCAATCTTTACCTCAGGCCGCGGCGACTGGGGTTTGAGCTTAAAGCTGAGAAGAAATACCAGCGCCGACGCGACAATCAGGATGCCAAAAACCGGTCGCCAGCCGATGAAAGTACCGAGCATGCCGCCGATAACAAAGGCGGTGACCCCCGCCGCCGCGCGAGCCGAGCCAAGCG
Organism: Roseomonas sp.; assembly: GCA_020249505.1. Classification (GTDB taxonomy): domain Bacteria; phylum Pseudomonadota; class Alphaproteobacteria; order Acetobacterales; family Acetobacteraceae; genus Neoroseomonas. The sequence goes on along the minus strand of JADCFN010000068.1, from coordinate 6,463 downwards.
CGCCAACGGCAGTAGCCTGCTGCGTCCCGCTATAATGATGCGCGATCAGCGCCACGAGGGCGGGCACGATGACGGCCGCAGCCAGCCCTGCCAGTAGTTGCGCCACCAGCATGACGGTGACGACGGGACTAACCACCATCAGAACCTGCGCCACAGCGAACAGACCGACGACGATGCGGAATACCTGTGTCGAACCGAAGCGCTGAACAAGCTTAGCGCCGAGCATTACGAAGCCCGCGACCGCCAGCGAATACATCACGATGCCTGTCGCAATAGTGGTGGGCGGCACACCGAAACTTGCAACCATCCCCGCCAGCGAGACCGGCAGCGAGGCCACGTTGAACGACATGATCGCCTGGCCCAGTGCGATGGCAATCATCGGCACCCAGGATTCGCGAATCTCGGTAGGGGTGCCGGCGGCATCAGCGTTGGTGGTGCTCATCTGACGGTTCCTGTCCTGTGTCGCGGCTCAGCCGGCGGGTGCAGAGATGAAAAGATCGAGGCCAAGGCGCTGGGACAGGAAGCGCGCGACCATCTGGCCCCGCACGCTGTTACCTGCATCGTCCAGCGGCGGCGCGAAGGTGCCGAGCGCGCCCTTGCCTGGTGAGACGGTGACGATGCCGCCGCCGATGCCGCTTTTGCCCGGCAGCCCGATTTCGTAAAGCCAGTCGCCCGAGGTCTCGTAGAGGCCGGATGTCGCCATGACGGCCAGCGCATAGTGGCATGTTGCGGCATCCACGACGCGCTCCTTGGTCAGCGGGTTGACGCCGCCATCGGCGAGTGTTGCGCCCATCACAGCCAGGTCGCGCGCCGTGACGTCGAGCGAGCACTGCATGGTGTAAAGGTCCACAGCTTCCAACGGATTAGTGTAGATCTGACCGAGCGACTGCAGCACATGCGCGAGGCCTCGGTTGCGGTGGTTGGTCTCCCGCGCGGAAGCCAGCACCTCCTCATTCATTGATAGCTTTCGCCCAGCGAAGCGCGACAGGCCATCATGAATGAAACGCCAACGCGCTTCCGTGTCCGCACCCGGCACTAGGCTGGTGGTCGCGATGGCGCCGGCATTCACCATCGGGTTGGTGCGCCCGCCCGGCATATGCTCGATGCCCGCAGCCGAGTTGAAGGCATGGCCAGTCGCGTTGACGCCGATCTTCTTCCGCACCGCGTCCGGCCCGATCACCTGACAGACCAGCGCGAAGACAAAGGGCTTGGACACAGACATGATGGTAAAGGGGTGTTCGGCGGCGCCGATGCTGTAGGTGTTGCCGCTCACCCCTGCCAGGCAGATCCCGAACAGCTCCGGCTTCACGCGGGCGAGCGCCGGATACACGCGCGACACCGCGCCCTCATTGTTGGCGGCAAACTGCTGGTAGGCCGCATCTAACAGGCCTTGAACCTGCGCTGGGCTCGGCAAGCTCCCTGTCGAGATGAAATCGTCAGCTTCTCCAAAAGTCACGCTATTTCTCCTCGTGCTGCTCGCTACCCTGACGGAACCTGCGTCGGGCCGGACACTTCGATTTTCGCGCCGTCTGAGGTTCGGCAGATGCAAAAAATGGGCACGCTAATGATAAAGAAACTTCAGTTTTATTCACGCAGAAATACTTCTAAACCACAGGCACGCGGTTCCAAATATGTGCAGAGCATCCCAGCAGTGGCGGCTCGATCTTCGCGGTCTTTCGGAAGATGTTTCCATGCACCCTTGTCAGGACTTGCCTTGGTTCCGCGCGCAGTTGGGTTCCGCAAAACTGGCGCCGAAATGACGTTACGGGGAGACTGGCCTCTCGCAAAGCGTGCTCAGTCGGCTTGCCGCGAGGGTCCGGCTGACGTAGACGATCGAAGCTCGCTTGACCCGCTGCCGCGGACCACCGGCACGGAAGACGAACCCTGGCGCGCCGCCTTCCTGCCGCTATGAATTGGCGCGCTGGTCGTGCTAGCGAAATCTGGGTTGTCGTGTTTCGTGACGCCCATGCTCGCCCGGCAAGATACTTGCGGGCGCAACGCCTGCCTCCAAGGTTCCTGCCCATGAACACTGAGCTTCTTCTCGTCCTGCTTCTGCTCGCGGCTGCGATCGTGATGTTCGTGGCCAACCGCCCTCGCATGGATGCGGTCGGACTGCTGATGATTGTCCTGCTGCCCTTCACCGGCGTCCTGACCATGTCGGAGGCGCTTGCCGGCTTCGCCGATCCGAGCATCGTATTGATCGCAGCGCTTTTCGTCATTGGGGAGGGCCTCGTCCGAACCGGCGTCGCGCGCCGCATTGGGGACTGGATTGGCAGAACGACGGGCGGCCATGAGGGGCGCGCGCTGGTGATGCTGATGCTGGCTGCTGCCGGTCTCGGCGCCTTCATGAGCGGCACGGCGGTGGTCGCGATTTTCATCCCGATCGTGCTGCGGCTTTGCCAGGGCACCGGCGCATCGCCGCGCGCGCTGATGATGCCGCTTTCGGTCGCGGCGCTGCTGAGCGGCAAGCTCACGCTGATTGCGACCGCGCCGAATCTGATGGTGAACGCCGAACTCGTCCGGCGGGGCTTCGAAGGGTTTGGCTTCTTTGGCATTACACCCTTCGGGCTGCCGATCCTCGTGCTCGGCGTCACATACATGCTGCTCGCCCGGCGTCTATTGCGGGGCGGCGGCGAGGCCGCGGCCAATGACGCTCCGGTTGCGCGCCGCGCGCGCCTGCAGGACTGGATCGAACTCTACGACCTGCCAGATCGCGAGTATCGGCTGCGCGTCAGCGAAGATTCGCCGCTCGCCGGCCGCCCGTTGCAGGACCTCAAGCTGCGCGATAAGGGCCTCAACATTCTTGCCATCGAGCGTGTGGGGCGCTTCGGTGTGGTGGATCTGGTGCGTCCCCGCGGCCAGGAGGTCCTGACAGCGGGCGATATTCTGCTGGCTGACATGCAGGGCACAGATGAGGACACGGTCGCCCTTTTCGCACTCAATCGGCTCGTGGAATTGCCGCTTGCTGAAGGTAGCCGCTACTTCACCTCCCGCACGCAGCAGATTGGGATGGTCGAAGCGCTGGTGCCGGCGGAATCCCCCCTGATCGGCCAGACCATCCTGCAAGCCCGCCTGCGCTCTGATTTCGGCGTAACCGCCATCGGGCTGCGTCACGGCCAAAAGCCCGCGGGGCCGCGCCTCCTTGAACAGAAGCTCGCGGTCGGGGATACGCTGCTGCTATTCGGCTTCTGGTCGGACCTCCAGCAGTTGCGGCGCGAGAATGCGGAGCTTGTGCTGCTGAACCTGCCTGCCGAGTTCGACGATGCGCTGCCAGCGCCGGGGCGCGCTGTAGAGGCAGTGATCATCCTTGCTCTCACGGTCGGGCTGATGATCACGGGCGTGGTGCCGAACGTGCAGGCCGCGTTGATTGGCTGCTTGCTGATGGGTCTGTTCCGTTGCGTGGATATGACGAGCGCATACCGGGCGATTAGCTGGAAAACCCTCGTGCTGATTGTTGGCATGCTGCCCTTCTCGATCGCACTACAGCGCACTGGCGGTGTCCAAATTGCAGCCGATGCGTTGGTCGCCTTGGCTGGCCATTACTCATCCTATGTGGTGCTCGCGCTACTGTTCATGACAACGGCCATGCTTGGCCTGTTCATTTCGAATACGGCGACCGCTGTGCTGATGGCGCCTGTTGCCATTGCGGTTGCTGTCGAACTTGGCCTATCGCCCTATCCCTTTGCCATGATTGTGGCGCTGGCTGCATCAGCCGCCTATATGACACCGGTATCGTCACCGACGAATACGCTTGTTGTCTCACCGGGCAATTACAGTTTCAGCGATTTCGTAAAGGTCGGCGTGCCCTTCGCCCTGATGGTCATGGTGGTAAGCGTGGTGATGGTGCCTTGGTTGCTGCCGTTGAAATGATCAGGCGTAGAGTACGATTCCGAAGGCTTGCATCGCCCATAGGTTCAAAAAATGTCCGTTGATCGTGGATAACGAAGGCTCTCTTACCGCGATTTGACCAGCCCGGAAAAGGCGGCTACCGCAAGTAAGCTAAGTGCCCAGCCGATCAAGGATTGAAAATAGAAGAAGCCCATGACAAAAATGCCACCCGGTTCAGAGGAATTGAGTCGCCAGAAGGCCTTCTGACCGATTTCGAGAATCGGAAAGAGTGTCTCCAGGGAGAACATCCAGGGATTGAAGGTTGGGTAACCGGTGGCCTCGAACTGTTCCCTGAAGCAGCCGAGCTGCGCCTGTCCCGCCGCCGCCAGCCCGTGCATTTCCTGTCGGGTCGTTATGAGAAAGCGGGTCTCGCCGCGTTCCAACCCGCACAAGGTCCATTCCAGCGAACGCAGCACGACCGGACTATTGGGCATGATCGCATTGATCCGCTCAGCATGATGAAAGACGCCAGCGCCCAACAGCCAGAAAAACACCAGCCAGGCGAAAGCAAGCAAGGGCTGGCGTCCATACAGCAAGGTCACGGCCAATACCCCGTCAGAGGCACCAAGAAGGAAGCGCCACATCCGGTTGGGCGCTCGCTTGCGCCGCGCGCTGCGCTGCAGACGTTCCTTGGCGATGAGCACGCGACGGGCATCTTCATCATGTCCAAGGTCGCGGAACACCCGCGCCAAATGCTCATAGGGCTGCGGCCAAAAATCCTCCCCCCAACGATGCGGCGCTTGCAGCGCAAGCCAGCCCAGCCTTGTGCTGGCATCAATGGGGCCTTCGGCGATGGCCTCATACAGACAGCGATTGAGCAGCAGATCGCCCGCTTCGGGCCAGGCTGTGATGGCGTCATGGATTGTACCGATTGTGGCACCGGTAAGGTCAAGGACACCGGACACCTTGGCGCGGCCGTTCAACATCAATACGCCGACAATGCCCGCATTATTAAGTTGCAGCGCCGACTGTCCAGGATTGCTCAGTATCGCGTCCTGAAGAATGAGATCACTGCTGATCCGGCTACTCACAAGGCGCAGCGTGCCGTCAACGCGCGCCGACCGCAGCACCACACTACCGCGCGTCTCAATCGCGCCAGCATCAATCGCGGGTTTGGCCGCGCAGACCACCCGCAGATTAAAGGCATCCACATCTGCCGAAAGCCGGGCTCCTGACAGGCGGATGCTGCCCTTGATGACCGCGCCGCGGAGCAGCACGCTACTGGCAACAAGGTCTTCGGCATGGATCGCAAGTTCCTCTGCCTCGTTGATGGTGACCCCGGTGCAATCCAGATTGCCGCCGATGCGCCCGCCTTCAACCAATAGGCCGCCGCCAAGCACAGCGCCGCGCAGAGAAATGCTTCCGCGTGCCTCGATCCGGTCAGCATCGAGACCTGGCAGGATCGAGCCATCCAGGACGAGGCTATCGATGATTGCGGAACGCAGGATCGGGGCTTCATCGAACCGACATTTTTTCAATCCGATATCGCGGGGAATGCGGCATCCTTCGAGATCAAGTGTGCCAGTGACCCACGCGCCCTGAACACGGATACCTTTCTCATGCGGGCGCGCTCCATCCTCACCACCGAGCAGCAGGAAGCGCAAAAACTCGGCGCGAACGGTCCGTGTCGTATCCTCCGTCTCCGGCAGGGACCCCGCCGCTTCGTGGCCCAGCCTGTCGAAATCACCGCTACGAAGCGTGGCGATCACCTCCTGCTCAGCCGGGAGAAGCGGGTGAAAGTCAGCAAGACAGGACCCTACCATTCGAAAAATCTTTCAGGCTTATAATGGGTATTGATGGATATATGCTGTTGCCCTGTCCAGTCCACCGGAAATGGTTCTAGCGGCGCCGGCGGCTGTCCGACCTCAGATCGTCACAGACCAATTGGCGCATTGGCTGCCGAGTTATTTCGACCATCAGTGATTAAGGTTATGCTGCGCATTACGGATCCGGCAAGCGTCAATTCAAACCAATCTCTGCGTCCCCCTCACACCCTCTCCACGACCCTGAACCCGCGCGACGCCAGCGGCAGGCTGTCCCGGCTGATGGCGGCTTCTTCGCCGGGCGCGCTCATGGCGCCCCGCCCCATTTCACCCCACCTTTCGCTTCACCACCTGCACATGCAACGCCGCCGCAGGCAGATCCACGGTGGACAGGCTCACATTCCGCGCCGTCACGCGTACCTTGTCATTCGACCAGACATGGCAATCCAGCACAAAGGCAATGCTGCTGGTATCCAGCGATGCATCCGCGAAATCCCCCCGCCGCGCCCCAGGCACCGTCACGTCTGCATTGCTCGTCGCCCCTGGTGGCATGCTCGGCAGATCCCAACTGGCGGAGAACATCAGCGTCCTCCCACCCGCGGGCAGCGCAGGGCAGCCGGACAGGATTGCCGGCGCATCCTCGGGCAGGCCGTAAAGGCGCAGTGCTTCCAACTCAATCTGCCCGTCAAAGCCGATGATGCCGATCTGCGCAAAGGCCACCTCCGACCCAAAGCGCACCGTCTGGCGGCGATTGAGGTCACTCTCCTGCATCACCGCGCCGGCCTGCCAGGTTTTGGAGGTCGGCGCCCATT
>JADCFN010000067.1 GCA_020249505.1 Roseomonas sp. | reverse complement strand
TGCGCGTGACAGACCATTCGCGCTGTGATGGGGGCTGAGCCAAGCGAAATAGAGCGTTATTTCATTGCTATGATTCAGGCGTTTTGATCATGATGTGAGGGCCAAATGGCAGCACCATTCGGCCCCCGCTTTCGCTTATCGGCTACGCTTTTTGCTGCGCTTCGCGGCGGCTTGGCCGGCGGCGTAGGCTTCCGCGAGAGAGTTTCGTATGGACCAGACGGCGACATCATGGAAATCGAGCGCATCGCGGTTTCTGGTTTCCAGCGTTTCAACCGAGGGCATGTGCCGCTTGGCGATTTCCAGGAAAAGCTGGGCGGTGTCGGTGGTATCGTTCATCTTGGTCTCCTTGCTGTGGCGTCGGGGTGTCTCCCTGCGCCTGAGGGACCATTCGCGCTGTAGCGGGGGGCGAGCCAAGCAAGAATGAGTGTAATTTCATTGCTATGAATGGGAACTTCTAATCATGATCTATTGGTTGCGCGCGCGGAAGTAACATCGGCAAAGGTTCGGTCTTCGCCATCCAGTATCGCGGGCTGGCCCGTCATGGCCTCAAACCGCGCAAGGGCCACATCGCAATAGCCGGGATCAATCTCCAGCAGCTCGGCCAAACAATACGTCGTGCAGATGCAGCAAGCATTCGCCGTCCCTTTTTCTCTACGGCTGCGCCTTACTTTGCGCTGCACGACGAACAAGCGCCACGAAATTCCTCACTATGCCGGAAGAATCGTCTCGGCGCGCTGCAATGCTAAGGAAGGCTCTCGCCTGGGCTGCGCCCGCAAGGTCTCGGTAGGTCACGCCTTCCAGCGCCATGCGCCGCATGGAAGCCGGAACAAGGGTGACACCGAAGCCTGTTGCCACCAGGCTCAGCGCAGTGCTGATGCGCGGCGCCTCCTGGCCCAGTTGTGGGCTGAAGCCGGCCTGAAGGCATGCCGCCGCCATCGCCTCATAGAGCGCGGGTCCCTGTTGGCGCGCGTAGGCGATGAACGTCTCACCAGCAAGCGCACGCAGTGGCAACGCAGCATCCTGACTGGGCGCGCTGCGCGCCAAAGGATGCCCGCTCGGCAGTGCGGCCACCATCGGTTCCTCAAGCAACGGATACACAACCAGCCCCTCAGGTGCCGCGATGGACGCGCGCAGGAAGGCAACGTCCATCTGCCCGCCGCGTAGCTGCTCCATGGTCTCCATGCGGAGGTTTTCCTCCATCGTCAGTGAAACCAGTGGGTAGGCCTCGCGGAAGGCAAGAATGACCTGCGGTACAAAGGGGTGGAATGGCGCCGTTGGCGGAACGGCGAGCCGCAGATGGCCCTGCTCGCCACGGGCGGCGCGCTTCGCAGCCTCCACCCCCTGGCCCACGCGTGCGAGGGCAGCGCGCGCGTCCTCGATGAAGCTGCGGCCTGCTTCGGTCAGCTCGACACCGCGCGGCAGTCTTCGGAACAACTGCACGCCAAGTTCGCGCTCAAGTGCCCTGATCTGATGGCTCAGCGGCGGCTGCTGAATGCCGAGCCGCTCGGCGGCACGGGTGATGTGCCCTTCCTCAGCGACGGCGACGAAATAGCGAAGATGACGGAGCTCCATGCCATATCCTATATGTATGGATTTTTACTTTTACCCATTATGGTCGGTCTGTCAGCCGAATGCTACCCAATGCGTCATCCAGCTTCGCCGTTACAGCGGCCTTCCCGCCGGCGAGCGCCTGACATGCAAGGAGCCATACCATGGGCCTGCTTCGCCGAACCCTGTTGCAGAGCGCGGTCGCCACCTGCACGCCGCCGCTCATCCTCGCGCGTCGCGCGCAGGCTGAAACCTTCCCATCGCGCCCGGTTCGCCTGATCACCGGCTTTGCCCCCGGCGGCCCGATGGACATCGTCGCCCGTATCCTGAGCGGGTGGCTCGCGCCGCGGCTAGGCCAGCCTGTGATCGTCGAGAACCGACCAGGTGCGGGCGGCAATCTCGGTACGGAGGCGGTGGTGAGGGCGGTACCGGATGGTCACACGCTGCTGATCTGCGGCCCGGTGAACACCATCAATGGGGCGTTGTATGGCCGACTACCCTTCGACTTCGCCCGCGACATCGCACCCGTTGCCGGCCTGGTTCGCGTTCCCCTTGTGATGGTGGTGCATCCTTCGGTGCCGGTCGCGACGGTGCCAGATTTCATCGCCTACGCAAGGAGCAGGTCTCAACCACTTGCGATGGCCTCCGCTGGTAACGGCACGCCACAGCACGTCTCCGGCGAGTTGTTCAAGATGATGGCCGGCATTGACCTGCTTCACGTACCCTATCGCGGATCAGCGCCAGCCTTGACCGATCTGCTTGCTGGCCAGGCCGTTCAGGTGATGTTCGACGCTGTGCCTTCGGCGGTCGGGCATATTCGTGGCGGCGCCCTGCGCGCCTTGGCGGTCACCACCGCCACACGCTCAGAAGCACTGGCTGGGACCCCGGTGCTGGCCGAGTTCTTGCCCGGCTACGAGGCAAGTACCTGGTATGGCGTCGGCGCACCGCAGGGGACAACGATCGCGGTCGTGGAACGGCTGAATCGCGAGATCAACGCTGGCCTCGCCGATCCTGGGATCACCGCGCAGTTCGCGAACCTGGGAGCCACACCCATGCCCGGCACACCTGCCGACCTTGGCCGCTTCATCGCTACAGAGATCGAAAAATGGGGCCGGGTAGTGCGCGCCGCCGGCGTTCGCGTGGATTGAGAATGGGGCGCGCGGGATCATGATGGCAAAGACCGCACGAATGAAGCCGAATGGCGCAGCACCCCGCATCGGCGTTCTCCTCACTGACAATGCCGCACACCCCAATTATGCGGCGCTGCGTGAGGGGCTGGCGGCACAGGGCCGTATTGACGGCCAGAATATCGTGATCGAGCCGCGCTTCGCCGAAGGCCGGCTTGATCGGCTGCCCCGGCTCGCGGCCGAGCTTGCCGCCTTGCCGGTAGACATCATTGCCGCGATCGGTGCCGTGCATTGCCGCGCGGCCCAGCAGGCGGCACCCAACATTCCCATTGTCTTTGCTGTTGTCTTGGACCCGGTCGCTGTTGGTTTGGTCGCGAATGCTGACCGCCCCGGCGGCAATGCGACGGGCGTCACCAATTTCGATCCAGCCCAGGCGCGGGAGGAGCTTCGCCTGCTTGGAGCGCTGATACCGAAGATGCAGCGCGTCGCGATCCTGGGCGATGCCGGTGTGCCCGACGCATTGCCCCGCGTGGCCTGCGCCGCTGCCAAAGCCCAGGGCCTGCAGGCCCAGCTAATTCTGGTCAGCGGTCCGGAGGAGCTTGATGGTGCCTTTGCGGCAATGCGGGACGCCCGCGCCGACGCGCTGGTCGCGCTTGGGGTACCGATCGTGAGCACGCATGGGGCACATATCGCCGCCTTGGCGCGGGCGGCTCGGCTGCCTGCACTATTCGCCCGGGATGGCGCAAAATGCGCGCCGCTTCTCGCCTATGGCACGAGTTTCGCCGCGGCAGTGCGGCATATGTCGGGGATGATCAACCGGGTGTTGAGCGGCGCGTGCGCGGGCGAGATACCGGTGGCGCGCGTCTTCCAACCTGAATTGGTGGTGAACGTCGCTGTGGCACGCGAGATCGGGATCAGCATCCCGTCTGGGTTTGCGCGAAATGCCGCCTGAACTTGGCGCCTTCATGCTGGGCTATCTGCTCATCATGGCCTCACCGGGGCCGAATATGGTCGCCATTGGCACCATTGCGGCGCTGGAAGGCCTGGCCAGTGCCCTGCCGATGATCGTCGGCATCGCCTGCGGCGCC
>JADCFN010000066.1 GCA_020249505.1 Roseomonas sp. | reverse complement strand
CTCCAACTGCCGACCGCACCGGTGAAACGCCAGCGCAGCCCATCGGCGTAGAAGTAGAGCGTAGCGGTGCGGTAGACAGCCTCATCCGAGGTCGGGCTGTAGAGCACATTGGCCGGGATCTGCGCGAGTGTGGCGACAGCGCCAGGTGTGGCCATGGTCTCGCCCAAGCTCGCGATACGCGCGGCGGTGTAATCAATGATGCCCGTGACAAGGCTGCGATCGCCTGAAAGCAGCAGGGGCATGCCGCGATAAAGCTGCGCGGTCGCGGCGAAGGGGGTGGCTAGCGCCAAGCTGGTATTGGTGCCACTTGCGGCGGCGGTGGGTGCGCCGATGGCGGCATTGGTGATGCCCTCGGCCATGGTGCAGCATCGCAGTAATTTGCCCCATTCCGGAGGCGTCGCCGGCGTGCCGGATCCACGCAATGGCACGCGCAGCCGAATGCGCGGGCGCAGGCCACCGACAATGGCGGGCGAGCGATCGAGTGAGCCGGTGAGTTCGTTATTCTCCACCGTGATCGGATCGAAATCGATCTCGCAATCGGCAGCGAGCCAATCGGCATTGACCGGTGTGCCGCCAATGGCGTCCAGCCCTGGGGTGGTTTCGATTTTCGCTGCCACGGCGGCAAAGCGCATGCGCACGAGATCGAGGCTCATGTCGCGGTTCCTTTCTGGATGGGAGGGAGAGTGTTGCGGTCAGGCGGACCAGGGGCCGCCATTGGGCCCGATGGCGAGGATGCTGAAACGGGCGAGGAATTCCCCGGCCGGAAGGGCGGATTCCTCAGTGTCGTACATGCGGAATTCCGCGCCCTGTTCGACAATATCGCCAAGCCCCGGCGCGGCTGGCGTCCAGGCTGCCAGCAGGGAAACTAGGCGCGCGTGAAGCATGGACAGCGCCTGTTCGGCGGCAAGATCGGATGCGCCTGCCGCAAAACCGGAAACCACAAAGCCGATGCGGTAATGTGTGCGGCCCGGTTCCTCGGTATCGTCGGCCTCAATCTCTTCGCCGCGCAGCACGAGGCGCGGCAGGGCTTCAGCCTCGACATCCACTGGCGCCCGTCGCGCGCGGTCCAGCGCCACATCAGGCTGGCCAGTGATGATGCGCTCGGCAATGGCGGCAAGGGCCGCTTCGCGGAGCGGCAGCGTGCCACTCATGGCGCCCGCGCCAGTGTCAGGCGCCAGGTGAGGCCGAGCGCATCGGGCTCCGCCTCCTCAATGCGCCAGGTCTCGGGCGGGGAGAGACGCCGCAGCAAATCCCCCCGGCGTGGTGTATCGGGCGCAAGATCCGCCACACGCAGCACTGCCTCCAGCGCCACCCCTCGCGCGCCAATCGCGCCGATTTCCTGCGCGGCAGTGGTGAGCGCCACGCGGATGGGCCGCCAGGGGCCGCCCGCCGCCGCGCGCCATTCCGCGGCAATCGCCATGTTGGGATCCGCGAATAGCGCGGCCATGGCTCCATCGAATGCGCTCATCGTTTCAGTACCTCGACAATGCGCGGCAGGGTCTTTTCGGCGGAACGGCCAATGACGTAACCACCAAGCCCGATTTCCACGATGTTCCAGAGCTTGAGCGCCTCAGCCTCACTGATCCCTGGCGCTGACCAGCCAAGCCAGCGCAGCACGATCAGGATGCCAAAGGTGATCATCATCAGCGGACGCCAGCAGGCGGCAAGCCAATGTTCCGATTGCGCCTCGGCCTTGATGATATCGGCGGCGGCCTTTTCCAGTTCCCCCGCGCGCGCAAGCAAGGCGGCATTGAGTTCGGCCTCGGCACGCTGCCGCGCCTCGGCATCCGGGAATAGGCGTTTCAGCGCATCACCCAGGATCGGCACCAGCGCGGGCAGCAAAGCGCCGATCATGGGTATTTCCCCCTGTCCAATTCGAAATGCGGACCATCGGGAAAGCTCGGCCAATCACCGCCCCAGGTGATCGCGACGCCAAGCTTTTGTGCGGCACCCTTCATGGCGCTGGCGAGTTGCGCATACAAAGGCCAATCCCAACGGATCTCGCCATTCTCCGGCACGCCATCTCCATCATCGAGCCAATACCCGAGATCCACGGCATGGCCGGTCAAATGCCGGCTGTTCATGGTGCGTGATGCACCGAGTGCCACAAGCTTCGCCTGACGCTCGCGGGACCGCAGCCCTTCGAGCACGATGAAGGGTGCGGCCTTGCGCGCCTCGATCACCACGCGCACCAGATGGGGATGCACGCCTTGCATGCGTTCATGGTCACGCGCCAGCAGGTTCGTCATGCTCACGCCCCCGCCGCCGGGACGCGGTTGAGCCAGACACGCACGGTGGCATCGGCCGCAAGCGCGGCCTGGGTTGCGATGCCCACCTGGAAATTGCCGGTGGCGGTCGCGGTGATGCGCCGGTTGGTATTGTCCCAGAACACCCGCACACCAGCGGCGATGGCCAGCGCCGGTTCCTTGGTGAGATCAAACACGCCCATGGTCTGCGCCTCGATCATGGCGTTCTGCACGCCATCAACGGCGGCCACGCCAAACAGCGCGCCGACAAGGACGCCCTGGCCAGCGGAAACGCCTGTCGCATAGGGCACGGCAATCGCCAGGCTATTGCCCGGCTGGATGAAGTTACGCATGGAAAGAACCTCCTGAAACGCAACAGGCGCCCCAAAGGACGCCCGTTGCGACATTGCGATGATGAGAAAGACGAAGAGCGATCAGGCGCCCGGATTGAACCAGGCTCCGCGCCAATCAATGGCGCCAACGCCGAAGTCGAAAATGACGCTGACCTCGACCCCATCCACGCCGGAGACCGGGCCGGTGGTGACCTGCGGTCCCTCGGCGCCATTCAGATAGCCGTAGACATACACCGGCGCCGTCGGCGGATCGGCGAACAGGTACCAGCGATTATTCGGGATCAGCGGTTCGACCAACGGCTGGACAAAGCCGGCATAGATGTTGGCGTGGCTAACCTGTGTCGCGCCGACACTCACCGTCAGTTGCCGTGCGGGCAGTTCAAGGCTTGGGCCCACCAGCAGCTTCATGGCATTGCCGACGGAAATCGGCAGACCATCCAGCGTCTTTTGCCGCAGGATCGCCGCGCGACCATTGGCAAGGTTGTTGATATCCAGAGCACTGCCCGCCGCCGCCTTATTCAATCGCGCGGCGGCCGTGCCGAATACCGCCGCCGGGCCATTGGTCAGTGTCGGGCCATCACCATTGGCCTGGTTGAGCAGCGCATAGGCGGTGGCATTTTCAAAGTCCGCCACGCGCCGACCAATAGCGGCGGCAAAATCCGTTAAAGCGCCCAGGTCATCATTCACCAGCATCGGCCGCGTGACGCGAATGCGGCGCGCGAAGGTTTGCAGCAGGACGATTTCCTGGCTTTCCGACATGGTGCCGGCCTGGATTTCGCCATTTTCCATCAGCGGCATGAGCGTCGGGAAATCACCGACGCGCAGATGGCGGTGCGGCTTGAAGTCGCGGAAATCACGCCGCAGGAAGATCTGCCGATAGCTCGGCGCTGCCGGCTGATACGCCGCGAGCAGCATCTTGTTCGCCGCAGCCGAAAGCAGCAGCGGAAAGTCGGAAGTGGTGTGAAAGGCGCGCTCGGCGAGCAGTGTTGGATTGCGCGGCACATTGCGTTCACCACGGACCCTGAGCAATTCGCCGATCATGTCCGAGGGCCGCCAGCCCATGAATTCAGCGTGGCGCCCCGTGCCCTGCGGCTGATAGCCCGGCATGCTGCGCGCGGCTAAGGCTTCAGCCATGGCATCAAGAATCTCCGAGGGCGAGTCATGCCCGGGCCCGGTTTCCGGACGCGCCGGAATGGCAGGCGGTGCGGCGCTTTTCACCATGGCGTCGAACAAGGATCGGCGCGCCTGATCCGGATGCCAGCCGCGCTCGACAGCCTCACGCCGGATATGCGCAGCAGTTTCGGTGCCGACCAGGGCGCGCGCGGCATCAATCGCGCCATCAATGCCAGAGATACGCTCACGTTCTGCGCGCTGTGCCTCACTGCGCAAAGCCTCAAGATCAGGTGGCGTTTCCACCGTGGTGGTTGCGGGGGGCGACGCGGCGGGCGGCGCCGAAGGGGCTGCCGGGGTTTCCGGCGTCGTCTCGGTCATGGGTGGTTCCTCATTCTCCAGGGCAGGTTCAATGGCGAAGGACGGCGCGCCCTGCGGCGCCGCGCCACGCACTTGCGCATCCCGATCAACCGGGATGGGCACGATCGAAATCTCGAAGGGTTCCCAATCCACGGCGCGGTAGATCATCTCACCGCTTACGGGATCGGGGCGCTGGTCATAGCGATGCACGCGGTAGCCGATGCTGACCGCGCGCAGCGTGCCATCGGCAATGCGCTGCCAGAGGGGTTCCACATCGGCGGCGGCGGAGAATTGCAGCTGCGCATGGCCGCGCCCGCCTTCCAGCCGGGCCGCAATCACACGCCCCAGCACATCGCGTGCATCGCTGCTGCGATGCGTGTTCAGCACTGGTGCATTGCCAGAGCCGAGCTGCGCCATGCGCACCGCATTGGGCGACATGTCCAGTTCTTCGGTAATGCCGCCGAGGGACGGGACAAAGTTCCGCGCCCGCGCGCCGGTGGACCAGACCACCTCCACCGTGCGGGAAGCGCGATCCACGGTGGCGGGGGCAGTGATGGCGCGGCGGGCGGTGATCGATTGCCCATCGGTGGGAAGTCGATCGGGCAAAACGGGATCAACCGGCGCGGGATCGCTCCCGCCCGGGTCGGTGGTTTCGGTCATGGTGAGCCCTATGCTGTGGGAGTATCTGGCGGCGTTGGCGCTGCCGCCCCGGCCGCGCCAGTTGCGGCGATTTCCACCGCCGCCATTTGCGCCGCGTCCTGCGCACCGCCGGATTTGGCGACCCGCCTTGGATCGGTATCAAGCGAGATGCCAGCCGCATCCAGCGCTGCATTAGCTTCGCGGATCATCTCGACCGCCGAGCGGAAATCATAGCCAAAGGCGCCGGCGGCCTCAGGCTGCGGTACAAAGCCGGCACGCACCTGAGCGATCAGCGCGGTGGTGTCTTTCAAGGGGTCGATCATTTCATGCGCTGGCGGCACATGCGCGACACCCTTGGGCATGGCATCCGCCCAAAGGCCGAGCAGCGCGCCCTGCGTGTGAAACCGCTCGGCGATGGGCCGCACGAGCATCGGGATCAACATGCCGTATTGCATCTGCTCGCAGAGCCGGCGGAATTCGATCTTGCCTGCGCGTAGGCTCGAGTAATTCGCCTGGGTGAGATCGCCGGAGACCTGGTCATAGGTGAGGCCCGCACCGACAGCAGCAGCTTCAAGCGAGCGTCGTGCAAAGGCGGTATGCGACCCACCGCCGGAGGGGTTCACCACACTTACATCACCCTGGCCACGCCGGTAGAGGATCATCCCAGGCTCAAAGCTTTCCACCGCGCGGCCTTGGGCATCGCGCAACAGGCCAGGGTTGGCGTCGCCCGGCTTCGTCAGTGTTTCCTCGCCATCATCAGTCACCACGGCAGCAAGGCAGGCTTCGATCTTGGCCTTCATCAGCAGCGCGGCCTCGTAATCGCCAAGGTCACGCAGCCGGAGCAGCACGGGCGCAAGCCAGGAGACATCGCGCAATTGCCCAGGACGGCGCTTGCGAAACACATGCAGCACATCGCGTGCGGGGATGAAATTGCTGGCAAGCCGCGCGCCCGGCAGCATCCAGGCGCCGGGATGGGTTGGGAATAGCCAGTAGCCAATCGGCTCGCCCGTCGATCCAAGCGCGATGCCCTGGATGGTTGGCACGCCATTCACCACGCCGTTGCGCGACGTATCCAGATGATCGCTTTCCAGCACCTGCAAGCTAAGGCCGATCGGGTTCCGCGGCGATGTCGGCACGCTCAGCAGCCGGATGAAGCATTCGCCACTTTCGACAACAGCGCGCATGGCCAGCGCCTGCAGGCCATAGAGATCGAGCTTGTCCTCCGCGTCGCAAGCCGTGCTATCCGCCCAGGACTGCCAGGCGTTGCGATGCGCGGTTTCAGGCCAACGCGTCGTGATACCCGCGCCGACCGCATTGCCGGTCCAGAGATCCACGATGCGCGCGGCATAGGGGTCATTGCGCACTGCATCGCGCGCGCGACGTGCGACGCTGGTGGCGGCCATGCCGACCTCACCATTCGCACTGCCGCCCGAGGGCGACCAGGTCGAGGCACGGTTCTCCTGCGCGGCCGCGTAACCCCGGAGGGCATTCCATGCGGCGCGCAGGTGGAGCTTCATGAGGCGGGGGCCGTAACGCTATCCAGCAGCGCGCCAGCCGCTTCGGCGATCGGGCCATCGGAGGCCGCGCGATCGGCTGCGACCCAGGCGAGGGCGAGACTGGCGGCTTCGGCAGGCGAGAGTTCCTTCTCCCAGGCGATCTGACGCAGCCGGGCGAAGGCGCGGAACGCCTCATCCGGTACGCCAAGTGCAGCCGCCAGCGTGGCGGGTTGCCAATGCGTCTGTTCCATCATGCGTTCCTTGTGAAACTGGCGAGTGTCACGCCCGGCCGCCGCGCAGTGGCATTCTCGGCGCCGTAGAGCGCTGCAATGGCGCGGCCCAATTCATCCAGGCTGCGGTATTCGACCGTGCGGCCTTCGAAGGTCACGCGCGTGACGCCGCCGGTATAGGCAGATGCCAGCACGGCAGCGCGGCTGCCCGCAGGCTGCGCCAGCGCCCAGGCGAGGGTGCTCGATTCCATTTTGTTTGCCTAAGTTAGCCCTATTCAAGGACAGGATGCCGATGTTACGGTTATCCCGACAAAGCTCATAAGCGCTTCAGAGAAAAACCATGGCGAGACGCGTTTCCTACTTTCAGCGATTTTCTCAACCGGAAAATCACGCGACAAACAATACGCTATTGGCATTGCGCTATTTCTACCAGTCTTCGCCTTTCAAGATTGAAAGACTATTCAGTGAAATTCTGGAAACAGAACTTTCAATCGGCCTTATTTTTGAACAGCAAATCAAGAATGAGGCCGGTGTTCCAGATGCGGAGATATCACAACAACCACTCCGAATTGTTATCGAAACAAAAAGAGGGGGTACGGTAGATGTTGATCAGCTAGAGCGGCATATGGATTCGATGTCGCAGAATGCTGCGCCGAACGGTAAAAATTTTCTTTTTGCTTTGACCAAAGAACCGATTCCAGAATCTTTGGGGGAGCAGCTAAAGAAAACTGCCCAGGCAAAAGGAATTACGTTCTCCGCTCTTACATTTTCGCGATTGCTGCAAGGTTTAGAAGCGCAGTGCGCTGATTACGAGAGAGATCTTCGGGATGTTATCGACGATTTCAAAGACTATCTCTCCGAGGCAGATCTGCTAGATGAGCGTCATAAGTGGCTCGTTATTTTTCCTTGCGGTACTTCTTTTGAGGAAAACATACGCCTGGGCGTTTATTACGAACCGCCGAGCAGAAACTCAAAGGCAGGATACCCCTTCATAGGAATTTATCGCCAGAAGACGGTCTCACACGTGGGGCAGGTTGAGGCGGTTGTGATTGTATCCTGTCAGGATGGTAGCCACTCGTTTGAAACAGAGTACGGCGTTCTCACAGAAGATCGAGAGAAGCGGATTAAGGCGGCCATCGAGCAAACCCTCTATTTTGATCTGAAAACTGAAGCGCATCGCTTTTATGTGGTTGACGAGTTTCTCAAAACTGATGCCAAGAAAATTTCTCCCAATGGTATCTTTGGTTTTAGGTATCTTGATCTTTCGAAGCTCATTCCCTCCTACGATGGAAAAGAGCCCTTGTCTGTCGAGAAATTGGCTACATTGTTGAACGGCAGTACCTGGACTTAGGAAGCTAGTGTTTTTCTGTCGAGAATCCCCGGGGCCCGCTTCGCTAGGTCGATACGGTTGTCGTCTCACCCGCCCGCGCCGCGCGCGAGGGCACGCAGGATCGGCAGGATTTGCGCCCCACCCGCGCCGAGCGCGATCAGCACGGCAACGATGCCCCAGATCGCGCCCTCAATCCGGCGTGTTTGCTTGCGCAGGCCACAGATCTCCGCACGCACCGCCGTGTAGCGCTCGGCGCAGCGCTCTGTTGAATGCCGCTGAGAAGTGACCCGGTTTGGGGTGAAGTTGCTGCTGAGATTTGACCCATGTTCGGACGCTAGCCTCGGCCCTTTGGGCGGAGGCAGCTGGAGTGTTGGACATGGCTT
>JADCFN010000065.1 GCA_020249505.1 Roseomonas sp. | reverse complement strand
CGCTGCCATGGCCGCACGCATCGATGATCTGCTGGTGCTGGGGCAGAATATCTCGAAGACCGATCTCGCAAAATATCTGCGCGACCGTGAAGCGGTGCTGCCCTTTGATTTCGGCGGACTTGGCGATGGCGCGGCAAATGATCGTGCGGCCATCCAGGCCTGTTTCGATCGCGCGGCGGCAGACAAGAAATTCGCCGTCATCCCACCTGGCACTTGGCGCGTGGATGCTGGCGTTGTGCTTGCCGGCGGGGCGCGCGGGCTGATCATGCAGGGGGTGATCCAGTACACCGGGGCGACCAATGCGCCGGCCACCGTGCTGACGTTGGGCGATGGCGGCACTACGCGTAATGGCGAGAAACTCCACCTTGGCCTGCAAGTCACACGGCAGATCCAATCCGATTGGGTCAGTGAGGATGATATCGGCATCCTGGCGCGCAATCTGGATTCCTCGCTGATTGATCTGCGGCTCGTGTCAGGTTTCACCATTGGGCTGCGCACACTGGGCGATGGGCGCGGCTTTGAGGACAGCACGCTGCTCCTGGGGCGCATCCTCAATAACCGCTACGGGCTTGATGCACATGCCGCGACGGCGACCGCCTGGAATACCTCCATCCGCTATTATGGCGGGCATTTTGCCTGCGGCACGGGCATCAATCCGGCGATTGATCGCTTTGGCGTGCGTTTCTCGCGCGGTGCCGCGGATGCCTATAACAACCATAATCGCCATGTCTTTGACGCGCCGAATTTCGAGCTGCGTCAGCTTGAGCCGAATATCGCCATTCCCTTTTTGAATGAGACCAACGGCACGGCCATTATCGCGCGCAATATGCGGATGGAGGGCTGTTCCCCCTTTGCCGCGCGCCACACCGCCGCCGCGACCGATTGCGAATATGATGTGGCCTGGGCGCAGAGTTATACGATCGGCGTGGACTACACCCCAAGCGCAACCCGCGCCGGCAATGCCGTATTCAACCGCCACCGCGCGCCGACATCGCGGCTGACACGCCTGCTGGCGCATATCCCAAACATCCGCGCCGCAGCGTTCTGGCAGAGCGGCACGGAGATTGGTGTTGAAGGCGCCTGCATCATGGCGACCTCCACCACCGCCGAGACCGCCATGGCGGCGCTGGCCTGGAATGGGCTGAATGGTATCACCCCAACCGCGCGCGGCCTGCTGCTGAACCCCAATCGAGGTGTCGGCTTTGTGGTGCAAACGACTCACGCCAAGGAATTCGCGCTAGCACATTGGCTGGTGGGCGGCGCCGATGGTGGGCGGCTTTGTCTGCGCTGCTTTGATGGTGCGGGTATTGTGCGTGAGAACATCGCCGGCGATGCGCTGGCATCTGGCACCACGCTGCAATGGGCGCCGACCTCCAAAACCTGGCAGGCGGGCGCGGTGATGCAGGAGAGTGACCTCAACCGCCGCCAGACGGTGCGCTTTGGGCCGGAGGTGGCCTTTGCGCAGATCGGGATCATCGGCTTTGACGGGCAGATTGAGTTGGAGGCGCTGCGCCTTTACGGCCTGCCGGAGGATGCGCCGGCGATCCTATCCGGCTGCCCCGCTTTGCCCGCGGGTGGGAGAACGCTGATGTTCTCGGCCAGTTGGGATCTGCCGAGCATGCCACCCGGGGCGACGACCAATGCGGATGTGACGGTGCCCGGCGCGCGGCGGGGGGATTTTGCGGATGCATCGCTGGATACCAGCAGCATCGCCTTTGTGCTGGATTGCCATGTCTGGTCGAATGACAAGGTGCGCGTGACAGCGCGGAATGTGAGCCTGTCCACGGTGGATCTACCGGCGGCGGCGCTGCATGTGCAGGTGGTGAAGCGGCGGGTGGGGTGACGCGCTGCATGCCCCCGGCGAGGACGCCGCCAGCAGCCGGGACAGCCTGCGACTGGCGTCGCGGGCTTTTAGGATGGTGAAGAGAGTGTGACGATCTTTCACTAATCAGCCACAGCAGCATTGCCTTTGTGCTGAATTGCCATGTCTGGTCCAATGACAAGGTGCGCGTGACAGCGCGGAATGTGAGCCTGTCCACCGTGGATCTGCCTGCGGCTGCGCTGCATGTGCAGGTGGCGAAGCGAAGGGTGTCATAGTCATCGACGACAAGGAGCTGTCGCTGCGGGAATTCGGGCGCCTACTCACGGTCTATGCCGGCTGGGGCATGCGCATCGCCTTCGTGCCCGAGGAACTGGTCCACGAGCAGCCGAAGATTAAGGTGCGCGGACCGAGGCGGAAGCGGTGAGCGCCGGTCGCTCTGCCTTCATCGTGACAACCCGTCCACCCCACATCTCCATCCGGCACATCTCCATCCGGCAGTTGCCACATTACCCGCCACCGCTATACATTCAGCAGCGGACTAGGGTGGCGCAGGAGAACGAAAGTAGTCAGGGCCACAAGCCGGCGAAGGAGTGTGTTGCAGGACAGCGCCTCGTTGAGCACGCTACCAAGTCTATAGCGGACTATTGGGCGGCAAGACGGGGGAATAGCTGGAGCGCATTGTCTCGACCAATGGCAGAGACTTCTCGCTCGGTGAAACCCAGTTTGGATAGGCCTCGCGCCGTGTCGTCAAGTGCGACCGGCGGCTCATCGCTGCCAAAAAGGATCTGCGACGTCGGAACGATCGATGTCAGGGCCCTGATCGCGGGGAGATAAGCGCTACCGGCGATATCGTAATAGAGGCGCCTCAACTCGAATTCGAAACCGTCCGGGACCCGGGCGGCAATATCGGGCGGCGCGTATTGCTTGAGACGACCAATGATTACGGGCACAAAACCGCCCGCATGTGAAAGAATAAAGCGAACCCCTCGAAATCGACTTAGTGCTCCCGTGAACAGCATGTTGATGACGGCGCGCGTCGTGTCTTGCGGTGCTTCGACAAGTGCCAACCGCACATCCGGCAGCAGCGCACGGCAAGGCTCGGGGATTGTTGGATGCACGTGCACGACGGCCTGACGCCGATTCAACTCTTCGAAGACGGTCCAATGATCCGAGTGGCCGAGCCACTTCCCATCGTAACTGGTGAAAAGGGAGACCCCATCGGCACCAAGGACATCGAGCGCATAGGCAATTTCTTCGAGTGCGCTTTGAGGATGCGGCAGGGGGATAGCGGCGAAGAAACCGAAGCGGCCAGGATGTTCGCCGGCAACTTTGGCGGCATATTCGTTGCAGCGTCGTGCGGTAATGCGCGACGCCTCCACATCGCCAAACCAGATACCGGGCATCGAGATGGACAGGATCGATGTTGCGACACCGTTGGCATCCATGACATCGAGGGCCCTTTGTGGCGTCCACTGTGCCCAGGCTGGACCAGTTTGCAGGCTGCGGAACCCGCCGATGCGCCTGTTTTCCTCGAGATAGAAAGGGGGCACCAAATGATGGTGCACATCGATGAGATTATGTGTCATTGTTTGCCTTCAGGTGCAGCCTGCGCATGCCGATGAAGGCGCACGCAGCCGCTACCGCTCTGAGTTCCTAGATTTTGATCGGTATTGCGGGACGTCAGTTTCAAGGATCGCTAATCCGGCTTGATCCCGGCGAAAGCCACGACCTTGGCCCACTTTCTAGTTTCGACCTCGATTAACCGGGCCAGATCATCCGGACTGAAAGGCATAGGTATCCCCCCGACATCAGCGAGGCGTGACGCAAATGCGGGATCGGTCAGTGCGAGTAGGACCTCAGCATTGAGCCTTTCGACGATCGGATGCGGAGTTTCCTTGGGAGCGCCAACCCCGAGCCATCCGCTCGCCTCATAGCCAGATACGAATTCCCCAACGGTCGGCAGATCCGGAAAGAGTGGCGATCGCGTAAAGCTCGTCACCGCCAGAGGTCGAAGTTTGCGGTCACGAATGTGCTGAAGTGACGATGTCAGATTATCGAACATAATCTGGACATGGCCAGCGACAAGGTCACCCACGGCTTGCGCAGCACCTCG
This sequence comes from Roseomonas sp., assembly GCA_020249505.1. GTDB lineage: Bacteria > Pseudomonadota > Alphaproteobacteria > Acetobacterales > Acetobacteraceae > Neoroseomonas. The sequence continues at coordinate 4,026 of JADCFN010000065.1, read as the reverse complement.
ATAAGGAATGTGTGTCATGTCCGTGCCTGTCATCATCTTGAAGAGCTCGCCGGCGGCCTGATGCGGGCTCCCGTTCCCGCCGGACGCCATGTTGATTTTTCTCGGATTCTGCTTGGTGTAGGCAATCAGATCGGGGATCGACGCTACTGGGAGCGAAGGATGCACCACGACGACATAGTAAGTGCGAACGAGTCCGGCGACCGGAGCAATGTCGCGTGCGAAGTCGAATGGTGGATTGATCATAACCGCAGCGTTGAGAACATTGAACGTGCCAATCAGTAAGAGCGTATTTCCATCCGGCGACGCCCTCACAACGCTTTCCGTCCCGATGTTGCCGCTCGCACCGGATCGATTTTCGATAACAAACGGCTGCCCCATGCGCTCCGACAAGCGTTGTCCTACGAGCCGCGCGATTATGTCGGGCGCACCGCCAGGAGGAAATGGCACCACCCAGCGGACGGGCTTTGATGGGTATGATTGGGCGCCGACGGGGGTCGCGACCACAGGAAACAGTGCGGCATTCGCTGCAAGCTTCATCATGTGACGACGAGATGGCAACATGGTCGTGATCTCCGATCCGCTCTCAGCGCTCTCGAACGAAAGTCAAAGTTGCGACGGCGCGCTTGCCCGGCCGGACGGCACTTTCCATTTCGGGACTGCGCAATGATAACGTATCGCCGTCCATCTTGACGAAGCGCACCTGCGTCTCGAGCTGACCCGTATAGAGCTCGTTCCACGACGCATCGACCTTGGACGTGACCTTGTCACCTTCGACGGTGAAGCGGCCGGTCCACGCAATCATCGAGCCAAGAAGCTGGGCGCGCTCGGCATCGTTCGTTGCGATCTGGCGATCGCCACCCGTCAACATGACCATCCATCGGCCGCTGTCTGTGACAGCCAGTGCCCCTTTGGCGCGAGGACCAAATGGCTCGATGACATCCTCACCAACGAACTGAACCTTGTACGATGTGAGCTTCCACGATCCAACGAGAGCCTGTGCCGTATCACTGGCGGCGATGGGTGATTGGAGGGCAGTTGCAAGCAAGGGGGCGGTAGCAACGAGTAATTTGCGCATTGTCAGGTTCCGTTCTGGTTGATGCGCCAATCATGCCCGATCAAGGCGCTTCCCGCTTTCAGCCTGCCTCGCGGAGACCGTTACCGTTCCTTGTGATTTCCTCTAGCGGGCTGCTGAAATTCGTAGGCCAAGCGCCAAGCGCCCGCCTTGCCCGAAGCCGAGCACGCCAAGCCTGGGTGCCTCAATGCGCGGGTCGCTGGCCAGCAGGGCCAAGGCAGCGCGGGCGGCCTCGGCGCTTGCGTCGCGCAATTCCAGCACCGCAATGCCGGCACCCAGCAGGCTTTCCACATAGGGCACGGCGCGACCATCGGCGCCCAAAGCATCCGGCAGGATCAGCACAGCCGGAAAGGCTTTGCGGGTGGACGCATCGGGCAGGCTGAATAGCGCTACCGCGCCTGCGAATTGCAGCGCGAAGGGCCGATCCGGCAGCGGCGGCAGGGGGAAGCTCGCCAGTGTCTCGGGCGCGCCATCCCTGGGCGCTTGCGCAGCGCCGAAGGAAGGCGCGGCCAGGGCAAGACAAAGCGCCAGGGCGCGCCAGGGTTTACGACTCATGGCGGCCTCCCCGATGTATGGCGATCACCGCGGATTTCCGGCGCAGCATGCGGATGGGCTCGGGCTTTACGAGGTCTGATGCCTGCTCAGGCGCCTCGCCCGCCTTGGGGCGGGGGCCGGCCCTGCGCGGCTTGGGCCTGGCCAGGGCCAGCAGCAGCGTGCCCAGCATGCCAACCAACCCGCAAAGCGCGATCGGCAGATCATGCGCGCCGAGGGCGGAAACACTCACCCCCACCAAAGGCACACCGACCAGCAGGGCAATGCCGCGGCTTGTGTAAAGCAGGCCGACAATGCCGCCGACAGAACGGCTGCGTCTGGGAATACGGCATCGTCAAACCTATCCTCTGAACCCGCCCCCTCAACTCAACAGCATCGCAAGCCCGCTCAAAACCAGCAGCAAATTGACCGAACGGCCAAATTGCCTCTCGGTCATGAAGCGAAACACTTCAAGCCCGCATAGCGTGCCAAGCACGGCGGGCAGCAGATAGGCGAAGCAGGCGGCGCTTGGCAGCGCGGCGCGCCCGGCCACTTCGGAAAGGGCGGCAATCACGCCAAGGGCTGCGAATTGCATCACCAGGATATAGGCTTGCAACACCGCGCGCTGGCGTTCCTTTTGCCAGGGCTTCAGCCCGCACCAAATGGCAATCATCGCGCCCGGAAAAGCGGCCAAGGCGCCGGTCAAGCCGCCTGAGGCGCCCACCAGAAGCTCAGCCCCCCAGCCAAAGGGCCGCCTGAGCGGCCGGGGCTGGCGCAGCAGGGCGAAAACACCATACGCCAGCAGCATCACGCCCAACACGCTGGCATGGGCCGACCCTTCGGGCAGCCTCAGTAAAAGCCATACGCCGAATGGCAGGGCGCAAAGCCCGCCCAACAGCAGCGGTGCCAGGGAAGGGAAATCCAAATCGCGGCGCAACACAAATGTGCTCCAGCCATAAATCGCAATGCTGCACAGCATCAGCGTCTGCACCATGGTCAGCGCATCAAGCCCCGCCAGCGCCAGGATCGGCACGCAAAGGGCTGAGAAGGCAAAGCCCACCACGGCCGATGCATAGGCCGCCAGGAAAACACCGATCAGCGCCGGCAAGGGCTGCGCCATGCTCGGCATATCCCCAATCAGCGCGGCATAGGCAGGGATGCAGGCCAGCCCCGCCATGCTTGCCGCCAATACGCGCCAGCGCGCGGGGCGGCGGGTATCGGCGGGTTCCAGTCTCATGGTGCGCCCCGGCTGAAATGCTGGGCGAAGAAACCCGCGATCTCGGCGGCACTTTGCGCTGCCATGGCGGGCCAGGGGCGCACGGCAAGCCGCTCCGTACCGCCAGCAGCAGGCAGCAGCGCCGCCGGCGCCTGGCCAAGGGCTGGGTAATCCCACGCATAGCCGGCGCCGGGGATCTCGCGCACCGCCGCCTCGGCGCCGCGGGCGCGCAGCCTTGCGGCCAGGCTGGCGCAAGCCAGTGCGGGGTTGGCGGGGTCTTCCGCGCCATGCAGCAGCAACACTGCCCCCGGTGCGGTCTGCGGCACAGGCAAGGAAGCGCAGCCAGGGTAAAGCAAGGCGCGCGCCTCGGCACCCGGCAGGCCCAGCGCCAGCCGCGCCCCCTGGCCGAAGCCCAGCACGCCAAGCCTTGGTGCCTCAATGCGCGGGTCGCTTGCCAGCAGGGCCAAGGCAGCGCGGGCGGCCTCGGCGCTCGCGTCGCGCAATTCCAGCACCGCAATGCCGGCACCCAGCAGGCTTTCCACATAGGGCACGGCGCGACCATCGGCGCCGAAAGCATCCGGCAGGATCAGCACAGCCGGCCAGGCTTTGCGAGTGGGCCCATCGGGCAGGCTGAATAGCGCTACCGCGCCCGCGAATTGCAGCGCGAAGGGCCGATCCGGCAGTGACGGCAGGGGGAAGCTCGCCAGGGTCTCGGGCGCGCCATCCCTGGGCGCTTGCGCAGCGCCGAAAGAAGGCGCGGCCAGGGCAAGACAAAGCGCCAGGGCGCGCAGGGGCTTAGCCCACATGGCGGCAGGCCCTATGCATGGCGCTCACCGCGGATTAGCGGCGTGGCCATTACTCAGCCCCGCGGCAGCAGAATTTTTCGGAAAAAAGCCCGGACAGGTCGGCATCCGGCAACGCGCCAAATATCGCCGCCAGCACGGCGATCAGCATGGCGAAGACAAAGATCGCTTCGACAACATGCGCTACCCACCAAAGTGCGGCACGCTCCGCCGTGCAGCGGAGCCTGTCCTGCCAGGGCCGAGGCGTGGGGCTTTCAGTGCCGTGGCCTTGGCGGTTAGTCATCATCCGCCTCCGCCGGCTCGTGCACGCGGCAATCCACGATCAGCAGGGATTGGTCGCTGCGTAGCCCCGCGCGCAGCCAGGCTTCGGCAGCGGCGCAGGTTGGGTGGATCATGCGGCCCTG
>JADCFN010000064.1 GCA_020249505.1 Roseomonas sp. | reverse complement strand
GCATTATTCACCAAGAGTTGGCGGATGTGGTATATTCTTTTGAGATATCGTATGATTTTGCTGTTGAATTTCAAAACCCACGCATTCAAAGGCCACACCCGCCGTGACGGAAACTACCCCATCTCTGCCCAGCCTGTCACCTGTTTCTGGCAAGTCGCTGATTGCCCGCTTTGACGGCGGGGACATGTCCTCTGATGGCGGGCTTCTGGCGCTTCGTGAGATTGAGGCGCGGCTTGGCGTGGCGGGCCGATTGGCCGCCTGCCTGCGGGATCTGCGCGCGCCGGAACGCATCCGGCATGGCGTTGCGGAGATGTTGCGCTTTCGGCTGCTGATGATCGCGGCGGCGTATGAGGATGGCAACGATGCCGATAGCCTGCGCCACGATCCTGTGTTCAAGCTGGCCAATGGTCGGCTGCCTGATGATGGTGCGCTCTGTTCGCAGCCCACGCTCTCCCGACTTGAGAATACGCCCGATACCCGCGCACTGATCCGCATGTCGCGCGCCATGGTGGAACTCTACTGCGATAGTTTTCGCACGGTGCCGCGGTGCATCACGCTTGATATTGATGACACGTTTGATGCCGTGCATGGCGGGCAGCAATTGCGGCTGTTCAATGCCTATCACGATGATTACGGCTTCCAGCCGATTGTCGTGTTTGATGCGGCGGGCCGGCCTGTTGCTGCCATGCTGCGCCCGGCCAAACGCCCGACGGGTGTTGAGTTGCGTTGCTTTCTGCGGCGTCTGGTCAAGGAGATCCGCCGCCATTGGCCACGGGTTGATATCCTGCTCCGCGCGGACAGCCACTATTGCGCACCAGAGGTGCTGGATTTTTGCCGTGCGGCGCGGGTGGATTTTATCTTTGGCGTTGCGGCAACAAAGACCTTGCGGCGCCATGTTGAGGCACTTGAAGTCAGCATTCGCCAGCGACAGGCCGCTGCCCGGAGCGATGACAAGCTCCGGCGCTATAAGGAGTTCCACGATGATGCCGCAAGCTGGAAGCGGGTGGAGCGCATCATCGCCCGTATCGAGGCTGGGCCGCAGGGGGTTGATACGCGTTACATCGTCACCAGCCTGAAAGGCGGTTCTGCGCGGTCACTGTATGAGGGTATCTACTGCCGCAGAGGGCAGGCGGAGAACCATATCAAGGCCTGGAAGCGCCATCTTGCCGCAGACCGAACTTCCTGCACGCGCGCAGCCGCCAATCAGTTTCGGCTGATGCTGCATACCGGCGCTTACTGGTTGTTGTGGTCGTTGCGCAGCCTGATGCCGAAGCGATCCTCTTGGTATGTTGCGCAATTCGATACATTGCGATTGCGCCTGGTGAAGATTGCAACGCAGGTGGTCAGCAGGAAAAGCCGTATCCTGCTGCATATGCCAAGCGCTTGTCCCGATCGGTCTGTGCTGCGCATGGCGCTTGAGCGCCTGCCGCGCCTGACCTGTTGACATAAGGGGCGGATGCCCCAGCGCAAACCACAGAAACCTCAACCGACAAACCCCGCGATACGCAACACAAAACCGGAAAGGTGGTCCGGGAGTGAAGCCGCGTCAGCAATGTGCCTCAGCAGAAAATGGAGGCACACAATCAACAAGGCGAAGGGGATCGTGAATAATGCGGGCTAGTATCTTGTACGATCCAAACATGTCTCGGCTGTTTCCAGCGTTGAAATCTGCGTAAAGAGAAGCCGAATTTCGTAAGCCTGCTATATTTGAACGATTTTTTTTCCATTGTTCATTTCGTAACATATGTCATCACCTCGAAAGACGAACCCAATATACGTAAGCTTATATTACACCTACCCCCTATCCCGCATCAACCGCGCCTTATCCCGCTGCCAATCCCGCGCCGCAATCGCGGCCCGTTTGTCATGCTTTTTCTTGCCCTCAGCCAAGCCCAGCAGCACCTTCGCCCGCCCGCGTTCATTGAAATGAATATCCAGCGGCACAAGCGTCGCACCGTCGCGCGTGATGGCGCCGATCAATTCGCGCGCCTGCTTCCGGTGCAACAACAACTTCCGTGGCCGCCTTGGCTCAAACCGCGCCATGAAGGAACCCGCCTGCCATTCCGGGATATGGGCATTGAACAGCCACATCTCCCCATCGCGTTCAAGCGCGCCCGCTGGAAGGGCCATCAGGACAAGCTTGCCCCGAAGCGCCCGCGCTTTTTTAATGCGGAGTTCTGCAACAAGACCCAAAAGCCCCCCTGCGCGGCTGGGGCCGCTGCGGGCACGGTCCCGATGCGCCCTGGGTAACCCAAGGGCGCCTTGTTCTCAACCTATGTCGAGCAGGTGCGCGTACCCACCTTGGCTGCGAATGAGGTCACCATTCTCGACCTCCTGCGCAGCTACAGGGGGCGGATACAATACCGGCACTGCAGGCGATGCCGCCGCTTGAAACAAGCATGTTCAAGCGGGATAAACGAACCGGCCGCTTCGGAACACGCGCTAATTGCGCCGCGCCTCCCGAGCAACCACTGCCAAGGCCAGTGATGAAATCGTGAGCTGTCCCAAAATCTGCGTGACGTCGCGAATATAGCCCCAGGTCTCAAATGGCGCCGGGTCCTGCGGCAGCATGACAAGGCTCCCCGGCGCCAAGGGCGGCCCACCGTCTTGGAAAAACCCCTGGCCTGCCGGCGCGGCCTCACCATTCGGTAGCACCACGAAAACGCGCGACGCATCGGCAAAGCGCTGCGCCCCGCCTGAGGCCTGGATGTATTCCGCCGCGCGCCAGCCCTGGCGGAAGGTCAGGCTGCCAGGGTTCAATACCGCGCCCACCACCGTCACATCCTGCGGGCGCTTCGGCATGGCCAGCACATCGCCAGGTTCCAGCAAGATATCCAAATCGGGCCGTGCCAGCAGGATCACGGGATTGGCCTCCACCACCACGCGGCCCGCGGCACGCGCTTCCCGCAAGGTTGCGGCCAATTCACGCCCCGCCTTCATCGCACCGCCAACATCCGCCGTCCCGCCGCGCGAACCCGGCAGCGCCTGGCCTGAGGCCAATTGCACCAAGCTGCTCTCCAGATCACGCGCCGTGCGCGCAAAGCCTTCCTGCTGGCGGTGACGCACGCTTTCCCGCGTGAAGACTGCGCCATAGGGGAAGGCCTCTGGCGTCAGCCCGCCGGCGCGCGCAATCACGTCCGAAAGCCGCTCACCGCGGCGCAACTCATAGCTGCCCGGATTGCGGAATTCGCCCAGCAGCAGCACCGGCCCGCTATCCAGCGAATCTTCGCGTCGCGGTATCCGCAGCGCCTGACGTGGCGACACAAGCTTCGCCGCGCCGCCCATGCTCACACGCACGACTTGCCCGGCCAGTGCGGGGTTTGTCAGCTCGCGCGCCACATCCGACGCGCTTGCATTGCCAAGCGCCGTCACGCCCCCCGCCACCGAAAGCGCATCGGCCAAAGGCGTGTTGTCCATCATGGGGTAAAGACCCGGCGCGCGCACCTCGCCTGTCACCAGCGCAGCATGATCCAGCAGGAAGCCCGCGAGTTCCGGCGCTTCCTGGAAAATGCGCGGACAGCGCGCCTCACCCATTTCGGGAAAGCCTGTGGCGCGCGCATGGGCAAATCGCGCGGGGGAGGCCTGCGCGGCTTGCGCAAGCTGCGTCAGCGCCACGCATTCGCCGCCCTGAATCTGGCTTGCCTCACCACGCAAGGCGCGTTGCGGCGCGCTGCTTGAAAGCCATTGGATATCGGCGCGGGAGAAGACAATCACCTCATCGCCATCGCGCAAGGCCGGCCCGCCGCGCCCTTCCAGCGCACGCGCCAGATCGAAGCCAAGCAAATGGCGCTGGCCGCTCCGCTGATCCGGGCGCAGCACCACGGCGAAACGCGTATAGGGATCAGGGCCCAATTGGCGATGATCCGCAATCAGGCCGCGCACCGAAAGCCCCTGCCGCCCGCCAGCCGCGCGGGTGATGGGCATCGCCACATGCCCGGAAAGGCGAATAGTATTGGCCGCCACATCCGCCCCGGGCCGGACCAGCAGCGCATCGCCGCGCTTGAGGCTCGCGCTGACAGCAAGCTCTGCAAAACTCCGCCGCCCTTGCGCATCGCTTTGCTGCACCAAAAGCCGATTGCCACTGGGGCGGAGCGGCCCGCCGGCCAGCACCAGCGCATCTTCCAGCGGCATGGCGCCTTGGCGGGCGGGCAATTCATAAATGCCGGGCCGCGCGACATCGCCGGCAATCGCGACCACGCCGCCAAGTGGCGGCACCAGAATACGCTCACCCTCCCGCAGCGTCAGGTCAGCCGCGCCGGGCACATCGGCCAGCAGCGGGTAGAGATCCACCTGCCGAGAGCCCGCCGGCCCCTCAATCCTGATGGCCCGCAAGGACCCGCTTCGCCGCACCCCCTCAGCCGCTGCCAAAGCATCCAAAACGCTGGCCAGTGCGGTGAGCGTCTGAAAGCCAGGTCGCATCACCTCGCCACCCACGAAAACACTGATCTGGCGGATGGCGCCGATGGAAAGGAATACCTCTGACCCGCCCAATTCCCGCGCTGCGCGGCTTTCCATATCGGCGCGGAGATCAGCAAGGCTGCGCCCGGCAGCCGGGATGGGCGGCAATTCGGGCAGCAGCAGCATGCCATCCCGCCCAATCTTGAGGGTTAATGTCTGCCGCGCGCGCCCGCGTAGCGCGACCACCACCTCATCCCCTGGGCCGAGAATATAGGAACCGGGCAGGGCGCCGAAGCTTGGCGGTGGGGCGGCGCCGCCGCGGAAAGTATCATAGCCGAATTGGCGGAGTTCCGCCTGTTCCAGCCTTTCAGCGAAGAAGGCTTCGATGCTGGAAAGATTGGGCGCCGGGCGCGGGGCAGGGGGTGCGGCTTGGGGTGCCGGGGCGGAAGGTATGGCGGGCTGGGCGATAGCGGCTTCCAGGACTCGGGCGAGAATCTCGCGCTGTGCGCCCGGTGGCAGGCTTGGCAAATTCGCCCCGCCGGGCAGGCTCGGCGGTAGGCTGGGCGGGGCGAGAAATTGTGCGCCCGGTTGTGCAGAAGCGGGAAGGTTCGGAATAAAAAACCCAAAAAACAATAGGCTAAGGCACCATATGGCGCTCTTGATCGGATTCTCCATTTTGGCGAAATACAACATTGGACACATCCAAAAATATTGTTGATTTTTCCTTAACACAACCATAGATTGCTTTTCAACAATCCAAATCACCCAAGGAGGCGTGCCGTGCCTGGTGATACGGTTCTTGGTGAAACCCGGCCCTCATCGCCTTCCGCGCCCGGATGGCGGGGCATTTGGCTTTGCGCCGATGCGGCGTGGCGGCTCGGCCCGCGCCCCGTCATGCTGTTTGCTTGGCATCGCCTGCGCTTGGTTGCGGGTCTTGCCCATCGCGCTTTGCCTGATCGTCCGGCCCCGCGCGGTCCTTTCCTGCCTGAAGCTGCCGCACTGCCCATAACGCCGCACGATTGGCATGGGGCCTTTGACGGCCAAGCCCATGCGTTGGATGTCTTGGCCCGCCCCGGCGCGGATATTCGCGGCCTTTGGGAAGCCCATCGTCTCGCGCCCTTGCTCAAGCTTGCTCAAGCCGTAACGCGTGATCCCTCGGGCGATCACCTGAACCAGGCCGAAGCGCTGCTGGCCGATTGGGCCGCTGCCAACCCGCCCTTTCGCGGCCCGGGCTGGGCTTGCGCGCAGGAAGCGGCCTTGCGCGCCATGGGCATCTGCATTGCCCTTGCCTTGCTTGGCGCGGATCGGCGGCTTAGCCCCGGCGCGCGTGACTTGCTCGCGCTGCACGCTGAGCGCATCCGCGCCACCCGCGCCTATGGCGCGGCGCAGGATAACAACCACCCGATCAGTGAGGCCGCGGGGCTATTTGTCTGCGGGCTGCTATTGGGCCGCGCGCGGGATCAGCGTGACGGGGCGCGCGGGCTCGCACGCGCTGTCGCTCGGCTGGTCTCGCCTTGCGGCGCCTTTGCCCAGGCATCGCCCGCCTATCACCGGCTGATGCTGGATGTGCTCGCCATTGCCGAATGGTTCCGCCGCCGCCATGGCGCGCCAAGCTTCGCCGCGCCCTTTGCCGCGCGCGCCGCTGCCGCCACGCAATGGCTTGGCCGCGTCATGGCGCCCAATGGTGCCTTGCCCCGCATCGGGCCTTGCGATGATTCGGCCTTTGCCGATCTCTCAGGGTTTGGGGCGGGCGATGCGCGGGCCAGCCTGGAACGCGCATCCCGGCTATTTCTTGGTGCCAGCGCCGGCTTGCCGAATGATCCCGGCTGCCGTGCGCTTGGCCTCGCGGCTGGCCCCAGCCTGCCCAGTATCCTGCCAAGCCATTGGCGCAGCGCCGGCTGGTTCGGCCGCAGCGGGGCCGGGGGCGCGCGCGGCGTGCTGCGCACGGGCGTACCGCTCCGTTTCCGGCCCGGTCAGGCGGATTTGCTGCATTTCGATCTTTGGGATGGCAATGAAAACCTTCTCCGCGATGGCGGCAGCGGCGCCTATCTGCCGCCACCTGGTTTTGACTGGTGGCAAAGGATGCTGGCCGGCGGCCTCGGGCATAATCTGATCACCTTTGATGATGCCGAGCCCATGCCGCGGCTTGGCCCCTTCCTGTTCGGGCGCTGGCCGCGCTGCCGCGCCATTCCTGATGGCGCCAAAACCCGCGATTGGCGTGGCAATCGTCATGCAAGGCGTGTTGAGTGCCGCGGGCGGCTCTGGCGCGTGGAGGATCAGGTCCGGGGTGATTTTCGGCGCCTCGCCCTCCGTTGGCGGCTTTCTCCAGGTGATTGGCGTCGCATCCCCGATGGCGTCGAAAGCGCCAAGGCGCGCATTACGCTTTCCGCCGATGCGCCCTTCAGCCTGGAATTGATCCGCGGCTGGGAAAGCCCGGCCTATGGGCGGGTGGAACCCGCGCCCGTGCTGGAACTCCGCGCCAATCGGCCGATTGGGCGGATTTATACCGAAATCGCGCTGCCCAAAATGGGTGGGTGCTGATGCCGTTGCCGTTGCTGCTGATGGGGCTTTGGGCTTGGCGCGCCAGACTGGCGCTGATCCTGCTGCTGCTATGGGTGGGGGGCGCGGCCGCCATTCTGCTTTGGCCGCGCGGCCATGTGGCGCGCGCCCAGGTGGCACCGGCGGAAACCACTTCCTTCGCCATCTCCGCCCTGCTTTCGCCCCAGGCGCCTGGGCTGGGGCAGGGGCTTGATGCGCGCCCAGGCGGCAATTTCGCCATTTATTTGGCCGCGCTGCGGTCGCCAGAAGCAGCGCGCATGCTGACCACGGAAACCCCGCTCTTGCAGCGGATGGAGCGCCAGCGCCAGGACTCACCGCTTTGGGGGCTGCGCGTCCTGCTTGGGCTTAATCGCGCGCTCGATGCCGATGACGTGCTGGCCTGGATGGAGCGCCATGTTTCGGTAACGCAAAACCTTGGCGCTATCACCTGGAGCCTTGAACTAACCCATGCTGACCCAGCGCTGGCGCTGCAAGCCCTGATCAGCCTGCACCGTTTTGCCGAGGCGAAGGTACGCGCTGACCTTGCGGAGCAAGCCGCGCGGCGGGTGGCGGCTTTGGAAGCCCGGCTAACTGGCGAAAGCGATGTGTTCCTCCGGAACAGTCTTTACGATCTTCTGGCCCAGCAGCAGCGCGCTGGGCTGGTGGTGGCGGCGGATGAGGCTGTGGCAGCACGGCTGATCGCCGCCCCCATGGTCGAAGCCCGCGCTTCGCGGCCCAACCGGCCCCTTTTGCTTGGGCTTTGGCTGCTGGTGGTGCCGCTTGCGATCTTCATGGCAGCGGCGGGAGTCTTGCTGATGCGTATCGCCTTTCGTGACGCCGCGCTGGTGACCCGCAGCCCTGCCATGCAGGGGGATTGAAGGTGCGGGCGGATGGCATGGTGGCTGCGCCGCCCCATGATGCGCTGGCCTGGCTGGCGGGGGTTTCTGCCGCCTTGCTCCATCTTGCTGGTGCGCTGAAATCCATCCCCCTGATTGGCGCTTTACCCATTGATTTTACGATATTCAGCGCTGCCCTGGCGCTGCCCTTGCTGGCGGTTTGCGCCATCACGCGGCGCTGGGTACTGGCGCCGGAAACAGGCCTGCCGCTCGCCGCCATCGGCGCATTCTGGCTCTGGCTGGTATTGGCCGGTTGCTGGAGCGCTTCGGGCGCCGTGCTGAGTTCGAAATTGCCGGAAATCATCCTACTAGGGCCGTTCATGTTGTTCGCCGGCCTGGTAGTGGCCGGGGATGACACGGCCTTAAGCGGGTTTTGCGCAGGGGTGATTGGGGCAGGGGCGGCGGTTGCGCTCAGCCTTGCCAATAGTCTCACCCAAGGGAGTGTCGCGCTGGGCGGGCTGCCCGGCGCCGATCCCGAGAAATGGCGCATTGCCTATCAGGTGACAGGGCTCGCCATTGCCATGGCGGCGGCGCTTGCGGCGCTGCATTGGGCGGAAGCGCGCCGCTTTTTGCGGAGGATTTTCTGGTTGGGCGCCACCTTGGCCTTGGTGCTTGGCGCTTTGCTGCCCGGCGGGCGGGCGGCGCTGGTGGCGCTTGCGCTTTGCCTGGCATGCGGGCCGCCCCTGATCATGCTGAAGCAACAAAGGCGCGGGCAGGCGGCTCTTTGGGTGCTTGGCCTGCTCTGCTTAGCCGGTGGCGCGGTGCTGTTCATGGAAACCGAGGCTAACCACCATGCCCGTGCTATCGAGCAGCTTTTCGCGCCCAATACGCTGGAAAGCTCCGGCCGCTTGCCGCTTTGGGGTGCGGCCTTGGGCTTGGCGGGCCAGACCATACCCTTTGGCCTTGGTATTGGTGGCTTCAGCCTGGCGGCGGGGTTTGGTGAATGGCGCGGGCGGCACCCCCATAACCTGGCGCTTGAAGTACTGGCAGAAGCAGGCCTGCCCGGCTTCACGCTTTGGCTGATTGCCTTTGGCGGGGCCGCCTGGGTGGTCTGGCGGCTTGGTCGGGCCGCGCCATCCTGGCGGGTGGCGCGCATCCTGATGCTCTGCCTGCCCATGGCGGTGACGCTTCAGGTCTCAACCGATCTCGGCAATCGCATGGCCTGGCTGACGCTTGGCGTGGCGCTGGGGCTTGGGCTGCGCACCGAGGCGCCGGGGAAGGAGGCTTCGCATGTACGCGCTTTGGGGTAAGGCTGCGTTTGATCGCGTGGTGGCCGCGCTGGTGCTGGTGCTCGGGGCGCCAATCCTTGCCCTGCTCGCGCTGGCGGTGCTGCTGGCCTTGGGCCGACCCATCCTGTTTCGTCAACGCCGCGCTGGGCTGCATGGCGCGCCCTTCACGCTATTAAAGTTCCGCTCCATGCGCGAAGGAGAGGCGCCGGATGCCGTGCGGCTCAGCCGCTTCGGGCGCTGGCTCCGGGCCAGTGGCCTCGATGAATTGCCGCAGATGATCAATATCTTGCGCGGCGACATGAGCCTGGTGGGGCCGCGGCCTTTGCCCTGCGACTATACGCCATTGTTCAGCGCGACCGAGGCGCGTCGGCTTTGGGTGCAGCCCGGCTTGTTTGGCCTTGCCCAGGCAGAGGGGCGCAATGCGCTGCCTTGGGGGCGGCGCTTGGCGTGTGATGTAGAATATACCGACCAAGAGCCTGAATTTATGACAGATTTCATGATCGTCATGGCTTGCTGCGCGCTGCTGTTGCGCGGCCATGGCGCCACCATGCCCGGCCATGCGACCTCGCCAAGCCTCAAGGAAGTCCTGCCACGCGGCGCTGTTCTCGTGCGGGCTCCACCGATGACGCGCGGCCATCAGGGGTGAATGCCATGCTCTCTTCCGCCCATGCTGCCCGCATCCTGCCCAAGCCGAGGAAGCCAGCGCGAGAGGCGCCGGCGCCCATCCTGCTCTCGCCGCCGCATCTGACAGGGCGGGAGAAGGCAGCGGTCGAAGCGAGCCTCGCCTCGGGCTGGTTGGCGCCGGCAGGCCCAATTCCGCGCGCTTTTGAAGCCGCTTTGGCCAAGGAAACGGGCTTCGCCCATGTGCTGGGGGTCGCCTCAGGCACGGCTGCACTGACCTTGGCCTTTCGTGTGCTGGAAATTGGTCCAGGGGATGAGGTTTGGGTGCCTGGCTTTACCTTCATCGCCTCCATCGCGCCGGCGGTGCAATTAGGCGCCAGGCCACGTTTTTTGGATGTCTGTCCGGCAAGCTGGACGCTTGATCCCGCGCTTCTGGCCATGGAACTTCGCCAGGCAGCGCGGCAGGGCCGGCTGCCCAAGGCGGTGGTGGCGGTGGATATCTACGGCCAATGCGCCGCATTGCATGAAATCGCCCCGCTTTGCGCTGGGTATGGCGTGGCGCTGATCTCAGACAGCGCCGAGGGGCTGGGCGCCACCCAGGCGGGGCTTCCCGCCGGCAAGGGCGCCCTGCTCGCGGCCTTTTCCTTCAATGGCAATAAGATCATCACGGCTGGTGGCGGCGGGGCGCTTGCTTCCGATAATGCGATGTTGATCGCCCGCGCCCGAGCCCTGGCCGATCAGGCCAAAACCCCGGCGCCGCATTATGAGCACCAGACCACCGGCTATTCCTTCGGCCTGTCTTCCCTGCTGGCGGCGGTGGGGCTCGCGCAATTGCCGAAGCTTGCCGACCGAGTGGCCCGACGACGCGCGATTTTCGCGCGGTATCAGGAAGGGCTGGAGGATTTGCTGGGCATTTCCTTCATGCCCGAAGCCGCTTGGGGCAGGGCGTCCCGCTGGTTGACCGCCATGTTGATTGACCCGGCCAGTTTCGGCATGGATGCCGATGGGCTGCGCCGCATCCTGGCGGCCGAGGGTATTGAAACCCGCCCGGCCTTCAAGCCTTTGCATATGCAGCCCGCCTTTCGCGATGCGCCGAGCATGGGGGGCGCGGTCGCGGAGGCGCTTTTCGCCAGGGGAATTTGCCTGCCCTCTGGCAGCGGCATGGCCCCCGAAGCGCAGTACCGGGTGATCCGCGCCATCTGCGCCGCAGCGCGCGGCTGAGTTCCATGCACATCCTTTATCTGCACCAGCATTTCAGTACACCCAATGGCAGCACCGCGACACGGAGCTTCGCCTTTGCCCGCGCCCTTGTCGCGCGCGGCCATCGCGTGACGCTGGCAACCGGGCGCTATCAGGGGGCCGAGACCGAGCTTGCCGGCGCCTTTCGGAAAGGCCGGCGGGAAGGCCGCGTGGCGGGCTTCCAGGTGGTGGAATTCGACATTCCCTACGCCAATGCGATGGGGGTCGCGGCCCGTGGCGCCGCGTTTCTGCGCTATGCGATGGTGGCAACGCGCCTTGTCTTCCGGGTGAAGCCTGATGTGATTATCGCGTCCTCAACCCCGCTGACGGTGGCCTTGCCCGCACTTTTGGCCAAGGGTTTGCGCGACATTCCGTTCATGTTCGAAATCCGCGACCCCTGGCCGGAATTGCCGCGTGCCATGGGCGTGCTGCCGACGCCGCTCTCCCCCATATTTGAAAGCGTGGCCAATCTGGCCTGCCGACAGGCGGCAGCGGTGGTCGCCTTATCGGAAGGCATGGCTGAGACGGCGCGCGCGCGGGGCACCGATCCGGCGCGGGTGCAGGTGATCGGCAATGGCTGTGACCTTGATCTGTTTGGCCCCCATATCGCCCCCTGGCGCCCGCCCGAGGCCGCGCCCTGGGAAGTGTTGGCACTTTATGCGGGCGCGCATGGGCGCGCGAATGGACTTGGCGTGGTGGTGGAAGCTGCGCGGATTTTGGCCACGAGGGACGAAACCCGGCTCCGCATCCTGCTGGTGGGTGAAGGTGCTGAGAAAACCGCGCTGATCCAGCAGGCAGCAGGCCTGCCCAACCTGACTTTCCTGCCGCCCATGCCCAAGCGCGATGTGGCGCGGCTTTTCGCGGGCAGCCAAATCGCTTTGCATATCCTGGCTGATTGCCCCGCCTTCGCCGCTTGGACCGCGCCCAATAAGCTGATGGATGGGCTCGCGGCGGGTCGGCCCGTGATCAGTAACGTCCCCGGCGATGCCGCCCGGCTTTTGACCGAGGGTGCTGCGGGCATTCCTGTTGCACCCGGCGATGCGGCGGGCCTCGCAGCGGCAATGGTCAGCTTGGTGGAAGACCCCGCGCGCCGCGCCGCAATGGGCGCGGCGGCGCGCAGCCTTGCGGTACGCCAGCATGACCGCCGCCTGCTCGCCGCGCGGTTCGTCGCGCTGGCGGAAGCCATTCCAAGCGTTCAGCCCAGGCTCACCAAGCCAGCGCATTTCGCCATCTCAGGAAGGGGCTGATCATGCTGCCCGAGGTCCATCTTGTTGCCGCCGCAAGGCCCAATTTGCCAAAACTCGCCGCCCTTTGGCACGCGCTGGCCGCCGGCCCGGAATTCTGCAAACCCGTGCTGCTGCATACCGGCCAGCATGAGGACCCGGCCATGTTTGGCGTGCATTTCGCCGATCTTGGCCTGCCCGTGCCTGATATCGCGCTGGGCGTTTCGGGCGGCAGCCATGCGGTGCTGACGGGGCGTTCCATGATTGCTTGCGAAACCGTCTGGAAATCGCGCCGCCCCGCCGCTGTGGTGGCCGCGGGTGATGTGGATGGCGCGCTCGCGGCGGCAATCGCCGCACGCAAGATGGGCATTATGTTGATCCATCTGGAAGCCGGGCTGCGTTCGGGTGAGCGGGATTTGCCGGAGGAAATCAATCGCCGCGCCATTGATGCCATTTCCGATATTCTTTGGGCACCGGATGAGGCAACCGCCGCGCGGCTGCGTCAGGAAGGCCATTCTGCCGCCGCGGTGCGGGCGGTTGGCAATGCCATGGTGGATACGCAGCTCCGTCATTTGGCGGCGGCACGCGCCAAACGCTTGCCGCGCGGCCTTTCTCGTGGAGGCTACGGGCTGGTGACGCTGCATCGCGCCGGTAATGTGGATAAGCCAGAGCGGTTGATTGCGCTGCTGGATGGGCTTTCCGCAGCGGCGCGGCATGTGCCGCTGATCTGGCCCATTCATCCGCGCGCGGCGGCGCAGATGAAGGCCTTTGGCTTTGTACCGCCGACAGGGGTGCGCATCATGCCCCCGCTCGGGTATCTGGAGTTTCTGTCGCTGCTCTGTCGCGCGCGTCTGGTCGCGACCGATAGCGGCGGCGTGCAGGAAGAAGCGACCGCGCTTGGCCTGCCTTGCCTGACGCTCCGCGGTGCCACTGAACGCCCCATCACCATCGCGGCTGGTATGAACAGGCTGGCGACACCCGAAGAATTACCCGAACGCGTCGCGGAAATTCTGAAAACGCCCTTGCGTCCGGCGCGGCCCATTCCGCTTTGGGATGGGCGTGCGGGGCTGCGGATGCGTGAGCATTTGCAAGCCCTGCTGGAAGGCGAGGAATGCCGCGCGATGGTAGCCTGATTCCGGTTTGGCTGGCGCGCCCAAAAGTATTGCTGCTGTCTGCCGCCCATCCGCCTGCCGATATCCGCGTGGTCATGAAGCAGGGCGCGAGCTTGGTCGAGGCCGGCTATGCTGTCAGCCATTTATGCCCTGCGCCAGCGTCAGGCGATGCGCCCGCGCTGGTGGCGGGGGTGGCAATCAGTACCTTTCCCGCGCGACGCGGTCCGCTGCGCCGCTTGCTTGGCATTCCGCGCCTTGCCATGCGGGCGGCCGCTCAGCGGGCCGAGGTGATCCATGCCTCGGAACCCGATGCCTGGGCGGCGGCGCTGTTGGCCGGCTGGTGGACTGGAGCGCGCATCATTCTGGATGTGCATGAACATTACCCATCGCGGCTGGATGGCAGGGTGCCGGCCTTGCTGCGGCCGGTGTTGCGCCGCCTGGTGCATGGCGCCTGCTGGGCCATGGGGCGTGCCGCTGATGCGGTGGTGGTGGCGAAGGATGGCCTCGGTGCTCCCTTTGGCGGCGAGGACCGTGTGGTGAAGGTGCGCAATTACGCGCTTGGCGCCGTGCCGCCCCGTGTTCATGCCGCTGGCCCAGTGACGCTGCTGCATTTGGGGGCGCTGACGCGCGCGCGCGGCTGGGCGCAAATGCTGGACGCCCTGGCGCTTTGCCCGCCTGAGACGCGGCTTTGCCTGATTGGCCGCTTCACCGATGACAGTGAGGCGGATTTCTGGGCGAGGGCCAAAGCGCTTGGCCTCACGGCGCGGATCACGGCTTTGGGATGGCTGCCGCATGAAGCCGCGCTGGCGGCGGCTTCGCGCTGCGATATTGCGCTGATCCTGTTCCAGCCGGGGGCGGAGAATCATCGGCTTGCTCTGCCGCATAAGCTGTTCGACGCCATGCTGGCGGGCCTGCCCGTGATTGCGCCCGCAGAAGCCGAGGAGGTTGCGGCGGTGATCGAAGCCGCTGGCTGTGGCGCCTTGGTGGATACTGCCAACCCTGTCGCCATTGCCGAGGAAGTGCAGCGCCTGACGAACCCGATCCGCCGCGCGGTGCTCGGCCAAGCGGGCCGGGAAGCCGCTTTGGCGCATTTCTCCTGGGCGGGGGAAGCGCAGCGGCTTGTCGCACTTTATGGCCGGCTGACGGGCTTTATGCCCCGCCAAAATACCTGCGTGTTGTGAAGCGATTCCACCCCAGGCCATTCTGGGCTAGACAGCGCATGTGACGCGCCGCCCTTCCCATCGGATTCTGCTGAATCTGGCCCTTGATGGCCTGATTGCGCTGCTGGCGCTGCTGCTGGCGGTATGGGCCATTGCGCCGCGCAATTGGCCATCTGGCGCCTGGTGGGCAGTGGCAGCGCCGGGTGCGGTGCTCGCCCTGCTTGCGGCTGGCGCGGTGTTACGCCTGCCGCAGCAATATTGGCGCTTTGCCGGCTTGCGGGATTTGCTGGCGGTGGCGGGTGCCGCTTTGGGTGGGGCGCTGCTGTTTTGGATTGGCGGGCAAATGCTTGGCGGGTGGCAGCCGGCCAATCCGGCCTTTCCGCTGATCCATGCCCTGTTGCTGGGCGCGCTGCTGATTGGCGCGCGGGTGCTGGCCCTGGTGCAGGCCACGCGCCATGCCGGCGAAGCGGCGGCCGATGCGCAAGCCGTGCTGCTGGTGGGTGCCGCAGAGGGCACCGATTTGTTCATTCGCGCCCTGGAACGGGATCGGCGTGCGCCTTATCGCGTGATTGGGATCCTCTCACTGCGGGCGCGTCAGGCCGGGCGGCGCATGCAGGGGCATTTGATCCTGGGCACGGTTGAAGAAGCGGAAGCCGTTTTGGATCGGCTGCGCGCGGAAGGGCGGCTGCCGGGGCTGATTGTGCTGTCAGGCCCCGATATTGAAGGCCCTGCCTTGGAAGCGCTGTTGGATGCGGCGGATCGCCATGGCGTGCCGCTGCGCCGTGCGCCCGCACCAACACGGCTTGATCCGGCGGGCAGTGAAGCCACGCGCCGCGTGGAGTTGCGCCCGATTTCGATTGAGGATTTGTTGGATCGGCCGCAAGTGCCACTTGACCGCGAAGGTATGGCGCGGCTGGTGCAGGGGCGGCGCGTGCTGGTGACGGGGGCGGGTGGGACCATTGGCGGCGAATTGGCGCGGCAGGTTGCGGCCCTTGGTCCGGCGCTGCTGGTCTTGCTCGATCACGGCGAATTCCTGCTGTATGAAATTGATCTGGAATTGCGCGAAAAACACCCCGATGTGCCGCGCCGCGCGGTACTGGCCGATGTGCGCGATGAGGCGCGCATTCGCAGGCTTTTCGAGGATATCAAGCCCGAGTTGGTGTTCCATGCGGCGGCGCTGAAGCATGTGCCGATGGTGGAAAATGATCCGCTGGAAGGCGTGCTGACAAATGCGTTTGGCACGCGCGTGGTGGCGGAAGCGGCGCGTTCTGTTGGCACTGCGGCGATGGTCTTCATTTCAACCGACAAGGCCGTGAACCCAACATCGGTGATGGGCGCATCGAAACGTTTGGCCGAGATGTATTGTCAGGCCTTGGATCGTGAGGCGCGCCATGGGCGCGCGGGCATGCGCTGTATCACGGTGCGGTTTGGCAATGTTTTGGGCTCGACCGGCAGTGTGGTGCCGCTATTTCGCCGACAATTGGAACGCGGTGGGCCGCTGACGGTGACGCATCCCGATATGCGGCGCTATTTCATGACCGTGCGCGAAGCCGTGGGCTTGGTGTTGCAGGCGAGTGTTGTGGGCACCACCGATCCCGCCGATCAGCCACCGGAATTGGCCGAAGGCGGCATCTTCGTTTTGGATATGGGCCAGCCGGTGAAGATTGTGGATCTGGCGCGGCGCATGATCCGGCTGGCGGGGCTGCGCCCCGATGAGGATGTGGAAATCCGCTTCACTGGGCTGCGCCCTGGTGAGCGGCTTTATGAGGAATTGTTCCACGGCCAGGAACCACCGCGCCCAACCGCTTTCCCTGGGCTTTTGGTGGCGACACCGCGCACGGCTGATTCTGCCTTGGTGGGGCGTGCGATTGATGAAATGGCGGCGGCGGGGCGGGCAGGGAATGCGCGGCTTGCGCTTCAGCAATTGGCGCGGCTGGTGCCGGAATTCGCCCATGCGCCGGAAGGGACGGTGGCGGCGGGGCCGCGCTGAGGCGGCACCCGCACCATTTTTTTCAATCCGCCTGACGCAAGCCGCTATCCCTGATCAGCCCAGCATATTTCTCGGCCTCCGCCTTCACATAAGCCGTGAAAGCCTGATGGTTCAGGTAGCGAATGGGGTGGCCGGCGCGCGTCATGCCTTCAATCACCGATGGGGTGCGCAGGGTGCGCCCGCAGGCCTCATCCATCCGCGCCACCACGGCCTCTGGCGTACCAGGGGCAGTGAAAATCCCGGTCCAAAGCGGATAGACCAGATCAAGCCCCTGTTCGCGCATCGTGGGCGTGTCAGGGAAATCGGGAGAGCGTTGTTCGGCAAAAACCGCCACCGCATGCAGGCCGTATTGCTTCACGAGATTTGCCTCGGCAGTCAGCATCGGCACGGTGCCCGAAAGCATCGCCTGCACGCTATCGCCCGAACCTCGGAAGGGGATATGGTTCATCTCAATCCCGAAGGCGCGTGACAGGCCTGTCATGGCCAAATGCCCAAGCCCGCCAACGCCGCCCGAGGCATAGGGCAATTGCCCGGGATTGGCCCTGGCGCGCGCGACGATATCGGCGACCGTACGAATGCCGGTTGTGGTGGGTGTCATCAGCGTGGCCGGTGCTTCGGCGACCAGACAGACAGCGGTAAGATGATCCGCCCGATAGGGCGCGCGCGCCATGAAGCTTGGCTGAATGGCAATCGGCGCCATGGAGGTCAGCAGGATCGTCTGCCCATCCGGTTTGGCGCGCACGACCTCTGCCGTGCCAATGGTGCCGGTGGCGCCGCCCACATTGCGAATGACGACTTGCGAGCCCACGGCTTCGGTAAATACCGGCTGGATCAGGCGGCCGATAATGTCCGTGCCGCCCCCCGCCGGCCAGGGGATGATCATTTGCACCTGGGCAGAGGCCGGCGCGCTGCCAGCCCATAGCGCCGCCAGGGCCAGCGCGGCCCGCGACCAGAATTTCATAGCCGTGTTCCTTCCCAAAGCGGCACTTTGCGTGCCTTCGCGGGAAGCTTGGCCCAGGCGGTCCCGCCGGAGCAAGCGGAATTTGCGGCTGGCCGCGGCGCGGTCTAGCCTTTGGCCTACAAGAACAAGGAGGAAACCCATGTTGCGTTACGCTCTGGCGTTTTGCGCCGCGCTTTTCGCCGGCAATGTGCAGGCCGCCGATCTGCCAGACCGGCCCATTCGCATCATCGTGCCCTTCACCCCGGCCGGCACTAGCGACATCCTGGCGCGCGTTTTGGCCGAAGCCGCTGCGCCCTTCCTGCCGCGCGGTGCCGTGATTGAAAATCGCGGCGGTGCGGGCGGCAATATCGGCATGGCGGAAGCTGCGCGCGGTGCGGCGGATGGCTCCACCCTTATTCAATGCGCCTTCGGTCCCTGCGGCGCCAATCCCGCGCTTTATGCCAACCCTGGCTATAGCTTGAATGATTTCGCCCCGGTGATTCTGACGGGAGCGGTGCGCAATGTGATGACGGTGCGCAAGGATTTGCCCGCGCGCAATATTCAGGAATTCATTGCGTTGGCGAAGACAACACCCTTGAGCTTTGCCTCCTCAGGCGTCGGCGCTTCTAATCATCTTGGCCCGGAGTTGCTGCGCAGCATTACCGGCATTGAAATGACCCATGTGCCCTATCGCGGCAGCGGGCCGGCGGCGACGGATTTGATTGCCGGGCGCGTTGATGTGTTTTTTGACAATCTTCCTTCCATCCTGCCGCATATCCGCGCCGGCACCGTCCGTGCCCTGGCTGCCCTGAGCGCCGAGCGCATTCCGGAATTGCCCGATCTGCCAACCTTTGCTGAGCAGGGCGTGCAGGGCATGGTGATTGATAGTTGGTTCGGTTTCATGACGCCGGCCAGAACGCCGCCCGCCGCCATTGCCGCGCTGAATGCTGCCTTCAACAAGGCGATGGAAACGCCCGCCGTGCGTCAACGCATGCAGGAATTGGCGCTGACACCCATTGGTGGCACGCCGGCCCAGATGGGGGCGCATATCCAAAGCGAAGTGGCGCGCTGGTCAGACGTGGTGCGCCGCCAAGGTATCCGTGCGGAGTGACATTACCATGAGCAAGATCCGCGCGCTGCGGACCATCCGCATCGCTGAACGCCCAAACCTGCTTTGGCTTGAAATCGAAACCGATGATGGGCTGATGGGTTTGGGTGAAGCTTTCCGTGGTGCGGCGGCAGTGGAAGCGGTGATCCATGAAAGCGTGGCACCCTTTCTGCTCGGGCGTGACGCACGCCAGATTGAGGGTATCTCCCGCCATTTGCTGACACCCTATGTCGGCTTTGGTGCATCAAGTGCGGAAATTCGCGCCGCTTCGGCGGTTGATATTGCGCTTTGGGATCTGACGGGAAAGCGTCTCGGCGTGCCGGTGCATGAGGCGCTTGGCGGTCTCTCCCGCGACAGGGTGCGCAGCTACAACACCTGCGCGGGTTATGATTACAATACCAAAAGCGCCCAACGCCGCGATATTGGCGCGGCGGATCAGGCGCGCGGCCCTTATGATGATCAGGTCGCCTTCATGCGCGATGCCGGGGCACTGGCGGAAAGCCTGCTCGCGGAAGGCTTCACCGCCATGAAAATCTGGCCCTTCGATATCTATGCGCCGGCGACCCAGGGGCAATCCATCACTTTGGCTGATCTCAAGCGCGGGCTTGAACCCTTTGAGAAAATTCGCCGCGCCGTTGGTGACAGGATCGAGATCATGGCTGAATTGCACAGCCTTTGGTCCTATCCGGCGGCGCTCCGCATCTGTCAGGCCTTGGAGCCCTTGGCGATCACCTGGGCGGAAGACCCGATCGGCAAGATGGATGATGTGACGTCCCTCGCGGAACTCCGCCGTGCCACACGCGTGCCCATTTGCGCGAGTGAAACGCTGGGCGGCAAGGTCGCGTTCCGCGACCTATTGGTCGCGGGTGCGACGGATGTGGTGATGCTTGATCTCACCTGGTGCGGTGGCCTGACCGAAGCGCGCAAGATTGCAGCCATGGCCGAGGCTTGGGCGCGGCCCGTGGCGCCGCATGATTGCACTGGGCCGGTGACGCTGGTGGCATCGCTTCATCTGGCGCTGCATGCGCCAACCGCGATTTTTCAGGAAGTGGTGCGCGCGACACTTGCCACCTGGTATCGCGACCTTGTCACGGTTTTGCCAAGGCTTGAACAGGGCTGGGTGCTGCCGATGGAAGGGGCGGGGCTCGGCACCGCGCTATTGCCGGAAGTGGCCAAGCGGGAAGATGCGGTGGTGCGGGTCAGCCAGGCCTAACCCGCCCCCTCATCCCGCAACAGCTTCTCCACTGCCTCCGCCTGCACATCGCTGCTGGTGAAGCAATCACCAGGGCCGCGGAGCAGCACGAAGCGCATCTTGCCATCGCGGTTTTTCTTGTCTTTCGCCATGCGCCCGAGCAGCGCATCCACCGAGAAGCGGCGCGGCAGATCGGCGATGCGGGCGGGTAGGCCGCAGGCCGCCAAATGCGCAATCACGCGCGAAGGCCATTCCTGGCTGCAATGGCCAAGCCGCGCGGAAAGTGACGCTGCCAGGCCAAGCCCAACCGCCACTGCCTCCCCATGCAAAACGCTACCATCAAAGCGCGCTTCGGCTTCCAAAGCGTGCCCGAAGGTATGGCCCAGATTGAGCAAGGCGCGCCCGCCCTCCGCACTTTCCTCACGCTCATCTGCGGCCACCACAGCGGCTTTCAGCTTGCAGGATTCAATCACGGCAACCGCAAGCGCGCCCGCATCACCGGCGACAACGGCGCTGCCATTCGCTTCGCACCAATGCCAGAATTCGCCTTGCAACAAGCCGTGCTTGGCCACTTCCGCATAGCCTGCGCGCAATTCGCGCGGCGGCAGGGTGCCGAGCGTATCCGTGTCCGCCAGCACGATCCTCGGCTGATGAAATGCACCCGCGAGGTTCTTCCCGGCTTTCAAATTCACCCCGGTCTTGCCGCCAACACTGCTATCAACTTGGGCCAGCAGGCTTGTCGGGATTTGCACAAAGGGCAGGCCGCGCATGGCAATCGCCGCCGCAAAGCCTGCCAAATCCCCCACCACACCACCGCCAAGCGCAATCACCGATGTGCGCCGATCAACCCCCGCCGAGAGCAGATCATCCAAAAGCCCATGCAGCCGGCCGAAATCCTTGCTCGCTTCGCCGGAGGGCACTGTCAGTTCCACGGCAATGGCAAAGCCCGCTTCCTGCAAGCCGGCGCGCAAGGCTGGCAGATGCAAAGGCGCCACGTTGGCGTCTGAGATGATGGCCACGCGCTTGGCCGGCAGCACCGGGGCCAGCAAGCCGCCGGCACGCGCGAGCAAACCCTGTCCGACCAATACTTCATAAGCGCGCTCCCCAAGGCCAACGGGCACGCGTTCGGGCGGGTGATAGGTCTTCAAGGCATGCTCCAGGCGGCGGGTGGTGTTTTCCAGGCTCTCATCATTGCAGGGCAGCGTAATGTCAGCCTCGGCATAAAGCGGGTGGCGGGCATTCATCAGGCGCTGTAGCACCTCGGCCGGGTCGGCATTCAGGAACATGGGGCGATGTTCCCGCCCGGCCACGCGGCGGATCAGCACCGAAAGCGGGCATTTCAGCCAGATGGAAATGGCGCCACTGGCGCGAATCGCAGCCCGCGTGGCGGCATCGGCAAAGGCACCGCCGCCAGTGGCCAGCACCAAGGGCGGGCCAGCCAGCAGGCGGGAAATCACCCGGCGCTCACCATCCCGGAAATGCGGCTCCCCATAGCGGGCGAAGATTTCCGTAATCGGCATGCCGGCAGCGTTTTCGATTTCCGTGTCGGCGTCTCGAAAAGGCAGGCCCAGAAGCCCAGCCAGCCGCCGGCCGAGCGCGGATTTCCCCGCCCCCGGCAGCCCCACCAGCACAATGCTGGGCCGCGACGGATCGCGCCCTGCGGCGGGTTCGGGCAGGCCCGGCAAGGCATCATCAAAGAGAGAGTTGCGCATCTTGGGGCTGAGCGTTAGCACGAATTCAGGAAAGCGAGAGGGAGCCCCGCCGCCAGCATGTTCCGTAACCCGATTCTGCTGGTTGTTGCCGTGGTGCTTGGCCTTTTCGCCCTGGGCCTGATCCTGATTGGCGCCTTTCCGCCCAGCGTGGCGCCCCAGGCCGTCGAGCGCACCATCCCCAATGACCGCTTCCGCGGGCGCTAAACCGGCTGCCCCGGCGGGGCTTTCCCGCCATATCGAGGCGTTTCTGGAAATGCTAGCGGCTGAACGAGGCGCCGCGCGCAATACGCTCGCGGCCTATCAGGCGGATTTGCAGGATTTCGCGGGCTTTGCCGCGGCCCGCGGTGCCCCGCTACATGGGGCGGATAGCGCCCTGCTTCGCGCCTGGTTGGCTGGCCTTGCGGCCCAGGGCCTAGCTGCGCGCACCCAGGCCAGGCGGCTTTCCGCCATCCGCCAATTCCATCAATTCCTGCTGCGGGAGGGGGTCAGGGCCGACGACCCCTCCGAATTGCTGGAAGCCCCCCGCCTGCCGCAAAGCCTGCCCAAAGCGCTGCGCGAGGAGGAGGTGGAGGCGCTGATCGCTGCCGCCGCGGCCCTGCCGGGCAAAAGGGGGCCGGTCGCCGCAGCGGTTGTGGAGATGCTCTATTGCAGTGGGCTCCGCGTTTCCGAACTGGTCAGCCTGCCTGCAGCGGCGCTCCGCCCCGGCGCACCCTTGATTGCGGTGCGCGGCAAGGGCGGGCGGGAAAGGCTGGTGCCGGTTTCCGAACGCGCCCGGGATTTGGCCCTGGCCGCGCGGCCGGAGGAAAAGGGCAAGGCCAGCCGCCATCTCTTCCCCTCTCGTGGGGCGTCTGGGCACCTGACGCGCCAGGCTTTGGGCTTGATTTTAAAGGAAGTGGCGCTGGCGGCGGGGGTGGACCCCGGCCGGGTCAGCCCGCATGTGCTGCGTCATTCCTTTGCGTCCCATTTGCTGCAACGGGGCGCGGATTTGCGCAGCTTGCAAATGCTGCTGGGCCATGCCGATATCGGGACCACGCAAATCTACACCAAGGTGTTGGAGGAGCGGCTGCGCGCCCTGGTGGCGGAACATCACCCGCTATCAAGACAAGGGGTCGCATCCCGGGCGGATTTGGGCTAACCCCCCGCCATGCGTCACTTCCTGGAATTCGAAAAACCCATCGCCGAGCTTGAAGGCAAGATCGAGGAGCTGCGTCGGACCACCGATGCCGGCGGTATTGATGTGGCCGAGGAGATCGGCCGCCTTGGCGAAAAAGCCCAGGCGCTGCTGAAGACCACCTATGCCAAGCTGTCGCCCTGGCAGAAGGCGCAAGTGGCGCGCCACCCCGATAGGCCGCATGCGACGGATTATATCGCGGCGCTGATCCAGGATTTCACGCCGCTTGCCGGTGACCGCGCCTTTGCCGATGACGCGGCGGTGGTGGGCGGCATGGGGCGCTTCCGGGGCCGCGCCGTGATGGTACTCGGCACCGAACGCGGTCATGATACCGATAGTCGAGTGAAACATAATTTTGGCATGGCGCGGCCCGAGGGGTATCGGAAGGCGCGGCGCCTGATGGAATTGGCCGGGCGTTTCGGCCTGCCCATTCTTTCCTTCGTTGATACCTCTGGCGCCTTTCCGGGCATTGATGCGGAAGCGCGCGGCCAGGCGGAAGCGATTGCGCGGTCCATCGAAGCCGGGCTGGATGCGCCCGTGCCCTTCATCGCAACCATTATTGGTGAAGGCGGATCGGGCGGCGCGATTGCGTTGGCGGCAGCGGATCGCATCATCATGCTGGAACATGCGATCTATTCCGTGATCAGCCCGGAAGGCTGCGCTTCCATCCTGTGGCGTGATGCGGCGCAGGCCAGCACTGCCGCTGAGGCGCTGAAGCTGACGGCGGATGATTTGCGCAAGCTTGGCCTAGTGGATGTGGTGGTGCCGGAACCACTCGGCGGCGCACATCGCGATGCCGCGACAGTAATCGCCGCGCTGGGTGACAAGATCGAGACGCTGCTGACACCCTTGCTCGCTTTGGATGGCGCCACACTGCGCGCACGCCGGCGCGACAAATTCCTGGAAATGGGGCGCAGCGGCACCCTGTGATGGCGGCTGATGCGTCCGGCGAGCTGCGCGCGCGTTTCCTGCGCGGCTTTCCGGCGATTGCCTTAGTGATTTTTCTATCCGCTGTTGATCAGACCATCGTCGCCACTGCGCTTGCCGATATCGCGACCGATATGGGCGGGATCGAACGCGTTTCCTGGATCCTGATTGCCTATCTGGTGGCGGCCACCTGCGCCGCGCCGGTCTTTGGCCAGCTTGGCGATTTTTTTGGGCGGCGGCGTTTGCTGTTTGTGGCGCTGGCGATTTTCTTCATGGGTTGCGCCGGCTGCGCGCTGGCGCCCAATCTGCCAAGCCTGATCATAGCGCGTGTGATTCAGGGTTTTGGGGGCGGCGCGCTGCTGACGTTAACCCAGGCTTTGATTGGTGAGATCGTGCCGCCACGTGAACGCGGCAAATTCCAAGCCTGGATTGCGGGGGCCTATGGCTTTGCCTCGGCCTTCGGGCCGGTGGCGGGGGGCTTCATCACCCAGGCTTTCGGCTGGCGCTGGATTTTCTGGTTTCTGCTGCCTTTGCCCTTGGTCTGCGCTTATATCGCGCGTCGGCTGCCCGATATTGTGCCGGACCATGCTGGGCGGCACTGGCGGTTTGATTGGCTTGGCCTCGCGCTTTTTGTGCTGACCATGGGGGCTGCCTTGGTCGCACTTGATCGCGCGCGGCGTTTTGATGCGGCCTATCTGCCGCTGATCATCGGCCTTGTTGCCATGGCGCTTTTTGCCGGTGTCACTTTGCTGCGCGTTGAACGCCGTCAGCCGCAACCGCTGCTGCCGCTGCCCTTGTTTGCCGAGGCCAGCATCTGGCGCCTACTGATGCTTTCTATCCTGGTGGTGGCCGCGCAGGTGGGCTTGATTTCCTTCCTGCCCTTATGGCTGCAAGTGGTGCGCGGGCTTGAACCCGCTTCCGCTGGGTTGGTGCTGCTCGCGATTTCCATCGGCTCATCACTTGGCGCATTCTTCTCCGGCAAGATGGTGGCGCGCACCGGGCATGCGATGCTGTGGCCGAGCATCGGCCTGCCGGTGGCGGCGCTGATCTGGAGCCTGCTTGCGGTCTATGCCGCTGCCATGCCGCTTTGGCTGATGTTGGCGTTATTGGGTGTGGCGACTTTCGGTTCCGGCACATCCTATCCGGTGGTGCAGACCACGGTGCAGGCAGCGGCGGGGCAGGGGCGGCTTGGCATTGCGGCGGCTGGCGTGGCGTTTTCGCGTAATTTCGGCGCAGCCCTTGGCGCGGCTGTCGCTGCGGCGGCGATTTTCGGCGCCATGGCCCTGTTTACGCCTGCGCTGACCGAGGGTTTTGCTGCGCTGGTCACTGATCTCGGCGGCTTGGGCGCGCGCATGGGCGGCAATGGTGTGGCGCAATTGCGCGCTGCCTTGGCCGAGCCCTTTCGCGGCCTTTTCATCATCGCCGCCGTGCTGGTGGGCGCCGCATCCGTCATGGCCTGGCGCGTACCGCTGCGGCGTTATTGAGCTTGTGTCGGGGGGGTAGGACACGGCAAGCTGGTGTAGTTTTCAAGGAATACTGCCATGGCCGAAACCACCCCGCCCAAACCCGCTTTTGCGCCCACACGCAGCCTGCCTTTGCCAGGCGGTGCCAAGCTGGTTTTCTGTTCCGGTGTCACCGCACGCAGCAGTGCCGCTGAAGCACAAGGCGTGGAAGCGCAGGCCGAGGAATGTTTCGCGCGCCTGACACGCGCCCTGGCGCAGGAAGGCGGCAGCTTCGCCGATGTGCTGAAACTGAACACCTATCTTTCGGATATGCGCGATTACGCGGGCTTTGATGCGGTACGGCGGCGCATCCTGGCGCCGCTTGCGGTGCCGCCTGCCAGCACCTGTGTGGGAGGCGCCAGCTTCACCACACCGCTGACGCGGATAGAAATTGAAGCCATTGCGGTGATTGGCGCCGCTGTATGAGTTTGGCCGCACGCATCGCAACCGAAGGTGCGCGCATGGCGGAAGCTTGCACCGCCTGCGGTGCTTGCGTGCAAGCCTGCCCGATGACGCGTTTTGCTGCGGGCGTCGCTGAAGCCGATCCCGCCGCGGTTGCTGCCGGCATGCGCGCCTTGCTGTTGGGTGAAGAAACATCGCCCATTTCGCTTGCCTGGATTGGCGCCTGTACGCGGAGCGCCGCCTGTAATGGCGTATGCCCCGAAAAGCTGGATGTCGCTTTGATGATGCGCTTCGCCAGCATGCGCGCGCGTGGTGCCTTGGATGGCGTGCCGCTGCTGCCGGTGAAAACCGATAGTGGCTGGTCCGCGCGCGTAAAGGGCTTTGCGCGGCTTGGCCTGACGGAGCAGGAGCAAGCTGAATGGCTGTGACGCATCACCCCTTGCCGGCGGAGCGCGCGGTATTCTGGTATGGCTGCAATCTGCTGCGCCATGGTGACGTTTTGCGCCTGACGGCACGTTTTCTGGAGGCAGTTGGCGTGGACGCCGCGCCGCGCGGCGGGCCTTCGCATTGCTGTGGGTCAACCACAGAACATAATGCGCGCATTACCGAAGGCATGGGCCGGCGCACCGTTGCGACCTTCAATGCGACAGGACGCGATAAGGTGATCACCTGGTGCCCTTCCTGCCACATGAACATGGCCGATACGATGGTGCCGGAAACACCCGCGCAATTTGAGGCGGCACATGTGACAGAAGTGCTGTGGGACCGTCGCGCTGCCTTGCAGAAATTGCTGGTGCAGCCTTTGCCGGTCCGGGTTTTGCTGCATCGCCATGCCGGGTTTCAGCCGCGCGTTGCGGTGAATGATCTTGTCTCGAACCTGTTGAGTCTGATCCCTGGGCTTGATTTGGTGCAGGAAGATGAAGCACTGCCCGGCCATATGTGTTCCGCCTTGGCCGGCGTTCCCGGCGCCTTGGCAGCGGCGCATCAGGCTAATCTTGCAGCCATGGCGCGGCATGGGGCGGATACGCTTTGCACCATTTTCCATTCCTGCCATCGCGAAGCCGTGGCGCTGGAACGCGGCCGCGCCATTAGCGTCATGAATTGGGTGCATCTGCTGGCGCGATCGGCGGGCTGGGAATTCCGCGACGAATACAAGCATCTGCGCAATGCGGAAGACCCCCGCGCTGCCTTGGATGATGGCGCCCTGGAACGTGTGGGCGCGGATGTCTTCACCCAATTGCTGGAACCGGAATTACGCCGCAAGCCTGTGGTTTAAGCGGGCCTCACGCTTTCAGTGCTGCTTGCAGCCCCGCCGTCCATTGCGATGCAGCGGCGCTCAGGAATCCGATATCCGTCTGCGTCGTCAAAAACCGCACGCCGCGCTTGATGGAAGCGGCCTGGCGCGGCACATCGCGATTGCCGCCGCAACCAGCGAAGCCACCATGTAGCGCGGTGGTGGCAATGGCACGGTCCATCGCTTCCACCACAATCGGATCATCAAATTGTCCGGCCTTGCCAAGCGAGACCAGCAAATCATTGGCCCCGATATGCACCACATCCACGCCCGGTACGGCGGCGATGGCTTCCAGATTGGCGAGCCCCTCGGCCGTTTCCACCATGCAGACGACGAGTGTGTGCGCTTCCAGCGCGGCAGTCGCGTTCGCGACCGGCATGGCGCGGTAATCGAAATGCACATAGCCACCCGCGACTGACCGCCGCCCAATCGGCGGAAAGCGGCAGCGATCCACGGCGCGTTTCGCCTGTTCCGGCGTATTCACATCGGGAAAGACAATGCCAGTGACGCCATTATCCAGCAGCACCGGCACATCTGGATCATCAACACTGCGCACGCGCACCAAGGGCGCGATACCAATGGCAAGTGCGGTTTGTGCGATGGCAAAAATGCTTTCCAGATTGAAGATGGCGTGCTGCACATCAATGAACAGGAAATCATGGCCGGTGGTACGCGCCAGCCGCGCCGCATCGGGACTACGGATCATGCGAAGCGATAGCCCCAGCACCGCCTGGCCCGCCTGCATCTTGGCCTTAAGGGGGTGAAGCGCGGTTTGTGATTCTTCCATGACGGTGCTGCCTTTTGCCGATTGTTCAGATACTATCACGCGCATCAGGGCTGGCTATGGGCAGGATGAGCGGATGCTGATTGCGGTGGTGGGACCTTCCGGCGCGGGCAAGGATACGCTGATGGCCGGTGCGCGCGCCGCGCTGGCACAGGATGCTCGATTTCGCTTCGTACGCCGCGCCATCACGCGCCCCGCCGAGGCCGGCGGGGAGGATCATGAAGCACTGAGTGGAATGGATTTTGTGGCGCGGCGCGCGGCGGGGGGCTTCGCGCTTTCATGGGAAGCGCATGGCCTGCATTACGGCATCCCGCGCGACATTGAAGAAGATATGGCAGCGCGGCATGTAGTGATTGCCAATCTCTCCCGCGCGGTACTGCCTGAAGCTGGCGCGCGCTATCCTTTGCGCGTGCTGAACATCACGGCCCCCATGGAGGTTCTGGCCGCACGCCTTGCCGCGCGTGGCCGCGAAAGCGCTGCTGATATCGCCGCACGCTTGGCGCGAGATGTGTTGCTGCCGGATGGGTTGGATGTTGAGAGCGTGATGAATGACGCCGATGTGGCGGAGGGTGTGGCGCGCGTGCTCGCCGTGCTCAACCGCGCAGCTTCAGACGCTCAAGGATTATGAAGGGCGCGCCCGGCGCGGCTTGGGCGAAGATGCAGATATCCGTGACGGTGCGGCTTATGGCGGGCGCATCACCCAGCGCATCGGTGACGGCTGGCAGAATGATGGCTTTTTCAGCCGGTGTCAGGCGCCGCGTCAGTGTCATGTGAAAGCGCCATTCGGCAAAGACGTAAGGATAGCCCCAGAATGCCAGGAATTCGCGCTGGCGCGGGCTAAGTTTATCCGGTTTGCGGCGCGCAATCTCGGACTCGGTCGCGGGCGCACGATGCGGATCAAGCGCCGTGACAGCACCATCTGCAAGCACTTGCAGGGGCGGGCAGGGCTCGGCCTCACGCAACGCGAGGAAGCCATCCAGATCGGTGATTTGAAGCGGCGGCAGGGCAAAGGCTGCGGTGCGCGCGGCGAAATCCTGCGCGGCTTGAAGCGCCGCTTGTGTGTCACCTTGAACGCGAAAGGGTGGCTTCAGCGTTGCGTGAAACCCATAGCCGCGCGCTTCGGCGGTGACCTCCGCGATATCAATCCCAGCAATGGCTGGCTGGGATAACTCCGCGCCACTGAAAGCATCGCGCCCCAGCCAGGCAGAGGCGCGTTCATGCAAGGGATCATGCGGTTCTGGCGCGTAGTAAAGCGCAATGCGATAGGGCGTCACGCAATCCGTTCCCCGGCGCGCCAAACGCCGCGCACCAGCGGCATATCGCCAATGCTGCGCACGCGCACCAGATCCGCCTTGAACCCCGGCGTGAGCCGCCCGCGATTAGCAAGCCTTGCCATCCGCGCCGGCGTATCCGTCACCATTGCAATCGCCTGAGGCAGCGTGATCCCGCCTGCCTCCACCGCGCGCCAGGCGGCTTCCAGCATGGAAGCGGGCACGTAATCGGAAGCGAAAGCTTGCGCCAAGCCTTCGCGCACCAGATCAGCCGCGGCGACATTCCCGGAATGACTGCCGCCCCTCACGATATTGGGCGCGCCGGCAATCACTTCAACCTTGAGGTCATAGGCTGCGCGCGCTGCTTCCATAGTCACGGGAAACTCCGAAATCGTGATACCATCGGCCAAGTTGCGCGCCATTTCGGCCGGCGTGTCATCATCATGCGATGCAAGCGGCAGATTGCGATGGCGAATACGGTCCAATAGCCAGGCGCGCTGCTTTTCGCGAAGTTCCGCACGTTGCGCGAGCAGGCTGTCGATCCGTGCCTGCACTTGCGCGTCATTCCATTGCGTTTGGCGCTTGCGCATGGCCGCGTACCGCACGAGGTCACGATATTGCCCAACGCCTGGCGAGTGATCCATCAGGCTTACCATCACCACACGCGGATGATCCGCCACGGGATCAAGCGCGGGCGGCATGTCACGCGCAGGCAGTTCGCAGCGCAGATGGAGAAAATGCTCACCCTTCAGCGCGCCAAGATCAGCAAGTTCATCCAGATCACGCACACCATCCAGAAAGGTCTGCCCGCGTTCCGTATCGAAACCAAGATCACCAAGGCAAAGCGCATCCAAAATGGTGGTGACGCCAGCCGCGACACATTGCGCATCATGCGCAATCATGGCGGAGCGCGATGGCCAGCGCGCATTGGCGCGCGGCAACACCTGGCGTTCCAGATTATCCGTATGCACATCAACAATACCGGGGATCAGATGATCCCCTTCAAGGTCTAGCGCGCCGGCGGCCTGGCTGCGGCCTGGCTGAATATCCGCAATCAGCCCATCGCGCAGCACAAGTGTTCCATGCAGCACCGCATCCGGCAGGACGAGCGTCGCATTGGTCAGAATGGTCTCAGTGCTCATGCGGCATCCTGCATCGGTTCAACGGTGAAAATGCGATCCGCCACGGCTTCGCGTACTTCGGCATCATGGAAAATGCCGACAATGGCGGTGCCGGCCTGCTTCGCCTCATGGATCAAGCCAATCACGATGGCGCGATTGGCGGCATCGAGGCTGGCGGTTGGTTCATCCAGCAGCAGAACCGGATAGCGCGGCCCAAAACCGCGCGCGAGGTTGACGCGCTGCTGCTCACCGCCCGAAAAAGTCGCGGGCGGCAGGTTATGCAGCCTTTCTGGAAGGTTCAGCCGGTCAAGCAGGGCCGAGGCGCGGGAAAGCGCATCTTCCCGCGCCATGCCGCGCGCCACCATGGGTTCCGCCACGATATCGCGCGTGCTGACCCGCGGGATGACACGGAGGAATTGGGAAACATAACCAATGCTCTCCCGCCGCGCTTCGATCACCGCGCGGGGATCGGCGCTGGCAAGGTCAAGCTCTGCTCCACGATGCGTGAGCAATATACGCCCGGTGCCGGCACCGTAATTGCCGTAAAGACAACGCATCAGGGTGGATTTACCCGCACCGGAGGGACCGGAAAGCGCGACACATTCGCCGGCCCGTACCGTAAGATCAACGTGGCCCAGAACCGGAATGCGTGTGCCGCCTTGCAGATGAAGCGTGAAGGTTTTCGCAAGACCTTCTGTGCGCAAAGGAATGCTCATGCCGCCAGCACCGATGATACCAAAAGCTGCGTATAGGGATGCTGAGGATCATCCAGCACGCGATCCGTGAGCCCCTGTTCCACCACCTGCCCGCGCCGCATCACCAAAATCCGGTCCGCCAGTAGCCGCGCGGCGGCGATATCATGCGTGACGATCAGCACGGATAGCCCCAATTCACGCACCAGCGCGCGGATCAAATCCAACAACCGCGCCTGGACTGAAACATCCAAGCCACCTGTTGGTTCATCCATGAACACCAGCTTGGGGCGTGTAACCAGGGTGCGCGCTATTTGCAGGCGTTGTTGCATGCCACCCGAAAAATGTCGCGGCAGATCGTCAATCCGGCCGGCATCTATTTCCACACGTTGCAGCCAGGCCTTTGCCTCATCTCGAATATTGCCGTAATGCCGCGCACCGAGCGCCATGAGCCTTTCGCCAACATTCCCCCCAGCGGATACACCCATGCGCAGCCCATCACGCGGGTTCTGGTGCACAAAGCCCCAATCCATCCGCATCAATCGGCGCCGTTCGGCTTCTGTCATGCCAAGTACATCGCGGCCAAGATAATGCACCGCGCCTGCATCTGGCGCCATCTGCCCCGCAAGTACCCGCAGCAATGTGGTCTTGCCCGAACCGCTTTCACCGACAATGGCGACGACTTCTCCCGCCGCAACATCCAGCGCCACATCATCCAAGGCGGCGATGGCGCCGAATTTAAGATGCAGCCCTTTGGCTTCAAGCAATAGGGTCATTCCGCGGCTGCCTTTGGCGCTGGTTGCCGTTCTTGGCAATAATCCGTATCGGAACAGATGAAGGCGCGCCCGCCCGCATCATCCGTCACCAGCTCATCCAAATAGCTGGTCGTACTGCCGCAAATAGCGCAAGCATGCGGCGCGCGAATGGGGCGGAAGGGGTGATCCTCAAAATCAAGGCTGCGCACCGGCGTATAGGGCGGCACCGCATAGATGCGCTTTTCGCGCCCTGCGCCGAATAGCTGCAAAGCGGCCATTTGGTGCATTTTTGGATTGTCAAAGGCGGGGATGGGGGATGGCGACATCAGATAACGCTCATTCACCATCACCGGGTAATCATAGGCTTTCGCGACATGGCCAAGCCGCGCGATATCCTCGTAGAGCCGCACATGCATCAGCCCGTAATCGGCCAAAGCATGCAGTCGCCGCGTTTCTGCCCGGTGTGGTTCCAGCTTGAAGAGTGGCTCCGGCTGCGGCACCTGATAGACCAGGATTTGGTTTTCCGTGAGCGGCTTTTCCGGAATGCGATGGCGCGTTTGGATGATGCTCGCCTCACCAGTCACTTCCGTTGTGGCAATGCCGGCAACGCGCGTGAAAAAACGGCGGATTGAAACCGCATTGGTGGTATCATCCGCGCCCTGGTCAATCACCTTCAGCACATCATTGGGGCCGAGGATGGAGGCCGTCACCTGAATACCGCCCGTACCCCAACCATAAGGCAGCGGCATTTCGCGCGCGCCGAAGGGAATTTGGTGTCCAGGGATCGCGACGGCCTTCAGGATAGCGCGGCGAATCATGCGCTTTGTCGCCTCATCCAGATAGGCGAAATTATAGCCGGCTTCGGTCATTCCGCGGCCTCCCGCAATTCTGCTTCGGCGGCGCGGCGAATGGTACGCAGGTTTTCCAGTTCGCTTTGGAAATCAACGTAATGCGGCAGTTTCAAATGCTCCACAAAGCCCGTCGCTTCGATATTATCGGAGTGATACAGCACGAATTCTTCCTGCTGTGCTGGCGCATCTGCATCTTCCCCCAATTCGCGCGCGCGCAGCCCACGATCCACCAGCGCCATGGCCATGGCGCGACGTTCCCCATGGCCGAAAACCAGGCCATAGCCGCGGGTGAATTGCGCGGGTTCCGTGCGGCTGCCCTTGAATTGATTGACCATCTGACATTCGGTGATGCCGATATCGCCGATATCAATGGCAAAGCCCAATTCCGGCGGCGTGATTTCAACGCCGATATGGCCAACACGAATCTCGCCTACAAAGGGATGCGCATTGCCATAGCCGCGCTGCGTGGAGTAACCCAGTGCAAGCAAAAACCCTTCATCACCGCGCGCGAGGTTTTGCAGCCGGACGGGGCGCGTCGCGGGGAAGCTGAGTGGTTCGCGCGTTAGGTCGCCGGGTTCGCCCTCGGTCATGACTTCGCGTTGCATCAGACCTTCATGCGCCAGAATCTCGGTGACACGCGGCACATCTGCCCCATCCGCCGGCGCTTCCGGTGCAGCCGACATTTCACGCCCTTCGGCAGCAAGCGCGAAATCGAGCAGACGATGCGTATAATCAAATGTCGGCCCAAGCACCTGCCCGCCCGGCAAATCCTTATAGGTTGCGCTGATACGCCGGCGTAGCCGCATGCGGCTGGTTTCAAGCGGGGCTGAGGCACCAAAGCGCGGCAGCGTAGTACGATAGGCGCGGAGCAGAAACGCCGCTTCGATCAAATCGCCCTTGGCTTGCTTGATGGCAAGCGCAGCAAGGAAACGATCATGGCAGGAACCTTCCGCCATGACGCGATCAACGGCGAGCGCCATTTGTTGTTCAATCTGCGCGACACTGAGTTCCGGCAGCGCGGTATCGCCGCGGCGCGTTTCATCCAACCAGGCATGGGCGGCGCTGATCGCCTTCTCGCCGCCTTTGACTGCGACATACATGATCAGCCCTCCGTGATCGTGACGCTGCGCGGCAGGGCCGCGATGCTGTCGCCGGCGCAAAGCAACACATCAACGCCCCGCGGGAATAGCGCCTGATTGTGCGCCCATGCCGCAACGAAACCAGCGGGCGCGCCAAGCACGCGTAGGCGATGTTCGTGCTGAATACCCGGCCCCGTCAGGCGCCAGCCATCACCCGCAACTAACCCAGCCACTTGCAGGATCAGCGTCGCGCCCAACTGCGGGTCTTCATCCGTGCCAACATCAAGTGCTTCAAGTGATGGCGCTACACCGCAAGCCAGTGCGAAACGTGCTGCGCTGATTTCGGAGGTGATAGGCGGGCCACAGTGAAAGCGCAGCCATTCCGCCACCGCATCGCCGGCATCGAGCCACAGCGGCGTATCGGCATCAGCGAGGCTCAGTAAGGCTGCGCCGGCGGCAGAGCATAGCGGAGCTGGCGGGGTGATGCGTGCTTCCATGCGCTGGATGCGCCCAGGGCGGCTCATGGCTTCCAGAATCGCGCGGAAGCTTGCTTGCGCATCCAATACAGGGTCGGCGAAGCCGGGGCTCAGATGGATCATCGCATGGTCGCCATGGTGAAGAAATCAACGCGCGTGGCAGCGGCTTTGCGGGCCTCGGTAGCGCGCGCTGCCTGTTGCGCGGCGGCGAGCGGTTCGACCACCGCTTGCATGCAGGTCGCATGCAGCGCGCTATCCTGCAAGGCGGCGTCAAGCAGCGCGGCCAACCTTGCCTTGGCATGGTCTCGCCCCGCGACATAGGCATGCCCGACATGCGCCCCAAGACGCAGCGCGCAGCGCGTCACAGTCATTTCGCCAAGGTTGAAGGCATCGCCATCACCGCCGGCGCGGCCGCGCACCATGACAAGGCCGGTCTCCGGCGCACGCAGTGTCTCCGGCGCTGGGAGGGGCGGCAGGGTGGCGAGCCTTGCGGCGAGGTCCTCGGCCGAAGCGCGCGCAAGCACAGCCATCCATTTTTGACGCGCAGCGTGGGGGGAGGGGGTTTCTGACTGGGTCATGTCACTTGTCTAGACCTATAGACAGGAAGCCCGCCCTGGTGCAATACGGATATGTCATGGATTTGCGGGGACATGGTTGAAACTTTAATGACAAAACCTGCTTTGGCGCGCGGCGGCGGCGTTGCGCTGTGGCGCCAGATCGCGACCGCGTTGGAGGCGGATATCTCCGCGGGCAAGCGCCAGCCGGGGGAAAGACTGCCCACTGAAGCGGTGCTGACCGAGCGCTTCGCGGTCAATCGCCATACCGTCAGGCGTGCTTTGGAAGAATTGGAAGCCCGCGGCATTATTCGCGTGGAACAAGGCCGTGGCGCCTTTGTGGCGGAAGATGTGCTGGATTACCCGCTTGGGCCGCGTACGAGGTTTTCGGAGATCATTCGTCGGCAGAATCGTGAAGCGGTGGGGCGTATTTTGAAGATTGAAGAAATCCCAGCAGATGCCCAGGTGGCGGCAGGCTTGTGCATCAGGCGCGGCAAGCCGGTGCTTCGCGTGGCGCGGCTTTGCCTTGCTAATGGTAGGCAGTTGGCGCTTGGGTTGCATCACTTTCCCTTGCCGCGCTTTGCGGCGTTGGTGCAATCACTCGCGCAACAGGCTTCCATTACCGTTGCGCTCGCGGCCTGTGGCGTTCCGGATTATCGGCGCCAATCCACGCGCATCACCGCGCGCCTGCCAAGCCCCGAAGAGGCGAAGCATCTGCTGCAATCGCGTTCCCGACCGGTGATCGTTGCCGAAGCCTTGAATACCGATCCCGCCGGCGTGCCGGTGGATTGGACCCTTGTCTGTTACGCCGCCGCGCGCGTGCAATTGGTGGTGGAGAGTTGAGTATGGCATGGATCATTGAAGGCGGAAAAACCCTGCGCGGCACTGAATTGCTGGCGGATGATCTGTTTGTTGCTGATGGCGTCATTGCCGAAAATCCCGCGTGCGCTGCAAGACGCTTCGATGCCTCTGGCCTTTTGGTGATGCCGGGGTTGGTGGATATCCATGGCGATGCGCATGAACGGCAATTCCAGCCGCGCCCCGGCATTGGCTTTCCTGCCGCGCTCGCCTTGCGTGATTCGGCGGCGCAATTGATTTCATGCGGCATCACCACCGCCTATCTTGGTGTGACGCTTTCCTGGGAACCTGGGTTGCGCTCGCTCGATGCCTGGCGCGACATGAAAGCTGCGTTGCAGAAGATGAAGGGCAGCACCGCCACCGATCTTCGCGTCCATCTGCGCTTTGAAGCGGATAATCTGGATGCGCTGGACGATGCCTTGGCCGATATCGCTGCTGGCGATGTGCATCTGCTTGGTTTCAATGACCATACGCCAAGCATCGTCAAGAAGCTCGATCACCCCATTGAGGTCGCGAAATACGCCGGACGCGCGGGCATGAAGGCTGATGCCTTCACGGCGCTTGCAAAATCCATCTACGCGCGGCGCGATGAAGTGCCGGCCGCGCGCACGCGTTTGGCGGAAGCGGCAGCGAATGCCGGCATCCCCATGCTGAGCCATGATGATGATACTATCGAACGTCGCGCCCTGTTTCGTGCCCATGGCGCGCGGATTTGCGAATTCCCAATGAAGGAGGATGTCGCCGCCGAAGCGCGCGCTGCGGGCGAAGCGGTGGTGATGGGCGCGCCCAATGTTGTGCGCGGGGGTAGCCATTTGGGCTGGGCCTCAGCAGCGCCACTCGCGGAACGAGGCTTGGTCAATGTGCTGGCGTCTGATTATTTCTGGCCAGCCATGCTGGAAGCGGCCTTCATCATGGCTGGGCGCGGCGTGCTGGATTTGCCGCGCGCCTGGGCGCTGGTGTCGGCCAACCCGGCTGAAGCTTGTGGCCTACATGACCGTGGCCGGCTTGAAGCAGGGTTGCGCGGTGATGTGGTGGTGGTGGACGAAGTGCGCCGCGCGCCGGTTGCGGTATTCGCGGCAGGCAGGCTCGCTTGGATGGCAGCGGAAGCGGCGGGAAGGCTGCGTTAAGCGTGCATACGCGGAAAGCCCATAACGCAGCAATGCCTCACTAGATTAAGATAGCCCATGGTAAACCCAGGGTGTTTCATCAGACTGCGTTTTGGTGATGTATCAGGTGCCGGTATGTTTTTGGACAGAAAGGCACTGGCGCGCGATGTTTCAAGCATGCCCGGCAGCCGAAGACAGCCAGGCAGGGTGCACTTTCAACTTCGCCAGCGCCGCCTGCCAGGCTGTGCTGGCATCCTGATGGAATAAAAGCGCCTCATCCGCTGGCACGCTCAACCAGGAATTGCGCTGAATTTCCTGCTCCAACTGGCCAGGCGCCCAGCCGGCATAGCCAAGTGCCAGCAGCCCCTGCCGTGGGCCGCCGCCGCCGGCGATTGCGCTTAAGATATCGACGCTTGCGGTAAGGGCGAGGCCCTCACTAAAAGTAAGGCTACCCTCGGCTGACCAATCATCCGTATGCAGCACAAAACCGCGCCCGGCTTCCACCGGCCCGCCGGAGACCAGCCTGATCTGCCGCTGCGAAGGTACAGGCTTCAGGCCGAGCTGCTTCAACAAATTGTCAAAGCCCAAGCCTTCGATCGGGCGATTCACGATCAGCCCCATTGCCCCTTCGGCGGAATGGTTGCAGAGGCACACCACGCTTTGCGCAAAGCGCGGGTCTTCCATGCCCGGCATCGCGATCAGCAAATGCCCGGTCAGATAGTCACCACCCTTGGCGGCTGCTTTGCCCTTTCTGGCCATGCTGGAAATGTGGCGCTGTCCGCGCCGCCCTGCAAGTCTTGCCTTTCAGGGCTTGACCGGATGATCAATCCGGAGCATCGCGATTCCGAGAGAATCGCCGCCCGGTAGACACCCCGGCCATCCCTAGATCGGAAAGAAGTCCCTTGCTCGCCCTTCGTGTCATTCCCTGCCTGGACGTTAAGGATGGTCGCGTCGTCAAGGGCGTGAACTTCGTGGAACTGCGCGACGCCGGGGACCCTGTGGAACAGGCGCGCAATTATGACCGCGAAGGTGCTGATGAGATCACCTTCCTTGACATCACAGCGTCTGCCGAAAACCGTGATACGATCCTCGATGTGGTTTCCCGCACGGCGGCTGAGGTTTTCATTCCACTGACCGTCGGTGGCGGCGTGCGCAGCGTGGAAGATGCCCGGCGGCTTTTGCTCGCGGGTGCTGACAAGGTTTCCATCAATTCGGCTGCGGTATCTGATCCTGATCTGGTGCGCCGCGCGGCTGAGGCTTTTGGCAGCCAGGCCATCGTGGTCGCGATTGATGCCCGCCGGCGCGATGTGGGCGGCGGATGGGAGGTTTTCACCCATGGCGGTCGGCGTGGCACCGGCATTGATGCCATCGTCTGGGCCAAGCAGGTTGCAGCGCTAGGCGCCGGTGAAATCCTCCTGACGTCAATGGACCGTGATGGCACCAAGCAAGGGTTTGACCTTGAACTTACCGCCGCGGTACGTGCCGCCACGCGGTTGCCGATTGTGGCATCCGGCGGTGTTGGTGAATTGCGACATTTCGTTGACGGTGCCCGCGCGGGTGCCACGGGGCTGCTCGCCGCCAGTGTTTTTCATTACGGAGTGTTTCGGATTGCCGAAGCCAAGGCCGCGCTTGCCGCGGCAGGTCTTCCCATCCGCCCCGTCCCGCATCGTCAGGAGGCCGCGTGAATGGCCAAGGCCACAAAGCCCGCCAAGGTGAAGGCGGCGAATAAGATCAAGCCGGCCGGCAAGGTGAAGAAGAAGCCGGGCGCCAAGCAGAAGGCCGCAAAGGCCAGCAAGAAGAAACTGGTGCTGCCGCTGCCGGGTGGGCTTAAGGTAAAGGGGGCAAAGCTCCCCAAGCGTGTCCGCAAGGTGGAAGCGCGGGTGCTGGAACCGCTCAGCGTTTCGCCAGGCGCCGCCAATGCCATGATCCTTGATGAGCTTTGGCAAACAGTGGAACAGCGCCGGCTTGCAGGTGATGTCGTGTCTTCTCATTCCGCGCGGTTGATGGCGCGCGGCACAGCCAAGGTCGCACAGAAATTCGGCGAAGAGGCAGTGGAATGCGTGATTGAAGCGACCATTGGCAATCGCGCTGCTACGGTGCTGGAATCAGCCGATGTGCTTTATCACCTGATGGTGGTCTGGGTGGATGCCGGCATCCGCCCTGCGGAGGTTTGGGCTGAATTGGCGCGCCGCCAGGGCATCAGCGGCATTGCTGAAAAGGCTGCACGGCCAGCAGGGATTATCCGCGCGGCGGGCACCAGCAAGCTGCCATAGAGCTCACGCAGCGCGCATTTGCCCGGGATTGAATAGCCCGGCGGGGTCCAGCGCTTCCTTTACGCGCGCGCCAATTTTAGCAAGCGCCGCAGCTTCATTGGGCAATACCGGCACGGTAAGGCGCAGTGATTCCGGCGCGCGGAATAGGATGGCCGTACCACCTTCGGCACGCGCTGCGCCGCTTATCGCGGCGTGGTTGGCTATGCTCGGTTCTGCGGCAATCCAGACCAGGCCGCCACCCCAATCCAACATGGCGCGCCCACCGATGGCAGCCGCTGCGGCAGCGATGCGCGGCCCCGCAGAGGGGCGCACCGATACCCGCCAGATCGCTTCATCCGGCATGGCCTGAAGCGGTTCCACTTCCCGCACGCCGCGCCAGAAAGCGCGGCTTTCGTGATCTTCCATCACGCGCTGTGTGCCAAAACTGCCCAGCACACCGCGCAGTTTTTCCATGCGATAGGCGACCGAGGCCGCAAAATCCTCAAGCCTAAGCGCTGCAACCACGCGATCTCTTTGCGGCAATGCGGCGGCGGCTGAAACGCCAAAGGGGCTGCCAAGCCCGGCGGAAAGCGCGGCCACGGCACTGGCCAGATCAGGCGTTTCAATCAGCAGCGTCGCACTGGTCTCAGGCGCGGGCAGCACCTTGAGCGTCACTTCGGTGATAACGCCAAGCGTGCCGTAGGACCCCGACAGCAGCTTGCACAAATCAAGCCCCGTGACGTTCTTCAAAACACGTCCACCGGAACGGACCGCCTCACCAGCGCCATTGATGAAGCGCAGCCCCATCACGTGATCGCGCGTTGCCCCCCAGGTGATGCGTCGGGGGCCTGAGAGATTGGCCGCAACCACGCCCCCAATGCTTGGCGGCGCCGAGGTGCCAAAAACGCCGTTCAAATAGGGCGATTCAGCAATCAGCTGCTGAC
Source organism: Roseomonas sp. (assembly GCA_020249505.1). Taxonomy (GTDB): domain Bacteria; phylum Pseudomonadota; class Alphaproteobacteria; order Acetobacterales; family Acetobacteraceae; genus Neoroseomonas. Next base: position 48,890 of record JADCFN010000064.1, on the reverse strand, counting down.
CCTTTTCGGCCAAGGTGGCTTCAATTTCGGCAAGCGGCGTGCCGGCCTGCGCGCTGATGATCAGCTCTGCCGGACGATACAGCGTGACCCCGCTGAGCGCCCGCGTGGAAAGGCTGCGCGCGGCCTGCACCGGGCGCAGCATGGCGCGCTTTGAACCATGCCCTTCAATCGCGAGCGGTTCGCGTGCCGCGCGCGCTGCCTGCACTGCGGCGATGATGCCGGCCTCATCCACCGGTGCAGTCGGCGTATTCATTCGGCAGCAAGCGCCGGCGCCAGAGCGCCTTCCAGCGGAAATACCTTGGCGGGGTTCAGCAACCAGGCGGGGTCAAAGGCGGTCTTGATGGCACGCTGCTGCGCCAATTCATGCGGCTGGAATTGCACGGTCATCAGATCGCGCTTTTCGACGCCAACGCCATGCTCGCCAGTCAGGCAGCCGCCCACTTCCACGCAAAGCTTCAGGATATCGGCACCAAAGGCTTCGGCGCGGCGGAAGCTATCGGCATCATTCGCGTCAAACATGATCAGCGGATGTAAATTGCCATCGCCGGCATGGAACACATTGGCGACTTTCAGCCCGTATTGGTCACTCATCTCACCAATGCGTCCAAGCACGCGCGGCAATTCGCTGGTCGGGATGGTGCCATCCATACAAAGGTAATCTGGGCTGATGCGCCCAACCGCGCCAAAGGCGCCCTTGCGGCCTTTCCAGATGGCAAGGCTTTGTTCCGCAGTCTCGGCCACCTTCAGGCTGATCGGATCGAACCGCGCGCAGATATCCTTGATGCGCGCAAGCAACGCGTCCTGCTCTGCGATGCTGCCTTCAACTTCAATGATCAGCATGGCTTCCGCATCTAGCGGATAGCCGGCATGGGCAAAGGCTTCGCAAGCATGGATGCAGGGCTTGTCCATGAATTCCAGCGCCACTGGAATAATGCCGCTGCCGATAATGGCATCCACGGCGGCACCGGCGATTTCAATAGAATTGAAGGCCGCCAACATGGCGCGCGCCCCTTCGGCGCTCCGCAAAATACGCACGGTCACTTCCGTCACAATGCCCAATTGGCCTTCACTGCCCGTGATCAAGCCCAGCCAATCATAACCCGCCGCATCCAGATAAGTGCCGCCAATCTCCAGCACCTCACCTTCAATGGTGACAAATTTCACGCCGAGCAGGTTATTCGCCGTCACGCCATATTTCAGGCAATGCGCGCCGCCCGAATTCATCATCACATTGCCGCCGATCATGCAGGCAAGCTGGGATGAAGGGTCTGGTGCGTAGAAAAAGCCTTCACCCTCCACCGCTTTGGTAATCCCAATATTCGTGACACCGGCACCCACTACCGCATAACGATCCGCATAATTGATTTCATGGATCGCATTGAGCCGCATCAGCCCGATGACTACGGCATCGGCCAGAGGCAAGGCGCCCCCCGAAAGGCTTGTGCCGGCCCCGCGCGGCACCACGCGAATGCCCTGTTCATGGCAGTAACGCAGCACGGCCGCGACCTGTTCGGTGGTAGACGGCAGCACCACCGCCAGCGGCATTTGCCGATAGGCCGCAAGCCCATCTGTTTCATAGGGTTTGAGGCGAATGCCCTCCGCGATCACCCCATCGCCGGGCACAAGCGCGTGCAGCGCAGCGATGATGTCGGCACGGCGAGCGAGAATCTCAGGCTTGGGGGCAGGCAGGGCAATCACAACGGCTTCCTTTACGAATGGGAAGATGCGCATATGGGAAGTACAGGGCAAGGGCGGAAAAGCCAATCGGGAGAAGCCGCCCCAGACCCTCGCCATTATGGGCGACCCAGATTGGAGCAAAGCGCATGACCCCCAGCCAAGGCACCAAGACGCCCCATCGCATTGTCGTGGTAGGCGGCGGGGCGGCAGGGTTGGAACTGGTGACCAGACTCGGCCATCGCTATGCACGAACCGGCGAGGCAGAGGTCACGCTCGTGGAACGCGCCCGCACCCATCTGTGGAAGCCGCTGCTGCATGCTGTGGCGGCCGGCAGCCTTGATCGGGATCGGCACGAACTGCATTACCTGAGGCAGGCGCATAATCACCATTTCACCTACCGCTTTGGCCCCATGACCGGGATTGACCGGGAAGCGCGTGAGGTCCTGGTGGGTGCCACCTTCGATGATGAAGGCCGCCAGGTCACGCCGCCAAGCTGCGTGCCCTATGATACGCTCGTTATCTGCATCGGCAGCGTCACCAATGATTTTGGCACACCAGGGGCGGCGGAACATGCCGTGCCGCTGGAAAACGTGGCGCAAGCCAGCCGCTTTCATCGCCGCCTGGTCAATGCGTGCCTGCGCGCCAATAGCCAATCGGAACCGGTACGCCCGGGCCAGCTTCATGTCGCGATCATCGGCGCGGGGGCCACTGGCACGGAATTGGCCGCCGAATTGCACCGCACTCTTCGCGCCGTTGTCGCCTATGGCTTGGACAGGATTGACCCGGCGCGCGATGTCCGCATCCGCCTGATTGAAGCGGCACCGCGCATCCTGCCTGCGCTGCCTGAACGCATCTCTGCTGCCACCGCGAAATTGCTCGAGGATTTGGGCGTTGAAGTGCTGGCCGGCCGCTGTGTTGCCGAAGTGCGTGCCGATGGCGTGGTGCTGGCCGATGGTGATGTCATACCCGGAGAACTGGTGGTCTGGGCCGCCGGCGTAAAGGGCCCGCCCGTGCTCCGCAATATCGGCGGGCTTGAGACAACACCCAATGATCAGCTTGTGGTGCTGCCCACGCTGCAAACCTCGCGCGATCCCGACATTTTCGCGCTTGGCGATTGCGCAGCCTGCCCGCGGCCTGACGGCAAGGGCAATCTGCCACCGCGCGCGCAAGCCGCGCATCAACAGGCCAATCATCTGTTCCGCCAGATTGACCGCAAAATCCGAGGGCTTGAGCTGGAGCCCTTTGCCTACCGCGATTTCGGATCGCTGGTCTCGCTCGGCAAATATTCAACCGTCGGAAGCCTGATGGGCTTCCTAGTCGGGCGCAGCATGTTCATCGAAGGCTATTTCGCGCGGATGATGTATCGGTCGCTCTATAAGATGCACCAGACCGCGCTGCATGGGCACGCGCCGGTGCTGTGGAAAACGCTGGTTGGGCTGATTGCGGATCGGGGGCAGCCGCAAGTGAAGCTGCATTGAAGTGATGGGGGCGCTGCCCGTTCTCCCCAAACACGAAAAAGGGGCCAAAGCCCCCTTGCAAACGCCCAACGTTATGTAGCGGGCCGAAGCCCGCGCAGCCTCAGCCCTGGCGGGCCTTCAGCCGTGGGTTCTTCTTGTTGATCACGTAAACGCGACCGCGGCGGCGTACCACAACGCAGTTCTTGTCACGGGTCTTGGCGGTCTTCAGCGAGTTACGAATTTTCATTGGTCTAACCTTTCGAAGGCGCGGTGTCTAAGCGGGGCAGGGGGCCAAGTCAACCCATTGCACCCTCCTATTCAGCGGCGCGGCGTTCCTCTTCAATGATGCGCAGAAACCCATCTCGGGTCTGGGGTAGTTTCCGGCCCATGATCTGTTCGGCCACCTGGGTCCGCAGCACCTGTGCTGTGCCGCCGGCAATGGCGAACATGCGCGCATCGCGCAAATAGCGCTCCATCGGGTTGTCACGCGAATAGCCCGCCGCGCCCCAAACCTGCAAAGCCTGGTTGGTCACGCGGATCGCCATCTCACCGGCCAATACCTTGGCTTGCGCGGCGGCAAGCCGATCCGGAAAGCCATTCGGTCCCGCGCTTTTCGCTGCTCGCCACACCATGGCGCGGGCTGCCTCAACCTCAATGGACATATCCGCCAGCATCCAGGCAAGGCCCTGAAATTCGCCAATGGGCCGGCCGAATTGGCGGCGGGTCTGCGCACGCTCCAGCGCATGATCATAAGCGCCGGCGGCCAGCCCCAAGGCAACGGTCGCCGCACCCACGCGTTGGCCATTATAGGCATCAATCAGCCGGCCAAAGCCGCGCGCCCAGCCGCCGGGCGGGCGGAGCACCATGTAATCAGGCACCTCAAGCCCCGCGATTTCCGTCTCAGCTTCCGGCATGCCGCATAGGCCGAGTGAGGGGATGCGCTTGAAGGTAATGCCCGGCGGCGGGCCATCGCCATGGCGCACCACCAGGAAGCCGCCAATGCCCTGATCGCGCCCGTCTTCAATCACGCGGGCAAAAATCAGATGCAGCCGGGAAACGCCGCCGCCCGTGATCCAGGTCTTGCGGCCATTGATCACCCAGGTATCGCCATGGCGCACTGCGCGCGTCGTCATTTCCGTCGCGGCCGAACCGGCTTCCGGTTCCGTGATCAGAATAGCGGGCTTGTCGCCGGCCAGCACCAGATCAGCGGCGATGCGTTTTTGTGCGTCCGTCCCATAGGCCATGATGGCGCCAATGGCGCCCATATTGGCTTCTACGGCAATGCGGCCACACACCGCACAGGCTTTGGAAAATTCCTCAATCACCAAGGCAGCGTCGAAATAATTGCCCCCCGGCCCGCCCCAGGCGCGCGGCACGGTCAGACCGGTGAAGCCCGCTTCTGCCATGCGCCGCACCATGGGCCAGGGATAGGCGCCGGACCGATCGGTCTCGGCCGCCTGGGCTGCTGCTTCGCGCGCCAATTCCCGCGCCCGGTCGCGCAGCCTTGCCTGTTCTGGGGTCAAGCCATCCATGATGTGCACCTTATGTGAGACGCGCTTCAATTGCCGCCGCTGCGGCGCGGTCCAGTTTGAGCGCCTTGGCGAATTCATCAAGCCAGGCGCGCTCGGCTGCCGCGATCTCACCCGCGCCGACCACAGCGGCGGCATAGAGCTGCGCGGCCAGCATCGGGTCCCTCGCCAATTTCGCCAGGGCTGCGGGGGATAGTGGCTTGTCGAAATCGGCCAGCACCGTGTCGCGCGCGGCGGCACTCAGGCCCGCATCATCCAATTGGGCGGCAATGCGCCCGCGTTCCTCGGCATCAATCGCGCCATCGGCCTTGGCGGCGGCAATCATGGCGCGCAGCATCAGCAGGGCTTCGGCGGTTTCGGCACTCGGTTCTTCCTCGGGCGCGGTGGCAACCGGTGCCCAAGGGTCGGCGGCGGGCTTGGCCGCGCCCGGCGCCTTGCCCCAAGGGCCAGTGCTGGTTGGCGCATCCTTCAACCCGCCTTGGCCTGGGGCTTTCTTGACTGGCGCTGCGCTGGTGGGCGCTTGGCGCGAAGGTCCCGCCCAATCGAAACCGCTGCCCCCCTTGCCAGAGGAAGATGCCGGCCGTGGCGGCGGCGCCGCTGGTGCGGGTGGGGCAGTCTGGCTACGGCGCAGGGCTTCAATGGCAATGCCGGCAAGCCCGGCCAAGGCGCGGCCAAGTTGCGCATTCCCGGCCGGGGCACGCCGAGCATATCCAGCAGGGCTCCGCCGCCGTGGTGCCGCACCACCGCCCAGCACTGCGCCAATCACCTGCCCAAGATCGAAACCGGCCATGTTTACCTCTCCCTCGCAGGCAGAACTACAAATCCCGCATCGCGGTCGCAATCGCGGGTGCGAGTGCGCGGAATTCCTCGGCCCTTGGGCTCCGCGCCCGCCACGCCATGCCGATGCGACGGCTCATGCCATTCTCCAGCGGCCGCGTCACCAGCCCGGTCCCGGCCAGGACGCCACCAGCCACGGCCAGGCGCGGCAGCAGCGTAACGCCAAGCCCGCTCGCGGCCATCTGTACAAGGGTATGGAGTGAAGTCGCCGAGAATTCCTCGGCGGTCAGCGCCCCCGAAAGCCCGCAAGCGGCCAAAGCATGATCCCGCAGGCAATGCCCATCCTGCAGCAGCAATAATTTTTCTTCCAGCAGCGCGCGGGGGGCGATGCTGGCGCGCCCGGCCAAGGCGTGATCCTCCGGACAGGCGAGCAGAAACGGATCTTCGGCGATGCTCAGCGTCTCCGCTCCGCCGCAATCACAGGGCAGCGCCAGCAGCAGCAGATCAAGCCGCCCGGATTCCAGCCCCTCCACCAGCCTTTCGGTCAAATCCTCCCGCAGCCAGGGGCGCAGGCGCGGGAAATCAGCGCGCAGCCGCGGCATCAGGCGCGGCAGCAGAAAGGGGCTTATGGTCGGGATGACGCCCAGGCGGATTGGACCGGAAAGGGGTTCCCGCGCAGCGCTTGCGGTTTCCACACAACTATTGAGCGCGGCGAGAGCAACGCGTGCGCGTTGGATGAGTTCCGCCCCAAGCGGCGTGAAGACCGGCTTCTTGGCGCCGCTCCGTTCCAGGATCGCGGCATCCAACTGGCGTTCAAGCGCGATCATGCCGGCGGAAAGCGTGGATTGCGTGACACCACAGGCCGATGCAGCGCGGCCGAAATGCTCATATTCGGCCAGCGCCACAAGGTAGCGAAGCTGCTGAGGGGTGGGCAGCGCGATCATCGAATATTCCAGTAATACAACAAAAAACCCTCAGGGAAAGGGGCCGCCGCCTTCGGCACGGTTCAACGACGGGTCCAGCGCTCCTGGCCAAGCTTGGTCCCGCCAGCATAAGTCCAAATACCGGACCAGACACCATTTTCGTTCACGAGAAGGGCAAGCCCCGTGTCGTTGCCAGACCGGTAGCTGACACTGATGAAACTCTCATCACCGATCCCGGTACCGAGATAACGCTGCCCGTCAATCAGCCAGGTGACACGGAAGGTATCGCCAGTCGGCACCACCTCGACAGTGCCACGATAGGAAGCCCCATCTGGGCCGCGACCTTCCACATTATAGCTACCAGTGACGCTTTTTTGCGCAGCGGCGCCGCCAGCCAGGGCAGCGAGAATGGGCAGCGCCAGTAGCAGGCGTTTCTTGATCATACGGATGCTCCTTCTTTCTGTCCTGAAGTGATGGCCGCCCCCGCTGTTGGGCCCAGCAGCGATGAGAACAATGTCTTATTGGATTGATAACTGATTCGCAGCCCTTGGTGAAAGCGATTTCCGTCAATAACGAGCAGGGCGGTACGGGCCAGGATCAATGAAGGGCGCTTCGCCCATGACCATCTCGGCAACCAGGCGCCCGGTGGTAGGGCCAAGCGTGAAGCCCTGATGCGCATGGCCAAAGGCGCACCAGGCGCTGTCCTGGCCGGGCAGGCGGCCGATGATGGGCAGCATATCCGGCGTGCAGGGGCGCACCCCAAGCCAGGGATCATCTTCCACCGCTTCCGCGAGCGGCAACAGTTTGCGCGCGAGCGGTTCGGCGCGCGCCAATTGCACCGGGGTTTTCGGCGCATCATCGGGCGCGAATTCCGCCCCGGTCGTCAGCCTGACGCCTGCGCGCATCGGCACCAGCACAAAGCCGCTATCGGCATCCATAAAACCGTGATTGAGCACTGCATTACCCTGCATGCGGTAATGGCGGTGATAACCACGCTTGCCAAAAAGCGGCGGCGCATAACCGAAGCGGCGGGTGAGCTTTGCGGAGGCTGAGCCAAGCGCAATCACCACCTGTTCTGCCTCGCGCGGGCCATCGCTTGCCTGCACGCGCCAGCCCGCGCCGTTGCGTTCAAGGCTGAGGGCATCGCCGCGGAGGATTTCACCGCCGGCTTCGGTGAAGCGCCGCGCATAAAACAGTGTCAGCGCCTGCGGATCACTCACGGAAAGCGGATCGGTCCAATGAATGGCGCCAAGGCGCTTGACCAGCAGATGCGGTTCGGCTGCCGCAAGCCCGGCTTCATCCAACAGCGCGTAATTCACGCCCTGTTCGCGCTTTAGCATTTCGGCTTCGGCAATGGCGGCGTTCAATTCTGGTTGCTTGTTGTAAAGCCGCATCCAGCCAATGGGGCGCAGCAATGCTTCGGCCTCCGTACCGCGTGTGAGTGCCACATGTTCATCAATGCAGGTCACGATCAGCCGCGCATAGGCTTCCGCAATGGGCCGATAGCGTGAAGGCGCCGAATGCCACCAATTTTTGAACAAGGGCCCCGCCAGGCTGAGCAAGGCAGAAGGATGATAGGAAGCATCCACCGATCGGTTCTGCGCCATGCGCCAAAGTGTTGCGATATCGCGCGGGAAGGGATGCGGATACACCGCTTCCCGCTGGATCAGCCCCGCATTGCCGAAGGAAGCACCTTCCCCCGGCGGCGCGCGATCCAGCAGCACAACCTGCGCGCCGCGGCGTTGCAAATGCAGCGCGATGGAAACGCCGACCATGCCGGCGCCGAGCACGATCACTGATCGCGACATTTTACTTGTTCCTGTCTCACCCGCCCTTATCGGCGTGGTTCACACATCCTTGGTTTCGAATTCCGCCGGACCCGTGATTTCGATCAATTCCAGATCTTCCGAATGGGCGATTTCGCGATGCTTCACCAGGGGCGGCTGATAGCAGCTATCGCCGGCGCGGAATTCCTTCACGCCGATATCCTCATATTCAAAGCGCACCCAGCCCTTCAACACGAAGAACATCTGGAATTTCAGATTATGGGTATGCCATTGCCCCGTGGCGTGGGCACCCGGAATGGCGCGGATGACATGCGCGCCAAAGGCGCCGCCAGTGGCCCCATTGATGCCAAGATCACGATATTCGAAGAACGGGCGGAGCCCACGGATGAATTCCGAACCCTCGGCATGGCTGGTCGTGGTGGTGGTCATGATATTTCTCTCCTTCAAGCAAGCGGCAGCGCGACATGGCGCGTGAAGCCCGGGCGCGTCAGCAGCGCATCATAATAGCGGCGCAGGTTGGGCAGGCTCGGGCGTTCAATCGGCAGCACATGCCAGCGATGCACCCAGCAGCCAAGCGTGAGGTCAGCCAAGGTCAGGTTATCGCCACAGAGAAAGCGCTGCCCTTCAAGCTGTTTTTCGATAATGCCCCAAAGCCGCCCCGCTTCATCGCGCGCCTTGGCTTCCGCCTTCCAATCGCGTTCCGGTTCCGGCAGGCGCACATGGGTGAAGAAGATCGTCACCATCGGCGCGGTCAGGTGGCCGAGCGTCCAATCCATCCAGGTTTCCACGGCGGCCCTTTGGCGCGCATTGCGCGGGTAGATCGGGCTATCCGGTGCTTCGGTATTGCACAGATAACGGCAGATCGTGTTGCTTTCCCAGAGCGCCCAGCCATCTTCGTCCTGCAAGGTCGGCACCAGGCCCATGGGGTTCATGGCGCGGTATTCGGGTTCCTTGGTGCGGCCAAAGGCGCCGCCGGCATCAATGCGTTCATAGGAAAGGCCGAGTTCTTCCATCAGCCACAGCACCTTCATCACATTGCTGGAACTGGTCCGGCCCCAAAGTCTGCGCATGGCTGATCTCCCTTGTCTGAGATCAGCCTAAAGGGCTGGGCCGGGCGGGTCCAGTTGCAAGCGGCGCCCTGGCGCGCAATCTGTCCTCCATGAAGCGCGCCCTGATCGTATTGGCCCTGGCCGCCGCCGCCCCGCTTGTCGCGCAAGCCAGCGAGACTTGGCTGGGCCTGGCGCCGTGCGAGCTGTGCCTGTGGCAGCGCTGGCCCTATTGGGCGGCGGCGGGCTTCGCGGCGCTGGCGCTGGCGCTGCCGCGTTTCACTGGGGTGCTGCTGAGCCTGGCCGCCTTGGCCGCGCTCACTTCCGGGGTTTTGGGCGGGTTTCATCTGGGGGTGGAGCAAGGTTTCTGGCCCTCACCGCTTGCCGGCTGCAAGGCCGCCACTGCCGGCGGGGCAATGAGTATCGAGGATATGCTGAAAAGCCTGGCCCCAACGCCGAACAAGCCCTGTGATGCGCCGGCTTTTCTGATCCCCGGCCTTCCCATTTCGATGGCGGCCATGAATATGGTGTATGGTTTGGGCCTTGGGGCGCTTTCCCTCGGCCTCGCCCGGCAAGGAGCCAGAGCATGACGCAGAAAACCGCCGAATACCGCCTGCCCGGCGACCCCACGGCGCGTGAGGTTGTGGAACGCACCATCCGCGTGGATCATGCCGGCGAATATGGCGCCAAACGCATTTATGAGGGCCAATTGGCCGTATTGGGCCGCACCAAATACGGCCCGCTGATCGAACATATGAAGGCGCAGGAACAGGTCCATCTGGACACGTTTTCGCGCCTGATTGGCGAACGCCGCGTGCGCCCGACGGCCCTGCTGCCCTTCTGGCATGTCGCGGGCTTCGCGCTTGGGGCGGCGACTGCGCTGCTTGGCCATCGCGGTGCCATGGCCTGCACGGTTGCCGTGGAAGAAGCGATTGATGAGCATTACCGCGCCCAGGAAGATACGCTTGGCGATGATGAGGCGGAACTGCGCGCCGATATCGCCCGCTTCCGCGCCGAGGAATTGGAACATCGCGACACGGGGCTGGAGCATGAAGCGGAACAGGCGCCGGCCTACCGGTTGCTGAGTGCTGCCATCAAGACCGGCTGCAAAATCGCCATCAAAATCAGTGAGCGCGTGTAATGCGCGGCGCCGCCTTTGCCCTGCTATGCGCCGTGGCGACGCTGGGCTGTGCGGAACAGGCGCTGCCACCTGAAGCGCAGCCCGTGACGCAAGCGCCCGTCCCGGATGTGCAGGTAACCCAGCTTTACCCGAATAACCTGCCCGGACCGCCGGGGCCGGGCGGTGTGGCGATAGCGCCGGCCCAGCCATCGGAGAGAACCCAAGCGGTAGCGGCGCGCCTCCCCTTGCGCGTTGGGCCCTGGGTGCGTGCTGTCGGCCCACCGGATGAAAGCGCCATTGCGCGCAATGGGCTCAGCCAAATGTATGTTCGCTATACGCTGCCTGGCCAGGGAAGCTGGGCGACGGTGGCGGTGAATGATCACGGCATGGAGGTGCCGGATGGCTTTGCCTCGGCCGCAGTGGCGGCGGGCTTCAATGCCAGCAAGGCCAGCGTCCGCGCCAATGCGCCCGGCGATGTGGCGCGCATGCGCCTGGTCTGGATTCCCGATGCGCCTTCCCAACGTTGCGTGACGGGGCGCAGCGTTCTGCAGGGCCAAGGCCGCTTCCATGCGGCCTGTTCCACAGGCGTTGCTGGCCAGGAATTGCGCGTGCGCGTCACAGCGGCGTTTCGCGAAGGCGATTCAGGACGGCTGTTTGAATTGGAAGGCGAAGTGGCGCGGCTGATTGCCGAAGTCACGCGCGCTGCCGCAGGGCTTCAGCCGAACCCGGGCGTACGGTCAGACGGGCGCGTTTTTATTCCACGGTTTGGTCCTGAGGCAGCATTTTAGCGGGCATATCCCGCTACCCCGCCATCCCCTGAACCCGCCGCATCAGCCGCCGGAAATTGCCGGACCAGAGCAAATCAATCTCCCGCGCGCCATAGCCGCGCCGATGCAATTCCGCCGTCAGGTTCATGGTTTCCCCAGCATTGGCCCAGCCGGGAATGCCGCCGCCGCCATCGAAATCCGATGATAGGCCGACATGATCAAGCCCAATCCGCCGCACCGCGTAATCCACATGATCCACCATATCGGCAACCGTCGCGGGTGATTCGCCATCCGGCGCGGGTGGCCGAAGAAAGGCATCAAGTGCCGTGATCTGCACCAAGCCGCCCTTTGCCCGCAGCATATCCAACTGCTCATCATCCAGATTGCGCGGATGATCGCATAGTGCGCGGCAGCAGGAATGTGTCGCCACAATCGGCGCGCGGGAAAGCTCGGCCGCCTGCATCATGGAAGATTTCGCAGCGTGTGAGACATCAATGATCAGGCCTATGCGATTCATCTCCGCCACCGCCTGCCGCCCCAGATCGGAAAGCCCGCCATGTTGCGCCGTGCCATCGCCGAGCGCGGGCTTGGGCCTTGCAGCATCGGCCAGATCATTATGCCCATCATGCGTCAGCGTCAGATAAATCGCGCCGAGATCACGCCAAAGTTTCAGCCGCGCCAAATCGCGGCCCATGGCATTGCCGTTTTCAACCGCGCTCAGCACTGCCAAGGCACCTGCCTGATGCGCCGCTTCCAATTCATCGGCGGTGGCGCAGAAGCGCCGTGCCACTCCATCGGCACGTGTGCGGATATGGCGCAGCATTGCCTCGGCCCGATCGGCGGCGGCCTGATGGCCGGCAGCATCGCGCGGGCCCTGCGGCGTATAGGCAATGAAGACAACGGCCTTCAAACCACCGCGCTGCATCTTCGGGAAGTCAACGCAGCGATCAGTCTCCTGCGTCGCGTCGGGCGGGTCGGGCCATTTGATATCAACATGGGTATCAAGGGTCAGGGTGGCCGCGTGGATCGCCTCACTCATGCCGCATCTCCCCAGGCTTGCAGGAAGCCTGCCAATAAATCGCCGATGATATCTACATTATAGCCGCCTTCCTGAGTGATGGCGGTGGGCAGCTTCAGGCCGCCAATCATCGCCCCCGCGCGGGCAAATCCATCCGCTGTGACTTTCAGCGCGGCAAGCGGTTCATGTTCGGAGGCATCAAAACCAAGCGGCAAGACCAGCGCTTCCGCCTTATGGTCGCGGATGGCGGCCATGGCGTAGCGAATGGCATCCAACCAGCCCTCATCGCCCGTGCCGATGGCAAGCGGCATATTCATATTGCGCCCATCACCCGCGCCGGCGCCGCGTTCGCGCGTGCGGCCAACGAACCAGGGGTAATAGCGATCAGGATCGCCATGGATGGAAATGGTCAAGACATCGCCGCGTTCCCAGAAAATACCCTGCGTGCCATTGCCATGATGACTATCAATATCCAGTACCGCGACGCGCTTTGCGCCCGCATCTATCAAGGCCTGCGCAGCAAGCGCTGCGTTATTCACATAGCAATGCCCACCAGCGCGCGCGGCATAGGCGTGATGGCCAGGCGGGCGACACAGCGCATAGGCACTGCGCCCGGCAGCGGCTTCTCGTGCCGCGGCCAAGGCGCAAGCTGCGGCACCTTGAATGGCTTGCCAGGTGCCGGGGCCAATCGGGCAGGCGGCATCAGCCATATACCAACCCGCACGCGCGACAATGCCATCCGCACAAGCCGCACCTTGCGCCAGCATCTCGGGCGAGGGGTGCATATTCGCGACCACCTCTGGCCCTGCATCGGCAAGCGCTGCCCAATCCCGCGCGGCTTCAGCCAGAAAGGCCAGATAATCCGCGCTATGAATGGCGTGCAGCGCGGCAAGCGGCACGGCATCTGGCACGCTGGGCGCAAGCCCAAGCCGATGCAACGCCGCTTCCAGCGCAGCCGCGCGGGCGGGGATTTCGAAATTCGCGCGCGTACGGCCGCGAATTAGGAAGAAAGCCGGTTGATGCCCGGCATGATCCGGATGGGCGAAGGTTTTCATGGGGGAAGGCTAATCAGTTTTTTCCCCGCTGCGAAGGCACCGCGCTTGCTGCGCTGCGCCTCGCTGGGTAGCGTCGCGGGGCCTCATGTTAAGGACCACGGTAATATGCAAGCTCTCGACCCCGGCGCGCGGCGCGCCATTCTGGAAGCGGTGGATGAGCTGCGCGCGGAGAGCATCTCCATGCTTTCCCGCCTGGTGCGTTGCCCGTCCACGCTTGGCAATGAGGCATCGGCCTTGAATGAAATGGCGCGGATTTATGAGGGGCTTGGCCTGATACCCCAGCGCATTCCAACGGTGCCGAGCGCGCTTGAAACCCACCCAGGCTTTTCGCCGCCGCTGATTTCTTATGAAGGGCGCGACAATGTCGTGGCTGTCTTCACGCCGCGCGACGCCAAGGGGCGCAGCCTGACCCTGCAAGGCCATGTGGATGTGGTGCCGGAAGGGGCCGCCGATATGTGGGAAACCCCGCCCTATGAGCCCGCCATTCGCGATGGCCGCATGTATGGCCGTGGCGCCGGCGATATGAAGGCCGGCATTATTTCTTACGTCACGGCCTTTCGCGCCTTGAAGCGCGCTGGCTTGCAACCGGCAGCTCAGGTGCAGATGCACTCAGTCATTGAAGAAGAATGCACCGGCAATGGCGCACTGGCGGCCATGCTAGCGGTGCCGCGCACCGATGCGGTGATCATCCCCGAACCAGGGCCTGGTCTGCCTGCCATGTATAGTGCGGAAGTGGGCGTGATCTGGGCCTGGGTCACGGTGTCCGGCCGCCCGGCCCATGTGCGCGATATGCAGGCCGGGCTGAACGCCATTGAAGCGGCCAGCACCATCGCCGCGCATTTCAAGGAATACGAAGCCCAGATGAACCGGGCCGAAAACATCCATGCCTCCTTCCATGGCGTGAACCATCCGGTGAATGTGAATCTCGGCACGATTGAAGGCGGCGAATGGAATTCATCCGTGCCAACACGCGCGCGGATCGGCCTGCGCGTTGGTGTCATGATGGGCAATAGCGCGGCGGCAGTGAAAGCCGATATTGAACGGCTGGTGGCGAAGGCGGCGCAGGATGAAAAGCTGCGCGGCGCTAAGGTGAAGCTGGAATTCAAGGGTTTTATGGCGGAGCCCTGCGTCTTTGATATGCAGGCGCCGATTGTGAAACTGGCCAAGCGGCATTTCACCGACGTCTCTGGCGGGGCTTTGCGAGACTATCCTTCAGCGGGTCTGACCGATGGCCGGCATTTCGTGCTGCATCAGTCAACGCCCGTCGCCTGTTTCGGCCCCGATGCGCAGGATATTCACGGCATTGATGAAAGTGTCGGCCTTGATTCCATGCATGACATTACCCGCACCATTGCGCTGACCATGGCCGAATGGTGCGGGGTGGAGAAAGCACCATGAGCACAACAAACCTCCCGCTTTCTGGCGCCCGGCTTTGGGATAGCCTGATGGAACTCGCCAAGATTGGCGGCACGCCGAAGGGCGGCTGCAATCGGCAGACGCTGACGGACCTTGATTCCGAAGGCCGCCATTTGCTGCGCCGTTGGGGGGAGGCGATTGGGTGCACGCTTAGCGTTGATCGCCTCGGCAATATGGTGCTGCGCCGCGAAGGACGTGACCCGAAGCGCAAGCCAGTCGCCATGGGCAGCCATTTGGATACGCAACCAACGGGCGGAAAGTTTGACGGCCCGCTTGGCGTATTGGCCGGGCTTGAAGTGCTGCGCGCTTTGCATGAAGCCGGGATTGAAACCGATGCGCCCTTGGTGCTGATAAATTGGACCAATGAGGAAGGCGCCCGCTTTTCGCCCCCCATGATGGGCAGCGGCGCCGCGATGGGGATTTTCGCTGAGGCTGATGTGCTCGCCTTGCGCGATAGTGACGGCAAGGCATTTGGCGAGGAGCTCACGCGCATTGGCTGGCGTGGCGATGCTGATCCCGCGGGGCTGGCTGATCTTGGCGCTTATTTCGAATTGCATATCGAACAGGGCGCGCTGCTGGAGAATGCTGGCAAGGATATCGGCGTGGTGACGCATGCCCTGGCGCAAGCCTGGTATGAGGTCACCATCGAAGGCGCTGAATCCCATGGCGGTTCGCCCATGGCCGGGCGGCGCGATGCCATGATGGCCGCGGCACCCCTGATTGCAGCGATTGAAGACATTGCCTTGCGTGCGGTGAGTGCTATCGGTGAACCGGGCCGCGCCACGGTTGGGCGGCTCACGGTCTATCCCGATAGCCGGAATATCGCGCCATCACGTATCTGGTTCAGCATTGATACGCGCCATGGTGATCCCGCGCTGCTCGCGCGTATGGGGGGGGAAATTCGCGCCAAGGCAGAGGAATTGGCGGCAGCGCGCGGCGTTGCCATCACCGTCACGGATTTTTGGCAATCGCCTTTGACGCCGTTCGACAATGCCTTGGTCGGGCGTGTGCGTGATGCAGCGCAGCGCCTGGGCCTGCCGCATATGGATATGCCAACCGGAATTGGGCATGACGCGGTGTATGTAGCGCGGCGCGTGCCGGCGGCGATGATTTTCTGTCCCTGCCATGGTGGCATCAGCCATAATGAAGCGGAAAGCATCACGCCCGCCTGGGCCGAAGCCGGCTTGCGCGTGCTGGCTGATGCGGTTTTGACAACTGCCGGTATTGCAAAGGAAAAGTAAGATGACCCGCATCGCCATTGGCGGCTTTTTGCACGAAAGCCATTCCTTCGCGCCGCTGCCAACCGGCTGGCAGGAATTCGTCAAACCCGGCGGCTTTCCGCCACTGCAACGCCCGGCTGAATTGATCGAGGCCATGCGCCCGACCAGCGCGCCGATTGCGGGTGCGATCATGGTGGCGGAAGAAGCTGGCGTGGAATTGGCGCCCTTGGTCTGGTGCTTTGCCAATCCTGCCGGGCCTGTCACGGCGGAAGCATTTGAACGCATCGCCGGCCTGCTGATCGCAAGCCTATCCGATGCGCTGGAAGCCGGCCCGATTGATGGCGTCTATCTCGATTTGCACGGTGCCATGGTGGCAGAGGGTTTTGATGATGCCGAAGCCGAAGTGCTGCGCCGCGTGCGCGCCGTGGTGGGGCCTGATTTGCCCATCGCCGTCAGCCTTGATCCGCATGCTAACAAGACCGCTGAGATGGTTGCCCTTTCCGATGTGCTGGTGCCGTTTCGCACCTATCCGCATGTGGATATGAAGCCTGCCGGTGCGCAGGCAACGCGGCTATTGCTCCGCATGATCAAGGAAACCCGCAAACCGGCGAAACTCTTTCGCGATCTGGATTTCTGGACGCCCTTGCCCGGCCAATGCACCATGGTGGCGCCCATGGCCGATGTCATGGCAGAACGTGCGCGTCTGGGCGACGCATCCGGCGTTTGGGAATTGGGCTTCTGCTTTGGCTTTCCCTATGCCGATTTCCCCGGCTGCGGCATGGCCATTGCGGCCTATGCCGATACGCTGGATCAAGCCGGCGCTGCGGCGGAAGCACTCGCCGCTTTCATTGCCAGCAAGGAACCGGAATTTGCGCTGGGTGTCGCAACCGCGGCTGAGGGCGTGGCGCGCGCCATGGCCGGTGGCGGCAAGGGGCCGGTGGTGCTGGCCGACACTCAAGATAATCCCGGCGGTGGTGGCCATGGCGATACCACCGGCTTGCTCGCGGAATTGATCCGGCAAAACGCGCAAGGTGCCGTGCTGGCGCCGATGAATGACGCCGAGGCCGCGGCTGCCTGCCATGCCGCCGGAGAAGGTGCGCGCATTACGCTCGATCTTGGTGGCAAGAGCGATGGTGTGCCGTTGCGGGTGGAAGCGGTAGTCGAAAAACTCTCTGACGGTTGCTTCACACTCAGCGGCCCGATGGGCAAGGGCAATCCCGCCGATGTTGGGCCTTCCGCGCTGATCCGTGTAGCACCCGGCGTGCGTGTGGTGGTGGTCAGCCGCAAGATGCAGGGCCATGATCAGGAATTGTTCCGCCAGGTCGGTGTTGAACCGGCAGAACAGGCGATTGTCGCCGTGAAATCCAGCGTGCATTTCCGCGCTCATTTCCAGCCGATTGCATCTGAGGTGATTGTGGTAACCGCGCCCGGCCCGGTTGTGGCGGACCCGGCGATTTTGCCCTTCACCAATCTGCGCCCAGGGCTGCGGCTGCGCCCGGGTGATAATCGCGCCTGGGGATAATCAGCGGCTTTCGAGCAAGCCGCGCACCGCATCCGGCAAGGGCAGGGGCGCCACCGCACCATAGCCAGTGGTGGAAAGTGCTGCGGCCGCATTGGCGTAACGCGCGGCATCCAGCGGCGGATCACCTGCCAGCAAGCGCGCGAGGAAATTGCCCGCAAAGCAATCCCCCGCGCCGGTCGCATCAACTGCCGCCACCTTGTGCGCGGGCAGGCGGTGGCGGGCTTCGCGCGTGGCCAGAATGGCGCCCTCAGCGCCGCATTTCAGCACCACCATTGGAGCAAGGCGCAGATAGAAATCGCAGATTTCATCAGCGTTCTCCAGGCCCGTCAGCGCCATGGCGTCTTCCAAAGATGGCAGCGCGATATCGGCCATGGCAATCGCGGCATGGATCACGGCAGCAGCGCGTGACGCCGGCCAAAGCCTGAGGCGCAGATTAGTGTCATAGGAAATCTGCACCCCATTGGCGCGGGCCATTTCCATGGCGCGGAAGGCTGCATCACAGGCGTTAGTCGAAATCGCCTGGCTGATGCCGGAAAGATGCAGGTATTTCGCTTTGCGTATGGCTGCTTCCGGCACATCTTCCGGCCGGTAGAGTGACGCCGCGCTGCCGCTGCGATAAAAACTGAAATGATGCCCGCGCGCATCATGCGTCACGAAATAAATGCCCGTGGGCGCTGAAGGATTGCGGATGACATGCGCGGTATCCACGCCTTCCTGCGCCCAAAGCGCCATGAAGCTTTCGCCAGGCCCATCCTGGCCAAGCGCGGTCAGCATGCCAACCGAAGCCCCCGCGCGCGCGGCTGCGATGGCGGCGTTGGAGGTATCGCCACCATGCCCTTCCAGATAATAGCGTCGCCCATCCGCGCCCGGCTTTTGGGCGTTGAATTCCAGCATGGGTTCGCCGAGGCAAAGAATATCAGCCATGCCCAATGCTTGGCCGATGAAAGGAAGGATTTCAAGCGCGCCGCAAGACGGACTATAGAACCCCCATGATCCGCCTGACCGAAATGCGCCTACCGCTGCACCATCCGGAAGACGCCTTGCGCGCCGCCGTGCTGGGGCGGCTTGGCATTGCCGATGCGGCGTTGAAGGCGATGCAGGTATTCCGCCGCGGGTATGATGCGCGGAAGCCCCATGCGATCATGCTGGTCTATACGCTTGACGTAGAAGTTGCTGATGAAGCCGCGTTGCTCGCGTGCCATTCGGGGGATCAGCGGATCAGCCCGGCGCCGGATACGGAATATCGCTTTGTCGCCCGCGCGCCGGAAGGCATCCGCAGGCCTGTTGTGGTGGGCACCGGGCCTTGCGGCTTCATGGCGGCGCTATTGCTCGCACAGATGGGCTTACGCCCATTGGTCCTGGAACGCGGCAAGGTGGTGCGCGAACGCACCAAGGACACTTGGGGCCTTTGGCGGCGTGGCGTGCTCAACCCCGAAAGCAATGTGCAATATGGCGAGGGCGGGGCAGGCACCTTTTCTGACGGCAAACTCTACAGCCAAATCCGCGATCCGCGCCATTACGGGCGCAAGGTGCTCGCCGAATTCGTGAAGGCTGGCGCGCCGGAGGAGATTTTGTACGTCTCCAAGCCGCATATCGGCACCTTCCGCCTGGTATCCATGGTGGAACATATCCGAGCGGAGATCGAAGCCCTTGGCGGTGAATATCGCTTTGGTGCGCGGGTGGATGATCTGATCATCGAAACCGAAGCCGATGGCGCGCGCCGCTTGCGTGGGCTGGTGCTGGCGGATGGCGAAGTGATTGAAGCCGATCACGCCATCCTCGCCCTTGGTCATAGTGCGCGGGACAGTTTTGAGATGCTGCATGCGCGCGGGGTTGCCATGCAAGCCAAGCCCTTTTCGATTGGCGTGCGGATTGAACACCCGCAAGGCATGATTGACCGTGCACGTTTCGGCCCCAATGCTGGCAATCCGCTGTTGGGGGCCGCTGATTACAAGCTGGTCCATCACGCGAAAAATGGCCGCGCTGTCTATAGTTTCTGCATGTGCCCTGGTGGCACCGTGGTGGCTGCCACCAGTGAAGCCGGCCGCGTGGTCACCAATGGCATGAGCCAATATTCGCGCGCCGAACGCAATGCCAATGCCGGCATGGTGGTTGGCATTTCGCCCGAGGATTATCCGGGCGATGTGCTTTCCGGCATTGCCTATCAACGCCATTGGGAAAGCGCGGCGTTTGCGGCAGGCGGCGGCGATTACCGCGCGCCCGCGCAGCTTGTGGGCGATTTCCTCGCCGGCCGCCCCAGCACTTCGCTTGGTGATGTGCTGCCGAGCTACAAGCCAAGCGTAACCCCAACTGATCTCGCGCTCTGCCTGCCGGATTTCGCTGTGGCCGCCATGCGTGAAGCGTTGCTTGCCTTCGATCAGCAATTATCGGGCTTCGCCCGCCCTGATGCGCTGATGACCGGCGTTGAAACCCGCACCAGTAGCCCCATTCGCATCCCGCGCGGCTTTGATTTTCAAAGCGTGAATACGGCGGGGCTTTTCCCGGCTGGAGAGGGCGCTGGCTATGCCGGCGGCATTCTGAGCGCCGGCGTGGATGGCATTCGTGTGGCCGAGGCTTTGGCGCTGACCATGACCGGTCAGCCCATTCCGCGCGACATGAGCCGTGGCGCGGAATCCAGCATGACCTATGGTTGAGGCTTGCGGTAACGCGCAAGCCTTGCAAGGCTTCCTGATCAGAAATGAACAGGAGGAGACATCATGCGCGTTGCGAACAAGGTAGCACTCATTACGGGTGCCGCTTCCGGCATGGGCGCAGCCACCGCACGGTTGATGGCGCGGGAAGGTGCCAAGGTAGTGGTAGCCGATATGATGGAAGCTGAAGGCCGCAGCGTGGTGGCCGAAATCGCCAAGGCCGGCGGGTCTGCAAGCTACATCAACCTTGATGTGGCAGATGAGGCGCAATGGGAAGCGGCGATTGCTGCCGTGATGGCTGCCCATGGGCGGCTTGATGTGCTGGTGAATAATGCCGGCATTTCCGGCAGTAATACGAATAATCTTTATGATACCGCGCTGTGGGACCGCATCATGGCTGTGAATGCGCGCGGTGTGTTTTTGGGCGTGAAGCACGGCGTTGCCGCCATGCGGAAATCGGGCGGCGGGTCCATCATCAACCTGTCCTCAATCTCCGGCGTGGTGGGGCAGGATCGCATCCATTGCGCCTATAACGCCTCCAAGGCGGCAGTGCGCTTGCTGACGAAATCCATTGCCGTGCAGGAAGGGCCTTCCGGTATTCGCTTGAACACGGTGCATCCCGGCCTCATGCCGCCCATGCGTACCAGCGGTGCCACGGCTGATCCCGTGTTTCGCGCAAAAATGCTGGGCCATGTGCCCATGGGCCGCCCCGGTGAGGTGGACGAGGTCGCCTACGCTATCTTGTTCCTGGCGTCGGACGAGTCATCTTATATGACCGGGTCAGAGATGCATGTGGATGGCGGGTATCTCGCTTCCTGAACTTAAAGCTTCGCTGCGCGGGTTGGTTTCAGATAACCCGCGCGGTGGTTAGCGCTTCTATTTCGGCATCCGATAATTTCAGCCAGTCGCGATAGATTTCGCCATTATGCTCGCCCATGGCGGGGCCGAGCCATTTTACCTCACCAGGTGTTTCTGAAAGCCGTGGCACAAGATTGGGAATGGCCAATTCGCCAACACGCGGGTCCTGCATCGTCAAGATATTGCCGCGCGCCTTGTATTGCGGGTCTTCGAAAATCTCATCAATCGCATAGACCGGGCCGCAGGGAACCTGCGCTTCTTCGCAGGTTTGCAGCAATTCATCGCGGGTGAAGCGGCTGGTCCAGGCGCCGACATACGCATCCACTTCTGCGCGCGCGGCTTCGCGCTGACGAATGGTGCCCCATTTGCCATCATCGCCAAGCTCCGGCGCGCCCATCGCCGCCGCAAGCCGCGCGAAAATCTTGTCTGACGTGCAGGCAATGGCGATCCAGCGATTATCCTTGGTGGGGTAATGGCTATGCGGCACAACATTAACCGTGCCTGGCCCCATGCGCTCGCGCACATAACCCTTGTGCTGAAAGGCTGGCGCCAATTCATCCAGGATGCGAAAGACAGGTTCATAAAGCCCAATATCCACCACCTGCCCGCGCCCTGTCTTGCGGCGCGCTTCCATGGCCAGCATCGCGCCCATGGCACCGTAAATGCCGGAAAGATAATCCGGAATGGTGGCCGAACCTGGCGTCACTGGTGGGCGATCCGGATAACCCGCCAGATAGGAAAGCCCACCAAAAGCATTGCCAATGCGTCCAAAACCTGGACGACCACTGTAAGGTCCCGTTTGCCCATAGCCGGAAATCCGCACCATGATCAGGCGCGGGTTCACCGCATGCAGCACATCCCAGCCAATGCCCCATTTCTCCATGGTGCCGGGCTGGAAATTCTCCACCAGGATATCGGCTTCGGCGCACATGCGCTTCAGCAAATCCGCCCCTTCCGGCTTGCGCAAATCAAGCGTCGCGGATTTTTTGTTCCGGCATTCCGAAAGCCAGGGCAGCGTATCGCCATTCGGCGTGACGGTGCCGAATTTACGCAAGGGATCGCCCATCACGGGTAATTCCAGCTTGATCACCTCAGCGCCGAATTCCGCGAGCTGCGTGGTGGCAAAAGGGCCGGAAATAAAGGTGGAAACATCAATAACCCGCACCCCTTCCAGCGGCAATATACGGCGTTCTGGCGCGGCTTCAGACATTTGGCGATCCCTTGGCTTTCCCGGAAATCTGATGCGCGATTACGTCATGCGTCAAGCGGAAGCATGGCGCTATTCCGCCGCGCGCCCGATAAAGCTGGGCTCGGGAATGGCTGGCGCGCGCGGCGCCTCACACCCCGTATCGCAGCAACGGCCTGGCTGTTTTGAGACGCGCTTGCCCTCATCCAGAATACCGCGATCAAGCAGGCGTTCCACGAGTGCCGAGCGTTCTTCGACCGGGTAATTGCGCCAAATCTCGCGCTTCATCGCCTCGGGGCTGCCACCGCCATGGAGCGAGATCACCGAATACCAACCGCCCTGGTTGGATGCGGTCAAATCTTCCATGAAGCGCGCCACTTCCAGGCGCTTTTCCGCCGGCACATCCGCGCGCCCGGCAAGCACGGCGGCAAGCGATGCGGCGGTTTCCGGATTGTGATCCTCATCCGGGCCAGGGAGTGCCACAATCAACCCGCCCGAGACATAATGCGCGAGGCGATGCATGTCATAAATCTGCGTCGCCAGCAGCAATTTGCCGATATTACTGAAGACCGCATCCGGCATCATGGCGCCAGATTCAGCGCGCGTGCCATAGACGCTGGCGG
Source organism: Roseomonas sp. (assembly GCA_020249505.1). Classification (GTDB taxonomy): domain Bacteria; phylum Pseudomonadota; class Alphaproteobacteria; order Acetobacterales; family Acetobacteraceae; genus Neoroseomonas. The sequence goes on along the minus strand of JADCFN010000064.1, from coordinate 26,258 downwards.
CAACACCGCAGGCGAAGAAGCCTTCCACAATCTTGATCAGATCAACCATGGCATCGCGGATATGGCCATGGCGGTCCGTATCCAGGCCGTTCGCTTCAATCATCAAAGCGCCTGCACCGATCAGCAAATCACCAAAGCCCGCACGTGCGGCAATGCAGGAATGGCGATGATGCGTGGCGTAGCTGGTGGTGGTGTAGCCGGCTTCGACGTGCTCGCCCGCCATGAACACGCGGTCCCAGGGCACGAAAACATCATCAAAAACAACAACGCCGGTGGCTTGGCCGTATTTGGCGCTGAATTTCGCGGCCGCTTCGCCTGGGCGCCCGGCGGGGCGCGCGACAATCATCACGCCCGGCGCATCGGCGGGCACGGCGCAATGCAGCGCGAAATTGGCATCCTCGGCCGTCATGGTACGGCAGGCCATGACCAGGAATTCATGGACATAGGGCGCGCCGGTCACAATGGCTTTGGTCCCGCGAATGATGATGCCATCCGCACGGCGTTCCTTGATATGCACATGCACATCAGGGTTGGCCTGCTTGCCGGGGCGCGCGGAACGGTCGCCCTTCGCGTCCGTCATCGCGATCCCGAGCGTCAGATCACGCGCCTGCACATCATCCAAATAGGCCAGGAAGCGCTGATGCCTCTCCCCGCCATGCACCGCATCGGCAAGCCTGGTGCCCTGGTGAAGCGCATTCAGCGCATCATGCGCCAAATAGCGTTGCGCGCAGCCGGATTCACGGCAAACCAGGCGCACCGCTTCCAACTTGGCCAGCAAATCATCGCGGCTGCTATTCACATGCAGCATGCGATTGACGAGCCGCCCGCTGCCTTCCTGCGTGGCCGTCATCAGCCCGGCATATTCGGCGCGATGCGCGAAATCATAGGTCACGCCAATGGCATTGATGCCGGGTGCCAGCAGGGGTTCATCCGCCACACTCGCCACCTGGCGACCATTGACGAAAACGCGCGGCTTCAGCGCCCGGAGCGATTCCCGATAATCGGCAGCAGTCATCAGCATGGCGGGGCTTCCCAAACTCGGTTGACGGGTAAAATCTAACGCTGTTAGAAATTGCCGTCAATGACCCGCCCGGACAAGAATGCTGCCAAGCGCGACCATATCCTTGCCGCCGCCAAAGCGCTTTTCGCCGAAGCAGGGCTTGAGGGTGCCAGCCTTCGCGCCATCGCGGCGCGCGCCGGCTATACGCCCGCGGCGCTTTATTTCCATTTTCCCTCGCGTGAGGCGATTTATGCCGAAGTGCTGCGTGATAGCTTGGCGCGCTTAAAGGCTGCGGTTGCGGCTGGTGCGGCGCGGGATGGGTTTCGCGGCGCCGCACTCGCCTTGTTCGATTTCTATGCTGCGCATCCGCAGGAATTGGCGCTGGGGTTTTATCTGGGTGGCGGGGGCTTGGCACCGCGCGGGCTGGGGCATGGGCTTGATCCCGGCTTGAATGCCGCGCTGGTCGCGGCATTGGCACCCATGCGCGCGCTGGGAGGGCAGGAAGCGGCAACGGAAGCCTTCGCGCTTGCGGTGGGTTTGCTGGTGATGTCTGAAACACGCCGCATCCGCCTGTTCGGGCTTTCGGCGCGCGCCTTGATGGAAAGCCATTTGGCGCGACTGCCGCAACCCCAAGGCTGATTGGCTTGCCGCGCCATCGGCGCTGCGCGATGATGCGGTACGGGAAAAAGGAATACGCCGATGAAGCAAATGACGCTGGTGGCCTTTCTGCAGGCGCAGAATTGTTCGAATTATGTGGGTTCCTGGCGGCATCCCGCGACCATGCAGGACTACCTGCGTCCCGAGTATTACCAGCGCATCGCCCGCACGCTGGAAGCCGGTTGCTTCCATATGGCGTTTTTCGATGATCGGCTCGCCATGCCGGATATCCTTGGTCATGACCATGCTGAGGCGGTACGCAATGGCATTCGCGTGGTGAAGCTTGATCTGATCTCAATTCTGACGGCGATGGGCCTTGCAACCTCAAAACTCGGGCTCGGCGGCACCTATTCCACCACCTATTACGAACCCTTCCATGTGGCGCGGGTTTTCGCCACACTTGATCACATGCTGGGCGGGCGCGCAGCCTGGAATGTGGTGACATCACTGAATGACAGTGAAGCGCATAATATGGGCGCAGATGATCATCTGGAACATGATCTGCGCTATGATCGCGCGGATGAATTCATGGAAATCGTGCTGTCGCATTGGGATTCCTGGGGCGATGACGCGATCATCCAGGACCGTGAGAGCGGCGTCTTCGCCGATGCCACCAAGGTTCGGCGGCTGGACCATAAGGGCAAATGGTTCAAAAGCCGCGGCCCCTTCACCGTGCCGCGCACGCCTCAGGGGCGGCCCGTTCTGATCCAGGCCGGCCAAAGCGGACGCGGGAAAAACTTTGCCGCACGCTGGGGCGATCTGGTTTTCGTGATCTATCCGAATATGGAAGTCGCCAAGCGCGGCTATAGCGGTTTCAAGGAACAGGTCGCTGCCTCTGGCCGAGACCCCGCCACGGTACGCATCTGCCCTGCCGTTTATTGCATTGTGGGTGAGACCGAAGCGGCAGCGCAGGAAAAGCGTGCCTTGATTGATGGCCTCGCCAAGCCGGTTGATGGGCTTTCCTTGCTGTCTGAGGCATTGAATTACGACTTTGCCTCAAAAGCCTTGGATGATGCCTTCACCGATGATGAATTGGCCGGCATCAAGGGCCTGCAAGCACTGCGTGATCGCGTGGTGGCTTCCAGCGGCAAGCGTAACCCTACCTTGCGGGACTTCGTGGAAATCACCGGGCGCGGGACCATTCGTGAATTCCCGGTATTTTGTGGCACGCCGAAACGCGTGGCGGATGAGATGCATGCCTGGGTCGAAGGTGGCGCCTGTGATGGCTTTGTACTGGCCGCCACACATATGCCGGGCACCTATGAGGAATTCGTGCGCCTGGTTGTGCCGGAATTGCAGCGCCGCGGTGTCTTCCGCAAGGAATATACTGGGACGACGCTCCGCGAAAATCTCGGCCTGCCGCGCGCGGCACCCTTTGATTGGCAGCGCTGACCTGGATTACATCCCAAGCACATGCTTCATACCGTATAGCGCCGGCGCGCGCCCATGCACCCAAAGCGCGGCACGCACCGCGCCGGTGGCATAGACGCGCCGATCAAAACTGCGATGCGTCAGGCTGATATGTTCTGAAGCGGCGGCGAAAAGCAGCGTGTGTTCACCAACCACCTGCCCGCCGCGTAAAGCCGCAAAGCCAATCGTGCCGGTGCCGCGCGGGCCGCAATGGCCATCGCGCCCGCTTTCAATGCCGGCTTCTTCCATGGTGGTGCCGCGCCCTGCTGCCACAGCACGGCCCAAGGCGACTGCGGTGCCGGATGGCGCATCCACCTTCTGGCGGTGGTGCATCTCCACAATTTCGGCATCATATTGCGCGCCAGGGAGCGCTGCCGCCATGCGCTCCGCAATCGCCAAAAACAGATTGACCCCCGGCGCGAAATTCGCGGCATAGACAATCGGCGCGCGCTTGCCGGCTTCTGCGACAGCCGCTTCCGCGGCCGCTGAAAGCCCTGAACTGCCGAGAATAAAACCCTTGCCGCAGGCGGCGGCAGCAGCGGCATGGGTGGCGGCGGTATCTGCATGGGTGAAATCAATCACCACATCGGAAGCGGTGAAAAGTGCGGCGATATCCGGAAAGCTTTGCAAGCCGGCAGGGGCCGGTTTACCGCCCGCGCGCAAGGTGCCGCCCACACATACTGCACCAGCGGCGGCGGTTTCCTCAATCAAAAGCTGGCCCATGCGCCCGGCCATGCCGGCGATACCGATGCGAATGCTCATGGCGTTTCTCCCGTGATTTCCAATATTGTGAGCGCCAAGACTAGCCGGTCAATCCGCCCGAGGATGCGCCTTGCGCCAAGTCTCCAGCAGCGCCGCCGCATCCACCGCCGTATAGCGCTGCGTGGTGGAAAGGCTGGCATGGCCGAGCAATTCCTGAATCGCACGCAAATCAGCGCCGCCGCCCAGTAAATGCGTCGCGAAGGAATGGCGCAGCGCATGCGGGCTTGCATGTTCCGGCAGCCCGGCAAGCCTGCGAAAATCACGAAGCCTTTTCTGCGCCACCGCCGGATCAAGCCGCGCCCCGCGCGCACCGATGAAAAGGGGCTCATCAGGCGCACCACTGCCGCGTTCCGCCAAATATTCCGCCATCGCATCGCGGATCACCGGCAGGATCGGTACCAGCCTTTCCTTATTGCCCTTGCCCACAACCCTCAGCGCTGCCTCGGACCCCGTGCGCGGCGCATCACCCAGATTGAGCGCCAAAGCCTCCCCCAATCTTAGCCCCGCGCCATAAAGCAGTGTGAACAAGGCGCGGTCGCGGGCTGCTTGCAGGCGCGGGTTTTCATGTCGGCCCAGCGCATAGACATCAGCCACATCCTCCGCCGCCGCGCGCGCTTCTTTCTCGCTCAGCGCACGTGGCAAAGGCGCCTTGGCACGCGGCGCACGCAGCCCGGCAAGGGCAACGGGCGCCATGCCCTGATGGCGTTGCAAATAGCGCAGAAAACTCCGTATCGTGGCCAGCTTGCGAGCACGCGTGGCGCCCACATCGCCTTCCATGGCGCGTGCCGATAGGAACGCGCGCAAATCTGCCGGCCGCAGCGCGCTAAGGGCGGCCAGATCAGGCTCATCGCCCAAATGCCCGCTCAGAAAGGCCAGGAATTGCGCCACATCGCGCCCATAGGCTTCGATGCTATGCGTACTCGCGCGGCGTTCGGCGGCAAACCAGCCAAGCCAGGCAGCGGCGGCCTCGGCGCCAGTCATGCTACCTGGCAATTGCCGCCGCCACGGCGCGGCCCAGAAACACCAAGGGTTCAGTGCCATGGCGCGCCGGCAGCGCATGCGCATCCCGCGCGCCCAGCGCCAGCAGCATCAAGGGCTGCTGCGCCACCACCACGCGCACCAGCGCATCGCGCGCAATCAGCCCGCCCGCTTCGCCATGCAGCGTATCGGCATCTTCGGGCTTGTCGCGCACCAGCACATCGCGCCCGCGCCCTAGCAATTTTTCCACCATGCCGCGCGGTAGAGGCCGCTGTTCCGGCCGCATCCAAAGCTGGCCGGGATTATCCGGCGGTTCCACACAAAGCGTGCAGCTCTCCAGCCCCAGCAGATTGGGCCATTCCTGCGCCACGGTCTCCGGCGCATTGTCTGAACGCATCAGCGCCAATACTGCCAAGCGCACGCGGGATACCAAACCAAGCCCCGCCCGTTCCGCATCCAAAGCCAGGCGCAATTCCGCATCCAGCGCGGAAGCACGCTCGCGCTCCGCGCCCAGCATTGCCGCCATGTGATCGGTTAGCCCATCGCCATGCACACGCCGCGGCGGCGCCAGCGCCCGGTAAAGATCTGGCCGGTCTGCCAGAAACCCAGGATGGGCGCGCAGGAATGCTTCCACCTCCTCAGCCGAGGGCCCGTTCGGGGCCTTCCCGTCTGAGGGCGGGTCGCTCACAGGATGCTTTGTCCTGTCTTTTTCCAATCCGCCAGAAACGCCTCCAGGCCCCGATCAGTGAGCGGATGCTTCAGCAATTGGCGGATCACGTTGGGCGGCAGGGTCGCCACATGCGCGCCCATCTTGGCACTCTCAACAAGGTGAATGGGGTGGCGGATGGACGCCACCAAAACCTCGGTGCGGATCGCGGGGTAATTGCGGTATATCTGCACAATGTCCGCAATCAGCCGCATGCCATCGGTCGCGATATCGTCAAGCCGCCCGACAAAGGGGGAGATGAAGGCGGCACCCGCCTTGGCGGCCAGCAGCGCCTGGGCGGCAGAAAAGCAGAGCGTCACATTCACCGGGGTGCCTTCGGCGGCGAGCGTGCGGCAGGCGATCAGCCCGGCTTCGGTCAACGGCACTTTCACCGCGACATTGGGCGCAATGGCGCGCAGAAAACGCCCTTCGGCCAGCATGCCGGCGGCATCCGTCGCGGTCACTTCGGCGCTGACGGGGCCAGGGGTGATGGCGCAGATTTCCGCAATCACCTGCTTCATGTCGCGGCCGGATTTGGCGATGAGTGATGGATTGGTGGTCACACCATCCACCATGCCCAATTCGGCAAGGGCGCGAATTTCGGCAACTTCGGCGGTATCAACAAAGAACTTCATGAATTCCAATCCTGCATGGCGAAAGACAAGGCTTCGGCGGGGAATGGGGCTGCGCGGCACAAAGCGCAAGCCTCCCCGCCGCGAATAGGCTAAACCTTAGCTCATGCCGGCCCCTTCGCGAAAGCAGTCCCTTTTGCCTGAAATAATTTCTTCAAACTCTGCCAAACGCTTGCGCGTTCTACTGCCGCTGCCGCTGGCGGACGCCTATGATTACCTGGCGGAGGGTGACGCACCTCCCCCCGGCAGTTTCGTCGCCGTGCCCTTGGGCGGGCGGCAAGTGCTTGGCGTGGTGTGGGATGAGGCACCCGAGTCGTCCCTGCCGGAGCATCGGCTGCGCCCCATCGCGGCAGTGCTGGAAGCGCCCCCCATGCCGGAAAAGCTCCGCCGCTTCGTGGATTGGGTCGCCGCCTATACGCTTTCACCGCGCGGCGCGGTGCTGCGGATGGCGATGAGTGTCCCCGCCGCTTTGGAAGCCCAGCCCCATCGCGCCGGCTGGTGCCGCGCCGATCCGCTGCCGGAAGCGCCGCGCCTGACCCCCGCACGCCAGCGCGTTCTGGCCGCCCTGCCATTGGGCGAGGTGCGGGCACCGGATGATTTGGCGCGGGATGCCGGCGTCGCCCCCGCCGTGCTGCGCGGCATGGCCGATGCCGGCTTGCTGGTCCCCGGCCTGCTGCCGCCGTTGGAAGACTTCCGCCCCCCCGATCTGGCGCGCCCCGGCCCGGTGCTGGATGCCGACCAGGCAGAAGCGGCGGCATTGCTGCGCTCGGCCGTGGCACGGGAAGGCTACAGCACTACTTTACTGTCCGGCGTGACAGGTTCCGGCAAGACCGAGGTTTATTTTGAAGCTATCGCCGCAGCACTCCAGGCTGGGCGGCAGGCTTTGGTGTTGCTGCCGGAAATCGCGCTCTCGGCGCAATGGCTGGATCGCTTTCGCGCGCGCTTTGGCACTGATCCCGCGCTATGGCATTCAGAACTTTCCCCCCGCACCCGGCGCATCACCTGGCGCGCGGTGGCGGAAGGCCGCGCCCCCGTGCTGGTGGGCGCGCGTTCGGCGCTGTTTCTGCCCTTTCCCGATCTCGGGCTGATTGTGGTGGATGAGGAACATGAAACCGCCTTCAAGCAGGAAGAAGGCGTGATCTATCACGCGCGCGACATGGCGGTGGTGCGCGCGCGCTTGTCCGATGCCGCTTGCGTGCTGGTGAGTGCGACACCCTCGCTGGAAACCCTGACGAATGCGCGCGCTGGGCGCTACGGCGAATGCCATTTGGCGGCGCGTCACGGCGGCGCGGTGATGCCCGAGATTGGCCTTATAGACCTCAGGCGCGAAACCCCGCCGCGCGGGCGCTTCTTGAGCCCGGCCCTGGTGGCAGCGGTGGCGGAGACGCTCAAGCGCGGCGAACAGGCCATGCTGTTCTTGAACCGGCGCGGCTACGCGCCGCTCACGCTTTGCCGCGCCTGCGGCCATCGGCTGCGCTGCCCGAATTGCACGGCTTGGCTGGTGGAACACCGCGCCGCGCGGCGGCTGCAATGCCACCATTGCGGCCATGTGGAAGCGCCACCCAGCCATTGCCCAAGCTGCGCCGCGCCGCATAGCACCGTGCCAATTGGGCCGGGCGTGGAGCGTGTATTGGAAGAAGCCGCTTTGCTTTTCCCTGAAGCCCGCCGCCTGGTCATGGCCTCAGATACGCTCCCCGGCCCGGCAGCGGCCGCCGCAGCGGCGGAGGCGATTGAAAAGCGTGAGGTTGATCTGATCATCGGCACGCAAATCGTCGCCAAGGGCTGGCATTTTCCCTACCTCACGCTGGTTGGTGTGGTGGATGCTGATCTCGGCCTTGCGGGCGGTGATTTGCGCGCGGCTGAGCGCACCGTGCAGCTTCTCCATCAGGTGGCGGGCCGTGCCGGGCGGGCGGAACATCCGGGCCGCGTTTTGCTGCAAAGTTTTTCGCCGGATCATCCGGTGATGCAGGCTTTGGTTTCCGGCGAATACGAAGCCTTCATGGCCGCCGAGGCCGAGGCGCGGCAGCCAGGTCATTGGCCACCCTTTGGCCGGCTGGCCGCCTTGATCGTGAGCTCCCCGGATGAAAAGGCCGCGGATCGGGTGGCGCGGGATTTGGGGCGCGCTGCACCGGCGGGCCAGGGGGTGGAGGTTTTGGGTCCCGCGCCTGCGCCGCTTGCCTTGTTGAGGGGACGGCATCGGCGGCGGTTATTGCTCAAGGCGCGGCGCGATATCGGCGTGCAGCGGCTATTGGCCGAATGGCTGTCGAAGGTGGATGTACCCGGCAATGTTCGGGTGCAGGTGGATGTGGACCCGGTGGGGTTCCTGTAAGTCCGGCGGGCGTTACGCCCCGCCGTTCAATCGTCGCGATGCACCCGTTCCATGCGCTCATGGCGTTCCTGCGCCTCGATCGTCATGGTCGCAATGGGCCGCGCTTCCAGGCGGCGGAGCGAAATCGGCTCTCCGCTTTCCTCGCAATAGCCATAGGTGCCGTGTTCGATTCTCTCCAGCGCCTGATCAATCTTGTTGATCAATTTGCGCGACCGATCCCGGGTGCGGAGTTCAAGCGCCCGGTCAGTTTCAACCGAAGCGCGATCTGCAAGATCCGCTTCAGTAATGCCACCTTCGGAGAGGGAGGAAAGGGTCTCACCCGCTTCGCGTACAAGATCGTGACGCCATCTAAGAAGCTTCTGTCTGAAATATTCCAGCTGAAGCGCATTCATGAACTCCTCGGAATCCGAGGGACGGTAATCGGGCGGCAATGTCACTAACATATCTTCTTCTTCCCCCGCCTTGCACAACCGCCGAGGTGATTTCTTTACTGAAACCTGTCTCGCCGGACTGACAGGCTTCTATACTGGCTTGCCCGGGGGCGCCAGGGGGCGTTTGAAGACAAATATCTGACAAAAGCCGATTTCAGCTTTCCAGGCCGCGCCGGGCCAATTCCAGACGGGCACGGAGCGCAATCGCCTCAACCGCCTCAGCCAGGCCCGGATCGGCGGGTTTTTCACCCTCGGTCAGCCGGGCAAGTTCCTGTAGCCGCGCGGGATCGGCGCGGCCTGCCAGCAATTCCAACTGAAGGGCCTTCAATTCCTTCAGCATATCCTCACCACGGCGGAAGGCGCGGGCATTGCGTTCCTTGGCCGGGCCCAATTCCTGGACAGCCAAAAGTCCCATGGCGGTGGCCGCTGAAACCCCCGTGCTGGCATTGGCTTCGCGCGCTTCCTCAGCGCCGCCGCCCACACGAAAGCCGCCCGAGGTGCCGCGCGTTGACCGCGCCCCCGGCACATTGGTGCCGCCCGTCACGCCCCGAATAACGACCATCTGACCTCCTTCTTCCGCCTGTCCCGGCAGGCTCAGCCGAGACCCGGCAGGTTTTGCCGCCACGACTCGGCAAAGATACCGCCAAACCCTGGCACGGGCCTTGCGCTGAACCCTGGCAGACCGCCGCCCGTGATCGGGGTGGCTGCCGGAGACAGACCTTGAACCGTATAGCGCAAACGCTCGCAAAAATCTTTACCGCCCTGGCCTTGGCGGCGTGTTTCCTTGCGCCGCCCGCCGCAGCCCAAATTCGCATTAAGGATATAGTGGATATGGAGGGCGTGCGCGACAATCAGCTTGTCGGCTACGGCCTGGTCATTGGCCTGAATGGCACCGGTGATCGCCTCAGAAGTGCGGTCTTTACCCGTCAATCCCTGGTCGGGATGCTGGAGCGCCTTGGCGTCAATACGCGCGATTTTGAACGCCAATTGGATACCAAGAATGTTGCCGCTGTGATGGTGACGGCGAATTTACCCGCCTTCGCCCGGCCTGGTAGCCGGATTGACGTGGCGGTCTCCGCCCTTGGCGATGCCACCAACCTGACCGGTGGCACCCTGTTGGTGACCCCGCTGCTTGGCGCGGATGGGGAAGTCTATGCCGTGGCGCAAGGAGCGCTGGCAACCGGCGCCATTGCCGCGCGCGGTGCCGCGGGTTCCGTGACGCGTGGCGTGCCCACGGCGGGGCGTATTTCCAACGGCGCCATCGTCGAACGCGAAGTGCCCTTCACACTCACCAACCGCGACCGTGTGCGTCTTGCCTTGCGCAACCCTGACCTGACAACGGCACGGCGCATTGCGGCCGCCATTAATGGGGCATCACGCGGCAATGTGGCGACTGTTACCGACCCGCGCACGGTTTCCGTGGCGCTCAATGGGCGCGATCCGGTTGCTTTCCTGACTGATATTGAAAGGCTGCGCGTTGTGCCCGACCAGATCGCCCGCGTGGTCATTGATGAGGCGACGGGTACGATTGTGATGGGTGACGCGGTGCGCGTTTCCACGGTGGCCATCGCCCAGGGCAATCTGACCATCCGGATCACCGAAACGCCGCAAGTCAGCCAGCCCAATGCTTTTGGACAGGGTCAGACCCAGGTGGTGCCGCGCACCGGTATTGAGGTTGAAGACCAATCGGATCGGCGCATGGGCGTTCTGCCTGAAGCGGTCACGCTTCAGGAATTGGTGCGCGGACTGAACAGCCTGGGTGTTGGCCCGCGTGACCTGATTTCCATTCTGCAAGCCATCAAGGCCGCTGGCGCCTTGCAAGCCGATCTGGAGCTCCGCTGATGTTGGACGCCGCCAATCTTGTTGCCCCGCAGCAGCGCGCCATTCGCCAGCCGCAGGCGGGCGCCTTGTCTGAAGCCGCCATGCGCAAATCCGCGAAGGATTTCGAAGCGCAGGCGCTGGGGTTCTTGCTGCAGCCGATCTTCGCCACTGTGGATATGTCCAAATCCTCCTTCGGCGGTGGCGCGGCCGAGGCGCAATGGCGCCCGATGCTGGTTGAAGCCTTCGCGGCATCAGCCGTGCGGGCTGGCGGTGTTGGCATTGCCGATTCTGTTTATCGCGAATTGCTCCGCCAAAACGGTGCACAAACCCCCAATATGGGAGAGACCCAATCATGATGGATGCGCTACTGATTGCCGGCAAAAGGCTGGCTGATGCTCTTCGTGCGGAAAATGAGGCGCTGTCGAAGCTTGATCTTTCGCGTGCTGCCAAGCTTGCGGAAAGCAAGATCGCCGCGACCGATGCCTTCGCCCAGGCCTATGCCGCCCAGGCCAAGCATGGCGCGCGCCCCGATGGCGCGATGCGCGAAGAAGCGCAGATGCTGACCCGCCAGTTAGAAGATCTGGGCAGCGAGAACCGTAAATTGTTGGAGCGCGCCATTTCGCTTCAGTCGCGCGTGATTGAAACCATTGCGACGGCCGCCCTGCCGCGCGTGGCCAATCCTGGCTATGGGCCCCGCGGTTACCAGACCCCGCCGCGCCAGACGCCGGCGCTTGCGGTCGCGGCGCGCGCATAAAAAAACGCCCGGCGGTGATGCCGGGCGTCTCCCTCAAGGTACAAAAAGGCGCTGGGGTTTCGCCCCGGCGCCTTCATGCCTGCCGGATCAGCGGCAGGCCGTGACCATGATTTCCACCAAATGGCGCGGATCGGCCATATTGGCTTCGACGCAAGCGCGCGCCGGGGCGCCGCCCGCCGGCAGCCAGGCGGTCCAAAGCTCATTCATCGCGCCGCGATCGCGGATATCCTTCAGCCAAATCTGGGCCGACAGCATGCGGGTTTTGTCGGTGCCATTGGCTTCCAGCGCGGCATCAATCTTCGCCAGCACTTCAGCGGTCTGGCCCTTGATGTCCTTGGCGAGGTCATCAGCCGTGAGCCCCGCGAGGAAAACGAAATTATGATATTCGACTGAGGAGGAAAGGATCTGGTTAGACCCTTGACGATTGATCTTGCTCATTTCCGGCCTTTCAGAAAGGTTGGTCAGCGCCAGGCGCTGAGGTGATTACTAGAACAGAAAGCGCGGGGTGCGAAATCCGCCTGTCAGGCCACCCGATAGGTGCTGCCCGAAGCTGCCGCGCCGATCATGGCCTCAAACACCGCAACGCCATGGATCGCGTCTTCAAGCGGCAGCGGATAGGCCGGCCCGCCGGTGACGGCAGCGGCGAAGGCCGCCAATTCGGCATGTTCGATATCGGTCTTCGGGAAGTCCTTGACCCAGGCTTCGCCCTCACGCGGGGTGAAGCTGAGCTTCTCATGGCCGTTCAATTCCAACGCCGCATCCGTGCCATAAAGTGCCAAGCGCCATACCCTGGGCGCGTAAGCCAAGGTCGCGAAGCCACCCGTGCCGCCGGAGGCGAAGGAGAACAGCCCCGCCGTGGTGTCATCCATGCCATTGGTCAGCGCACGCGCCAGGGAGCGCACCGTCACCTCGGCAATCGGCCCGGCCAGGTTGATCATCATGTCAATCATGTGAATGCCCATGCCGCCCATGCCGCCCAGCGGGCTTTCATGAGCGTCGGTGCGCCACATGCCCGGCTGATAGGAAAGCGCGCCCGGTCCGCTGAATTGGCCTTCCACATGCAGCAAAGTGCCAAGCGCCCCGGCGGCGATCAGCTTCTTCATCTCGGCCACCGCCGGCAGGAAGCGGCGATTATGGCCAAGCGCCATCACCACGCCGGCTTGTCGGCAGGCGGCTACGGCGGCCTCGGCACTTGCCTTCGTCATGGTGAAGGGTTTTTCGACGAAAACATGCTTGCCCGCGCGCGCCGCCGCGATCACCTGATCTGCGTGCATCTGGTGCGGGGAGGCGATCACCACCGCCTTCACGCGGGGTTCCGCCAGGATGGCATTCAAGTCGGGCAGGATTTTCACGCCCTGGCGCGCGGCCCATTCGGCGGCGCGTTCGGGGCGCCCTGTGCTGCCGGCGATGAAGCGAATGCCCGCATCATTCCGGTTCTGCACACTATCCACCAGGGTCTGGCCCCAGCGCCCCATGCCCACAATGGCGGCTTCAATCATTCTCATGCCTCGTTCAGGTTCAACGTTTTTCGGGATCGCTCGCCCCATCGCCTTCCAGCACCCGCGCCATGGCGGGCAGGCGTTTGATCCCCCAGGCGATGGCGATGGCCGAAAGCAGCACGGCCGCGAGTGTGGGCAGCGTCATGCCGAAAATCTCCCCCGCCGCGCCGAGCATCAGCGCACCAAGGGCTGGAAAGGCGCGCACAATCAGGCCCCAAAGGCTCAGCACCCGCCCGCGCATCGCTGGATCGGATGCGGATTGCGCCAGTGTTTGCGCGCAAATCCCATGCACCGACATGGCCGCGCCCATAATGGCGGCGCAAAGCACACCAAAGGGAAACCAGCTTGTGGCGATGAAGCCCACCATGGCGAGTGAAATGGCCGCCGGGGCAAAAACCGCAAGCTTGGTCGTGCCGCGCATCTTGCCGCGGGCGGAAACAAAAATTCCCGACAATAAGGCACCAACGCCGAAAGCCGCCGTCAGCACCGCAAGCGCTTCCGCCCCCAGGCCAAATTGCCGTTCCACATAGGGCGGCAGGATTTCCGGCAGGCTGCGCAGCAGCAGTGCGACAATCGCGGCATAGGTCAGGATCGGCCCAAGCCCTGGATGCCCCGCGACATAGCGCAGCCCATCCCGCATATCGCCCCATAGCGATTTTGTTTTGGCGTGCCCCTGGCGTTCTTCGGCCGAGACTTTGAGCAAGGGCGTGGTGGCGGTTGCGATGAAATAGGCCACTGCATTGGCCGCAATGGCCGGCCAAACCCCGGCCACGGCAATCAACGGCCCGGCCAGCGCCGGCCCCACGAAACGCGCGACATTGAAGCAAAGCGAATTGAGCCCGACCGCTGCCGTCAAATCATTGCGCGGCACTAGCCCTGGCATGAGCGATTGCCGCGCCGGTTGCGCGAAAGAAGAGGCGATGCCGTTCAGCACCTCAAGCACCAGCAAGGTATAGATATCAAGCTTATCAAGCGCGACCAGCAGCGCGATCACGGCGGCCATGACGCCGATCATCGCCTGGCTCCAGAAAGTGAGTTTCAGGCGATCCGTGCGATCGGCAATCGCACCCGCAATGGGGCTGACCACCACGGCGGGTGCCAGATCGCAAAACGCCACCATGCCAACCCAGAAGGCGCTATCGGTCAGTTCCCAGGCGAACCAGGAAATGGCGATGCGATGCATCCAAAGCCCGGTCCAGGAAATGAGGGATGCGGTGAAGAAAACCTTGGCGTTACGATGGGAAAGTGCGCGCGTCAGAACCGAAAGGGATGCCATGCGCGCGGGCTGCCTTTAGCGTCGCGCGCGAATATTTTGTGGGCGTTGTGCGCCTGGATCCATCGGTGGTTGACCCGTTCCGGCATTGCGGATGCATTCGCGGATCAATTCGTCACGCAAGGTTTGTTGCCGAAAGCTATCGGAACGCAGCCGCGCGGTCGGCACGTCATTCGTCATGTCGCTGTCACCGAAATTCGAATCCGCCCGCATCAACTGGCCGCGTTCACGGAAATTGACGACGCGCTCCGCTTCCTGGGTGCAGATGCGCTGCAATTCTGGCGTGGCGCCGGCAGTGGCGGCGCGTGCAGAGGGCGGTGCTTCCTGCTGCGCACAGGCGGCAAGAACAAGCACAAGAAGCAAGGGCAAAAATCGGATCATGAATGGGCTCCCGCCGGAATCGCCCGGGACAATAGCGCGGTAAGGCCGGCTTCGTCGAACCGGCCGGCGGCATCAAGCGGCAGGCTCGCCGCAGCGCGGAGCAAAGCCGGGTGCAATTCCGCCCCCGCGGCGCGGATTGTGAAAAACCCCTTGAGCCGCGCAATCCGCCCCATGGCTTCAATCAGCGCCAGCAGCCTCAGGCAAATCGCGAGGCCCTGAGGGGTGGCAAGCCCATGGCGCGCATCCACCGCTTCCGCCCAGCAGGCGGCATCAGCATCGGCTAGCAGCAATTCCATCGCCTCCCCATCGGCACGGCGAAACACCAGCCGGCGCGGGCTGCCCCAGATCTCTGCCCCCGCCGCACCACGCGCCGCTTCCCAGGCACCCAGCAGATCGCGCGCGGTGACGGCCGGCGTCTCCTCGGGCGGGAAGGGGATGGCGTAGGTCAGCGCCCCATCCGGGGTCGGGATGATCCTGATTGAGCTCGTCATGCGCCCCCCTTCTGGACCGGCTGGGCGCGCCGCGCCAGACATGAACTGCATGCCCCCGCTTGACGCGGCGCGCTGGCGCGGCACTCTGGCATCCATGACCGAAATCGCAGACCTGACCGCATCCGAAGCCGCGCGGCGCATCGCCGCTGGCTCCCTGACCGCCGCTGCCCTGGCTGAGGCTTGCCTTGCCCGCATCTCAGAACGTGAGCCTGATGTCCGCGCCTTTGCCTGGCTTGACCCCGCTTTGGTGCGGCGAGGGGCAGCGGCCCTGGACAAGGGCGGGCCGCCCGCGCCGCTGAAGGGCATTCCGTTTGGCGTTAAGGATGTGCTCGATACCGCCGATATGCCATCCCAATATGGCTCACCTATTTATGCAGGGCACAGGCCGCGGAGTGACTCGGCCGCCGTCGCCATGGCGCGGGCGGCCGGTGCGCTGATCATCGGCAAGACCATCACGACGGAATTCGCCACGCGCCATCCGGGGGCGACAACCAATCCGGCCAATAAGCACCACACGCCGGGTGGGTCTTCATCCGGTTCGGCGGCGGGTGTGGCGGCGGGGTTCTTTCCGCTGTCTTTCGGCACCCAAACCGGCGGCAGCATCATCCGCCCGGCGGCATTTTGCGGCATTGTTGGCTTCAAGCCGAGCTTTGGCGCCATCCATCGCGGCGGCATGAAGGTCATGAGCGAAAGCCATGACACGATCGGCGTCATGGCGCGCAGTGTTGCTGATTGCGCGCTTTCAATGGGCGCGATGACGGGGCGCGATTACGGCAACCCGGAAGCCAGACTACCGCGCGCGCCGCGCCTGGCCTTCACGCTTGGCCCGCCCGCTGCACAGGCGGCGCCAGAGACACTTGCCCTGATGGAAGGCGCTATCGCGGCCTGCCGCAAGGCCGGCGCTGAGGTGGTGGAAATCACCCTGCCCGAGGCGATGACCGAAGCCTTTGAAGCGCATGAATATGTGACGAATATGGAAAGCCTGCAGTCGCTCGGCTGGGAATTGGTGGCAGCGCGGGCGCAGCTTTCCGATGTGATCAAGGAAAAGCTCGATTGGGCGAAGCGCTTCCCGACCGCGCAGCTTGATGCCTGCAAGGCGGTGCAAGCCAATGCGCGCGCCGCGCTGCCCGGCGCGATTGAAGGTTTTGATGCGGTGATCACGGCTTCGGCGGCGGGTGAGGCGCCGGCGGGCATTGGCTGGACCGGCGATCCTTCCTTCAATTCGCTTTGGACGCTGCTGCATGGGCCATGCGTGACGGTGCCGGCGGGGGCGGGGCCGAAGGGCCTGCCGCTAGGCGTGCAAATTGCCGGGCGCATCGGCGAAGATGCGAAGGTGCTGGCGATTGGGGAATGGGTGAAGCAGGCGCTTTAGAGCAAGCGCCTGCTACCTTACCATGCTGTAGCCCGGTACGCCTTTCAGCGCCTCGGTCGTATCAAAATCGCGTAGCACCGCGTCATCGGCCATTTCTACTTCAACACAGCGATCGGCGTATTTGCCGGCCAAATGCCGCGCGCCGACATCGCCCGTGATGGCCAGCATCTCCGGCAGGAATTCGCGCGACCAAAGCATGGGATTGCCCTGCTTGCCACGGAAGGTCGGCATCACAATCGCGCGGCCTTCTTCCGGATCAAACGCTGCCATCAGCCGATCGAGCATGGCCGCACTCACCAGCGGCATATCGCCCAGGCACACCATAAAACCTTCGATATCTTCGGGCAAAGCACGCAGCCCTGCCTTGAGTGAGGCGGAAAGCCCCTGCGCGTAATCCTCGGCAATCGCGAATTGCACGGCGCGGCCGGCAAGCGCTTCCTCCACCCGGTCATGCTCATGCCCGGTTACCACCACCACAGGCCGCGCATGGGAAGCGAGCACCTGTTCCACCACGCGCACCACCATGGGCACGCCATCATTATCCGTGACCAGCAGCTTGTTCAGCGGTGCCATGCGCCGCGACCGGCCGGCGGCCAGCACAATCGCTGCCACGCGTCGGCCTCGACGTGGGGCAAGGGCGGGTGGTGGCGTGCGCGGCGCCTGTTCGCGCGGCAGGGGGCGCACTTCGATTTCCTTGAGCAAGCCGCCCACACCCATGGCGCCGATATCTTCAGGTGTGACTTCAAGCCCCGCGAAAAGCCGTTGCAGCACCCAATCAAAGCCATTCAGCTTTGGGCTGCGCGCACAGCCAGGCAGCACCATGGCGGGGATTTTGCCGATGTGGCCGAGGCAGAGCAGATTGCCCGGATCAACCGGCATGCCGAAATGATCAATCACGCCGCCAGCGCGCACAATCGCGGCAGGCCCGACATCGCGCCGATCCACCACGGCAGAGGCACCGGCCACCAGCAACATCTCAGCGCCTGCACGGCGCAGCCGCGACAGCGCATCGGAAATCGCAACCGTGTCATGGCGCACGCGTTCCACCGGCAATAATGTCCCACAAAGCCCGGCGATGCGTTCTTCCGTGGCTTCGACCGCGCCTTCCATCACGCTTTCCTTGATGCCGGGTAATTCGGACAGCACCAGGCCAACTTTCAAGGCGCGGAAGGGATGAATGGCGAGCACCGGCCCCGCGCCGCTTTTCGCGACCGCTTCCACCACGCCCAGCATTTGCCCAGGCACGGCAAAGGGAATCACCTTGATGGTCGCGACCATTTCCTTGGTGTTCACCGGCGTGAAATTCGGTAGCGTCGCCAGGGTCAGGCTTTCATCCACCGCATTCATGCGCGCGATGCGCTTGGTATCCAGCACCAAAAGCCCAGCCGTTTCCGCCAGGATATTCACGCGCCCCGTGGCAGCGCGGGAACGCGCGAGTAAGGGCACGGCCAGCACTTGGCCCAGCCGCTCAGCGGCTTCATCTTCTGGCACATCACCCACTTCAAGCCGCGCGGCGATCACTTCGCGATGACCGCCGTCTCGCAATGCGGCGATGGCGCCATCATCCAGCACCGTGCCTTTTTTCAGCACGCGGCCGGTCAGGCGCATCGTATGCGCCAGGATCGCGCCTTTCGCTTCGTCAAGCCGCGTGGGGCCAAAAATCATGCCGCAACACCGGGAATGGGCCGCACAGCGCCAAGCGCAGCACCCCGCCGGGCAGCTACGATTTCCGCCATGATGGAAAGCGCAATTTCTGGCGCTGTGATGGCCTCGATATTCAAGCCAACCGGCGCATGGATGCGGCCCGTGGCCTCAGCGTTATGGCCAAGTTCCGTCAGGCGCGCGACGCGCTTGGCATGGGTGCGCCGGCTGCCGAGCGCGCCGATATAAAACGCCTCGCTTTTCAGTGCGGCATCCAAGGCGGGATCATCCAGCTTCGGGTCATGCGTCAGGGTCACCACCGCCGTGCGCGCATCGGGGGCCAAAGCCGCCATCGCCTCATCCGGCCAATCGGTCGAAAGCGTCACGCCCGGCAGGCGTTCTTCACTGGCGAAGGCGCGGCGCGGGTCCACCACCACCATGGCAAAGCCAAGCGGCGCGGCCATCGGCGCCATGGCCTGCGCGATATGCACGGCACCCACAACGATGATGCGTAGCGGCGGGTTATGCGGATGGATGAACCAGGTTTCATCGCCCAGCGCCACATTACCGGCTTCTTCGCTGCCGAGCGCGGCCTTGGACGCTTCCACCAGCGCCTCGGCCATCTCATCACCGGGCCAAAGCATTTGCGCGCCATCGGAAAGCCTGGTCAGCAGCACTACCGGGCGCTTGGCGGCGCGTTCGGCTTGCAGCCGCGCAAGGATCGCGGATTTCATGACAAGGGCTCCACAAACACCTTCACCTTGCCGCCGCAGGAAAGCCCAACTTCCCAGGCACGCTCATCGGAAATCCCGAAATCGAGCAATTGCGGCGCGCCGCTTGCCATGGATTGCCGCGCGGCATCCGCGACCGCCCCTTCAATACAGCCGCCGGAAACGGAGCCCGCCAGCTTGCCCGATTTGGTGATGGCAAGGCGCGATCCCGCCGGGCGCGGCGAAGACCCCCAGGTTTCCACCACGGTGGCGATGGCGACATCTTCTCCCGCCGCTTTCCAATTAGCGGCGATGGCCAGGATATCTTCGGCATTGTCGTTCTGGGTCATGCGACCATCATCCTTCTGCTTTGGCCTGTGCGCGGATCAGATAAGGTTTGGATCAGCGCCCGCAGGCTTTCAAGATTATGCACGGGCCGGAAATCATCCACATGGGGCAGCATGGCCCGAATGCCCTGGGATTTCGGTTGAAAGCCCGAAAAGCGCAACAGCGGATTGAGCCAGATCAGACGCGTGCAGGATTGCCGCAGCCGCTCCGTCGCTTCCGCCAGCCCTGCCGCACCTTCGCGGTCCAGCCCATCGGTGATCAGCAGCACCACGGCACCCTGGCCGAGAACGCGCCTGGCCCAAAGCTTGTTGAACAGGCCAAGGCTTTCGCCAATCCGCGTGCCGCCCGACCAATCGGGCACGATGTGGGACACCATTTCGAAGGCGAATTCCGGATCGCGATGGCGCAATTGCCGCGTGACGTTCGTCAGGCGCGTGCCGAACAGGAAACTATGCACCCGGTCCCGTTCATTGGTGACGGCATGGAGGAAATGGAGCAGAATCTGCGCATAGCGCGCCATGCTGCCGCTAATGTCACACAGCACCACCAAGGGCGGCGGCTTTTCCACGCGCTGCTTGTGTTCAAGCTTCAGGATATCGCCCCCCAGCCGCAGGCTTTGGCGCAAAGTGGCACGCAAATCCACAACGCGCCCTGCGGGATGGGTGCGAAAGCGCCGCGTTGGTTTTTCATCAAGCGGCAGGGTCAGCTTGCGGATTTCCTGCTTGGCGGCAGCGATTTCTGCGGCCGACATGGCCTCAAAATCCAGCTTTTGCAGCTTTTCGCGGTCGCTGACGGTGAAGCTCATATCCTGGCGCGGCGGTTCTGGTTCGGGCGGGCGGAGCTTTGGTTTTTCGCCCTGCATGGCTTCCGCCAAACGCCGAGACGCGGGGGGCGGCTTTTCCGATTGCGGCTTATGGCCATCCAGCGCGGCCATGGCAGCGGCATGAGCGGCGGCTTCCGGGTCGCGCCAAAACAATTGGAATGCCTGATCGAACAGCTCAAAATGCTCACGCCGATGCACCATCACGGCGCGGAGCGCGGCATGCACCTGCCTTCGATCCCCGATCTCAATCGCATTCAAGGCAGCAAGCGCGCTCAATGCCTCACCCGGTCCCAGCGGCAGGCCAGACCGGCGCAACAACCGCGTGAAGGCCAGCAAATTGGTCGCGATATGCCCACCCGCGCTGTGCGCCGTTGCCAGCAAGGGCTGGCCGCCGGCGATGATGCGGGCAGGGTCGCGATCCGGCGTCACCCGGCCCGAGCCTCCGCAATCAGCCGCGCCGCTTCCTCGCCTTTCAGCTTGGCGATGTCATCCTGGTATTTCAGCAAAACGCCGAGTGTTTCATCCACCGCGCCTTGCTCAAGCGCCTTGGCATCAAGGGCGGCGAGTGCCTGCGCCCAATCAATCGTCTCCGCCACACCGGGGAGTTTGAAGTAATCACCCTCCCGCAGCTTTTGCACAAAGGCGACAACCTGGGCGGAAAGCGCTTCCGGCAGGCCAGGGGCGCGCAGCTTCAGGATGGCGCGTTCGCGCGCCGCATCAGGGTAATCCACCCAATGATACAGGCAGCGCCGACGCACCGCATCATGCACTTCACGCGTGCGGTTTGATGTGATGATCACAACCGGCGGGGTTGCCGCCTTTACCGTGCCAAGCTCAGGAATCGTGATTTGGAAATCAGCGAGGATTTCAAGCAGAAACGCCTCAAAAGGTTCATCCGCGCGATCAAGTTCGTCTATCAGCAGCACGGCGGGGCTGCCTTCCAAGGCATCGAGCAAGGGCCGCGGCTGGAGGAATTTGCGGTCATAAATGCCGCGTTCCAGCGCAGCGCGATCGGCTGCGCCCGACGCTTCCGCCAGGCGTATCGCCATCAATTGCCGCGCGTGATTCCATTCATAGGCGGCGGCGGAAATATCCATGCCGTCATAGCATTGCAGGCGCACCAGCCGGCGCGGCAGGCGCGCGGCCAGCACCTTGGCGATTTCCGTCTTGCCCGTGCCCGGTTCGCCTTCCAGGAAAAGCGGCCTGCCCATGGTCAGCGCCAAATGAATGGTGGTGGTCAGCGCGCGGTCCGCGACATAGCCCCCTGAGGCGAGGAGCGCCTGAGTCTCCCCAACGCTGGCGGGCAGGCTCACTTCAGCATCAACGCGACAATAACCAGCCAGATCGCGCCCCCCACCCAGGCAAGCAGCGGAATGCCAAGCGGCGCTTCCGGCAGCAATTCAAAGATGGAAATGCCACCGCCGGTCACGGGCGGGGCGGGCAGGGGCGCCGGGGCAGCGCCAGGGGCCGCGGCGGCGGGTTCAGCGGCGGCGACCGCGGCAGCGAAGCGGTCAAAGAATTGATCGGACATTTGCTTGGCGGTTGCGTCAATCAGCCGCGCGCCAAGCTGCGCCATCTTGCCGCCAACCTGCGCCTTGACCGCGAATTTCAGCAAGGTCTCATTCGGTCCGGTTTCTTCAAGCGCAACATCAGCGCCGCCCTTGGCGAAGCCCATGGCGCCGCCATTGCCTTCACCTGAGATGGTGTAGGAAGCCGGCGCCTGGATGTTTTCCAGCTTCACCTTGCCGCCAAACTTCGCCGCCATGGGGCCGATCTTGACCGATACCTTGGCCTCAAACGCGTCATCGGCGGTTTTGGTCACGCTTTCGCAGCCGGGAATCGCGGCCTTCAGCATTTCGGGGTCGTTCAGCGCGTCCCAGACGCGCTGGCGGGGCGCGGGGATGCGGCGCTCGCCATTCATATCCATCGGGTGTTCTCCTGCTGCCCCCCAAACTAGGGGCGCAAGGCCATGGGGGAAAGGGGGCGCCCCCTTGTGGCGGGGCGTATCATCCGGCAATCACGGGCTAGACGGGTATCAGCCCGCAAGGTTTGAGGGAGTCCCTGGCCCATGAAGACGACCAGCTTCGCCCTGATGCTGTTCCTAGCGCTAAGCCTGCCGGCGGAAGCCGCCGGGGTTTCCGGCGCGGGCATGAGCCTTTTATGGGGCCTGCCCTTTGCCGGGCTTTTGCTGTCCATCGCACTGATGCCGCTGGTGGCGGGGCATCTCTGGCATCATCACTACGGCAAGATCGCTGCCGGCTGGGCCTTGCTGTTGGTGCTGCCTTTCGCCGCCGTGTTCGGGCCTCAAGTCGCCGCTTCCGAGGTCTGGCATATCCTGTTGCAGGAATACATCCCCTTCATCGCCCTGCTGCTGGCGCTTTACGTCACCGGCGGCGGGGTGTTGCTGAAGGGTACGCTGATCGGCACCCCGGCCACCAATACCGCTTTGCTGGCCTTCGGCACCGTGATCGCAAGTGTCATGGGCACGACCGGCGCTTCCATGCTGCTGATCCGCCCGGTGTTGCGTGCCAATGCGTTTCGCCAGCGCAAGATCCATACCTTCGTGTTTTTTATTTTTCTGGTCAGCAATATCGGTGGGTCTTTGACACCCTTGGGTGATCCGCCGCTTTATCTGGGTTTTTTGAAGGGCGTGTCCTTCTTCTGGACCACCACGCATATGTTCGGCGAATTTCTGGTCTGCGCCGTGCTGCTGCTGGCTGCCTATTACGTGCTGGATAGCTGGGCCTGGGCGCGCGAAAAGCCGGTAGCGCCGGTCATTGAAAAGCGCGAAAAGCTTTCCATCGAAGGCTATGCCAATCTGTGGCTTATTGGCGCGGTGGTGCTGATGGTGCTGGCGCAGGGCTATTGGCGCCCGGGCGATGTTGCGCTGTTTGGCGAAAAGATCGGCCTTGAAAGGCTGGTGGGTGTGGCGGTTTTTGTGGGCATTGCCGCCATTTCCATGTGGGTTACGCCGCGGCAATTGCGCGATGATAATGGCTTCGCCTGGGGCGCCATTTTGGAAGTCGCCAAGCTTTTTGCCGCTATTTTCGTGACCATGGCCCCCGTTCTCGCCATTCTGCGTGCTGGCACGGCGGGTGCTGCGGCACCGCTGGTGGCGCTGACCTCCGGTGCGGGTGGGGAACCGATTCCCTGGGTCTATTTCTGGATGACAGGTGTGCTTTCCTCCTTCCTGGATAATGCGCCGACCTATCTGGTGTTCTTCAACCTGGCCGGCGGTGATCCCGCTTATCTTATGACGGAAGGTGCGCTGACGCTGGCCGCGATTTCCTGCGGCGCGGTCTTCATGGGGGCCAATTCCTATATCGGCAATGCGCCGAATTTCATGGTCAAGGCGATTGTCGAAGAACAGGGTGTGCGCATGCCATCCTTCTTTGGCTACGTCGCCTGGGCCTTCGTAGTGCTGGTTCCACTTTTCGTGCTGGTGACTTTCATTTTCTTCTGAGGAAATTTCGATGCCTTACGTGATCGCCGATGACCTGCCCGATGAACCCGCCGGCGTGCGCTTCCGCCGCCTGCTGGACCGCCCGCAAATCCTGCAAATGCCGGGTGCGCATTTGGGCATTGCCGCCTTGCTCGCGAAAAAGGCGGGGTTTGAGGCGCTGTACATGTCAGGCGCCGCCATGTCCGCCACCATGGGCTTGCCTGATCTTGGCATGATCACGGTGGATGATGTTTCTTGGCATGTGCGCCAGGTGGTGCGTGCATCTGCCCTGCCGGTGCTGGTGGATGGCGATACCGGCTATGGTGAGGCGCTGAATGTCATGCACATGGTGCGCTGCTTTGAAGAAGCAGGTGCGGGTGCGGTGCATCTGGAAGACCAGTTGCTGCCCAAGAAATGCGGCCATTTGAATGACAAGAAACTGGCCCCGGTGGATGAAATGGCGGCCAAGGTCGCGGCTGCGCGCAAGGCTCGACGCAACCTTGTGATCATCGCGCGCACTGATGCGGTGGCGAATGAAGGCATGAATGCAGCTGTTGATCGCGCCAAGCGCTATCTGGAAGCCGGCGCGGATGCGATTTTCCCGGAAGCGCTGACCACGGCCGAGATGTTTCGCGAATTCGCATCGCGCATGCGGGGTGTAAAGCTTTTGGCCAATATGACCGAATTTGGCCGCACGCCGTTCTTCACGGCCACTGAATTCCAGCAAATGGGCTATGCCATGGTGATCTGGCCCGTCAGCCATTTGCGCATCGCGGCCAAGGCCATGGAAGATTTATACGGCGCGATCAAGGCCGATGGCGGCACGCATAACATGGTCGGGCGCATGCAAACCCGCGCGGCGTTGTATGAGACGATTGGCTATCACGCCTATGAATCGCTCGATGCCAGCCTGGTGCGCACCATTGTGCCGGAAGGCATGCCGCAGAATTGAGGCGGCTTCGGGCGCGGCGGAGCCCTTACCCCCCGCGCCCGGAAAAGGCATTGAAGGTTTGCAGGGTGTAAGTGTCCTTCACGCCGGGCACGGTCTGGATAGTCTCCACCACGAAAAGCCCGATATCGCGATCCGCTTCCAGATAGAATTTCCCAAGCAGATCATATTGGCCCGAAATGGAATGCATTTCCGAAAGTTCCGGAATGCCATCCGCCATCTCTCGCGCTACGCGATAGGCTTGGCCCATTTCGCATTTGATCATGATGAAAACGGCGCGCATGGCAATTGCCCCCTTGAACCGAAAGCATGGTAACGCGGAACCCGCCCGTCGTGAAACGTGAAGCCTTGGCAGGCCGGGTTAATTTGCAAAGAGTATGGCATTATGACTAAGTTTTAGGCGAAAAATCGCCCAAAAGCCGGTCGGGTGCGCTCTCCAGGCGGCATAGGGCTTGCTTATCAAGGATCATGGTATTGCCCCCTCCTGCCCCAGATCGCGGCGGCGCCGCCCAGCCTCTGCTCGAAACCCGAGGTCTCGTGAAGCATTTCCCCATCCGGGGTGGCCTGTTCGGCCGCCAGATGGGGGAGGTTCGCGCGGTGGATGGTGTGTCCCTCAGCGTGCGCAAAGGTGAAACCTTGGGCATTGTGGGCGAAAGCGGCTGCGGCAAATCCACCACCGCCCGGCTTCTGATGCGCCTTCTCGACCCCGGCGCGGGGGAGATGATCTTTGACGGAGAGGCCGTGGGGCGCGATGACCTCGGCGGCGGGATTTCGCTCAAGGAATATCGCCGCCAGGTGCAGATGGTGTTCCAGGATTCCTACGCCTCCTTGAACCCCCGCCTGCCGATTGAAGACAGCATCGCCTTCGCGCCCCAAGTGCATGGCGTGCCGGCGGCCGAAGCGCGCGAAAGGGCGCGGGAATTGCTCGCGGCCGTCGGCCTCGCGCCCGCCCAATTCGCCCGGCGCTACCCGCATGAATTATCCGGCGGTCAACGCCAGCGGGTGAATATCGCCCGCGCACTCGCACTCCGCCCGCGTTTGGTCATTCTGGATGAGCCGGTCTCGGCGCTTGATAAAAGCGTGGAGGCGCAGGTGTTGAACCTGCTCGTGGACCTGAAGGAAAGCTTTGGCCTGACCTATGTTTTCATCAGCCATGACCTGAATGTGGTGCAATACATCAGCGACCGCGTGCTGGTGATGTATCTGGGCCAAGTGGCTGAAGAAGGCCCGGTGGATGAGATCTATAGCCGCCCGGCGCATCCCTATACGCGCGCACTTTTGGCATCTCGCCCTTCCATGGACCCGGCGCAGCGCCGCACCGAACCGCCGCTGACGGGCGACCCACCCAATCCGGTGAACCCGCCTTCCGGCTGCCGCTTCCGCACCCGCTGCCCCTTTGCCGAGGCAGTATGCGCCGATGTCCCACCCGTCGCCGCCACCCTTAGTCCCGGCCATACCGCCGCCTGCCACATGGCGCTGCCCGGCAGTGGGCACAGCAAGGCCGGGGGGATCGCGGCATGAGCGCTGCTTTGAAACCTGCCAATGAGGCACCGCTGATCCGGCTGCGCGATCTGCATGTGAAGTTCGAAAGCCGCGATCGCACCGTACATGCGGTGAATGGCGTTGATCTGGACCTCGCCGCGGGGGAGGTGTTGTGCATCCTGGGCGAATCAGGTTCCGGCAAATCCGTGACACTGCGCGCGCTGATGAAGCTTTTGCCGAAAACCGCGAAGGTGACCGGTGAGATCCAGGTGGCCGGGCGCGATGTGCAGGCCATGAATGAAGGTCAACTCGCCGATTTCCGCGGCGGCGATGTGGCGATGATCTTCCAGGAACCCATGACGGCGCT
>JADCFN010000063.1 GCA_020249505.1 Roseomonas sp. | reverse complement strand
CCCGTCGGCCCCATTCGAGCCTTGACGGGCGGACGCCGGACGAGGCCTATTTTACCGCGCTGCCATCAATCCCGATGGTGGCCTAACCGAGGCAGAGACCCACTTAGGAAACGCACCAGAACTGTTCAAACAAACCGAGCCTCCTCTCCCGGGGCGTTTCAAGGCCGCGCGCATCAAGCCAACCCAACCTGGCGCCATAGTGGCACCAAACTGCTTTTTGGGGCGCACTTTCATAATGCCAGGTTCGATTAAGTCATTGACTTTACTGGTGCCGACTCGGGGAATCGAACCCCGGACCTACTGATTACGAATCAGTTGCTCTACCCCTGAGCTAAGTCGGCCCAAAAACCTTGATACTCTGAGCGTCATACCCCCAGCCAAGCCTTCGCACAACCATCCCCATGTCACGCCGGTTATCGTGCCCTTATTCAGGCGGGGGAGCCAAGGGGGCGGTGTCATGCTAGGCTGACATAATGCGTGCTCGGATCATCATCCCGCTTATACTGATTTTGCTCGGCCTGGCAGGCGCCTGGGTTTGGCGCGGCCTGCCGCCGGCCGTCGCCGTCGCCCCCGCCACCACCGGCCCTGCCGTGCAGGCGGTTTATGCCACCGGCAATGTGGAGCCAGTGCATTGGGCCAAGGTCGGCCCTGCGGTACGCGCGCGCATCACGGCCGTGCTGGTCGAAGAAGGTGCGCGTGTTGAAGCCGGCCAGCCCATGGCGCAGTTGGATGATCGCGAAGCCCGGCACCGGGTTGAGGAAGCCGAAGCCCGCGCCAATTTCGCCCAGGAAGATTTGACGCGCGTGCGTGCCCTTGTGGCGCGCGACGTCGCCTCCCGCGCAGCACTCGACCGCGCTGAGGCTGAAGCCCGCGCTGTGCGCGCCGTGGCCGAAGCCGCGCAGCGGCGGCTTGATGATTACATCGTCCGGGCGCCTTCCGCCGGCCTGGTGTTGCGGCGCGATGCCGAGGTGGGGGAGGTTGTGGATACCCCCGCCGCGTTGTTCTGGATTGGCGAGCCAAAGCCGCTCCGCATCACCGCTGAGGTGGATGAGGAAGACATAGCGCAAATCCGCGAAGGCCAACGCGCCCTGCTCCGCGCTGATGCTTTCGCTGGCCAGGTGCTGAATGCGACAGTGACGCAAATCACGCCCAAGGGTGATGCGACGCGCAAGGCCTATCGCGTGCGCCTTTCCTTGCCGGACGACACGCCGCTCATGATCGGCATGACGGTGGAAGCGAATATCGTGTTGCGTGAGACCGCGAATGCAGTGCTGATCCCACCTGCGGCACTGCGTGGCGATCATGTGTTTGTCGCACAGGGCGAAGTCGCGCGGCGGCGGCAGGTGAACGTCGGTGTCCAAGGCCCACGCGCGGTTGAAATCCGCCAAGGGATAGCGGCGGGAGATGTCGTGGTGCTTGATCCACCGCAGGGCCTGAAGGATGGGCAGGCGATACGGCTCAGGCCATGAACCTGATCTTTGATCTGGCGCGTGGCATGCTTTCCCGTCGGCGCCGGCAGACCCTGGTTTCGGTGATGGGGGTTGCCTTGGGGGTGGCGTTTTTCATCGCCATCGCCTCGCTTATGCGCGGGTTTCAGACCTATTTCATCGAACAGGTCATTGATGTGCAGCCACACATCATTGTGAAGGATGAAACGCGCCGCCCGCTGCCGCAGGCGGTGGAAATCGCCCATCCTGACGGTGCTGTGGCGCTATCAGGTGTGAAACCAACCGAACGCGTGCGCGGCATCCGTGCGAGTGCCGAGAAAATGGCCATCCTGGAAGCGATTCCGGGGGTGTTTTCATCGCCCATCCTGACAGGCCAGGCGCTACTCCGCTACGGGTCGCGCGATGTTTCGGTTTCCATCACGGGGATTGAGCCCGCGCGCTATCGCCGCGTTTCCAACCTTGAAAAGGATTTGATCCAGGGCAGCCTGGAGGATTTGCGCAGTACCGCCAATGGCCTGATCATTGGCATCGGGCTTGCGCAAAAGCTTGGTGTTGCCTTGGGCGATACCATCATCGCGGTTTCCCCAAGGGGCATCAGCCTGCAAATGAAAATTGTGGGTATCTTCCGAACGGGGCTCGCCACAATGGATAATCAGGCCGGCTATACGCTGCTCAAGGTCAATCAAATCCTGCAGGACCGGCCCAATGTGGTGAACCAAATCCTGCTTAGGCTGAGTGATGTGACGGCGGCGGAAACCCTTGCGCGACAAATCGAGGCACGCTTTGGCGACAGGTCCGAAAGCTGGGAAGAACAGAACCGCAATGTACTGACCGTTTTCGTGATCCAGAACGCCATCATGTACAGCGTCACCGGCGCCATTCTGCTGGTTGCGGCCTTTGGCATCTACAACATCATCTCGACCGTGGTGTTTGAGAAAACCCGCGATATCGCCATCCTGAAATCGCTTGGCTTTACCGAAGGCGATATCCAGTGGCTGTTCCTGTTGCAGGGCATGATTGCGGGATTGCTCGGCGCCGTGCTTGGCTGCGTGCTGGGTCAGATCATGATCGAAGGCCTGGCACAAATCCGCTTCAATACCGAAACGCCGGCGGGCAATGACCGTTTTCTGCTCGCGTATGATTGGCGGATTTTCGCTGTCGCTTCCTTTTTTGCGCTGCTATCGGCGAGTATCGCAGCGGTGGTGCCGGCACGCCGTGCGGCGCGGCTTGACCCTGTTCAGACCATTCGCGGCGCGGCATGACCAGCCCGCCCCCTTTGTTGGAAGCGCAACACATCACGCGCCGCCTGCCGGAAGGTGTCACGCTGGTAGCAGACGCATCCCTGAAAGTGGAGCGCGGCGAATTCATCGCCATCACCGGGCCATCCGGTTCCGGCAAATCATCGCTGCTTTATCTGCTTGGATTGCTCGACCGTCCCACCCAAGGCCGCGTGCTGCTGGAAGGCCGCGACACGGCAAGCCTGAGTGCGGCGGAACTCGCAAACTTAAGGCTCGCACGTTTGGGCTTTGTCTTTCAATTCCATTTTTTGCTGCCGGAATTCTCCACACTCGATAATGTCCTGATCCCAATCCGCAGGCTTGGCCGCTTGAAGGATATGGCGGCACGGGCGCAAGCGATGAGGCTGCTGGAAGCGCTGGGCATGGCGGAAGCGGCGGCAAAATTGCCGGAACAGCTTTCCGGCGGCATGCGCCAACGCGCTGCCATCGCGCGCGCATTGGCGAATGACCCCGCCATCATCCTGGCCGATGAACCTACCGGCAATCTTGATACGCGCAATGCGGCGGCTGTTTTCGATGTTTTCCAGCGCCTCGCCGCCGAAGAGGGCCGCGCCATTCTGGTGGTGACGCATGATGCGGAGCTCGCCAAACGAGCAACGCGCCGCGTGCATCTCGTGGATGGGCGGATTGTCAGTTCATGATAGCAAGGTGGGCTACCTCAGCTATCCATCTTCAGCGCGGCAATGAAGGCACTTTGCGGAATTTCCACCTTGCCGAATTGCCGCATGCGCTTCTTGCCTTCCTTCTGCTTTTCCAGAAGCTTGCGCTTGCGGCTGATATCCCCGCCATAACATTTCGCCGTCACATCCTTGGATAGGGCGGAGATCGTCTCACGCGCAATCACGCGCCCGCCAATCGCTGCCTGGATAGGGATTTTGAACAATTGGCGGGGGATCAACTCCTTCAATTTCTCGCAAATCTGCCGCCCACGCCGTTCCGCCTGCGCGCGATGCGCCATGAAGGATAGCGCATCCACCGGTTCGTTATTTACCAGGATGGAAATCTTAACCAGATCGCCTTCCTCATAGCCATCCATCTGATAATCGAAGGAAGCATAACCACGCGATACTGACTTCAGCCGATCATAGAAATCGAACACCACCTCATTCAACGGTATCCGATAGACCAGCATGGCACGCGAACCAACGTAAGTAAGCTCCACCTGCTGACCGCGGCGTTCATTACAGAGCGCCAAAACAGAACCCAAGTAATCATCGGGCAACATGATGGTCGCCTTGATCCAGGGTTCTTCAATGTGATCCAGCACGCTGCCATCGGGCATATCGGCGGGGTTGTGCAATTCGAACATTTCGCCATTCGTCTTGTGCACCTTGTACACAACTGAAGGCGCGGTCGCGATCAGATCCAGATCGAATTCGCGGGACAATCTTTCCTGCACGATTTCGAGATGCAAAAGCCCAAGGAAGCCACAGCGAAAGCCAAAGCCAAGCGCGGCGCTAGTTTCCGGTTCATAATGAAAGGACGCGTCATTCAGACGCAGCTTGCCAAGCGATTCCCGCAGCTTTTCGAAATCATCCGCATCCACCGGATAAAGCCCGCACCACACCACGGGGATGGAAGGCTTGAAGCCGGCCAAAGCCTCGGCCGCCGGATTGCGATCATCCGTGATGGTATCGCCAACATTCGTATCGGCCACGGTTTTGATCGCGGCCGTCACATAGCCCATCTCACCAGGCCCAAGGCTTTCCACCGGCACCAGCTTTGGCGTGAAGACACCGACCTGTTCAATGGTATGCACGGAACCGGATGACATCATGCGAATGCGCTGACCCTTACGCAAATGCCCATCCTTCACGCGGACCAGGATGATCACGCCCAGATAGGCATCATACCAGCTATCCACCAAAAGCGCCTTGGTGGTGGCGGATGCGTCACCCTTCGGCGGCGGCAGGCGTTCCACAATGGCATCCAAAACGCCTTCAATATTCAGCCCCGTCTTGGCGCTGATCATCACCGCGTCCGATGCATCAAGCCCAATCACATCTTCGATCTGTTGCTTCACGCGATCAGGTTCGGCCGCCGGCAGGTCAATCTTGTTCAGCACGGGCACAATCTCATGCCCCGCATCAATCGCCTGATAGACATTGGCGAGTGTCTGCGCCTCAACCCCCTGCGACGCATCCACCACCAGAAGCGACCCCTCACAGGCGGCAAGTGACCGGCTGACTTCATAGGCGAAGTCCACATGGCCGGGCGTGTCCATCAAATTCAGTACATAGGTTTTGCCATCCTTGGCCGGATAGGTCAGGCGGACAGTCTGTGCCTTGATGGTGATGCCGCGCTCGCGCTCCAGCTCCATATTATCCAGGACCTGTTCCTTCATCTCGCGCGCGGAAAGCGCGCCGGTCTGCTGGATCAGCCGGTCAGCAAGCGTGGATTTCCCATGATCAATATGGGCAATGATCGAGAAATTGCGGATCAGCGAAAGCGGCGTGTCAGTCATGATGGTCCCGGGGGTGCCGGCGCGGAGTAGCGCCTTGCATTTCTAGGGCGGAGATAAGGCAGCAGGGCCGGAAGTCAAACACGCAATGGCCTGGCCCCGGCGTTTTCGGGGCCAGGAGGGTTAGGCGCGCAAAACGGCCCCGGTCGCTTTCGCCACCGCCGCGACAATTTTCTCCGCCACGGCTTCGATTTGCGGGTCGGTCAGCGTGGCCTCACGCGGCTGGATCGTTACTTGCAGGGCAAGGCTTACCTTGCCTGCCGGCAGCTTGTCCCCCGCATAACGGTCAAACAGCGCGACGTCCGTGATCAGCATGCGTTCTGCCCCGCGTGCGGCGCGGACCAATGCATCGGCGACTACGCTCTCATCCACCAGGAAGGCGAAATCGCGCCGGAGCGGCTGGAAGGCCGGCAAATCAGGCGCGCCCTTCTTGCGGCGCTTGGGTTCTGGGATGGCATCCAAAAACACCTCAAACGCCACCGCCGGGCCGGGCAGGTCGAGCGCGGCCAGAACGCGCGGATGGATTTCGCCAAAGCGGGCCAAGACGGTCTTCGGCCCCTGGCGCACCTGGCCGGAACGGCCTGGATGATAGAAGCCCGGCGCATCAGCGGTGACGGAAAGTGCCGCCATGGGCAGGCCGAGTGCGGCCAGCACCGCCATGGCATCGCCCTTGGCATCCAGCGCATCCACGCTGCGTGACGCTTCCGCCCAATGGCGCAGCGTGGCGCCATGGCGCACCCCGGCCGCCACGGCCGCCTGACCTTCCGGCGTCACATCCAGATAGGCAGCGCCGATTTCACAGAGCGCGACATCAGCAAAACCGCGCGCCGCATTCCGCCCCGCCGCCAGCAGAAGCGAGGCCACCGGCGTTGGCCGCATCTGGTCCAAATCTTCCGCGATGGGGTTTTCCAGGCACAGCGCTGGCGGGGTTTCACCAAACAACGCGGCGGTTTTGGATTCCATGAAGGCGAAGGTCACCGCTTCCTGCATGCCGCGCGCCGCCAGCACGCGCCGTGCGAGGGATGCGCGCGCTTGCTTCGGCGTGAAGGCGGGTGGCGGGATAATGCCGCTCATCGGCAGTGATACCGGCGCGATGGTATTCAGGCCGCGAATACGCAGCACTTCCTCGATCAAGTCGCATTCGGGTTCGATCTCGGCGCAGCCTTCTGCTGCTGCCTTGGCGCGTTCCGGCGATAATTCGGCCGCCTGTGCCAAGGCACCCTTGCCCGCCACATCATTGCGCCAGCTTGGTACATTGACGGTGACGCGCGCCGCATCGCGCGTTGCCACGGTGAAGCCCAGGCTTTCCAGGATTTCCACCGCACGGTCCGGCGCCACATCATCGCCGCCATAGCTCGCCAGCCGCTCAAAGCGGAGGCTGGCTTGGCGTTGCCAGGCGGGTTCGGGGCCGGCGCCCACCACTTCACTGGCCTCGCCACCGCAAATCTCGATCATCGCTTGTGTCGCGAGATCAAGTGCGAGGCGCGGCAAAGCCTGATCCACGCCGCGTTCAAAGCGCGCGCGTGCATCGGTGCGCACATCATGGCGCCGGCCGGAAAGCGCGATGCGCACGGGGTCGAAAATCGCGCATTCGATGAAGCATTCGGTGGTGGCTTCATCGCAGCCCGTCGCCTCGCCGCCGATAATGCCGCCAAGCGCTTCCGGCCCGGCCTCATCGGCGATGATGCCGTCTTCCGGCGTCAATTCATAAGTCTTGCCATTCAGCGCCAGCAGGCTTTCGCCTTCACGCGCCATGCGCATCATCAGCGTCTTGCCCTGCACCTTGGCCACATCGAACACATGCAAGGGCCGGCCAAGGCCGAAGGTGAACAGATTGGTCACATCCACCAGCGCATTGATCGGGCGTTGGCCAATCGCCACCAGCCAATCCTGCAACCATTTCGGCGAAGGTCCATTCTTCACGCCACGAATGGCGCGGCCCAGCACGTAATCGCAGGCGCGCGGATCAGCGATTTCCCAAGAAAGGGGCGAAGCATAGGCAGGCTTGATCACAGGTGAGGGCAGGGGCTTCAACCGCCCCAGCCCGGCGGCGGCCAAATCCCGCGCCACACCATGGACGGAAAGCGCATCGCCGCGATTGGGCGTCACGCTGATTTCAATGATCGGGTCATCCAGCCCGGCCCAGCGCACATAGGCTTCGCCCAGCGGCGCATCTTCGGGCAGATCAACAATGCCTGTGTGATCATCGCCAAGGCCCATTTCGCGGGCCGAGAGCATCATGGCTTCCGATTTCACGCCGCGAATTTCGCCCGCCTTCAGCGTAATCCCGGTGCCGGGGATATAGGCACCAGGCAAAGCCGCCACACCCTTCATGCCGGCGCGCGCATTGGGCGCGCCGCAGACCACGGACAGCAGCTTGCCATCACCGGTATCAACCTTCAGCGCGCGCAGCCGATCCGCATTGGGGTGTTGTTCGGCTTCAACCACACGGGCAATGCGGAAATTCGCCAGCGCCGCACCGCGATCTTCCACGCCTTCCACCTCAAGCCCGATGGTATTCAGTGCCGTCAGGATCTCATCCAGCGAAGCTTCGGTATCAAGATGCGCCTTCAGCCAGGAAAGGGTGAATTTCATCGCCTTACACTCCTTCCACCAGAGAAGGCGGGGAAAGCGGATCGGCGCCGTAATGCCTCAGCCAGCGGATATCCGCTTCATAGAAGGGGCGCAGATCAGGGATGCCGTGTTTCAGCATGGTGATGCGTTCAATCCCCATGCCGAAGGCAAAGCCCTGCCATTCGCGCGGATCAATGCCGCAATTCGCCAGCACCTTTGGGTGAACCATGCCAGAGCCCAAAATCTCCAGCCAATCGCCGCCCTTGCCCAATTCGCCGGTTTTGCGGCTCCAGCCGATATCCACTTCCATGGAAGGCTCCGTGAAGGGGAAATAGGAAGCGCGGAAACGCACCGGCAAATCGGCAATGCCGAAAAAGGCGCGCAGGAAATCAATCAGGCAGCCCTTCAAATGGCCAAGATGGATGTTCCGATCAATTACCAAGCCTTCCACCTGATGAAACATCGGCGAATGCGTCGCATCATGATCCGCGCGGTAGGTGCGGCCAGGTACAATCACGCGAATGGGCGGCGCTTCGGTCAGCATGGTGCGGATTTGTACCGGCGATGTATGCGTGCGCAGCACGGGGCGGCGCCCATCAACTGCGGGCACATAAAACGTATCGTGATCCTGCCGCGCGGGATGGTGATCGGGGATATTGAGCGCGCCGAAATTATGCCAGTCACTTTCAATATCGGGGCCTTCCGCCACCTTGAACCCCATGGCGCCGAAAAGCGTGGTCAGTTCTTCCATGGTGCGCGCAATGGGGTGGATGCCGCCTTCGGCTGCGGTGCCCGGCGCGAAGGGGCGCGGCGGCAGGGATATATCCATGCGTTCCGCCGCCAAGCGCGCATCCAAGGCGCGGGCTTCCACCACGGCGCGTTGCGCCTCCAGGGCGGCCTCAATCGCGGCTTTCACCTGATTCAGCGCGGCGCCGCGTTCCTTGCGTGCTTCAGGGGCGACAGCGCCAAGGCCCTTCAGCAGCGTGGTGAGCGTGCCGGATTTGCCCAGCACGGCGACGCGCACGGCATCCAAGGCGCGGGGATCTGCGGCGGCGCCAATGGCGGCCTGGGTTTCGGCCTGCAGGGAAGCCAGGTCGTTGGTCATGTCATCCTGTCCGAATATGCGAAGGGCCGCATCCCCAGGAATTCCCAGGAAGCGGCCCTTGCTAAACGCTGGAATGGCGACGGGAAAGCCCCGAGCGCCGATTGATCAGGCGGCGCCGGCCGCCTTCGCCTTTTCCACCAGCGCCGCGAAGGCCGCCGGTTCGTCAAAGGCAAGCGCCGCCATCACCTTGCGGTCCATCTCAATCCCTGCCGCCTTAATGCCGGCAATGAAGCGAGAATAGGTCAGGCCATGTTCACGGACGGCAGCATTGATGCGCTGAATCCAAAGGCCGCGGAAGTCGCGCTTCTTGTTGCGGCGGTCGCGATAGGCATATTGCAGCGCCTTTTCCACCCGCTCAAGCGCGGGGCGGTAGGCGGTGCCTGACCGGCCGACATAGCCTTCAGAAAGCTTGAGAACCTTCTTGTGGCGGGCGTGCTTGGTAACGCCGCGTTTTACACGAGCCATTCTGCGTCCCTCCCTTTACCGGTCCAGCCCATAGGGCAGCCATTGCTTCACGGTATCGCCATCCTGCTTGTCCAGCACGAAGGTCCCGCGGTTCTGGCGCTTCATCTTGGAGGCTTTGGCAGAAAGCATGTGGCGCTTGAAGCCACCGCCTGCCTTGACCTTGCCGGTCGCGGTCAGACGGAAGCGCTTTTTCACGCTTGATTTCGTCTTCATCTTGGACATTTGGCCCTCCTATGGGGTCAGCCCTTCCGCCTTGCACCCGTTGCCGGGGCCGCACCATGCGGCGGGAAGGGGGTTCCGGCCGGGCATGTCCATGGGGCCACAGCGCGGGAAGCGGGGCTATAGCGCCGCAAAGTTTTCCACACAAGACCCGCCCAAGAGAAACGGAGATTTCACCTTTATGGGTGTTTAATGCCCCCGTGATCACCCGGCGGTTTGGCCGCCCCTTGAATTCAGGACGAAGTCTCATGTCGCATTCGCAAGCGGATACGCTGCCGGACCCAGAAGTGCTTAGGGCCGCTATGGAGCCCCTTTTCGGCGATCTGCGCGCCTTTATGGACCGCCGCATCGCGGAAGTGAGCGCCGAGGTATCCGCCAGCGTGCAGCTTCTGGGCATGAGCGAGGAGAACCTGGCCAGCCAGATATCTTCCGTTCATGAAAGAATCGCTGGCATGATTTCCGCGCCTCAGCCGGGCAACCGGACCTCTGGCCAGGAACTTGAAGCCGTGGTGCAGGCGACGGAAGCCGCCGCCAATACCATCCTGGAAGCCGCTGAGGCCATTCAGGAATGGCTGGAAAAGGGCTCCGGCAGCCCAGATGCACTGCCCGCCATCACCGAAAGGGTGAATGCGATTTTTGAGGCCTGTTCCTTCCAGGACTTGACCGGCCAGCGCATCCGCCGCGCCATTCGGGATTTGCAGCAGGTGGAATCCATTCTGGAAGATATCCTGCCTGAAAACGCCCAGCCCGGCCCGAACGCAGCCCGCCCCAAGGTGGAGCTTAAGGGCGTGGTGCAAACCGTGGCAGACCCGAAACAGGCCGGCCCCGATCTGGCGCAGGATGAGATTGACCGGCTGCTGAACGGGTAAATCTTCCCGGCGTCACATAAGCGGGTTCCGGTTCGCGCCCGGTCAGCCTATATCCCCGCCCATGCTTTCCTTCCGCAAGATGCATGGGCTCGGCAATGATTTCGTGGTGCTGGATGGCCGCGCCCAGCCGCTTGGCCTGACGCGTGCCGAAATGATGGCGCTTGCGGATCGCCGGCGTGGCATTGGCTGCGACCAGTTGATCATCATGGAACCACCGCCAGCGGGTACTGATGTCTTCATGCGCATTCATAATCCGGATGGGTCGGAAGCTGGCGCCTGCGGCAATGCCACGCGCTGCATCGCCTCCCTGATCGCCGCCGAAACCGGCAAGGCGCGAGTGGTGGTGCGTACCATTGCCGGTGATTTGCCGAGTGAGGCCCGCCCCGATGGAATGTGGCAGGTGGATATGGGACAGGCACGGTTCGGCTGGCGGGATGTGCCGCTGGCGCGGGAGGTGGATACGCTGCATGTGCCGCTGACTTGCGGACCCGTAGCGGACCCGGCCGCCTGTTCCATGGGCAATCCGCATGCGAATTTTTTCGTACCCGATCTGGATGCGCTGCCCATCAGCGAAATAGGCCCGCGTCTTGAACATAACCCGATTTTCCCTGACCGCGCCAATATCGGCTTTGTGCAGGTGATGGCGCCGGATCATCTGCGCCTTGTCGTGTGGGAACGCGGCGCGGGGCTGACGCTCGCCTGTGGGTCTGGCGCTTGTGCTGCCATGGTGAATGCGCATCGGCGTGGGCTGACTGGGCGCGCGGCGCGCATTTCCATGCCGGGCGGCGATCTGTTCATGGAATGGCGCCAGGATGGGCATGTGCTGATGACCGGCCCTGTCGCCACGGCCTTCATTGGGCAGGTTGACCCCAAGGCTTTGGCCGTATGAGTGCTTCAGAAGCCCCTCGGCTGCTGAGTTTCGGCTGCCGGCTCAATACCTATGAGAGCGAAGCCATGCGCGACCTGGCCAGCAAGGCCGGCCAGGGCAATGCCATCATCGTCAATACCTGCGCGGTCACGGCGGAAGCGGAACGCCAGGCGCGGCAGGCGATCCGAAGGGCGCATCGCGATAATCCCGGCGCGCGCATCATCGTGACAGGCTGCGCGGCGCAAATCGCGCCCGATAAATGGGCTGGGCTGCCAGGGGTGGAACGCGTCATCGGCAATGCCGATAAGCTGAAGCCCGAAACCTGGGCCGCTTTGGATGCGCCGCAGGCGCCAGTGACGGACATCATGGCCGCGCGCGAAACGGCAGCCCATCTGGTGACGGAATTCGCCGGCCGCGCGCGGGCTTTCGTGCAGGTGCAGCAGGGCTGCGATCATCGCTGCACCTTTTGCGTCATTCCCTTCGGCCGCGGGCCGTCGCGGTCCGTGCCGATTGGCGTGATTGTCGAACAGCTTCGCGCCCTGGTGACGGCGGGGTATCGGGAAGCGGTGCTGACGGGGGTGGATGTCACCTCCTACGGACCTGACCTGCCAGGCAGCCCGACGCTCGGGCAGATGATCCGCCGCGTGCTGGCACTGGTGCCGGAATTGCCACGGCTTCGGCTTTCCTCGCTTGATCCGGTTGAGGTGGATGAGGATCTTTGGCGGCTGATTGCGGAAGAACCCCGCCTGATGCCGCATTTGCATCTTTCCTTGCAGCACGGGTCGGATTTGATCCTGAAGCGCATGAAGCGGCGGCATTTGCGTGCTGATGCGATTGCGCTGGCCGAAAAGGCGCGGCGGCTGCGGCCCGATATCGTCTTTGGCGCTGATCTGATTGCGGGCTTCCCCACTGAGACCGAAGCGCAATTCCGGGAGAGTGTTGATCTGGTCAAGGATTGCGACCTCTCTTTCCTCCACGTCTTCCCTTATTCGGAACGGCCCGGCACGCCGGCGGCGCGCATGCCGCAAATTCCGGTGCCGGAACGTCGCGCCCGCGCGGCGCGGCTGCGCGAAGCCGGGGCGGCGGCGGCGGCGCGCTATTACGCGGGGCGGCTTGGGCAGCAGGAGCAGGTTTTGTTGGAACATCCCGATCGTGGGCATACGGAATATTTCGCGCCGCTCCGCCTGCTGGGCGCTGCGGGCCAGCCGGGCGAAATCCGCCGGCTGCGCGTGATCGGCGCTGATGCCGATGGGCTTTTGGCGGAGGCGGCCTGATGGCGCTGCGTGATTTCTTTGGCCGTTTGCGCGGCGGCAGCGCGCCGCAGCCCGTGCCTGAGCAGCCACAGGCGGATGCGCCAACGCCGATGCAGGACGCGCCACTGCCTGAACCCGAAGCGCCACCTGCCGAAATCCCTCCGCCTGAGGCAGAAGCGCCTGCCAAAACCGGCTGGTTCGCGCGGCTGAAGGCCGGGCTTTCGCGTTCCACCGCCAAGCTCACGGAAAGCGTCGTCTCCCTTCTGCACAAGCGGCGGCTGGATGATGAGGCGTTGGAGGAGCTGGAAGAAACCCTGATCACCGCCGATCTCGGTGTCGCGGCATCGCGCCGGATTGTGGAAGGCTTCCGCCGTACGCGTTTCGGCAAGGAAGTGACCGATGAGGAAGTGAAGGCTGCGCTGGCGGATGAAATCGCCGCCATTCTGGAACCTGTTGCGCAGCCGATGGAAATCATCCCTGCCCGCGCGCCGCATGTGGTGCTGGTGGTGGGCGTGAATGGTACCGGCAAGACCACGACCATTGCGAAGCTTGGCCGCCATTACGCCGAACAGGA
Source organism: Roseomonas sp. (assembly GCA_020249505.1). GTDB lineage: Bacteria > Pseudomonadota > Alphaproteobacteria > Acetobacterales > Acetobacteraceae > Neoroseomonas. The sequence goes on along the minus strand of JADCFN010000063.1, from coordinate 26,334 downwards.
GCTGAAAGTCGGCTTTGTTGCCGGCGATACTTTCCGTGCCGCAGCGGTGGAGCAATTGCAGGTCTGGGCCGGGCGGACCTCCGCACGGTTTTTCGCGCCGTCCAAGCCGGGGGCGGATGCGGCGGGGCTTGCCTTTGATGCGCTGAGTGCAGCGCGCGCTGATGGGCTTGATTTGTTGCTGGTAGATACCGCCGGGCGGCTGCACAATAAATCCGCGCTAATGGAAGAACTCCGCAAGATCATCCGCGTCATCAAGCGCGTGGATGAAGCGGCACCCCATTCCGTGCTGCTGGTGCTGGATGCCACTACGGGGCAGAACGCCGTGCAGCAGGTGAAGGTTTTCAAGGAAATGGTGAATGTTACCGGGCTTGCCGTGACCAAGCTGGATGGCTCGGCCAAGGGCGGCGTGGTGGTGGCTTTGGCGCAGGAATTTGGCCTGCCCGTACATGTGGTAGGCGTTGGCGAAAAGGCCGAGGATTTGCGCCCCTTCGCCGCACGGGATTTCGCGCGCGGGCTGATGGGGCTGGACTGAACAGCGGCTCTGGCGGATGGTTTGGCCATGAGCAAGCCCCCCATCGCCCGCACCCCCATCCCCGATATCGCCGCCCTGCCAGAAGATATCCGCGCGCGCATCCTGACCGTTCAGGAAAAATCGGGCTTTATTCCGAATGTCTTTCTGATGCTGGCGCATCGCCCCACAGAATTCCGCGCCTTCATGGCCTATCACGATACGCTGATGGACAAGGCCGAAGGGCTATCCAAAGCAGAACGCGAAATGATCGTGGTGGCCGTGTCATCGCGCAATCAATGCCAATATTGCGTGGTGGCGCATGGCGCCATTCTGCGCATCCGCGCCAAGAATGCGCTGATCGCGGACCAGATCGCCGCCAATTGGCGCAAGGCCGATCTCACACCAAAGCAGAAGGCCATGCTGGAATTCGCACTGAAAGTGACTGACCGCGCGAATGAGGTGAATGATGCGGATCACGAAGCGCTCCGCGCCGCGGGCTTTGATGACGAAGCCATTTGGGATATCGCCGCCATCGCTGCCTTCTTCGGCATGTCGAACCGCCTGGCGAATGTGACCAATCTGCGCCCGAATGACGAATTCTACGCCATGGGCAGGAGCTGAACCGATGACTGAGACCCGTTGGGAACGCATGACAGCGCCGGAATTGCGCGCGCTGGCTGAACGCAATGCCGTCGTGATCTTGCCCGTGGCGGCGCTGGAACAGCATGGGCCGCATTTGCCGGTGTGGACCGATAGCTTCATCGGCCATTCGGTCGCCATTCGCGCCGCTGAGCTATGCGCCGATCTGCCGGCCTTAGTGCTGCCGCCCATGTGGACGGGCTTGTCTGAACATCACTTCCCGTTTGGTGGCACGATCAGCCTGGACTACGCGACCTTTGCCGGCGTGCTGCGTTGCGTGATGCGATCCTTGCTCGCGGATGGGTTTTCGCGGCTGGTGCTGTTCAATTCCCATGGTGGTAATGCCGAGCCCCTGGCGGTCGCGTCACGCGAAATGGCCCATGAATTCGGCCTGCCGGTGCTGACCACCTCCATCACGCGCGTGGCGCCGAAGGAAATCGCCGCGGCGCTTACGGCGCAACCAGGCATTCAGCACGCCTGCGAAGGCGAGACCAGCCTGTGGCTGCATCTTGATCCTTCCCAGGTGCGGATGGATCAGATTGCCAATTCCGTCTCGCCGGGGAATTTCGATGCCTCTAGCCAAGCGCTGCTCCGCTTCTGGTCATTCGCCGAACGCGCGCCCGTTACGGGGGTGCTTGGTGATGCCCGCGCGGCCACGGCCGAAAAGGGCAAGGCGATTTTTGAGGCCATGGCGGCAGGGCTGGCGCGGGAATTGCGCGATGCGTCGCTTTGGGCCAAGCCTGACGCGGTATGGACCCCTGGCCGCGCCCAGGGGCCGCGCTGATCAAAGAATGGGAGGCTTCACATGAGCCAGGACACCGCCGAACACATCCTTGCTACGCGCCGCGCGAAGCAACTTCTGGCACCTTTGGGCGCCGCCGCCCCCGCCACGCCTGCCGAAGGGTATAAGCTGCAATACAAGGTGGCGACCAAGCTTGGCGCCGTGCCGCCGGCCGGCTTCAAGATCGGCGCCACCACCAAACAGATGCAGAACATCCTTGGCCTGACCGGCCCCGCCGGCGGCTTTGTGCCGAAGGAGGGCCTTCGCCATACGCCGGCAGTGGTTCGCTTCGCGGATTTCCTGAACCCCGGCGTGGAATGCGAAGTGGGCCTCAGGCTTGGGCAGGATTTGCCGCATGGCACCCATACGCGTGAAAGCGTCGCCGCCGCAGTGGCCGAGGTTTTTCCGGCGATTGAGATTGTCGAGAAGCGCTATGGCGATTGGGCCGAGCTTGGCACGCCCAGCCTGATTGCCGATCAGGTGTTTCACGCGGCTGGCGTGCTGGGCGCCCCCACGCCCAATTGGCGCGCGCTTGATCTTGGCGCCACGCGCGGGCGCATGACCGTGGCGGGCACGGTGCGCGGCGAAGGGGTTGGCGCTGACCTATTGGGCCACCCGATGGAGGCTCTGGCCTGGCTTGCGAGTTCCGATTGTGCGCGTGAATTTGGCGGGCTGCGTGCCGGGCAGGTGGTTTTCCTGGGCTCGGTCACGCCGCCCATCTGGCTGGATGGTCCCTGCGATGTGCTGGTCGAATTCGATACTCTTGGTAAGGTTGCCTTGAGCCTTACCTGATAAGTCTTCTGGGCGCGGTTGCTGGACGCCGCGCCCAAGGTGTCAATTAATCGCAAATAAATTTTCGGAATTTACCTTTTCACTTACCTCTTGTTAACTTTTCTGACGTTAAATGAGGGTCTTGGCGTTCATCGCGCCCCGACCTTGCCAAAACGGCTGTGTGAATGGACCAAAACCATGCAGACCGCCGATTGGAAGATGCTTCCGGACGAAGTGCAGCTTGTGCTCTCCCGCGAAGCCATGCGCCGCGCCGCCGATACCCTGGCTGAACACGCTGAAATGCTTGCCGCTGAAATGGAAGATGGCGCTTTGCGCGATCGTGGCGGCCCGGATGCGCTCAGGCTTTTCGCCGCGCTGGTGCGCACCACGCATGATGAGGGGTTCGGCCAAGTAGGCCACGCCTGATCAGCGCCTGATCAGATTATAGCGAATACGCAAATCAATCTCGACTTCGTTTGAAGTTGGGCGTTTGAACGCGGGCAGTTTCGCGCCGCGAAAGACGGATTGCGAATAGTGATTGAGCAGGATGGATCGCGATGCGGTGCGCAATTCGACGCGCCGCACCGTGCCATCCGGTGCGGCGAAGATGCGCACCCCAACCAGCCCATCTTCGCCAAGCTCTGCGGCATCGCGCGGGTAGCGCAGATTAAGCGCCAGCCAGCGATAGAATTCGCGCTGCCAATCATCGGCATCCTCCGCACCGCGCACCTGAAGGTTGGGAATGCCAAGCTGCGACTGGCCAACTGGCGGCAGCGTGAAATCCAATTGATGGCCTGGCCGATAGCCCTGCTCGCCCAATCTGATCGGCGGCAAATGTGATAGATCAAGCGGCGGGCGCGGTTCCGGCATGGGCCGCGGCGTTGCTGGACGCTGGGCCTCGGCCGGCGGTGTGGGAGGCGTTGGGCGCGGCGCCTCGGCCATTTGGGGTAGCGGGGGCGGCGGTGGTGGCGGTGGTGGCGGTGGCGCGGGTGCCTCGGCCAATGGTCTCGGCGGCGCCGGGGGTGCTGGGCTTGGTGGGGTTTGTTGCGCGGTAGGCTGCGGCGGCCGCGGCGGCTCTAGTACGGGCGGCGGTGCCGGGGCCGGGACCTGTGGCGGCGCGGGAGGCATTGGCGGAGCGGCAGCCATCGGAGGAGGCGGAGCCGGCGGCGTAGGCGGCACTTCAACCGGCGCGCCCTGTTCGGTCGCTGAGTTGAAGACAATGTCAAAACCCTGTTCTTCAACCTCTAAAGCGCCTTGTCGCGGGGCGCGTGGGTCCAGCTCCAGGAAAACCAAACCGGCAAATAACAGATGCGCCAAGACCGAGGCCAGAATCGCCCGCCCGCCCAGGCCCGGCCGCCGCGGGCTCAGCCAGCTTATCGGCCGCCGGCCTCTGGCATCAGCGGCGCCGGGACGGGTAAATTCGGGTTCGGTGCGGCGCATCGGGGGGTCGAACGGGTCCTGACAGAAGAAAGCAAGCCTCGGCGCGGGGCCGAGTTGCCGAATGAGCGCACTCTGCTACATCAATCTGGCGCGCCGGGTTAGCACAGGGGTAGTGCAGCTGATTTGTAATCAGAAGGTCGGGGGTTCAAATCCCTCACCCGGCACCAGCAGCCCCCATCACCCTAACGCCATATCCAAATCGCGGATCAAATCCGCCGCATCCTCAAGCCCAATCGAAAGCCGGACCACATCCGGCCCTGCGCCGGCGGCCAGGCGCTGTTCTTCGGTCAATTGCCGGTGCGTGGTGGAAGCCGGGTGCAGGATAAGGCTGCGCGTATCGCCGACATTGGCCAGATGCGAAAAGAGCCTCACATTTTCAACCAGGCGAATGCCCGCTTCAAACCCGCCCTTCACGCCAAAGGTGAAGACCGAACCCGGGCCTTTCGGCAAATAGCGCTTCGCGAGTGCATGAAAGGGGCTGGTCGGCAAGCCGGCATAGGAAACCCAAGCGACCTTCGCGTGCCCCGCTAGAAATTCCGCAACCTGCTGCGCATTCGCCACATGGCGTTCCATGCGCAGATGCAAGGTCTCAATGCCGGTGATGGTGAGCCAGGCATTCATGGGTGAAAGCGTAGGGCCAAAATCACGCAAGGCCACCGCGCGCGCCTTGGTGGTGAAGGCGAAATCGCCGAAATTTTCGTAAAATTTCAGACCATGATAGGCGGGTTCAGGATCCGCCATGCTTGGGAATTTTCCATTGGCGTAATTGAACTTGCCGGATTCAACAATCATCCCGCCCAGCGAATTGCCATGCCCACCGAGAAATTTTGTCAGCGAATGGGTGATGATATCAGCGCCATGTTCAAAGGGCCGGCACAGATAGGGTGAGGCGAGCGTATTATCCACAATCAGTGGAATGCCCGCTTCATGCGCAATATCGGCAATGGCGCGCAAATCCACGACAATGCCGCCCGGATTGGCCAGGCTTTCGACAAAAATCGCCTTACATTTTGGCGTCAGCGCGCGGCGGAAATTCTCAGGATCAGTGGGGTTCACGAAATGGCTGGTCCAGCCAAGCTTCTTGAAGCTGAGCGCAAACTGCGTGAGCGATCCGCCATAGAGATTACGGCTGGCGAGAAACTCATCGCCGGGTTCCAGCAGCGTGAAGAAGGTCACGAATTGCGCCGCATGGCCTGAAGCGGTGGCAACGGCGGCGCGCCCGCCTTCAAGGCTTGCGACACGTTCTTCCAAAACCGCGACAGTCGGGTTGGAAAGCCGCGTATAGACATGGCCAAAATTATGCAGGTTGAACAGGGAAGCCGCGTGATCCACATCATCAAACACAAAACTGGTTGTCTGATAAATCGGCGTACCGCGCGCGCCGGTGGTGGGATCAGGCGCGGCACCTGCGTGAATGCTGCGCGTGGCAAAACCATAATCCAGATTGCGCGGTGGCAGCGGGCGATTGCGGGCTTTGCGATCTGCCGGCGGTTCCGGCGCTCGGTTGCGGATCAGGCCGGAATTGACGCCACTCCAGGACAATTCGCCACCGAAACGGCTGAATTCGATCTTCGGGCAGCGATCCATTATCACCTCAAGCCCCGCCGCTTCCGCCTTGGCGGCCGCACCTTCATGGCGCACGCCAAGCTGCGCCCAAAGCACCTTGGCGCCAATCGCAATCGCTTCATCGGCGATAGCGGGCAGCGCATCTGCGGCGCGGAACACGTCCACCATATCCACCTGATCCGGGATATCAGACAGCTTGGCGTAAATGGTTTCACCGAGCAGCGTTTGCCCCGCCGTGCCAGGGTTCACGGGAATGACGCGATAGCCCTTGGATTGCAGGTATTTCATGACGAAATAGCTGGGCCGGTTCCAGTTGGAAGAAGCGCCCACCAGCGCGATTGTCTTCACCCGCTGCAGGATGGAGCGGATTTTCGCATCGCTATAGGCAAGCGGAGCCGGCTGGTTCATGGCGCAAACCTCAGATCATGTTCAGGACCAAGGCTTTCGTTTAGCACGTTCCAAGACCCATCACCCACCCCAGGCCACCCCCATGATTGCCATTATTTTTGAGGTTGAACCGGCAGAAGGCCGGCTGGATGATTATCTGGAACACGCCGCGGCGCTGCGGGAGGAATTGCAGCGCATGCCCGGCTTCGTTTCGGTCGAACGTTTCCGTAGCCTGACCAATCCCGCCAAGCTGCTCAGCCTTTCGCTGTGGGAGGATGAGGGCGCCGTCACGCGCTGGCGCTGCCATGCGGGGCATCGCGCATCTCAGGTGGCCGGACGAGATGGTATTTTCGCGGGCTATCGGCTGCGCGTGGCAGCCGTGCTGCGCGATTACGGCATGGCGGAGCGGCGCGAAGAAGCGCCCGCCGATAGCAATGCGCTTTGGGGGCTTTGACGGCCCTTCAAGCTTGCCCAAAGGCGCGAGCGATTTCCCGCAGCTTGAATTTTTGGATCTTGCCGCTTGGGGTGCGGGGCAATTCCGGCAGGATTTCCAGGCGTTCCGGCATGTATTGTCGCGCCATGCGTTGGGTTTCGAGATAGGCGGTGACCTCCGGCAAGGTCAGGCTGGCGCCTTCGCGCAGGCGCACAAAGGCACAGGCACGTTCCCCAAGCCGCGTGTCAGGGAAGCCAACAATCGCGACTTCCGCCACGGCCGGGTGACGGAATAGCAGACCCTCAACCTCCACCACCGGAATGTTTTCGCCGCCGCGAATGATGATGTCCTTGGAACGCCCGGCAATGCGGATATAGCCATCGGCATCCATGCGCGCGAGGTCGCCCGTATCAAACCAACCATCCGGATCATTCGGGTTGAGTTCCGGGCGCTTCAGATAGCCAATGAAATTGGAACAGCCGCGCACTTGCAATTGCCCATCCTGACCGGTCGGCACGCGGGCACCTTCGGCATCCACGATGCGAAGTTCGATGCCCGGCAGCGTGCAGCCATCGGTGGTGGTGGCCTTTTCCTCACCATCATCCAGTTTCGTTGTGGTGACGGCGCCGTTTTCCGACATGCCCCAAGCGGAAATGATCGCAGCGCCAAGCGTCTGGCGCGCTTTCGCGACCAGCGCGCGCGGAATGGGCGCGCCGGCCGAGACGAAAACGCGAAGGCTTGGCGTGGCCTGCCCGGAAGTCGCGACATGTTCTGTCAGATCATTCAGGAAGGGCGTGGCGCCCATGGTGAAGGTTGCACCCTCATCACGGATCTGCCGCGCCATTTCCGGGGCAGAAAAGATATCCTGCAAAATCGCCGTGCCGCCCAGCATGATGGGGAGTACAATGCCATACATGAAGCCAAGCTGATGCGCCAAAGGGGATGGCATGTGGATCACATCATTCACGCCAAGCCCAAGCCGTTCCGCGAAATATTCCAGATTGGACAGCATGGTGTTGGAACTATGCATCACCCCCTTGGGCTCACCGGTAGTGCCGCTGGTATAAAGAAGCTGGATCACCTCATCAGGGCCAGGACCATCCGCAGGAGCGAAGGGCGTGCTGGGCGTGGGGTATTCAAGCAGCCGTGCAAACCCATCCGCACCATCGCGCCCAACCACAAAAACATGCGCGAGGTTTGGCAAGTGTTCGCGCAGATTATCCGCCATGGCAGCGTAATCAAACCCGCGGAAACTGGCCGGCACCACCAGAATTTTGCTTTCCGCCAAGCCCAGCATGAAGCGCAATTCGCGTTCGCGGAAAATCACCATCAGTGGATTACTGATGGCGCCGAGCTTCAGGCAGGCCAAATGCAGGATCGAGAATTCCCACCAATTGGGCAGTTGAAAGGAAACCACATCACCGCGCCGAATGCCATGCGCACGCAAGGCAGCGGCCAGGCGGTTAGAAAGATCATCAATCTGCCGATAGGAAAGCCGAGTTTCGGCACCGATATCCGACCGGCAGGCGACAATCGCCGTCTTGTCAGGGCTGCGCGCCACAGCGCGGGCCAAATGATGCAGCAGCGTCTCATCGCGCCAAAAGCCTTGGGCGCGCATGGCGGGGCCACGAATGGCGATATCATTGCCCTGGACGGTCATGGTTTCCTCCTGAGTTTCAAGCGGGCGTCTTTGCGCCCTTTGCTTTAGCCCTTGCGGGCATATTGCACGGCAAGGCGCCCGGCCTTTTCGCGCGCCACGATCAGTTTCATGATTTGCGCGGTGCCATCCCCAATCTCAAACCCCATCACATCGCGCAAGCGCTGCTGATGCGGCAGATCAAGAGACCAGCCATAATGCCCATGCGTCAACAGGCATTGATGGATCACATCCACCGCGGTTTTCGGCCCAAGCCATTTGCACATGGCGGCTTCCGACGTATGCGCCTCATCCGCGTCCCGCAGGCGCAGCGTGTGATAGCAAAGCTGCCGAATGGCGGCGATCAGGCCTTCGCCTTCGGCCAGCGGGAAGCTCACCCCTTGATATTGCGCCAGCGGCGCGCCAAAGGCTTGCCGTTCCGTGATATAGGACCAGCTTTCGTCAAGCGAAGCCTGCGCCGCCGCGCAGCATTGCAGGCCGATCAACGCGCGGCTGTAATCGAAGCCCTGCATCACCTGCACAAAACCCATGCCTTCCTCACCGAGAAGATGGCTGGCCGGGATACGCACCTCATCAAAAAAAATCGACCCGCGCCCGATGGCATGGCTGCCCAAATCCTTGAAGCGCGTGGTGCTGATGCCGGGCGTATTCATGGGCACCAGAAAGGCCGATACGCCACGCGCACCCGCTTCAACCGGCCCGGTGCGCGCAAAAACCACCGCCGCATCCGCCTGATCCGCCATGCTGATCGAGGATTTTTCGCCCTTGATCACATAGGAATCACCATCCCGCCGCGCCGAAAGCGCCAGATTGGCGGCATCTGATCCGCCGCGCGGTTCGGTCAGCGCAATGCAGAACAGCGCCTCACCGGAAACGATGCGCGGAATCCAATGCCCGGCCAATTCGGGCGACGCATGCCGCGCAATGATCTGCCCATTGAGTGAGGCCAATAACGGCACATAAGACACGTTGATGTCACCATAGGCGAGCGCTTCAATCGCAAGCCCCGCCGTGACGCTCGGTTCACCAAGCCCGCCATAGCGTTCCGGCAAATCGGCGCCAATCAAGCCAAGCGTACCCATTTCCAGCAGCAGGGCGCGATCAAGCCGCGCCTCTGCCTCACGCTTCATATAGCCAGGCGCGATTTTCTCCCGCGTGAAGCGCTGCGCGGTTTCCTGAAAGGCGCGTTGGTCATCCGTCAAGGGGCGGGTCATGGCGTGATCACTTCTGATATTTGCGGAAATCGGGTTTGCGCTTTTCGTTGAAGGCGCGGACACCTTCCTTCGATTCCTCGGTATCGTAATACATGGAAAGCGCCTGCATCCCCATATTGCTGATGCCGCGAATGTTCTCGCTATCCGCATTGAAGGAGCGCTTGGCGATGGCAATCGCGGTTGGGCTGCGTTCCAGAATTTCCGCACACCAGCGCGCCACTTCCGCATCCAATTGGTCATGCGGGACGACAACATTCACAAGGCCCATGCGCTCAGCCTCGGCAGCGGTATAGCGACGGCAGAGATACCAGATCTCACGCGCCTTTTTCTCACCCACGATGCGCGCCAGATAGGCCGTACCAAAACCCGGATCCACGGAGCCAACCTTCGGCCCCACCTGGCCGAATTGCGCCTTTTCCGAGGCGATGGTCAGGTCACACAATGTCGCCAGCACATTGCCGCCGCCAATGGCGTAGCCCTGCACGCGTGCAATCACGGGCTTTGGCACATCGCGGATCAGGCTTTGCAATTCCTCAACGGGCAAGCCGATCATGCCGCGGCCATCATATTGCCCATCATGCGCGCTTTGGTCGCCGCCGGTGCAAAAGGCGCGATCGCCGGCGCCGGTCAGCACAATCACGCCGATGGATTTGTCCCAGCCGGCGCGGTTCAGCGCATGGATCAATTCTTCGCAGGTCTGGCCACGAAAGGCATTCATCACCTGCGGGCGATTGATGGTGATGGTCGCAACACCATCGCGTGCTTCAAACAGAATATCCTGATAGGTCATGATGCTTGTCCTCAGCCCGCCATGGTCAGGCCGCCCGAGACACTCAGCACCTGGCCGGTGACATAGGCGGCATCGTCACTTGCGAAAAACAGGATGGCGCCAGGCAGGTCTTCCGGTTCACCGATGCGGCCCATGGGCGTGGCGCGACGGAAGGCTTCTTCCAGCTTTTCCGGATTGCCAGCGCCTCTTTTATAGTCAGCGAAAAGTGCCGTGTTGGTCGCACCTGGGCAGACCACATTCACGGTAATGCCATGGCGCGCATGTTCACGCGCGATGGTTTTGGAAAACCCAACCAGACCCGCCTTACAGGCAGCGTAAACTGCTTCGCCGGAAGAACCAACGCGCGCAGCATCGGATGCGATATTCACAATCCGCCCATGGCGGCGCTCCAGCATGCCTGGCAGCACCGCGTGATGCATATTGAGCGCGCCGGTCAGGTTGATCGCGATCAGCTTCTGCCAATCATCGGGCGTCGTGTCCTTGAACAGGCGAAAGATATCCCAGCCGGCATTATTCACCAGAATGCTGATGGGGCCGAGTGCAGCTTCCGCCGCTGCCACAGCGGCCTTCACGCCCTCATGATCCGTAATGTCGCAGCGAAAGGCCTGGGCAACGCCACCTGCCTGGGTGATCTCTGCCGCGGTCTTTGCCGCACTTTCGGGATTGATATCAAACACCGCCACGCGGCTGCCCGCTTCGCCGAAGCGCCGGCAGGTGGCCCCGCCAATGCCGCCGCCGCCACCGGTGACGATGACCGTTTTGTTCTGAAGGCCGCGCATGTTTCCCCCTGGTTCGGTTCAAACAAGATTTGACTGGCAGGGCCAGAATAGCAATACTATGATATATTAAATCAGAAATGGCAAGCTATTGATGCAATTATCCATCGCCAACCCCGAGAGCCCGACCGCGCGCGAGGATGATGCGGCGCGTTTTGACGTGGCAAATCGGCTTTTTCTCAGGCTTTATCAATCCTCTAACCTGCTGCACAAAACCGGCACGCGGGCCGTGGCTGGCTTTGGCGCCACCACCCAGCAATGGGCGGTAATGGGGGCGCTGGCCCGCCCGGCCAGCCGAGACTCCGGACTGACGGTCAAGGAATTGATCGCCTTCCTGATGGTGAGCCGGCAGAATCTGACTGCGGTGATAGATCGGCTGGTGGCGGCCGGCCTCGTGGAACGGCTCCGCGCAGGCGGCGATGGGCGGCTACGCCATGTGCGCCTGACCGAAGAAGGCAATCGCCAATGGGCGGCGATGGGCCCGGCTATTCGCGCCTATTACCAGGCAGCCCTTGCAGATTTCTCGACCGAGGAAGCTGTGCAACTGTTTCGCCTGCTGGATCGGCTGCGGGGCAGCCTCAACCGCATTGCGGAACCTGAATAGCGCCGCCTAATCCACCGCGTTGCGAAAGCCGTGCCCATCCGGGCCTTGCGTGACGCCAATCACGCCCGGGAAGGGGTAATGCGCGCCAGCCAGCCTGAGGCCGCTTTGCGCGGCCTCGGCCAATAGCGCGGTGCGTGTCGCCAGGGATTGCGCCTGATCCACATCGAACAGAAAGCCCCATTCGGGATGTTTGATTTGCAGTGCCGGCAGATGGAGCGCATCAGCGGCAATCAGCAGGGGCTTTTCCTTGCCAAGCTGAAATCCGATCTGGCCTGGCGTATGCCCAGGGAGCGCACGCACCGCCACACCTGGCAGGATTTCCTCGCCAGGATGAATGACGACAAGGCGTTCACGATAGGCCCGCAAAGCAGCTTCGGCGATGGGCAATTGCACGCGCTGGACGCCATCAATCTTCTCGGGCGCCGACCAGAAGGCGATTTCATCCGCCGCCGCATACATGGTTGCATTGGGATAAACCAAGCGCCCTTCGTGAAACAATCCGCCGGCGTGATCGCGGTGCAGATGGGTCATGAAAAGATCGGTGATCTGATCGGGCGCAATGCCAAGTTTTTCCAGTGCGCGCGGCAAATGGCCAAGCGTATCGCCGCGCCAAATGCCGTCCCCCGCATCAATCAGGCAAAGCCTGTCACCATGGCGCAGCAGAAAGGCGTTCACTGAAACCGTCATGTCGTTCAGATCCTGCCCATCCGCAATGGCCAGATCATCACCAATGCCGCGCTTTACATCCGGAAAGCGCGACAGTTCCATGTCGAGATAACCATCGCAGAGCGCATAAAGCTCCACACCATCCACGCCGAGCCTTTCGGCCTTACCGCCGGCCGCGCGAATGCGCTTTGTAGTCTCACCCATGCTATGGCTCCTTCTCACCCAAGGGAAAGCGCTTTCTGTGGTGCTGTCCAGCCCGCGCCATCTTGCCACATCGCGCTCAGCATGGGTTCATAAGGCGCATAAGGCAGGGGGCGTCGACCATGGAACGGCAATATGACTACATCATCATCGGTGCCGGTTCGGCGGGCGCGGTGGTGGCCAATCGCCTTTCCGCCGATCAACGCAACAAGGTACTGCTGCTGGAAGCCGGCCCCGCCAGCTATCGCTGGACCCGCATTCCCGTGGGCTATGCGCGCATGATCAATAATCCTGAGGTGAATTGGCTCTACACGTCAGAACCGGAAGCCACCACCAATGGTCGGCGCCTGCCGGTGCCGCGCGGGCGCATTCTGGGCGGGTCAAGTGCGATCAATGGCCTCGCTTTTGTGCGCGGCCAGGCACAGGATTTCGATACCTGGGCGCAATTGGGCAATCGCGGCTGGAGCTACGCGGATGTGCTGCCCTTCTTCAAGCGGATCGAGACCTATCAGGGCGATGGTGATGCCACCTATCGCGGAAAGGATGGGCCGCTGCGCGTCACCAATCCCGAACCGCGTGAGGCAATTTTCCAGGCGCTGATCAAGGCTGCCGGAGAGGTCGGCATTCGCCACAACCCGGATTACAATGGCGCGCAGCAGGATGGCATCGCGATGAGCCAGGCCAGCATTTCAGGCGGGCGGCGCATGAGCACCGCCGCCTGCTATCTGGACCCAATCCGTGGCCGCGCCAATCTGCATATCGAAACCGGGGCACTCGCGGAAAAGCTGATCTTCCAAGGCAGGCGCTGCGTGGGTGTGCGCTACCGGAAGGGCGACCAGGCGCAGGACGCGCAGGTGGGGCGAGAGGTCATCATCAGCGGCGGCGCGATCAATTCGCCGCAATTGCTGGAATTATCAGGGATTGGTCAGCCGGAACGCTTGCAGGCGCTGGGCATTGAAACCCTGCATGCGCTGCCAGGTGTTGGCGAGAATTTGCGTGACCATTACGCGCCGCGGACACGTTGGGCGGTGGGTACGAAGGGCTATACGCTGAATGATCGCGGGCGCGGGCTTGGCCTGGTGCAGCAGGCTTTGCGCTATGCGCTGACTGGTAAGGGCATGTTGGGTGCTGTGGCGGCCCCGATCCGCGCGTTTGTATTCTCCCGCGAAGGGCTTGAAGCGCCTGATCTTTTGCTTGGCTGGGTGCCGGCCTTCACCGAATCGGGACCAAATGGGCCGCGTATCGCCGCGCAATCGGGCATGACCTGTTACGCCCATGTCATGCGGCCTGAAAGCAAGGGGAATATCCATATTACCTCGGCCGATCCCAAGACGCCGCCGGCGATCCATTTCAATTTCCTCTCATCGCCCGTGGATGCGGCGCTGACGGTGCGCGCGATTCAAATCGCACGTTCCATGATGTATGCGCCGGCGATGGCACCGCTGCAGCTGACCGAAGTGGCGCCGGGGCCTGCGCGGCAAAGCGATGAGGAGATCATCGAATGGGTCAAGCAGGTGGGGGAGACCACCTATCACCCTGTTGGCACCTGCAAGATGGGGAATGATCCCATGGCAGTTGTTGATGCGGCACTTCGCGTGCATGGCATTGCCGGGCTGCGCGTGGCGGATGCTTCCATCATGCCGGCGCTCACTTCCGGCAATACCAATGTGCCCTGCATCATGATCGGCGAAAAAGCCGCCGATATGGTGCTGAATGATGCAAAGGCCATGGCGGCATGACATTGAATGAGGCGATCGCGGCGCAAAAGCCGCTGGTGCAACAATTATTGGATGGCGTAGCGGCGATTGGTGCTGACCCGCCCGGCATTACGCGCGATGCCTATGGGCGCGGCGAAAATACCGCGCAGGATTTGATCCGCAAGGCTGGCGAGGCGCTTGGCATGCAGGCGAGCATTGACGCCGGCGCCAATCTTTCACTCCGCTGGGCGGCTGAGAAGCCTGAGGCACCGACAATCATCATCGGTTCCCACTTGGATAGCATTGTGCAGGGCGGCAATTTCGATGGCGCGGCGGGCGTGATTGCCGGTATTGGCGCCGTTGCGGCACTGCAGGTCGCAGGCATCACGCCGCGCCGTGATATCGAAGTGCTGGCGCTGCGCTGTGAGGAAGCGGTCTGGTTCGGGCTTGGCCTGATTGGCAGCCGCTGTTTGCTGGCGCGCCTGCCGCCGGGGGCTTTGGAATTGCGCCATGCGCGCACCGGCAAGACGTTGGCCGAAAGCATCGCAGTTGCGGGCGGTGATCCGGCGCAGCTTAGGCAGGGCAAGCCCTTGCGCGATCCCGCCGCGATTGGCGCCTATCTGGAAGTGCATATCGAACAGGCGCCGCAATTGATTGAGGCAGATGTGCCGATAGCCATTTGCCTCGCCAATCCGGGCAATCTCCGCCATCCCTTCATTCGTATCACGGGTGAGGATGCGCATACCGGCCTGCCGCATCGCTTTCGCCGAGATGCCGCTTTAGCCGGGGCGGATTTGTCGCTGTGTTTGGAGAAACTTTGGCTCGAAGAAGAGGTCGCCGGCCGGCACATGGCAGTGACGATTGGGCGGTTTCATACGCCGGTGGATCGGCATTCACTGACCGCCGTTTCAGGCGATTTTGAAATGAGCCTCGATCTGCGCGCCTATGATGCGGCGCATCTTGTGGCGCTTGAGGCCAAGCTACAGGCGATTGTGGCCACGGTCGCGGCGCGCCGGCGTGTGACCATCACACTTGGTGAGCGCAGCAGCGCCGCGCCTGGGCTGATGGATGGAACGCTGGTGACGGGCCTTGCCGATGCCGCAGCTTCTTGCGACATCAAGGCCACAAAACTTTATAGCCCCGGCACGCATGATGCGAATAATTTTGCCGCGGCCGGCGTGAAGACGGGGATGCTACTGGTACGCAATCAAAACGGTAGCCACAATCCGCATGAGGCAATGGAAACCGATGATCTGATGGCGGCGATTGCTGTCCTAGTGCAGTTTCTCGCCAAAGAGGCGGGCTAAGCCTTGCTTCCTGTTTGACTTTATTGATGCAAATCGCCCCGAACTCCTGGGTACGGCAGAATTACGGAATGCGGCCCACTCCGTGAAAGTGGCGGTTCTGCGCAAGGGCACGCTGCCAGAGACACCGAATTCGCTTTAACAAGGGCGCAATTCAGGATAGTGACGAAGGGTAGCTTTATCCTCTCATCAAACAGCCAGGAGAGTAACGCCATGCAGTTCATTCGCCGTTCCATTTTTCTTGCGGGCGGCGCGCTACTTGCGGGCCCGGCCATCATGCATCCTGCCCTGGCCCAAACCGCGCCGGCACCGCAGGCCCAGGCGCCGGGTTTTTATCGCTTCAAGGTCGGATCCTTTACCGTGACGACGGTGCATGATGGTTTTTTTGTGCGCCCGGTTGAAGGTTCCGTTGTTAATGCCCCGCTGGCCGAGGTGCAGGCCGCACTTCGTGATGGCTTCCTTCCCACGGATCGGCTGTTCATTCCCATCAATATAACCTTCCTTGATACCGGGCGGGATTTAGTGGTCTTCGATAGTGGAGTGGGCGCCACGGCGCCGGGCAGACCTTTTGGGCACTTGATCGCCAATATGCAGGCTGCGGGCATTGATCCCACCAAGATCACGCGTGTGGTGATGAGCCACTTCCATCCCGATCATGTGAATGGCCTGCAAGACCCCACAGGCGCAGCAGCCTTCCCCAATGCCGAAATCATCGTGCCGGAAGCGGAAATCGCCTGGTGGGGTGATGCCACGAATGAAACGCGGACCCCTGAATTCCAACGCGCAAATTTCGCCAATAGTGCCCGTCGCTTGGCGCCTTACGCAGCACGCATGCGCAGGATTGGGCCTGATGCTGAAGTGATCCCAGGTGTGCGTTCCGTTGCGGCTTATGGCCACACACCAGGCCATACCGCCTATCACATCGCCGATGGCGCAGAGCAGATGATGTTCGTGGCCGATACCAGCAACCGACCTGACCTATTCGCGCGCCGGCCGGATTTTCACATCATTTTCGATTTCGACCCGGTACTGGCCGAAGCCTCACGGCGACGCATTTTTGACCGTGTGGCGACGGACCGCATCCGCATCACCGGCTATCACTTCCCCTTCCCCGCCAATGGTTATTTGGCGAAGGAAGGCAATGGCTACCGCTTTGTCGCGGCGGATTGGTTGGGCACGGTCTGACACACGATCAAACGTGAAAGCTTTCGCCGCAGCCGCAACGGCCTTTTTCATTCGGGTTGGTGAAGGTGAAGCCGGCTGACATGGTCTTCACCTCATAATCCATCACGGTGCCGATCAGGAATAGCGTGGCCTTGCGGTCCACCAGCACGGTCACGCCCTTATCGGTGACACCTTCATCGCCCGCACTTGGCGCATCCACCCAGGAAAGATCATAGGAAAGGCCAGAACAGCCCTTGGTCTTCACGGCAATGCGCAGGAACTTGCCCTGTTCGCCCTTCGCGTAAAGCGCGCGCAGGCGTTCCGCTGCGCCATCGGTCAATGACATCAGCGGCGGCAAGGCGCGCCGTGCGGGTTTGGCTTCGATGGTTGCATTCATGCCATCACCTCAAAACATATTGAGCGCGAGCCGCGCATCTTCACTCATGCGGGAATGATCCCAGGGCGGATCCCAGACCACTTCCACCAGCACATCGGAAACGCCTTCCACCCCGCGGACGGCTTCTTCCACCTGGTGCGGCAATTCCTGCGCCGAAGGGCAGGATGGCGTGGTAAGTGTCATTTCCACCTTTACCTTGCCGTCATCAGCGATCTCAACGGCATAGATCAGGCCGAGTTGATAGATATCCACGGGGATTTCCGGATCGAACACGGTTGAAATCGCACCAATCACGGCGTCTTCCGTAACGGCCTGCGCGGGCGGCTTCACCTCGCCTTCGGGAGTCCAGGCGGCATGCACGGGTGTTTCGGTCTTGGTGGCGTCGTCACTCACTGCTCGCCTCCTTCGCGCCGGCAAGGGCAGCGTTCAGCGTATGCCAGGCGAGTGTTGCGCATTTCACCCGGCTTGGAAATTCATGCACGCCAGAAAGCGGTGTCAGCCTTTCCATGGCGTCTTCCAGCGAAGCCGCGCAGGCTGGGCATTGGCCGGTCATCGCCAAATCACGAAAGGCGGTACCAAGCGCCTGCGCTTCCTCCGGCGTTTTGCCCTTCACGGTTTCGGTCATGAGAGAGGCGCTGGCCATGGAAACCGCGCAGCCGCGGCCCTGAAACGCGGCATCGGCAATATGCCCATCCGGCGTCATTTTCAGGAAAAGCTCCATGCGGTCACCGCACATGGGATTGTCGCCGCGTGATGTGCGATCGGCATCTTCAAGCCTGCGGAAATTGCGCGGCTTGCGGCCATGATCCAGGATCACTTCCTGATAAAGGTCACGCAAATCTCCGAAGAAATCGCCGCCGCTCATGCGAAGAACTCCCGCGCCTTGACCAGCGCGCCGGCGAGGTAATCCACCTCCTCCGGCGTTGTATAAAGCCCGAAGGAAGCGCGCGCCGTGCCCTGTTCCACGCCAAAGCGCGTATGCAGCGGTTCCGCGCAATGCCGCCCGGCGCGGATGCAAATGCCTGCGCGATCGAGCAGCGTGGAAAGATCATGCGGATGGGCATTGTCGAGAGCAAAGGCAAAAACCCCGCCGCGATCTTGTGCGCGTCCGAGCAGCGTCAGGCCCGGCACGTCTGATAGCTTGCGCATGGCGTGATCCACCAAGGCGCGTTCATGCGCTTCAATGGCCGGCATGCCAATCGCGGTCACATAGTCAATCGCCGCATGCAGCCCAACCGCCTCAATGATAGCGGGCGTGCCGGCTTCAAACCGCGCTGGCGGCTTGGCCCAGGTGGATTTTTCGAAGCTTACGCTTTCAATCATATCGCCACCACCCAGGAAGGGTGGCATGCGATCCAGGTGTTCCAGCTTGCCCCACAACACGCCAATGCCGGTGGGCCCGTAAAGCTTATGGCCGGTGAAGCAGTAGAAATCGCAGCCAATGGCTGCAACATCCACACGCCGATGCACCACAGCTTGCGATCCATCCAGCAAAACCTTGGCGCCATGCGCATGCGCCAAAGCTACCACACGCTCAACCGGTGTCACGGTGCCAAGCACATTGGACATATGCGCGAGCGCGACCAGCCCCACCTTGCCATCGGCAAGCTTGGCGGCCAGGTCTTCCATATCCAATTCGCCGGAATCGGTTACGCGGCAAACGCGCAGGGGATTGCCGCGATCATCGCGCAGCATTTGCCAAGGCACGATATTGGCGTGGTGTTCAAGCTCGGAGATCAGCACCGCCTGATCCGGGCGCATCACGCCGCGGCCCCAGCTATGCGCGACCAGATTGATCGCTTCCGTGCTATTGCGGGTGAAAACCACTTCCCGCGCATCGGGGGCATTGATGAAGCGCGCCACTGCACCGCGCGCCGCTTCGTAAGAATCGGTCGCCACTTCGGAAAGCCGATAGGCGCCGCGATGGACATTGGCATAAGCCGTTTCCATGCAGCGCGTCATGGCATCAATCACCGCGCGGGGCTTTTGCGCACTCGCACCGGAATCAAGAAACACCAGGGGCTTGCCGTGTTGCGGCTGCGACAGGATCGGGAAATCCTGCCGGATGCGCTGGACATCAAAACTCATGAGGCTGCCCCATGTCGGACCCACCAGCCATCCACGGCCTCCGTCAGCGCTTCGCGCAGCAGATCATCTTCCAGCCCTTCAAAGGCTTCATGCAGGAAGGCTTGCACCAGCATGGACCGCGCCTGATCCGCCGGCACGCCGCGCGAACGCAGATAAAAAAGACTATCCGCATCCAAAGCGCCGATGGTGGCACCATGGCTGCACTTCACGTCATCAGCATAGATTTCAAGCTGAGGCTTGCTATCCATCTCGGCTTCTTCTGAAAGCAGCAAAGCCTGGTTCATCTGATAACCATCGGTCTTTTGTGCTTCGCGGCGGACCAAAATTTTGCCCTGAAACACGCCGCGAGATTGACCTGCCAAAACTGTCTTGCAGGTCTGCCGGCTGGCGCAATCCGGCGCGGCGTGATCCAGCGCCGTGGTGGTATCCACCACCGCCCGGCCTGCCGCCAATTGCGCGCTATTCATGTGGCAGGATGCCTTGGGGCCGGTCAGCGCCGCATGGATTTCCATCCGGGTCAGCCGCGCACCGGCGGAAACCGCCATGGTGTCATAACGCGCATCAGCCGCAATGCGTGCATGGATCATGGAAAGATGAAAGGCGCCTTCGCCTTCCTGTTGCGCGCGCCCATGCGTGAGCACCGCGCCTTCCGCCAGATCAATCTCAAACACTGGATTGTGCAGATATTGCGCGCTGCCACCGATGGCGCTTTCCAGTAGCGTCAATTTGGCACCTGCGCCAAGGCGGATCACATGGCGCGGATGGAAAGCGAAGGGGCGGCCGGGATCAACGGCGATGGAAAGCAATTCCAAATGCCCAGCATCCACACCTGCCGGCACATCCAAGAACAAGCCATCTTCGAACATCAGCGTATTCAGCGCCGTCATGGGATGCTCGGACAAAGGCGCCAGCGCGCCAAGCATGCCTTCCAGCACATTCAAATGCTGCGCCACAGAAGCCGCGCGATAGGCAAGCCCGTCCAACGCCGAAAGATCAGCGCGAAAGCGCCCATCTACAAACACTGCCCGCGCCGCGCAGCGTGGCTTTGGCAGCGTCAACGCGCCGGCAACGGCCGTCAGCGGCTCAGCAAAACCCGCCTGCGCGACAGGCGAAAGGTCTGTGTATTTCCACGCCTCCACCCGCCGTGTCGGAAAACCGCGCGCCGCGACATGCGCCGCCGCATCGTCACGCAGCGCCGCCAGCCAAGGCAGCCGCGCGCCCGGCAGATGATCCTTGAGGCCCTGATAGCGCGCGAGGAAGCCTGCCGCGCCTGGTTGTGGTGCCGCTGTCACGCCGCGGCCTGGATGGCGCCGTAACCCTGCGCTTCCAGCTCCTTCGCCAATTCCGGCCCGCCTGAGCGCACAATGCGTCCGCCCATCAGCACATGCACGCGATCCGGCACAATGTAATCCAAAAGCCGCTGATAATGAGTGATCACCAGCGCGGAGAAATCAGGCCCGCGCATGGCATTCACGCCATCGGCCACGATCTTCAGCGCATCAATATCAAGCCCACTATCGGTTTCATCCAGAATAGCGAGCTTCGGTTGCAGCAGCGCCATTTGCAGGATTTCATTGCGCTTCTTCTCACCGCCCGAAAAGCCGACATTCACGCCGCGCTTCAGCATTTCGTCATTCATCGAAAGCGCCTTCATGCGTTCGCGCGCCAGCTTCAGGAATTGCATGGCGTCCAATTCGCCCTCACCCTTGGCGCGGCGAATGGCATTCAGCGCGGTGCGCAGGAAGGTGGCATTGCCCACGCCGGGCAATTCCACCGGATATTGAAAGGCCAGAAAAACACCAGCAGCCGCGCGTTCTTCCGGTTCCATCGCCAGCAAATCCTGGCCATGCAGCATGGCTGTGCCGCCCGTCACCTCATAGCCATCGCGGCCAGACAGCACATAGGAAAGCGTGGATTTGCCGGACCCGTTCGGCCCCATAATGGCATGCACTTCACCCTGCGGCACCACCAGATCAATGCCCTTCAGAATGGGCTTGCCATCAACTTCTGCAGTCAGTCCCTTGATTTCCAGCATCACCCAACGCTCCCTTCGAGCGAGATTTGCAATAGTTTTTGTGCTTCCACGGCGAATTCCATCGGCAATTCCTTGAGCACTTCGCGGCAGAAACCATTCACGATCAGCCCCACCGCATCTTCCTGCGACAAGCCGCGCTGGCGGCAATAGAACAGCTGATCTTCCGCGATCCTGCTCGTGGTCGCTTCATGCTCCACCTTCGCGCTCAAACAGCGGTTTTCGATATAGGGCACGGTATGCGCGCCACAGAGGTCGCCAATCAGCAGGCTGTCGCATTGCGTGAAATTACGCGCCCCCGTGGCCTTGGCGCCAATCCGCACCAGGCCGCGATAGGTATTCTGCCCATGCCCCGCGCTGATACCCTTGGAAACGATGGTGGATTTGGTGCGCGGCCCGATATGGAACATCTTGGTCCCCGTATCCGCTTGCTGGTAGTTGTTCGTGATGGCAACTGAATAGAATTCGCCAACACTATCTTCGCCCTGCAAGATACAGGAAGGGTATTTCCAGGTAATTGCCGAACCGGTTTCCACCTGCGTCCAGGAAATTTTGGACCGCGCACCACGGCAGGCGCCGCGCTTAGTCACGAAATTATAAATCCCGCCCTTACCCTCGGCATCGCCGGGATACCAATTCTGCACCGTGCTATATTTGATGGTGGCATCATCCATGGCCACCAATTCCACCACCGCCGCATGCAACTGGTTTTCATCGCGCATCGGCGCGGTGCAGCCTTCCAGATAGGAAACATGAGACCCCGCATCGGCGATGATCAGCGTGCGTTCGAATTGCCCGGTGCTTTTTGCATTAATGCGGAAATAGGTGGAAAGCTCCATCGGGCAGCGCACGCCCTTCGGGATGTAGACAAAGCTGCCATCGGTGAAGACAGCGCTATTCAAAGCAGCGAAGAAATTATCGCCCTGTGGCACGACGGAGCCCAGATATTTCTGCACCAATTCGGGGTGAGTCTTCACAGCCTCACTAATCGGGCAGAAGATGATGCCATCCTTTTCCAACCGATCCTTGAAGGTGGTGGCAACAGAAACGCTATCAAACACCGCATCCACCGCAATTGGCATACGTGAATCCGCCGGCGTCTCACCAGCGCCTTCAACGCCCGCCAGAATCGCCTGTTCCCTCAGCGGAATGCCAAGCTTTTCATAGGTGCGCAGCAGTTCCGGATCCACCTCATCCAATGATTTCGGCCCCACCTTCTGCTTCGGCGCGGCGTAGTAATAGGCATCCTGGTAATCAATCGGCGGATATTTCACGGAAGGCCAGCGCGGTTCTTCCATTTTCTGCCAGGCAGCGAAGGCGCGGAGCCGCCATTCCAGCAGCCAGGCCGGTTCTTCCTTCTTGGCGCTGATGAAGCGCACGATATCCTCGGAAAGCCCCTTGGGGGCGAATTCCATTTCGATATCCGTCTCGAACCCCCATTTGTAGGTGGAATCCGTGACGGCCTGGACGGTTTCGATGGTCTCGGTAACGGCGGGCATGATTGTGCTCTATCCAGCGACAAAAACGGGGGAAGCGGGTTCGGGGTGCGGCACCACGGCGGGCGGGCCGGCCAGATCAGCAATGGAAATCCCGGAGAGTGCGCGGCGTATCGCCTCATTCACCGGGTCCCAGCGCCCGCGCACGGGGCAGGCGCTTTCGGATTCACAAACGCCGAAGGAATTATCCACGCAGGCGGTGAGCGCGATGGGGCCATCCATGGCGGTGATCACCTCAATCAGTGGTATGGCAGCCAGTGGGCGGGTCAGCCGATACCCCCCAAGCGCCCCGCGGCGGCCTTCGACCAGCCCGGCATGAGCCAGTATTTTCAATACCTTGGCGACTGTCGGCTCAGCCAAGCCTGTCGCGCCGGCAAGGCCCGGTGCGGTCAGCACGCCGCCATCCGCCGCGTCATCCAGCCGTGTCAGCACCACGACGGCGTAATCGGTCAGCTTTGAAAGCCGCAGCACGCGGGCAAACCTCCTGCAATCCGGACCTTGATAGTCCGGATTGCAGATGCGCCTTGCCCCCCGCCCTGTCAAGCGCTGGACGGGCCGCCACGCCGCGCCCATTCTGGGGACAATCACAACCCCGAGCAGGATGACCCCATGCCCTTTTTGCGAACCGATGACGGTGTTGATTTATTCTATGAGGAAGCCGGCAGCGGCACCCCCATGGTTTTCGTCCATGAATTCGCGGGCGATTCGCGTTCCTGGGAATTGCAGATGCGGTTTTTCTCCCGCCGCTATCGCTGCGTGGTGTTCAATGCGCGCGGCTATCCGCCTTCTGCAGTGCCCAATTCGGCGGCTTCCTATAGCCAGGACCGCGCGACGGATGACATTGCCGCCGTGATCAAGGGCCTCAATCTGGCGCCGGCCCATGTGGTCGGGCTTTCCATGGGCGCCTTTGCCACGCTGCATCTGGGGCTTCGCCATCCGCAACTGGCCCGCAGCCTGGTCGCCGCCGGCGTTGGCTATGGCGCGGCACCCGGCAAGCGTGACCAGTTCCGGGCCGAGGTTGATGCTACCGCCGCGCGCATCCGCGCCGAGGGCATGGATAAGATGGCCGATATCTATTCCCGCGGCCCGACGCGCCTGGTGTTCGAAGAAAAAGACCCGCGCGGGTTCAAGGAATTCCAGACCCAGCTTGCGGAACATTCAACCGAAGGCTCGGCGCTCACCATGCAGGGCGTGCAGCGCGAGAGGCCATCATTGTTCGATCTGGAAGCCGGCTTCAAGCAGATGAAGGTGCCAACGCTGGTGATCGCCGGTGATGAGGATGACCCCACGTTAGAGCCATCTTTGTTCCTGAAGCGCAGCATCATGAGCAGCGCGCTTCTGGTCATGCCGAAATGCGGCCACACCATGAATCTGGAAGACCCGGATGCGTTCAACCGCGCCGTGCTGGATTTCGTGACGCAAGTGGATTGCGGCCGCTGGACACAGCGGATTCCGGAAAGCCTTTCCGGCGCCATCATCGCTGCGAAGGAAAAGTGAGATTTCAACGGGGGAGGCAACTCCCCCGTTTTCCTCAGGCGTCGCGGATCACTTCGTAAAGCGCGACTGCCGCCGCCGCCGCCACATTCAGGCTTTCCATGGCGGGTGTAATCGGCAGGCGCACCAACTCATCACAGGTTTCGCGTTGCAGCCGGCGCAGCCCGGTATCTTCCGCGCCCAGCACCAGTGCCACGCGCCGGTCGCGCGGCCGCGCTTCCGCCAGGGTTCGCGTTGCATCCCCGGTTAAGCCCATCACCCAAAAACCGGATTTCTGCAGGCTGGCAATGGCGCGGGAGAGATTCACTTCCCGCACCACCGGCACAATATCCAAGGCGCCTGATGCAGCGCGGGCGAGTGCGCCGGTCTCGGGCGGCGCATGGCGATCCTGCAGCACCACACAGGCCGCACCGAAAGCCGCCGCCGAGCGGAGAATCGCCCCAACATTGCGCGGGTCCGTCACCTGGTCCAGCAGCAGCACCGGCCCATCGGAAGCGGCGATGGCATCTTCCAGGGCGACAGGCTCCAGCGGTTCCACCAGCAGCGCGACACCCTGATGCACAGCATCTTCGGTCAGGAAGGTGCCAAAGCGCTGGCGTTCAATGCGTTCAGGCGGCAGGCGCCAGGGGCGGTTCAACGCGGCGCGCAGGCTTTTTTCCGCATCTTCCGTCACCAGCAGGCGGCGGGTCTTGCGGCGCGGGTTGCGAATGGCGGAAGCCACCGCGTGTTCGCCATAAAGCCAAAAGGCGCCGGAACCAGCGCCAGCGCCGGGGCGCGGTGGGGCGGGCCCCTCGGCTTCCATCGGAGCAGGGCCAGCCACGCGGCGGCCACGGGGCGGCGGGGCTTCCTGCTCCTGGAAGCGCCCTGGGGCGCTGCGGTACCCGCGCGGCGCTTCGGCCTTATCCTCAAAGCGCGGGCGGCGCGAGGGCGATTGCGGGGCGGGGCCTTGCGGGCGGGCGCGGCCAGGGGGCCGCTTCGGGGGGCGTTGCATCCCCCCCATGATGCGCCGAGTGCGCCAGAATGAAAACCTTTGGCGTTTTTCCGCCTCATCCGTTGACAGGCAAGCGCCAATGCGGATAGTCCGCCCGCTCCCGCCAGCCCCGGTTACGGGCGAGCGGCTGTGGAGGGGTGCCCGAGTGGCTAAAGGGGACGGACTGTAAATCCGTTGGCTTGCGCCTACGTTGGTTCGAATCCAACCCCCTCCATATCAGCCCTTGTCGGTCTTGGCATGCGTCAAGGCACGGGCAGGGGGGTTGGGAACAGCGCTTCGGCGCGGGTGTAGCTCAATGGTAGAGCCCCAGCCTTCCAAGCTGGTTGTGCGGGTTCGATCCCCGTCACCCGCTCCAGCGGGCGCGTGGGGTTGTTTCGTGAACGGTTCAATGAGGGTAGCGGGAAAAGGCCATGGCCAAAGCGAAATTTGAGCGGAACAAGCCGCACTGCAACATCGGGACGATCGGGCATGTGGACCATGGCAAGACGTCGCTGACGGCGGCGATCACCAAGGTTCTGGCGAAGGCGGGTGGGGCGACCTTCACGGCTTATGATCAGATTGACAAGGCGCCGGAAGAACGCGCGCGCGGCATCACGATTTCCACGGCGCATGTGGAATATGAAACCGCCAACCGTCACTACGCGCATGTGGATTGCCCCGGCCACGCCGACTACGTGAAGAACATGATCACGGGTGCGGCGCAGATGGATGGCGCGATCCTGGTGGTGTCCGCCGCCGACGGCCCGATGCCGCAGACGCGCGAACACATCCTGCTCGCGCGCCAGGTTGGCGTGCCGGCGCTGGTGGTGTTCCTCAACAAGGTTGATATGGCGGATCCTGATCTGCTTGAGCTTGTTGAGATGGAAGTGCGTGAACTGCTGAGCAGCTATCAGTTCCCGGGCGATGACATCCCCATCATCCATGGCTCGGCGCTGTGCGCGCTGGAAGACCGCGATCCTGAGAAGGGTGAGCAGGCGATTCTGAAGCTGATGGAAGCGGTGGATGCCTATATTCCGCAGCCTGAGCGCCCGGTGGACCGTCCCTTCCTGATGCCGATTGAAGACGTGTTTTCGATCTCTGGCCGCGGCACGGTGGTGACGGGTCGTGTGGAACGCGGGATTGTGCGCGTTGGTGAAGAAGTTGAAATCATCGGCCTGAAGGCGACGGTGAAGACGACGGTGACCGGCGTTGAAATGTTCCGCAAGCTGCTGGATCAGGGCCAGGCGGGCGACAAT
>JADCFN010000062.1 GCA_020249505.1 Roseomonas sp. | reverse complement strand
CGGGGGGTACAAACTGATGCAGCGAAGCAGGAAGTAGCCACCCCTGGTCCACATCCCACGCTCGGAAAGTCTTGCTCATGAAAACAAATGAATCAGAATTACAGAGAAGAAACTAGGGAATTCTCAGACAGGCTCCTAGCCACACCGAAGTATCGCCAAGCCGCCGCGGTCACGGCATAAGCGTGCGCCGTGACCGAAGCACCCATCCTGCCGCGACGTATCGCCTTTCTTGCCCTGGCCTTGGCCATCATGGTCGGGCTGTTCTGGCTTGCCTGGGTAACGCTTGCGCCCGGTGGCTGGACGGTGGCGGAAATCCTGATCTTGGTCTGCATCGCGGGAACTTTGCCCTGGGCCGCGATTTCGGCCGGCAATGCGCTGATCGGGCTCAGCATTCTCCTGTTTGCGCGCAGCCCAGTGGCCGCCGTGCTGCCCGCGCTTGCCGCCGCGCGGCGTGGCTTGCCGCAAGCCAGCACCGCCATTGCCATCTGCATCCGGCGCGAAGACATGGCACTGGTGCTGCCGCCACTTGCGCGCTTGCTCTCGGGCCTCTCAGCCGCGGGCGCGGCGGAGCGCTTTTCGCTCTGGTTCCTGTCAGACACACCCGAAGGCGCTGATGCGGTGGCCGAGGAAGTCGCCTGTCGCGCCTTTGCCGCAGCGCGACCCATTGCGATCCATTACCGGCGCCGCGCACAAAATACCGGCTTCAAATCCGGCAATGTGATGGAGTTTCTGGACCATCACGCGGATGGGCATGAATTCATGCTGTGCCTGGATGCGGATTCGGAAATGACGGCAACTGCGGTGCTGCGCCTGGTTGCTTACATGGAAGCGGACCCGAAGCTTGCGATCCTGCAGCAATTGATTCATGGGCGCCCCACCAAGGCCGGGTTTCCGCGGCTGTTTCAATTCGGCATGCGCCACGGCATGCGCGCCTGGGCCACTGGGCAAGCCTGGTGGCAAGGTGATGAGGGGCCTTATTGGGGGCATAACGCCGTCATCCGCATCGCGCCCTTTCGCGCCCATGCGCGATTGGAAACCCTGCCTGATGGGTCGCATATCCTCTCACACGACCAGGTAGAGGCAACGCGCCTGCATGCCGCAGGCTGGAAGGTGCGCGTGCTGCCGGATGATGAAGGCAGCAGCGAAGGCAATCCGCCAAGCTACAGTGATTTCATCACGCGCGATCTGCGCTGGGCCGCAGGCAATATGCAATATCTGGCGCTGCTGCGCCTGCCGGGCCTGACACCCATGGCGCGTTGGCAGTTGATTCAGGCGATTCTGCTGTTCCTGAGCGCGCCTTTTTATGTCGCGATCCTGTTGCTTGCTGCCTGGAATGGGCTGAGTAGTGGGGGCGATACCACGCCGATTGGCGCCTTGCTCGCGCTGCTTATTGCGGGTTGGTGCTGCCATTACGCCGCGAAACTTGCCGGCTATGTTGAGGTTTTGCTGAAGCCCGATCTGGCCGCACGCTATGGCGGGCGGGCGCAATTCCTGCGCGGCGCTTTGGCCGAAATGGTCTTCACCGCCTTCATGGAACCGGCGCGATTGATGAGCCAATGCCTGTTTCTGCTCGCGATGCCCTTCGGTATGCGCATGGGCTGGGCGCCGCAAAATCGCAGCGAACGCGGCATCAGCCTTGCGGATGCTTTCAAGCAATTCTGGGCGCCGACATTGGCAGGCTTTGTGCTCACCTTCGTTTTTGCGTCTGTGTCCTTCACCACGCTGCTCATCGCGGCGCCAGTGCTGATCAGCCTGCTCGGCGTCATTCCCTTCGCCATGCTGACCGCCAATCCGCGCTTTTCCACCTGGCTGGTCAGGCAGCGGATTTGCGCGCTACCGGAGGAGTTGGCGGGATAGTTGCTGCACTCGCTTCGGCTGACAATGCCAATTAGCGCGCCGAACATGCAGCAAGTCTTTTCGATGGGGCCTGGCTGTGCGGCGCGAATGAGGTGATTTGGGCTGCCGAAGAGCTGCTCGATACGATTCGGGTCGCGGCTATAGGCCCTCAGCGTTCGCCATGCAGGGACAACTATGCTCGGCGCGGCCAGTTCCACTGTCAGGCCGCATGCGGTGAAAGGCTCCCCCGCGATCTGCGACTGCAGCGGGTTCGCACTCCTACCGCTCAGGGCGCGGGGCTTATCATCCCCCCGTCTCGCGCAGCCACTTTCGCCGTTTGGAGACATATGATGCGTTGAACTGCAATGCGGCAGCGATCGGCCGGATTGTCTCGACACGCGCGGCGCATCAATCAGAAACCGCCCCGATTCGGGAATCTCGGTTCCGAATCAACAAAGCATGGCCTAGTTTTCGACCGCCGGATAAATCGCCCCGTAATACCGGCGCAGCTCCACAATCTGCGCCGGCGGCGGTTGGCCATAGGCGCCGCGTCGGCTCGTGAAGCGCCCACCCATGGCGCGCTTCAGCTTCACCGCCGCCTGCCCTTGCTGCACCAGTGCCAAAGGCCCACACAGCACCGGCGCACCGCGCGCGGTTTCATGCACGCCCGCTTCAAATAGCAGCACCATCGCCACCCCAACGGCCGGGATCACCACCTCCGCCCCGCGTGCCACGCAATCCTCGGCCGCCTTGTGGAATTGCGCGAGAACGCAATCGCGCACCGCGCCTGGCGAAAAAGCGGCCTCCAGATCGGTCAGCTTCGCCACATCCATCCGCGCCGTAGCGGCCACGCGCCCGGCCAAGCCATAGCCTCGGATATTCTCGGCCACGCGCGCTTCGTGCTTATCGTTTGAGAAGACAATACCAATGGAAGCCCCCATCTGGCAGGCGGTCAGCAGCGCGGATTCGCATAACCCCAGCACGGGGATGCCGGCGATTTCACGGGCAATCCGCAGCCCAGGGTCCACGATATTGCCAAGCAATACGGCGTCGAAGCCCTCAGCCTCAGCGCGGGTGACGTTTTCCAGCACCTCACCGGTTTCGATGAATTCGAGATAGCGATACTGGTCGCCAATGCCGCCGCGCTTTTCAATGCCATGGATGGCGATTTCCGTGCCCGGATCGGCTGAGGAATCCAGTACACGCCGCAGGGCCTTGGCATAGGTCGGCCAGGCATCCGGTCGGGTCAGGGATTGGTACCAAAGCCGCATCTCATCACCCCGTGAGTTCCCGACCATTAGCGCCCGATTCCCCGCGCGGCGTCCACCCCCGGCCTCTCGCGTAGGCCCCGTTTCCTCTGATATAAGGCGCCATGAGCATGACCCTGGCCGATATCCTGGCGCCGATGCCGCCAGAGCGCTTCTTCGCCGAATATTATGATCAGCAGCCGCTGCATCTGCCAGGCGCTGCCGAGAAATTCGCCCATGTGCTTGATTGGGCCGGCATCAATCGCCTGCTCGGCATAAGGCTTAAAAACCACCGGGTTTCGTCATTTATAAGCGTTGATACTATTACACCTGCAGGCTTTCATGGATGCGAAAGACAGTGTAGATATTTTCTGACAGAAATGCGCGGTCCGGGGTGAGATAGTTCATGGAGCCCAAACCCAAAAATCGTCGTGCCGGCGCTGGGCTGGGTAAGCGCATGAGGGTTCTTCTTTCTGGACCGGGGCTCATCGGTAGAAAGCACGCGCAGCTTCTTGCCCAGTCCGACCGTAGCCTGCTGGTAGGGATCGTGGCGCCCCCCCACCCAGAAAACATCACCTTCGCGGCAGAACGGGACTTGCCTCTTTATTCTTCCTTGGAAGACGCCTTAGCCAAAAATTCCTTCGATGCCGCAATTATCGCATCACCGAATGAATTCCATCTGCCGCAGGTGATGGCTTGCTTGAGGCGTAGGATTCCCGTTTTGGTAGAGAAACCTCTCGCTTCAGATCTTGGCAGTGCAGCCCTGATCTGTTCTGAGGCAAGAAGGCTTAATGTACCAGTTCTTGTTGGGCACCATCGAACCTATAGTGCCATGTTGAGCAGCGCCCGGAGTTTCATGCGGTCCAGGGAATTTGGTGACCTCACAGCCGTTCAAGGTGCCGCGGCTTTCCGCAAACCTGAGCATTACTTCGAAGAAGGCCCTTGGCGGTCCAAGGCGGGTGGCGGACCCATTCTGATCAATCTTATCCATGAAATCGGAATTCTGCGGTTCCTTTGCGGACCCATCTCCGCTGTTTCGGCCATGGCGAGCCATGCACGCCGACGTTTCGAGGTTGAGGATACCGCTGCCATTAATCTCAGATTTCAAAACGGCGCCCTTGGCACTTTTCTCCTTTCAGACATGGCTGCCAGCGACAGAAGTTGGGAGCTGACCACTGGGGAAAACCCAGCCTACCCAAGATCATCCAATACTGCGTGCTATCATTTTGCCGGAACCAATGGCTCCCTTGACTTTCCAACGATGCGGGCGCGCTTTTACGCACAAGACCAGACACCATCATGGTGGTCTCCCTTTGAAATGCGCAGCCTAATGACCGAAACGGCCGATAATCTTGCGCGGCAACTCGCGCATTTCGAGGCTGTTGTACTAGACCAAGTCCAGCTTCTGGTTCCGGCCGAGGAGGGTTTTGAGAATATGCGTGTGATTGAGGCAATAAAGCGATCGATCGAAACGCGTAGTGAGGTTGAGGTGTCGCATTGAGCGCCCAGGAATTGATTTCGGCTGCGGGAGCCGATTTAGACATCGCCAATGGTCCTGGGGCCGCGGCACCCCTTTACGTGAGCCAACCGTTACTGCCGGATCAAACTGCTCTGAATCCCTATATCGAGAAAATCTGGGCGTCTAAATATGTAACTAATCATGGACCGTTCAGTCTGGAACTTGAAAACAGGCTAGGCGCTTTACTGCATGTCCCGACTGCCAAATTATTTAACAATGCAACGATTGGCCTTCTGGTAGCACTAAAACTTTTCGAACTTCCGCCAGGAAGCGAAGTAATCACCACCCCAATGACTTTTGCGGCAACTGCCCATTCGATCGCTTGGAATAATCTGCGTCCTGTCTTTGTGGACATCAAGGAAGATGATCTGACGATTGATCCAGAAGCAGTCGAATTAGCAATATCACCGCGAACTTCGGCCATTTTGGGTGTTCATGTTTATGGTTGCATTTGTGATCATGGCGCTTTGCAGCGCCTGGCCGACCTGCATGGCTTGAAGCTGATCTATGATGCAGCGCATGCTTTTGGCGCCTATTGGAATGGTTGTCCCGTCGCGTCACTTGGACACGCTTCGGTGTTTTCTTTCCACGCGACCAAGCTTTTCAATACGCTAGAGGGCGGGCTTGTTACCACCAACAGGCGCGAAGATCAGGAACGCATTTATCTTCTCCGAAATTTTGGCATCAAGAATGAGGAGGAGGTTGTCTCTGTCGGCATCAATGGCAAGATGAATGAGCTCCAGGCAGCTATTGGGCTGCTGAACCTGGATATTTTCGAGGGTGAGAGAGAAAAACGTAAAGGGCTTAGGCAACGCTACCGGCAGGTCTTAGGTGGTTTGAATGGCGTCCTTTTGCGGGAGGTCGCGGAACATATAACCCAATCCGAACAATATTTACTAGTACGGATTGATCAGGAGAAGTCACGCCTTAATCGCGACGAGCTCAAGGAAAGATTGGCAGAAAAAAGAATCTTTGCGCGCAAATATTTCTATCCGATTTGTACGGATTATGAACCTTATAGAAACATGCCTATCATTTCAAAGCGTGCACGGCCTTATGCACAAGTGGCAAAGCACCAGGTCCTTTGTCTGCCTTTTCATTCCGGCGTTACGGAAGCGCATCTTGACCTTATCGCGGCCGTGTTCCAGGCCTGCTGATGTTTTCGCGCCGCACTCCTCTCGCGAAATCATCCGCGATGAATCTTTTCAGTCGAAGTTGTTTTTCGCCAGCCAGTAAAGGGGAAAGAGATTGAAGGTCTTGCTGCTTGACGCAGCTTTCAGCGCTGTCCCCATCCACGAATACCTGACTGATATCGGCTGCGATGTCTGGACCATGGGAAACCGCGCTGAAGATCCTCTTGCCCTTGCTTACAGGGAGAATTGGATCTGCGCCAATTATGGGGATGCGGCTCTGGTTCAGTCATGCGTCAAGGAACATGGGTTTGGGGCTGTAATTCCCGGATGCACCGATGTGTCGATGGCAAGCTTTGTTCAGCTCAAACAGCAGGGAAGCTATTGGCTTTCGCCTGAAACAAACGACATTCTCAACAATAAGCCGCTGTTTCGCCGCTTATGCCGTGATCTTGATGTTCCGGCACCCCGTGCGGTGGATATTAGAAGCTTACCAAAATCCGGAAGATTCATTTGCAAACCGGCGGATAGCTTTAGTGGACGTGGAGTGACGATCTTTGACGCGGCGGATACCAAGGCCGTGGATGTGGCTGTGAGATCGGCAATGACCCATAGTCCGCGAGGCGAGATAATTTGCGAGACGTTCATTGAAGGTGATCTTCATAGCTATACAGCCTTCTTGAATGCTGGTGCCGTTCAGCGCGCATTCATTGTTCGCGAAGGATCACGCTATAATCCCTTTGCGGTTGATACATCGCATCTATGTGATGATTATGACAGCCGAAAACTATTGGCTCTTCGCGCGGCAATTGAAGTGATATCAGCCCATCTGGATTTATGCGATGGGCTTTTACATACACAATTCATTGATTCGGGTGACGGTGTCGCGATCATTGAAATGACGCGGCGCTGTCCTGGTGATCTATACGCGAGGTTGATCGAATATAGTACCGGATATCATTACGCAGGCGAGTTTGCTTCGTATTTTCTGAGCAGGCGATTGGAGGTACCCCGGTTCCAGCGGCGTTATGTCTTGCGGCATACGATCAAGCAGATGGGGCAAGAGAGATTCTTTGGCCTTGAAATAGACTTGCCAGGAGTATTCAAGATTGTGCCCGTGGTGCGCAATGGCGAAGCCTTGGACCCGAAAATCGCGACGCGTGTTGGCTTGGCTTTCGCTGAAGCGGCAGATTATGAAAATCTGCGGCGGCTCTATGCTGCCACCATCAATCGATGATCATCGGCTCACCTGCACTTATCTAACCATAATTGTTGCAGACATTCGATCGAAACCAAAACTTCCGATGACTACCTCAACGTATAAAAGTCCAACCGGAGCTATTTCTTTCTAATTGGCTCATCGACGCCAATTCAAGAATTTCGCCAATAAAGTGATCAACGCTGAATTCAGCCTCAGCCCTAAGTCGGCTTTGCCTGAGCATGGATTGCAATTCATTTTTATGGCCGGAGCCCAGTTTTCGAATCTCAGAGACATGAACATCTAATTCGTCGGCTAACGCTGGACTATCGATCGACACAGATTTGAAATTTGGATATCCTTTCAAAGAATTATTCACAAAAGCATTACCGTCAGAGATACTAAAGGCTTGAGACAATAGCGCTGCGACTATTCGTTCATGTACGAAATTAATCGTACAGGGCAAAACATTCATGAGAACGCGACTACGGCTGTAGAGTTCATCTAATTTTTCGGCAGGAATCTTGCCATGAAAACGTGCCTGCGTATTAACTTTATCGATATGTGGCCAGTCACCAAAAACATGTCCCCCGTGACGCATGACTTCCCGTAACATGCGTTCGGCCCTGACAGCACGCACGTAAGAATCCACCGCTGAGCAGGCCCTTAGCAGCAATGTCCGATTTTGACCAAAATACATGGAGCAAGCCGCGAAGGAATCAATAACGATCTCGCCGATAGTTTTTTGCTGCCCAGCCAACGCAACGGAACACGCGTCTTCAATAACTCGACGTAATTTATTTGGAAATTCAGTCCACTTGGCGCGAAGCGATTCAGAGTCCACACCGGTTTTGACGTAGACGATTTCAAGATCCCGATCGTGCCAGGGGGTTTCGTCTGCCAGCGGATTGGGGGGATAAAAGCCCCCGAAGACAGAGGAAAAATTTTTACCCCCCATGATGTCGCAATAAAATTGCCGAAAATCCTCAGACGCGTAGACATGGAAGAGCGTAGGACCTTCAGCAGCATGTAAGTATGGCGCGTAAAAAGGAGCGTCACCCATAAGGGAGATAAATGGGATATTCAGGCTCGTCCAGAGGTTGCCGGCTTCGACGCGAAGCCCCATGCCGATACCTTGAAAGGAAAAACAAAAACTAGGCCGACCCGACTCAAGACAGGTAATCAGCTTTGTCTTCGAGTCTTCTTGGAGAAGATCAATGACGGTAACTGAAATCCCGAACAGCTCAGCCCGCTTCGCCAAGATATCCGTCAACCGTGACAAGATACTATCCGCACTCTGACCGATCAGAGCTATTGCCCGAATTTTTGCCATTAGTCATCATAGTGAACCAATTTGCATTAGCCAAGCGTGGGATGGCTTTGCCTTTGTAAATTTCATGATGCAATCTGGGCTCCTGGCTCCCAGGTCGGCGGATTGGCCGCGTCCCCCAACACCATGTAGCGCCCTTTCCGGGCCTGTTATGGTCTCCAAGATCATGCATGGGTGCAGTGGATTACAGGGCGCTTATCACCAAAGCCAATTCTGTTCGGAATTGCGGCCAACCCGCTAATGACGTATCCAATAGTGGCTCTTATGGTAATCCAATCCATGCCCTTCTGCTTCGCCTCCGCCCCTGGTCCATTGTTGAAATCTGCACGTTCCTGGTGTAGATGTTAATAAAATACTTCGTGGGCGAAATTAATCGGAGAAAGGGGCGGTGATCAGAACAGCCAAGATAGGCAGAGAAAAAGCAAAGCCTTCTGAGACCCCCCCCTGGGCAGCTAAAGGTTTCGAATGCATGAAAAATATCACGAATCTCATCAAGACCGAGCTTCAGTATTTCAAGCCGATGCTTGAAAGGGGGCTCAAATCCTCGGCGGCACAGCGTGAAGAATGGCGCACGGAAACTATTCGCCAACGTCAAGACCGAGTGTCAACTGAGGTTTTTGACATGTGCAATGGGACAGTGCGTTATGGTCCTTTTCGTGGACTTAAGCTTGAGAGAGATACTTGGTGGGGACGCTTGGATCTTGGCAGTCAGTGCCTCGGGTTTTATGAAAGGGAAATTCTCAATTATATTGACTGCATACAGCCGGGTGACTTCTCAACCTTCATCGATATCGGTGCCGCAGATGGTTACTACGCTATCGGTATGCTGAAATCGCGGAAGATCCGTAAGGCCATTTGTTTCGAACAGTCGGAAAAAGGTCGTGAGGCTATCAGAAAAAATTGGCAGTGCAACGGCTCGGAAAGAGTTCTTGAAATCTTCGCTGAGGCGAACCCTATGACGATTTGCGCCCTACCTCAGGCTGATCTTTCTGGTTCTCTTGTCTTGGTTGATATCGAGGGTGCGGAGTTTGACCTTTTGGTCGAGCAGAGTTTGAAGGCCCTCAAATCCTGTACGATCATCATTGAAATCCATAATTGGATTGATGATTTCCCTGCGCGGTACGCGGCTTTTCTGCGTAACGCAGCGAAGCATTTCGCGATAGAAATCCTAGCACCGGTCGAGCGCTTCACGACCAGCATACCGGAGTTAAGAGATTTCACGGACGATAATCGTCTTTTGCTGATCTCTGAACGCCGCCCCTGCTTGATGAGGTTCCTAAAACTCATACCTAGGGCTGCCTAGCCAACCCTTTGGTCGCCCGATTCCCCGCGCGGCGTCCACCCCCGGCCCCTCGCGTACGCCCCGTTTCCTCTGATATAAGGCGCCATGAGCATGACCCTGGCCGATATCCTGGCGCCAATGCCGCCAGAACGCTTCTTCGCCGAATACTATGATCAGCAGCCGCTGCATCTGCCAGGCGCTGCCGAGAAATTCGCCAATGTCCTGAACTGGGCCGGCATTAATCGCCTGCTTGGCATGACGCATATCTGGTCCGAACGCAGCCTCAAGGTGGTGCTGGACAGCACCACAATCCCCGCCGCGCAATACAGCCAAAGTGCCATGTCGCGCGATGGCGCCAATTCGCTGCAACCCATCCCGGCCAAGGTGCAGGAATGGGTGGCGCGCGGCGCTTCCGTGGTGATGAATGATGTTGATAGCCTGACACCGGGGCTCGCTGGCGTTTCCAATGCGCTGGAAGGCGCTGGCCTCGGTAAGGCGCAGGCCAATATCTATATCTCCTGGCAGAGCCACAAGGCGTTTCATGCGCATTATGACACGCATGATGTCTGGGCCGTACAGGTAGAAGGGGAAAAGACCTGGAACATCTGGGAAGGCCGCGCCGAATGGCCGGTGGCGCATGCGATTTTTCGCGGCCAGCCACAGGAATTTCACGAAAAATCGAAAGGCGCGCTTCGCTTCAAGGCGCATCTGAAAAAGGGCGATCTGCTTTATCTTCCGCGTGGCTGGTATCATGATGCCCTGGCCGAGGCACCCAATTCTGTCCATATCGCCTATGGTGTGCATGCGGCGATGGGCGTTGATTTCATGGGCCTGCTGACAGAACGCGCCTTTCATGAAGCGGAGTTTCGCAAGCCCCTGCCGCGGCAGGATGGATCGGCGGCCGCAAAATATGCGCTGACGCAACGCGCAGCCTTGCTGGGACAGCGCATCGGCGAATGGTCACGGGATCCGAAGTTCCTCCAGGCCGTCGAAAACTTCCTCGCGCATTACCGCTATGAACGCGGCGGCTATGATCTGCTGGCGGCGCGCGGCGCTGCACCGGCGGCGGAAGCCAGTGGCGCCCCGGCCTTTCGCGTGCGTCCCAATGTCAAAACCGTCCGCCGCGGCGCGGATTATGGGCTGCGCACCGAAATGGGCATCCTGCCAATCTCTGCGCAGGAGGTTGAGGCCGCAGCCTGGATCATCACCCAACCCAGCATTACGGAAGCGTCCTTGGCCCTGGCCTGCCCGGGCGCCAATGCGGCGGCGCTGATTGAAAAGCTGCGCGCGGCGGAAATCCTGCTGCCGGCATGAAACGCTTATTGCTTGTACTTGGCATCACGCTTGCTGCGTTGCCCGCGCTCGCCCAACCCGCTGGCTTTTCCTGTGTGGGCGCGGAAAAGCTGGAAGATGATGTGTTTTCCATCGCCTTCCCGCGCGGCAGCGCCACCCTCGCCGAAGCCGCGCGTTCCCCGCTTGCTGCCGCCATTGAAGCCGCGCTGGCGGCGCCGGAACGCAATACCTGCATCCTGGGCCATGCCGGGCAGGAAGGCGGCGCCACAACCTCCATCCAATTGGCGGCGCAAAGAGCGCGCGCTGTCAGCCAAGCCCTGGCGGAGCGTGGCATCGGCGTGGAACGCTTGAGGGCAGAGGCACGCAGCGCCCAATTCAGCCCAACAGTCCGGGCGGCCGAGCCCCCATCGCGCACCGTGACCATCGTGCTGATGCCACCCCCCTGAGGCATCAAGGGGCTTGCCCCTTCATCCGCGCGGCGCCAGAAGAGGGCAGAAAACCCAGGGCCGATTCGCGCCCAAAGCCAAGGAGAAACGCCGATGCTGTCGCGTCGTTCCCTATTCGCCGTCGGCGGCGCTGCCCTGCTGCTCAATGGCTGCGCGCAGGTCGCGCAGGAAGGCGGCCCTCCGCTCATGGATGTCCTGGGTTCTGATCCAAATCTTTCCAGTTTCCGCGCTGCGCTGCGCAGTTCTGGCTTGGCTTCGGAATTGTTTGACCGCCCCGGCATCTACACCGTACTCGCGCCCACCAACCTTGCCTGGTCGGGAGCACCAGAGCGCATTCGTAACGGTGATCGCGAAGGGTTGCTCAACCTGATCGCGGGCGGACGGCTGAGCCTGGCGAGTATCCAGGCGCGCGGCGGTCGCATCCGGATGTTGGGCGGGATTGACGTGCGCGTTGTGGGTGGAACCGCGGAAAGCCCGCGTATTCAGGCGGCACGCCCGGGCCAGGCGCCTTCGGGTACTTCGGCAAGCATCATTCGCGCCAATGTGATGGCGAGCAATGGCGTGGTGCATGTTGTGCAAGGCGTGCTGATCCCGACGTGATCCAGGGCGCGGGGGAAAACTTCCGCGCTTTTTCACGCCGCGCCGCCCTTGGTGCGCTGCTTCTTGCGCCGGCACTCGCCTTCGCTGCTGGTCCCGCGCACCGGATTTGGGTTGTCAGCAATGGCTGGCATAGCGGGATTGTGCTGGCGCGCGCCGATGTGCCCGAAAGCGCGATACCGGAAATCGCCGATTTCCCCCATGCGCGATTTTTCGAATTCGGCTGGGGCGATGCGGAATTCTACCCAGCGCGGGAAGCGGGCGCCTGGCTTGCCTTGCGCGCGGCCTTTCCAGGGCCGGCGGTGATGCATGTGGCGGGCCTTTCGGATTACCCTGCGCGCATCTGGCCCAATGTCACCATTCTTCCCTTCGCTGTAAGCGCGGAGGCCTTAAGCCGGTTGCTGGCGTTTTTGCGCGATAGTTTTAACCGCGCCGGCGCAGGCCGCGCAGTGGTGATGGCGCGCGGCATCTATCCCTTCAGTTTTTTCTATCCGGCCACAGGACGATTTCACGTTTTCAATAACTGCAATAGCTGGACCGCGCAGGCACTGACGGCCATGGGGTTTGGCGTGTCTCTTGGTGGCGTAAATACGGCGGATGATCTTATCAGCCGCATCCGCCCCTTTGCATTGGCGGAGTAATTCAGCCCTTCTTCGCATCCCCAATCGGCGCGGCATCGCGTGTCATGCCGGCAAGCACTTCCGCCACATGGTGCACCTTCACTGAAGACCCTTCACGCTTCAGCCGCCCCGCCATGTTCAACAGGCAGCCCATATCGCCCGCCAGCAAGGTGCCCGCCCCGGTCGCCTGAACATCGCGACATTTATCGGTGACCATACGAACCGAGATATCCGGATATTTCACACAAAACGTCCCGCCAAAACCGCAGCAGATTTCAGGTTCCGCCAATTCAATCAGGCTAAGCCCCTCAACGGTTTTGAGCAATTTGCGCGGCTGCGCCTTCACACCCATTTCCCTAAGGCCCGAACAGGAATCATGATAGGTCACGCTGCCATCCAACCGTGCCGCGACCTTTTCCACCCCCATCACATCGGTCAGGAAGGACACCAGTTCATGCGTGCGGGCGGCGAGTGCTTCTGACTTGCCGCGATAATGCGGGTCATCATCAAACAGCGCCGGGTAGTGATGCGCGATCATGCCGGCGCAGGAACCGGAAGGCGCCACCACATAATCATAGCCCTGAAAGGCATCCACCACCGCGCGGGCCAAAGCCTTGGCATTGGCGCGGTCGCCGGAATTATAGGCGGGCTGGCCGCAGCAGGTTTGGCTTGGCGGCACTTCCACCAGGCAGCCGGCTTCTTCCAGCAACTTGATGGCGGAAAAGCCGACCGTTGGCCGATAGAGATCCACCAGACAGGTGACAAAAAGCGCAACGCGCGGACGGGCTTGGGTCATGGGCGCTTTTTACCCTGGCCGATGCGTGCTGGCGATACGGGGCAAAGTATCAATTCAGGCGCTGGCGCAATTCGCCGGCCAAGGCACGCACTCGGGCCGCCGCTTCGCCTTCCGGCACCAATTCCAGGAAGCGATCAAGGCAGCCAAGTGCGGCGCCAATGCGTTCCAGCCTTTGGTTCATCAGCCCCGCTTCGCGCCATAGCGCGGCATGATCGGGCGCCAGCCGCAGCATGTCTTCGGTCGCGGAAAGCGCTGCCTTCACATCACCACCGCGCAAGCGCCGTAGCTTGATGTTATTTTGCAACCGCAGCAGCACTTCACGCCGCGTCATGGGGCGCAGCACGCCCGGGCGGAGTTCCGCCTTTTCGCCTTCAACTCGCTTGATCAGCGCGCGCAAATCCTGCGCTTCCAAAACCTTGCCGCCGGCAAAGACATCCAGAATGAGCTTGCCCGTCGGCCCTTCCAGCGCCAGCAGGAAATGGCCGGGGAAATCCACGCCGAAAGCGCCCCACCCGGCGGCATCGGCGGCATGCAGCCACAAGATACCCAGCGCCACGGGCAGGCCGCGCCGGCGTTCCACCACATGGATCAGATTGGCATTCGCCATATCCTCATAGGTTTCGGAATCGCCCAGATAGCCGAAATGCCCATGCAGCGTTTCCGCCAGGATCAGGCGGCGCGCTTCCAGATCACCGCCATCCGCCTTGCCATCCATGCTGGCGGCATCCACAACCTTGCGCGCGATATCAGAAAAATGTGCGGCAACCTTGCGCCAGTCAGCCTCAGGCGCGTCCACCCGCGCCAATTGCAAGGCAACGGTTGCGATATCAAGCTCCAGATCCGGCAGGCTGCCGGCGGCCTCAATCGCGCTGCGTGGTTCGGGGGCGTGGGTGATCGTCATCAACCATATTTTTACGGCTTCTTCAGGAAGGATCAAGGATTATCAGCGCAGCAGCAGCGGCAGCATGGCATCGAGCCGCAAAAGCCCCTCCTCAGTTGCGCAAAGCCGGCCATTTTCGCGCAAAAATAGGTAATCCTCATCCAAACAAGCAGCCAGCATGGCGGGGTCCACCACCTCGGCAAAGGCAAGCCCGGCGCGGGCTTCGATTCGCTTGGGGTCTATGCCTTCCGTCAGCCGGAGCCCCATCAGCATGGCTTCCCGCCCCACTTCCACGGGGCTTAGCGTTTCCACATCCACCGCCGCATGGCCTTGGGCTTCCACCAGGCGCAGCCATTCCTCTGGCGCGCGATGGCGGCGCGTGGCCTGAATGCTGCCTTCACGCAGCACGCGCTGATGCGCCCCAGCGCCGATACCGAGGTAATCGCCATAGCGCCAATAAGCCAAATTATGCCGGCTTTCCGCACCCGCTTTGGCATAATTGCTGATCTCATAGGATTTGAGGCCAAAGCGTGCCGCTTCTTCCGCAGTGGCCAAGTAAAGCCGCGCCGCATCATCTTCCGCCGGCAACGCAAAGGCACCCCGGCGATACAGCGTTTCAAACTGCGTGCCGGGTTCAATCGTCAGCTGATAAAGCGAGAGATGATCGGCGGCGAGCGCCAAGGCCTGACGCAGTTCCGCCCGCCAGGCGGCTTCCTGCTGGCCGGGCCGTGCATAGATCAAATCAAAGGAAAGCCGGGGGAAGATGCCGCGCGCAGCTTCCAAGGCGGCAATCGCCTGCGGCACATCATGGCGGCGGCCCAGAAAGCCCAGGGCCTCCGCATTGAGCGATTGTACGCCAAGGCTCGCGCGATTGACACCGGCGTCACGAAACGCCGCGAGCTTCGCGGCTTCAACACTGGTGGGGTTGGCTTCCAAGGTGACTTCAATATCGGGCAGCGGGTCGAAAAAACGTGTTGCATCCTCGATCAAGGCTGCGACGGTTTCGGGTGACATCAGGCTTGGCGTGCCGCCGCCGAAGAAAATGCTCGCCAGCGGCCGGCGACCGATCAGCCCCGCTTCATGTGCCAATTCGCGCTGCAAGCCCGCGCGAAAGCGTGCCTCATCCACCCTGTCACGGACATGGGAATTGAAGTCACAATAAGGGCATTTGGCCGCGCAAAACGGCCAATGGATGTAAAGTGCAAGCGGTTCCACGTGCGATCTTTACGCTATGCCAGCTTCACGCCGGAAGCCTCCACCACTGGGTGGCACTCAATCGACTGCGAACACCGCGTCAATTTCGACGGTTGCATCCAGAGGCAGTTGCGCCACGCCGATTGAGGTCCGTGCATGCCGGCCATTCTCGCCCCAGAGCGCGATGAACAGCTCGGAACAGGCGTTGATCACCTTGGGATAGTCGCCCATGCCGGGTGCCGCGGTGACGAAGCCACGCACCATCACCACCTGGCGGACGCGGCCAAGGTCGCCGTCAAGCGCTGTGCGCAGGGTGGAAAGTAGTTGTAAGCCAATCGCCAGCCCGCCTGCGCGCGCGGTCGCCAGGTCAACATCCTTCCCATAGACTCCGGTGGGGTAGGGCACACCGTTGCGTTCGCAGATCTGGCCGGCGAGGAAGATCAGGTTGCCCTCACGCCGCCACAGGATGAATTCTGCCACAGGTTTGGCCGCCGCCGGCAGGGCATGGCCAAGGGCAGTCAGGCGGGACAGAAGTTCGGCATCAGTCGGCATCACAGATCATCCCCGATAGGTCAAACAAATGCGGCGCAGAGCCTGCGTTTGTCGTCAGCGCCTATCTTGCATGCGTGCAACCAAGCGGCAAGGCAGGGCTTCGGGTATCTAAGCCTTATGGTAACGCTGCTATTGCGCTTTAGGTCGCGGGCCTAACGCTTCTTGCCGCCGGCACGCTGCAGGGACGCGATGGGCAGTGCAGACTTGCCGGATGCCTTCGCGATCTCATTGTCCTGCGCTTCAATTTCCTTGCGTGCGGGCAGATCACCATCAAGCCCACCGAGCAATTCCGCCGGTACCTTGCGGTTGGAACGGCGGCTGCCATCCTCATAAATCACATCAAAAAGCACAAAGCGTGCTTGGGTTCCTGGCT
The DNA here is from genome assembly GCA_020249505.1 of Roseomonas sp. Lineage (GTDB taxonomy): Bacteria > Pseudomonadota > Alphaproteobacteria > Acetobacterales > Acetobacteraceae > Neoroseomonas. The sequence continues at coordinate 61,503 of JADCFN010000062.1, read as the reverse complement.
TATTGGCCATGGTGTTCTCCTTTAGTCTTTGCATCTTCGCTGGGATCAGCTTCGGCATCCTGCGGATCTTCGCCCGATTTGCGCCGCGCCACCGCTTCCTTCAGCGCTTCCAGCTTCGCTTCCTTGCGCGCCTGCTTGGCGCGGTTCACATCGGCCCGGTTTTGCCCATAATTCGGTTTGCGCGCCATGCCGCTTCTCCAGATACGAAAAGAAAACGGGGCAGCAATCGCCGCCCCGCCCCCAAAAACTACGGCGCCCGAAAGCGCCATATTTTCAGATCAGATCTTGCGCAGATTGCCGGCAGAGATCTTGCCCTGCTGGCCCTTCTGCAATTCAAAATCAATCTTGTCGCCTTCATTCAGGCCTTGCAGGCCAGAACGCTGGACATCGCTGACATGGACGAAGACGTCCTTGCTGCCATCATCGGGTTGGATGAAGCCATAACCCTTGGTGGCGTTGAACCATTTTACAGTGCCGGTTGCCATGCTGTTTACTCCGGTTGAGAAACTCCGTCGCGCGGGATCGCGCTACGGGCCGACCATCGCTACAGCCCAACCATGGGAAGGCACGGGAAGCAGGTTTGAGGATACTCGCCAAACCTTCATGGGGCCGGGCCGAAACGCCCAAACCGGACGAGGTGACAAGCGCCATATGGGCCTTTCCCAGGTCAATCGCAAGTTTTTCCTTAAAATAAGCGAAAATAACGCGGGCCGCACTATTCCAGGCCGTTGCGCGCCGCAGTGATCACCACGCCATTGGACTGTCCGCCACGAAAAGTTTCGATCCGGCTTGCATAGCCTTGGGCCGTAATCATGCCGGTTGGCACATCAATCGCAATCCGCCCCACCATCGCAATCCGCGCTTCCTGGCCGGTATTGCCAAGCCCGCCGGCCAATTCCACCGCGCATATCGCGACCAGCACCTGCCGCGCACCAATGCGCGAAAGACCTTCCGGGCGGCAGGTGACGCCTCGCGGGCTATCGGGCACCGGCAGATTGAAAGTGGCGCCGGGCTGGATGCGCCGCGCCGTTAGGCTCCAGCTTTCGAAATGCCGCCGCCAGGGGGCAAGTGCACCATCACGCGCCGCATCGGGCGGTTCATGCGTAAAGCTGATGATGGGGCCATCATCGCGCCGTAGCACGGCAAGCCTTTCGCCGCGCAACACCTCCGGCGCCAAGCTGATGCGGGTTGCGCGCGCCGGAGCATCGCGTTCCACCGCGGCCACATTCAGGCAATCGCGGCGCGGTGTACGGTCCAGCCTTTCCCATTGCTCGCGGCAGAGCTTGCGCCACGGGCCCCAGGCAGTGCCACCGATGGAAACCGCAGCCGTCATCGGTGTAATCGGCGCAGTCAGCGGCAAGGGCGGCGCGGCGGTACGCCAATCAGGCGCCTGCGCAAAAGCCCCCGTGCTGAAAAGACTCAGCGCAAGCAGCAGAAGGCGCAGCACCGCCTAAAACACGCCCGGCGTCGGGATGGCATTGATGCCAAGGCTACGCGCGGTGTCCGCCAGAATATCCCAGGTAGTGGCATCCACCGGAATGCCGCCCGCCAGCCGTGCGGCGCGCGTCGCCCTTTCCTTCTCACCGGCAACCAGCACGGGTTGGTCAGGATCAGCAGGCGGAGATGCCTTCACATGCGCGATCACCGCCGCCATTTCGGACCGGAAGGCAGCCAAATCGCCAAAGCGCGCGGGGTCAATCACAAAGGCAAGCCAGCCATTGACGATGCTGCCATCCTTATGATGATGCGGCGAGGCGGTGACACCACCAATCAGCGCGCCGGCCAGGATTTCGCACATCAGCGCCAGCCCATAACCCTTATGCCCACCAAAAGGCAGCAAGGCGCCGCGCGGTTGGTCCCGATACAGCACACCCGGATCATTGGTGGGCTGGCCCTTGGCATCCACCAAAGCGCCATCCGGCACTGGCTTGCCGGCATTGAAGGCAACGCGGCATTTGCCAAGCGCGATGGCCGCCGTGGCGAAATCCAGGATCAGCGGGTGTTCACCTTCCGCCACCGCCGGCACCGCGACGCAGACCGGATTGGTGGACATGCGCCCATCGCTCCCACCAAAGGGCGCCACCGCACCGGGGCCGGAAACACCATTGACGAAATGGACCGAAATCATCCCTGCCCGCGCCGCCTGTTCGCCGTAGGATCCGATGCGCCCCAGATGATGCACGTTCTTGAGCGCCATCACCGCATGCCCATGCTGGCGCGCGGCATTGATTGCCCATTCCATCGTGATGCGCCCAATGCGCTGGCCATAGCCCATCTTGCCGTCAAACACGGCAAGCGATGCATCCTGGCGCACCGCTTCCGGCATGGCGCCGGCATGAAGCTTCCCAGCGCGGAGATTTTCCACATAGCGCACCAGCAGCATGATGCCGTGGCTGTCATGGCCTTGCAGGTTTGATTCCAGCAAATGATCCGTGACCATCGCCGCTTCATCTTCTGCGCTGCCGCCGGCGCGGATCATGGCATGCACCAGGCCGCGCAAGGCAGCGGGATCAACGCGGAGCATCGGGGCGGCTTTCATGATTCCCTCCAGGGGCGGCGCTGCCACAGGCCGCGCAATTCCTTCTCATTACGCTCCACTTCGGCGCGATAGGCATCGCCGATCAGCGGTGCCAGCGGCAGGCCAAGCCTTTCCGCCTCCCTGATGAAATTCGGATCAGACAGCGCCGCGCGGAAGGCCGCTTCCAGCCGAGTGCGGATTTCTGCCGGCAAGCCCGGTGGCGCCACCACGCCGCGCGTTGCCCCACTCACCAGCCGATAGCCTTGCTCCCCGAAGGTTGGGACATCTGGCGTGCCGGCCCAGCGTATTGCTGCCGCCTGGCCGAGGGACCTGATCTTGCCATCGCGCAGCAGGGCCAGGCTCTCGCTCATGTTGAAGGCGCCCACCTGCAAATGCCCGCCCAGTAGCGCGGTCGAAAGCGGCGCCATGCCGTTGAAGGGCGCATGGGTCATCGGCGGCACGCCGGCCATTTCCTCAAAGGCGATGACCAGCAAATGATCATCCGAACCAATGCCGGTGCTGCCATAGGAGATTTGCCCGGGCCGCGCCTTGGCCGCCGCGATCAGGTCCCGCAAATCCCGCAGCGGCGAATTGGCCGCGACGAATAGCCCGCCCGGATCATCCACCACATTGGCGATGAAGGTGAAATCAAGCGCCCGGTATCTGGTTTGCCGTTCCATGGGATAGGTCACCAAGGCCGGCACGGATGTCGCGGCCAGGGTATAGCCATCGGGCGCGGCAGCGAAGGCCACTTCCCAGCCAAGCTGCCCGCCAGCACCGGCCCTGTTCACCACGACAAAGCGCGCGCCCGGCAGCTGCGCCTGAAGCCCCGGCAGGATCATGCGCGCCATGGTGTCCACCCCGCCACCGGGCGGGAAGGGCACGATGATCTCAATCGGCCGATCCCCCGGCCAGGCGGCATGGGCAAGCCGCGGTGCGGCCAAGGGCAGGGCGGCCAGCCCACTCAGGATATGACGACGTGATGGCATGGTTTTTCTCCCGGTTTGTTGGTCTTCACGGAATGGATTTCAAAAACGCCGCGAGTTCTTCGCGCCAAAACCGCGCCTGGCCGGTGGTGCCATGGCCGGCGGTTTCCGTACTGCCCGGTATCAGTAGCAGCCGCGCACTTGGGATGCGCGCCATGGCGGCGGCCATCAGCCCGGTTTCATGCGGGTTGCGTTCATCATCCGCGGAATTGATCGCCAGCACCCTGGCCCTGATCCGCCCCAGCAGCGGTTCCGGGTCATAATCCCGCGATGCCTCATACATATAGATAAGGTCATTGGCGTCCCCCGCTGCCGGCTGGGCCAGGCGCTGATCCAGCAGCGCATCCGCCGCCGCCCGAGTCGGGGCCGCCTGTTGCAGCGCCTGAGACCCGCCATTGGTCGCGACGTTGAAAAACAGGAAGGCGAGTGAAAGGGAAGCCGGCTGGGTAGTATAATTCCCCCCCTCATAGGCAGGGTCGCGCCGGACTGTTTCAATCAGCAGGCGCCGCAGCATCCAATTCCGTCCGGACATAGCGGTGGGCTGGGCCGCCATGGGCACGATCGCGTCCATGAAATCCGGATGGGTCACGCCCCAAAGCCAGGCCAGCATGCCGCCCATGGAATTGCCGATGACCAGCCGCACATGGCTGATCCCGAGGCCTCCTGTCAGCAGCCGGTGCTGCGCTTGCAGGATATCGGCGTAATTGAAGCGCGGAAACCGAGCCTTCAGCCCATCCGATGGCTTGGAGGATTTCCCCGCCCCCAGCGCATCCGGGATAATAATATAGTGTTTTGCCGCATCCAAAGCCTGGCCGGGCCCGAAAAGCTGCCCGGCAAAACCCGGCGAGATCATGCTGCGCGCGGACCCCGCCGAACCATGCAGCACCAGCACGGGAATGCCCGAAGGATCACCAAGGGTCAGGTAGCCCAGGCGAAGCTCCGGCATCACCTCCCCGGTATGGAAGCGAAAATCCTGCGCAACCCAAGTGGTTTCTCGGGGTTCGGGGTAAGGGGCAGCGGGTGCGGGGCTGGCGGCAGCCATGACCTGATCCTTGCGCGTGGCGTTGCAGGTCAGCCTAGATCGGTTTGGCGGCATGGCAAATCGGCCCAAAGCTTGCCGCGCCCCGCACTGGCCCCTATACCCGCGCGCAAATGCCATCCCGCCCGGGCTGGCCCCGTTTCAACCGCCAAGATGCAGGTATCCCCATGGCGAAGATGCAAGCCAACCAGATGCGCGCCGGTATGGTCATTGAATTTGAAGGCCAGCGCTACACCATTCTGAAGCAGAACATCATGATCCCCGGCAAGGGCGCCGCCGTGATCCAGGTGGAAATGCGCAATGTGAAGTCCGGCGCCAAGAAGGACCAGCGCTGGCGCACCGCCGATACGGTGGAACGCCTGACCACCGAGGATAAGGAATACACCTATTCCTATGAGGATGGTGAAAACCTGGTCCTGATGGACCCGGAAACCTTCGAACAGACCCTGGTGCCCAAGGATATTCTGGGCGAACGCCTGCCGTATTTGCAGGAAAACATGACGGTCAATGTGAAGCTCATCGAAGGTGAGCCAGTTTCCATGGACCTGCCCGAGACCGTGACGCTTGAGATTGTGGAAGCCGATCCGGTGGTAAAGGGCCAGACCGCTTCTTCCTCCTACAAGCCGGCGGTGCTTTCCAATGGAGTCAAGGTGATGGTGCCGCCCTTTATCACGGCAGGTGAGAAGATTGTCGTGAAGACAGCGGATGGCACCTACTACGAAAGGGCGAAGTAAGGCGGGCAGGGCGGGCTGCACTACACCTGCCCGTAGAGGATTTTTTGAGAAAAATTGACCGCGGTTAAAAAAAATCGCGGGGCCGTTAAGGATTTATTAACTTTTGCGGGCTTTATTTCGTTTACGTCGCAAAACGCGGTGGAACAAAAGGCGGTTAAGTCTCCCGGGGGGCTAACGTCGTGGAAACGGAAAAACTCCGATGCTATTCAATTCGATCAATACGAATGCGCAATCCTTAATCGCGCTTCAGTCCCTCAACATCACCAACGACCAGTTGTCCACAACGCAGAAGCGGGTTTCGACCGGTTTCCGTGTTTCGGACGCGCGCGACGATGGTGGGGCCTTTGCGGTCGCGCAATCCGTCAGATCCGACGTGGCGGGCGTGGTCGCCGTCAATGAACAATTGGGCGGGATAAAGGGTATTCTGGAAACGACCTTTGCGGCGCTTTCGGTTGTTTCCGATACCATGAAGCAGCTTCGCGCCACGCTGACCCGCTTGGCTGATGGGGCCATTAGTTCTGAGCAGCGCACTGCTTACGCGGAACAATATACATTTTTGGCGAAACAGGTCGCAAGTTTCGTTGATGACGCCACTTATAACGGTCGGACGTTGTTGAGCACAGTATCTACTGCTATCCCGAATGGGGGTAACATCACCGCCATTCGGAACGAAGCCGGTGGCCTTTTCACCATCGAAGCGGTTGATGGGAGTGCGCTTAAACTGACCGCAACCGCGCCAACAAACGCTGCGGCGGCGCAAACCTCCATTAATAGCGGTGGCGCGTTTGATATCGCGGAGGCTGCCATCTCCAAGGCGCTCAATCAGTTCGGCGCTTCCATGGCCTTCGTTGACAGTCAGATCACCTATAACAGCAAGAAATCCGATGCCATGAGCAACGGGCTTGGCGCCCTTGTGGATGCCGATCTGGCACGGGAAAGTTCTACGCTTGAGGCGCTGAAGGTCCGCCAGCAGCTTGGGGTCCAGACCCTTGGCCTAGCCAATCAGGGGCCGCAGGTGCTGTTGGGTCTCTTCCGCTGAAGCCAGCTACGGACCAAGACTCGGCCACCAAGCGCCCAGCCCCGTGCTGGGCGTTTTGTTTTGGACCTCGGCTGGGCGACGCAAGGGGCGGGGGCATTTTGGCCACCTCATTCCGGGCGGCCGAGCTTTTGGTGAAAGCCGCGTTTTCGGGAGCCTTACGCCTTAATCCACTCGCTAAGCTTTGCTTAAAGAAAATTTCCTGGACCTTAGGTTTTTAGCTCGGCATTTAGTTTTTATTAACCATCACCGGGCATAGTGCCGTTGCGCCGCAAAAAGCGGATGGCAAACTGGCAATCGCTACTCAGGGTAGAGCGAGAGCCAAAAGAAAGGGGAAGACCCCAATGTCTGTGAATTCTGTCAATACCAACCGGCAGGCCGTATTCGCCCTGCAATCCCTCAACCAGACCACTTCCGATCTTGGCGCGGTGCAGAAGCGGGTTTCCACCGGCTTCCGCGTGGCGGACGCGCGCGACGATGGTGGCGCTTTTGCCGTGGCGCAAGCAGTGCGTTCTGATATCGCGGGTGTCACCGCGGTGAATGAACAGCTCGGTGGCGTCAAGGGCGTGCTGCAGACTACCTTCGCGGCGCTCTCTGTTGTGTCGGATACCATGAAGCAGGCGCGCACTACGCTGACGCGTCTTGCGGATGACACGATTGATGACACGCAGCGCGAGCAGTATGAAACACAGTATAGTCAGCTCAGGACTCAGATCAGCCAGTTCATCGATGATGCCAAATATAATGGCCGTACGCTGCTCAGCACGAACACGACCAGCGGCGGCGGCAATATTGTTAGTATCCGCAATGAATCCGGTGGGTCCTTCACCGTCAATGCTGAAGATGGCACGAACTTGCAGCTGGGGACTTCTACACCGACAGATGCTGCGGAGGCGAAAACCTACCTGAATGGTGGCTTCGCGGACGTTGAAGCTGCCATTTCCACGGCGCTAAATAAGTTCGGCTCCAGCATGCAGTATGTGGAAAACCAAATCACCTATAACTCCAAGAAGGCCGATGCCCTGAATGATGGCCTTGGGGCCTTGGTGGATGCTGACCTCGCCAAGGAAAGTTCAAACCTCCAGGCGCTGCAGACCCGCCAGCAGCTTGGCACTCAGACCCTGTCGCTCGCCAATCAGGGGCCGCAGGTTCTGCTCAGCCTCTTCCGCTGATCCTGCTCGGGACGCGGGGTTAAGCTCCGCGGCCCAACTCTAAACTGGTGGCTCCGGCTCTGGCCGGGGCCACCAACCCGCAACCGGAGACAAAAAATGTCAACGCTCGTTCTCGAACTCCGCCAAGGCGACATGATGATCGTCAATGGCGCCCCTATTCGCTTCCGAAACCGCGCAAGAATCGAACTTACAGCCAAGGCGCGCTTCCTGTTCGGCAAGCAATTAATGACACCGGATATGGCCAATACCCCGGCCCGGCGCATCTATTTCGCGCTGCAGTCCGCCTATATCGGCGATCATGAGGAAAGAAAGGCCGGCTTGGAACAGGCAAAACAGCTTATTGCCGAATTCCGGGACGCCACCACCTCAACGCTCGCGCGGGAATACCTGGATCGTGCTTTGGCACTTGCTGAAGAAGACCAATGCTACCGGGCGCTGAAATTCGCCCGCCGCGTCATGCGGCATGAGGAAGTAGTGCTGGGCCTTGCGCCCATCTCCCAATTCGCGACTGCGACGGAGTAGTGACAGACGCCATGAACCAGATGCTTGGAACGCGCGGCTATGGCGCGACTCAAAAGGCACGCAGCCTTCGTGACCAGGAAGCAGATGTTTTTCGCCGCGTAAACTATGGGCTGAAAGCAGCGCTGACCGCCGATGCTATTGATCGTGCAAGGGCCGTTGCCGATAATCGTCGGCTTTGGCTGGCCGTTGAAGCGGCCATGACGCACCCCGCCAATCAATTGCCAGAAGCTTTGCGCGCTTCGATTGTGAGCCTTGGACGGTCTGTGCAGCGGGAAATGGAAAATCTAGCGCCGGATATTCCCTTTCTGATCGGGATTAATGACCAAATGATCGCCGGGCTTTCCGGCGACCCCGGCTGACCTGCACGCATCAGATCATCCGCATCAGCGTTCCATCGCGCCTGATGGCGTGGTGGAACAGCGCACCGCCAATGTGTAGCGCAATCAGCACCACCAAAAGCCAGCCGCCGATGCTGTGAAACAGCGATAGGATTTTCGCTAAACTTTCCCAGGCTTCCATGAATTTCGGGAATTCAATGAAGCCCAAGTAAGCGGTCGCACCGCGCATTGGGAAACCCCAGGCATTGGTTGCCATGAAGCCCAATAGGGGCTGGATAATCAGCAGCGCATAAAGCGAATGATGCACGGCGGCTGAGGCGGTGCGGAACATTTTCGGCATGTCATTCGGCAGGCTGGGTGGCGGGCTGAGCCAGCGCCAAGCCAGCCGGGCCAACGCCACAAACAGAATGGTCAGCCCCGCGCTTTCATGCAGCGCGTAAAAGCCCATCTTGCTCGCATCCTTCACATGCTGGATGACAAAGCCAAGCGGCAGCGCCACCAGCATCAGGCCCAACGTCACCCAATGAAACAGCTTTGCAATCGCGCCATATTGCCCCGCCGGATGCGCCGCATCCGTGCCCTTCGGCGGCAGGCCAGCCATGCCATCCATCACGCTCTCCCTTTGTCTTGCGGACAGCATGACACAAACGCCCGGCCGCGCGCGAGTGTTGTCGCACGATGATTACCGCCCATGCGGATTGGAGCCTGGATCCCCGCAAGCGTTGGGTCAGCATCGCCTGCCGCCAAGGGAAGCATTGGCGGGCCAGTGCCCCGCGCCTGGTGGGCGACCCCGCGACGCTGGCGGCGCATTTGCTCGCTGAAGGCAGCCCCGCCGCCTTGGGTCTGGACCTGCCGCTCGGCGTGCCGCGTGGCTTCGCCGAACACCGCCCTGAAAAGGATTTCCCGGCCTTTCTGGCGGGGCTCGCTGGAAAGACTGATTTTTTCGCGGTATCCCCAACCCTCGAAACTGTCTCTCCCGCCCGGCCCTTCTACCCGGCACGCGGCATCAAGGGCATGACGCGCTTGGCCCATGCGACCGCACTTGGCCTTCCCGATGCCTCTGGCCTGTCCCGCCTTTGTGACCGCGCCACGGCAGAACGTCCTGCCGGCGCGCCGGTGTTTTGGACGCTCGGCGCCAATCAATCCGGCAAGGCCGCCATCAGCGCCTGGCGCGATTGGCTTGCCCCCGCGCTTGCCGCCGGTGCGCCTTTACGCCTTTGGCCCTTTGCTGGCGGGCTGCACGATCTGCTCCGCCCCGGTCAGCTTGCCATCGCCGAGGTCTATCCGGCCGAGGCACTGCGTCATCTTGGGCTGAAACTGGCTGGGTCAAAACGCGCCGAAGCGCCCCGCCGGGCACTCGGCCCCGCGCTCCGCGACGCTATGGCTGCGCTTCACGTCACCCCCGATGCGGCCTTGGCCGAGATGATCCAGGCTGGCTTCGGCAGCGATGCCGCTGGTGAGGACCGCTTCGATTCGCTGATCGGCCTGCTTGGCCTGATTGGCGTGGTGGATGGCAAACGCCCGGATTTCATCCACGAAGACCCGATGATCCGTGCCTGGGAGGGCTGGGTATTGGGCCAAACCGCCCTGCCGCTGAACCAAGCCTAAGCCAAAGGCACGCCCGCCACATCCTTCGCGGTGCGGATCGTCTGCAAGGTCTGCACGCGCAGCACATTCGCCGCACCCGTCAACCGCGCGGTCAATTCATTCTCATGCGCCGTATTGCGCGCCACGAGTCGGAGCAGGAAATCCCCGCCGCCCCGGATCATGTGGCATTCGCGCACCTCTGGCCAGGAAGTCGCCAGTGCCTCGAACGCATCCAGCACGCTTTGCTTTTGCGATTCCAGGCCAACGAGCGCGAAGAACACCACCTCCCACCCGAGCGCCGTCGGGTCGAGATCTGCGTGATAACCGCGAATGACGCCTTCTTCTTCCAAGCGGCGCACGCGCCGGAGGCAAGGCGGTGCGGAGAGATTGACGCGACGCGCCAATTCCACATTCGTGATGCGACCATCAGCCTGGAGTTCCGCCAGAATCTGACGGTCGAGCGCATCCAGGGCCGGATCGGGGGCGGGGGTCTTGGGATTGGGCACGGGTCTTCATTGCTCAAAACCGGGCTGCCGCGCAATATCATTTCAAGATGCGGCATCGGTCAGGCAGTGGCTTGCCCGGAAGGGGCGGCTGGCCGATATCAGGCGAAAGAATTCAGGGGTGCGGATCGTGGCCGAGACATTTCAAAGCAAGCTACTCATTCTGGGCGCCGGGCCGGCGGGCTATACGGCGGCGATCTATGCGGCACGCGCCGGGCTTTCGCCCCGGCTGGTGGCCGGCATGCAGCCAGGCGGCCAGCTGACCATCACCACTGATGTGGAAAATTACCCCGGCTTTGCGGAAGCCGTGCAAGGCCCCTGGCTGATGGATCAGATGGCCGCGCAGGCCACGCATTGCGGCACCAAGGTAGTGCAGGATGTCATTACCTCCATTGATCTCTCGCGCCGGCCTTTCCGCGCGGTGGGTGATTCTGGTGACGTCTATGTTGCTGATGCGCTGGTGATTGCGACTGGCGCGCAGGCGCGCTGGCTTGGCATTCCAGGGGAGAAGGAATTGGGCGGTTTTGGCGTTTCTGCTTGCGCCACCTGCGATGGCTTTTTCTATCGCGGCAAGGATGTGGCGGTGATTGGCGGCGGTAATTCCGCGACCGAGGAAGCGCTTTATCTTTCCAACCTCGCGCGGCATGTCACGCTGATCCATCGGCGCGATTCCTTGCGGTCTGAGAAAATCCTGCAACAGCGGCTTTTAGCCAAGCCGAATGTCTCGATCATGTGGAATACGCTGACGGAAGAAGTGCTATCAGATACATCCGGGCGCATGCCGGTGGCGCGTGGGCTCGCGCTGCGTGATCGCATCACCGGTGAGGCGCGCGAATTGAAGGTGGATGGGGTTTTCGTGGCCATCGGCCATTCGCCGGCAACCGCACTTTTTCAAGGCCAGATCGGCATGGATGCGGATGGCTATATCGAAACCACGCCCGGCAGCACGCGCACTTCCATCCCTGGCGTCTTCGCTGCCGGCGATGTGCAGGACAAGACTTATCGCCAAGCGGTCACCGCCGCCGGCACCGGTTGCATGGCAGCACTTGAAGCGGAAAAATACCTCGCTGCGCTTGAAGCGGGCCACGCGGCGGCGGCCTGATGCCAACGGATTGGGACAAGCTGCGTATCTTTCACGCGGTGGCGGAGGCTGGGTCCTTCACCCATGCGGGTGACACGCTGAACCTGAGCCAATCCGCGGTATCGCGGCAAATTCAGGCCCTGGAAGAAGCACTGAATGTGCCGCTGTTTCATCGCCATGCACGCGGCCTGATCCTGACCGAACAGGGCGAAACCCTGAACCGCACAGTACGCGAGGTTTTCGCGAAACTCGCGATGACCGAGACCATGTTGACCGAAAGCCGAGAGCGCCCGGCAGGGCGGCTCAAGGTCACGTCCACCATAGGCTTTGGCAGTACCTGGCTGGCGCCGCGCTTGAAGAAATTGCTGGATATTCATCCGGAAATCAGCGTCACCTTGCTGTTGGATGATTCCGATTTGGATATCGCCATGCGCGAAGCGGATGTCGCGATCCGCATGCATGCGCCGCGGCAACCTGAATTGATCCAGCGCCATATCGCCAGTTTCGGTTGGCGGATTTGTGGTGCGGCTTCCTACCTGAAGACCATCGGCATCCCGCAACGGCCCGAGGATTTGGATGCGCATAGGCTGATCATCTATGGCGACTATCAGCCGCCGATCGAGAACATCAATTGGCTGGCCGAGGTCGGCCGCCGCCCCGGCACCGCCAGGCGCGCGGCGGTGGAACTCAATTCCATGCCCGGCATGGTGCAGGCAGTGCGCAGTGGTTTGGGGCTGGCGGCGCTGCCGGATTACATCGGGGCGGAGCTGGATGAATTCGTCCAGGTGCTGCCGGGGGTGAAGGGACCGAAGATTGAGGCTTACTTCGTCTATCCGGAAGAAATGAGGCATTCCAAGCGTGTAGCGGTGTTCCGGGACTTCCTGGTGGCGGAACTGACCGGCGCGGTGTGACTGAATGTTACGGGAAAGGGGTTAGCCATGCGTTTTCTGCATGGCCGTGTAGTGAAGAACGGGAACCACAACCCAGGCGAGAACGGCTATAAGATGGGCATCCGAGATTTTCGGAAGGGGTCAGTTGATCCCTCGTCTCCCAGACGTGAAGCCTCCCTGTTGACTTGGCCCGGAAACCTTATGGTTTTCGGGCCATTCTTTTTTGGCTCGGGGGGTTGACCCTTCGCTACAAGAAAAACGACAGGGGGACGCCCGCCGGAAATGGAATCATCTAGCGAACGTAGCCTCGTCCCGGTAATCAACTGGCGTGTTATCCACCTGAACAAGTCGAGATCTAGGCGCGGTACGCCGCCGCTGTATCTGGTGAACTCATTTGACTTCCGAACGAAGGGGGTGCGCTTTGGCCAAAGGCTTCAACTGGAACTGCCCGCACTGCGAAAGGGCGGTCACAATTACAGATGAGCGCCGTAGTTCCGACACGCACACGCTCCGCATTGAGAACGCAGAAGGTCGTCGCACTCTGAGCACCAATTTTTTTGTGTGTCCAAATCCAGACTGTCGGAAGTTTACACTTTCGGCAACGCTCAGCGAGAGTCACTTTGATCAAGCCCGGAATCATGAAAAAATTACGAAGGTGCTTCAGTCATGGGCGCTTATCCCCGCCTCCTCGGGACGGAACTTCCCCGATTATATCCCCGAAGCAATTAGATCGGATTACCTGGAAGCCTGCGCGATCAAGGCGTTGAGCCCAAAAGCTTCAGCAACACTGGCTCGCCGGTGTTTGCAGGGAATGCTCCGTGATTATTGGAAAGTGAAGCCTGGGCGCCTTGTTGATGAAATTAATCAAGTCCAGGAGAAAGTTGATCCGCTGGCCTGGGCGGCGATTGAGGCTGTCAGGAAAATTGGGAATATCGGCGCTCATATGGAAAAAGATATCAACGTCATTGTGGATGTCGATCCGAATGAGGCTGAACTGCTTATCGGCCTTATCGAGCGGCTTTTGGACGATTGGTACATTGCACGCGAAAGGCGGAAGACAAGCATGACCGCCCTAATCGATGCCGCCGCCGCAAAGACAGGGCAGTGACAAGGGTGGCGCAACGCGCCAGCTGGAAGCGTCCTTCCCGAAACATCGCGATTCCCCTTCCCCTGGCCACTACTGAGACCGAACTTCCCCTTGACTTAAGCCCGATAAAGACCCTGCCATAGTGCCGAGAACGCATTATATAATTGGAAAGAAAGCGGGAGGATCACCATGAACAATACCATCACACGCCGCACTGCCTTGGGCCTTGGCGCGGGGCTGCTTGCCGCGCCCGCCATTGTCAGCGCGCAGGGCAATTGGCCAACGGGCCCCATTCGCTTCATCGGGCTTTTCCCGCCAGGCGGTGGCACGGATATCCTGTCCCGCATCTGGTGCATCAAAATGAGCGAAATGACCGGTCAGCAATTCGTGGTTGAAAACCGCTCCGGTTCCGGTGGCAATGTGGGGACGGAAGCGATTGCGCGCTCCACCCCGGATGGCAATACCATTGGGCTTGCTTCCGTCGCGCCACTCGCGATTTCGCCGACGCTCTATACGCGGCTCAATTACAATCCCGCGCGCGACATCGCGCTGATCTCTGGCCTGTGGCAATTGCCGAATATGCTGGTGGTGAATAATGACGTGCCGGCGCGCAGCGTGCCTGAACTGATCGCGCTGCTGAAGGCCAATCCCGGCAAATTTGCTTTCGCTTCATCCGGGTCCGGCACCACGGTTCATCTTTCTGGTGAGATGTTCAAGCATTTGGCCGGCGTGGATATGCTGCATGTGCCCTATCGCGGTGCGGCGCCGGCGCATATTGATCTGGCGGGCGGGCGCGTTCACATGATTTTTGACAATATCCCGCAAGCCTTGGCGCTGGCGCGTGATGGCAAGGTGCGTGCTTTGGCGGTGACGGGCGCGAAACGCAGCCCGCAAGCCCCTGAAATCCCCACCATGGCGGAATTCCTGCCAGGGTTTGAAATCAATTCCTGGGGCGGGGTATGCGCGCCGGCCGGGATTTCCCCGGCGCTCATCCGGCGCATCAATGAACTCACCAAGCAATCGCTGGAAACCGATGACATCAAGCGGCGCTTTTTCGAAAATGGCGCTACCACTTGGTACACAACGCCTGAGGAATTCGTGAAATTCCGCGCCGAGAATGAAGCCGCCTTCGCGCCGCTGATCCGCGCCTCCGGCGCCAAGGTGGACTAAGCCGCGCGCCGATTCCACGGCATCAGCGCCAGGAAATTCGCCATGGGGCAAAGCCCCATGATGCCGGCGAAAACCAGGCCCGCACCGACAAAAGCGGAAAGCGCGTGAAAGCGCGGGTCCACCAGGGCGCCCAGCACAGCGCCCAGTAAAACCAAGCTGCCGGCGGTGATCTGCACCTGCCGCATGATGGGAAGCGGCGCGCGCTTATCTTCCGCAAGCTTCACACCGGCGGCACTCAGCGCGCCAATCCCGCCTTCCACCAGCAACACGCGGCAGCCCGGCGCAGCGGCGGCAAGCGCGCCCGCATTCTGCGCCGTGCGGCTGCCCGATTGGCAATGGAGAATCACGGTGGACCCCGGCGCGATGCCAAGCGCGGCAGCCCCCAGCCGGGAAACCGGCGCATGGGCAGACCCCGGCACATGGCTCCGCGCACGTTCGTCGGCTTCGCGAATATCCACCAGCACGGCCTGGCCCGAGGCGATCAGGCCAGCCGCTTCACGGGCAGAAATGGATTGGGCAGTCATGGCGGAACTCCTGCAAGCACCGACCACCAGATAAATTAGCTTCGTCTTATATTCAAGCAAAAAGCGTCAAAAATCCAGATCGGCGTAGTGTTCGGGTGGGATCAGGCCACTGATCCGGTCCTGCAATAGCGGCCTGAAGGATGGCCGGGATTTCACCCGCGCATACCAATCCTTGGCCGCGTCATTCAGCGCCCAATCCACATCGCCCAGGTAATCCAGCGCCGAAAGATGCGCCGCCGCCGCCAAATCCGCGAGTGAGAGCACATTCCCCCCCAGCCAGGGCCGGGTTTCCGCCAGCCAGCCGAGGTAATCCAGATGCGGGCGCAAATTGGCATAGCCGGCGCGAATGGCCCCGGCATCCGGATTACCGCGCCCCATCAATTGCTTCATCTGCTTTTCAAACAGCAGGTTCCGCCCGACCTCAAAATGGAATTTCCCGTCAAACCACGCCACCAGGCGCCGGATTTCAGCCCTTTCGCCGAGTGACCGCCCCAGCAGCGGCATATCCGGATAGGCTTCATCCAGATATTCGCAAATGGCGTAGGAATCGATGATGCAAAAGCCATTTTCTTCCTGCAGCACAGGCACGGTGCAGGCGGGGTTGATGGTGAGGAACTCCGCACGCCTTTCCCAGACCCTTTCGACCCGAAGATCAAAGGGAATGCGCTTTTCCGCCAGGGCGAGGCGCACCTTGCGCGAATAGGGGGAGAGGGGGAGGTGATAGAGAATCCGCACCGCGTGCTTATGCCACCCGCGGCCGAGCGGCGCAAAGCGAGGGCCATAATTGAGGGGTGCATGACGGCAGAAAACATGATGAAATGAGGCTTCAAGGCGGATGGGCGTCATGGTCCCCAGGGGGTCCGTCCCCGCCTCAGAAAAACAAAGAGGAACGCGCATGACACCGCCACTCGATTCAGCCACCGCGCCGCGCAATTCGGATCTGGAGGCGGCGCTGGCCGAAGCGCGGGAGAATTATTCCCGCGCCCGCCCCAATAGCGCCACCGCACATGAGAAAGCCCGCACTGTCATGCCAGGCGGCAATACGCGTACCACGCTATTCTACACGCCCTTTCCAACCGCGATGAAAAGCGGCCAGGGCTGCTATCTGGAAGATATTGACGGCAACAAATACCTCGACCTCTGCGGCGAATATACTGCGGGGTTGTTCGGTCATTCCGATCCACGCATTCAGGCCATGCTGCATCAGGTAATCCAGAATGGCATCAGCCTGGCTGCAGTCGGGGAGAATGAGGCGAAGCTCGCCGCCATTCTTTGCGCGCGTTTCCCGGCCTTGGAATTGGTGCGCTTCACCAATAGCGGGACCGAGGCGAATCTGATGGCCCTTGCCGCTGCGCGTGCGCATACGGGACGCAGCAAGATCATCGCCTTCCGCGGCGGCTATCATGGCGGGGTGATGAGCTTCGTCACCGGTGGCAGTGTGGTGAATGCGCCGTTTTCCGTTACACTCGCCGAATACAACGACCTGCCCGGCACGCTGGCGCTGATCCGCGAACACGCCGCCGATCTGGCGGCTGTGCTGCTGGAACCCATGATGGGTAGCGGCGGCTGCATTCCTGCCACGCGCGACTTTCTGGCGGGGCTGCGCGAAGCAACGCGGGAAGTCGGCGCGATGCTGATTTTCGATGAGGTGATGACCAGCCGCCATACAGCAGGCGGCCTACAAAAACTGCATGGCATCACGCCTGATCTTGTCTCCCTTGGTAAATATATTGCGGGCGGCATGTCCTTCGGTGCCTTTGGTGGGCGCGCAGATGTGATGTCGGTGTTTGACTCCCATAAGCCCAATGCGCTCACGCATTCCGGCACTTTCAATAACAACGTGCTGTCCATGTCAGCCGGGTCACTGGCGATGGGCGAGATTTTTGATGACACGGCGGCAGAGGATTTGCGCAAGCGTGGCGATGGGTTGCGCGATGCGCTGAACGCCATTTGCGCCAAGCACAAGGTCGCCATGCAATTCACCGGCATTGGCAGCATGGTGCAGCCGCATTTCCGCCTGGGGCCGATCCTGCGCCCCTATACCGCCAGCGCTCAGGAAGATGGTCTGCGGGAGCTATTCTTCCTGGATATGATGAAGGCCGGCATTTACATCGCACGTCGCGGCATGGTGGCGCTCAGCCTGCCAGTGGGTGAACCGGAGTTGTTGCGCTACATTATGGCGGTGGAGGAATTCTGCGCTTCCCGGAAGCCGCTCATGGCGGC
The DNA here is from genome assembly GCA_020249505.1 of Roseomonas sp. GTDB lineage: Bacteria > Pseudomonadota > Alphaproteobacteria > Acetobacterales > Acetobacteraceae > Neoroseomonas. The sequence continues at coordinate 44,093 of JADCFN010000062.1, read as the reverse complement.
GTGACGATTTAGGCGGGGCCGGTTTCCGGCCCCCTGCCGCTCCTCAGCCTAGGGCCGGCTGCACAAAAACTTGATGGGCCTGTTCAGCCCCTGTCCTTGCGGGAACCGAAGCCGCTCGCTTCACCCTTTCGCCAATTAGACCATTTGGGCAATTCCAACGCCACACCGCGGTGGTCACAGGGGATCACATTGGTTGGCGGAAAATCACTGACCAGGGCGAGCGTCACACCGCGTGGGCGGGAATAGCCTGCAAGCACTATATCCAGGCCGCCTCGTTCTGTAATGCGACGGATCTTCCCCCACTCTCCGGCGTGCGCGGTCGGCGAAGGCCCGGCCTCGGCGCGGGTCAATCGCACAAGGTCGCCGACTTCCAGAATTGGAACGGGCCGCCCATCGGCGCGAAAATCAAGCTTCATGGATCCCATGTACTCGCCCTACAGGATCGAGCCCCCCTTGACGATTTACCTCAGATTTTTCAGATATAGCCCAATGGTTTGCATGATTCCCAGCGAATCGGCAATATGTTTTTTGATCAGTGCTAAAATTTTCTTGTCTTCAGCCGCGCTGCGTAGCCGGGCTTATCCCAGTACCATATCGCGGGTTATGTCAGGCGGTGATGTCGCGCGCAATAGCGCCATGGCGGTTTCGAATTCATGCCGCAGTAATTGTAGGGCGCGCGCTGCACCGGCCCGCCCATAAGCCGCCACGCCAAACAAAACCGCACGCCCCAGCAGTACCGCATCAGCGCCAAGCGCCAGGGCGCGCGCGATATCCGCGCCATGGCGGATGCCGCTATCCAGCAGGATGGTGCCATGCTGGCCTATCTCGGCCGCAATCGGTGGCAGCGCCGTGATGGAAGGCGTTGCACCATCCAAATTCCTTGCGCCATGATTGGACACCACCACCCCATCAGCGCCGGCTTCAATGGCGCGGCGTGCATCATCGGCGCGCAAGATGCCCTTCACCAGCAGCTTTCCCGGCCAAATTCGCCGCAGCTCTGTCACATCTTCCCAGGTAATGCCGCCATTGAGCCTGGTGCGCGGCCCGCCCCCCATCAGCGCGCCCGGCGCGCCCGGATGGTTCAGCATGCGCGGCACGCCGGTTGTCAGCGCATAACGCCCCATGGTGCCCAGCAACCAGCGCGGATGCGTGAGCATGTCGGCGATATTCCTGATGCCCGGCTTGAATGGCGTGGCGAAGCCGCTGCGATAATTGAAGGGGCGGTGAGGTGCGACTGCGGTATCCACCGTCAACAGCAGCACAGAGGCCCCGGCGTTGGCGACTTGCTCCACAAGGCGCAGGCTTTCCGCCTTGTCGGCCCAGACATAAAGCTGAAACCACCAGGGGCTGCCCGCCATAATGGCGCTGATGTCCTCCAGCCTCGTCATGGATTCTGTCGGCAGTGTATAGGGAATGCCAAAGGACCGCGCGGCGGCGGCAAGCTTGCCTTCGCCTTCATGCCATAACAGCCCGGCGGGGCTCATTGGCGCTATCGCCGCCGGCATGGTGAGGTTTTGGCCGAATAGCGTGGTTGCCGTGCTGCGCTGCGCGACGCCGCGCAGCACGCGTGGCGCGAAGGTGATGGCTTCAAAGGCAGCACGGTTGCGGGCAGTGCCGGCATCGCCATCGCAGCCGCGATCAACATAATCGAACAGACCGCGCGGCAAGCGCCGGCGCGCGGCTGCCCGCAGATCGGCTATGTCATGGCAAGTATCGGGCCCCATGGCACGAGCCTAGATCGGCCGCGCGCCTTGGGGAATGGCTTTCAGCAGCCACACCCAACCGGCGTACCGGCCTGGCCTTCAAGCCCCGCGGTCTGATAGCCATCGCGCTTCCACCAATCCAAGCCGCCGATCAATTCACGCACCTTGAAGCCCAGGGTCAGCAATTTGAGCGCGGTCTTGGTTGACCCATTGCACCCAATGCCATCGCAATAGCAGATATAGGTCTTCGACTTGTCCAGGGCTTCGGTGCTGAGCGTGGAAATGCCCCGATGCGGCAGGTTGATCGCGCCGGGGATATGTTCCTTCGCAAAGGCCGCTTCGGAACGGCCATCCACGACCACCAGAGCCTCATGATCGCTGAGCGCGACATGCAGGTCCCAGGAATCCATCTCAAAGGCGAGCTTGCTTTGATAATGGGTCATCTGTTCGATTGACATTCCCAATTCCTTTCAGCGTGCTGGCAGTTGTTGGATGGCCTTACTCCGCCGCAATCGCAGGCACTTCGCTCATCGGCACCGGCAGATATTTCGCATATTCCTTTGGCACCACATGCCAGAAGCGCCCGCGTTCCGTCGCCCATTCATTCAATAGGCGTGCGGCAAAACGGCTGCCGGTTTCAGTGACATGGCGCGCGATCAGATCACGCAGTGCATCTTCCCAATGCGGATGCGCAAGACGCGACCAGAGCAGGGTTTCCGGATTGATGCGCTTTTCGAAAGTGCCATCCGCATCATAGATGAAGGCCTGGCCACCAGTGAAACCCGCGCCGAAATTATCTCCAACCGCGCCCAGAATCACCACCGTGCCACCGGTCATGTATTCACACCCATTGGCGCCGCAGCCTTCCACAACGGCAATAGCGCCGGAATTGCGCACGGCGAAACGTTCACCGGCCTGGCCGGCCGCGAAAAGCTCCCCAGCCGTCGCGCCATACAGCACCGTATTGCCGATGATGGTATTCTCCTGAGAGATCAGGCTGGATGAAGGCGCGGGGCGCACCACAATGGAAGCACCCGAAAGCCCCTTGCCAACATAATCATTGGCATCGCCAAAAACCTCCAGCTTCAAGCCACGCACACCAAAAGCGCCAAGCGATTGGCCAGCACTGCCGCGCAGCCGCACGGTCAAATGCCCGGCTTGCAGCCCTGTCATGCCGAATTGCCGCACGATGCGCGACGATACCTTAGTGCCGATGGCGCGATGCGTGTTGCGGATATTGTATTGCAACTGCATCTTTTCGCCATGGCGGAACAGCGCATCCGCATCGCGAATCATTTCGGCATCCAAAGTCTCCGGCACCTCATTGCGGCCTTCCAAGGTGCAGTAGGATGCGTGCGGGCCAGCATCGGCCTGCACCAGCAGCGGATTGAGGTCGAGGTCATCCAAATCCTCAGACCCGCGGCTGACCTGTTGCAGCAGATCGGTGCGCCCGATCACATCAGTCAGCTTGCGCATGCCGAGGCTTGCCAGAATTTCCCGTACTTCTTCCGCGACGAAGGAGAAAAGATTGATCACCTTCTCAGGGCTACCGGCGAATTTAGCGCGCAGCGCCTCGTCCTGCGTGCAGACGCCAACGGGGCAGGTATTGGAATGGCATTGCCGCACCATGATGCAGCCCATCGCCACCAGCGATGCCGTACCAATGCCGAATTCCTCGGCGCCCAGCATGGCAGCAATCACCACATCGCGCCCGGTCTTGATGCCACCATCCGTCCGCAGCTTTACGCGGTGGCGCAACCGATTAAGCAACAAAACCTGATGCGTTTCCGACAGCCCCATTTCCCAGGGCAGGCCAGCATATTTGATGGAGGATTGCGGCGAAGCGCCGGTACCACCCGAATGGCCGGAAATCAGAATCGCATCCGCCTTGGCCTTCGCGACGCCGGCAGCAATGGTGCCAATGCCCGAACGGCTGACAAGCTTCACACACACCGTCGCATCCGGGTTGATCTGCTTCAGATCATAAATCAGCTGCGCCAAATCTTCGATCGAATAGATGTCGTGATGCGGCGGCGGGCTGATCAGCATCACGCCCGGCGTGGAATGCCTGAGCTTCGCAATCAGCCCCGTCACCTTGAAGCCGGGCAATTGCCCACCCTCACCGGGCTTCGCCCCCTGCGCGACCTTGATTTCGATCTCTCGGCAATTGTTGAGGTATTCTGCGGTCACACCAAAACGGCCAGAGGCGATCTGCTTGATCGCGGAATTGGCGTTATCGCCATTGGCGCGCGGCTTGGCACGTGCCGGGTCTTCACCGCCTTCGCCGGAATCGCTGCGCGCGCCAATGCGGTTCATGGCGATGGAAAGCGTTTCATGCGCTTCGGGGCTTAGCGCGCCAAGCGAAATCCCTGGTGCCAGCAGGCGCTTCCTGATTTCCGTAATGCTTTCCACTTCTTCCAGCGCAATCGGCGTGCGGCCTTCCAGCCGGAAATCGAGCAAATCGCGCAGCGCGACAGGCGGCAGGCGCCGCACCGCATCGGAATAGCGCTTGAAGGTCTGATAGCTTTCGCTCTCCACCGCGCTTTGCAGCGTGTGGATCAGCGTGCCGTCAAACGCATGCGCTTCCCCGCGGCGGCGCAGCTTGTACAGCCCGCCAATCGGCAACGTCACCGCACCTTCTGCCCAGGCCTTGCTGTGCAAGGCAAGCACACGCCGCGCAATGCCGGAAAGACCGATACCGGAAATGCGCGAAGGCGTGCCGGGGAAAAATTCCGCCACCAGCGCGCGGGAAAGCCCAATGGCTTCGAAATTCATGCCACCACGATAGGAAGACAAAACGCCAATCCCCATCTTGGACATGACCTTGAGCAGGCCCTTATCCACCGCCTTCTTGTAGCGTCCCACGGCTTCGCGCAAAGACATGGCGCCGAACAGACCGCGCCGATGCCGATCCGCGATGCTTTCCTGCGCCAGATAGGCATTGACTGTGGTGGCACCCGCACCAATCAGCACCGCGACATAGTGCACATCGAGCGATTCCGCGACGCGGACATTGAGCGATGTGAAGGTACGCAGCCCATTCTTCACCAAATGCGTCTGCACCGCGCCCACTGAAAGAATCATCGGGATCACGGCGCGTTCGGCACATTGCGCTTCATCCGTCAGGATCACATGGGCGCAGCCGGAACGCACACCTTCTTCAGCCTCGCGCCGGATACTTTCAATGTGGCGACGCAACCCCGCCTCACCTTCCGCCACCGGAAAGGTGCAATCCACCACGCAGGCCGTTGTGCCCATGTAGGCGCGCATGGCATCGAATTCGGCATTGGACAGTACGGGGCTATCCAGCATCAGCATGTCACATTGGGTCGGGTCCTCATCCAGGATATTCCCGAGATTGCCGAGCCTGGTCTTCAGCGTCATCACGCGGGTTTCGCGCAAGCTATCAATCGGCGGATTGGTCACCTGGCTGAAGGCTTGGCGGAAATAGTGATGCAGGCCGCGATATTGTTCAGACAGCACCGCGATTGGCGTGTCATCACCCATGGACCCCACCGCCTCATTGGCGTCTTCCACCATGGGGTGCAGAATGGATTCCAATTCTTCCAAGGTATAGCCGACAGAAAGCTGACGCCGACGCAAATCCTCACCGGTCAGATTGGCGCGTTCATCGGCTTCAGCCTTCACAATCTCATCAATGCGCGTGGTGCGTTCAGTCCATTGGCCAAAGGGCTTGCGGCCTGAAATCAGATCCTTCAGCGCCGTATCTTCGAAAAACCGCCCCTCATCCAGATCAACGCCGATGGATTGGCCGGGACCAACACGGCCCTTTTGGATGATGCGGTCTTCGGCCAGCTTCACCATGCCGGTCTCAGATCCCACAATCAGCATGCCATCCGAAGTGACGCTGTAGCGCAAAGGGCGCAAGCCATTGCGATCCAGCCCAGCCACCACCCAGCGCCCATCGGTGGCACAAATCGCCGCCGGGCCATCCCAGGGTTCCATGACGGCGTTGCAGTAAAGAACCAGATCACGATGCGCCTGCGGCATGGTGGCATTATTGCCCAGGCTTTCGGGAATGAGCAGCGCCTTGGCCATGGGCGCATCACGCCCGGCACGCACGAGCAATTCAAACACGTTATCAAGCGTCGCGGTATCAGACCCGCCCGCCTGCACCACAGGCTTGATATCTTCGATGAAGGGATCAAGCAAAGGATGTGAAAGTCGCGTTTCATGCGATTTCATCCAATTCACATTGCCATGCAGCGTATTGATTTCGCCATTATGCGCCAGCGTCCGGAAAGGCTGCGCGAGACGCCAGGTCGGGAAGGTATTGGTGGAATAGCGCTGATGGTAAATCGCGAAGCGGCTGACGAAACGCTCATCCAGCAAGTCGGGGTAGAATTCCGTGAGCGCTTCCGCCAGGAACATGCCCTTATAGATGATGGACCGGGCAGAGAGCGAGCATAGATAAAGCTCCGCAATCTGCGCAGCGATGGCTTGTTTTTCGATCCGCCGGCGGATGACATACATATCGCGTTCGATGGTTGCGATGTCGCGCTGTTCCGGGTCATGGATCAGGATTTGTTCGATCTCGGGCCGGGTCGCATTGGCCTTTTCGCCTATGCAGGCGACATTGATCGGCACCTGCCGCCAGCCATAAATGGCATAGCCGGCATTGAGGATTTCGGTTTCCACAATCTGCCGGCAGCGTTCCTGCGCGCCCAGATCGGATTTCGGCAGAAACACCTGGCCGACTGCGATGCGACCGGGGCGGAGCCTATCGCCGCCGCGTTCCACCACGGCGGCGAAGAAATCCTGCGGGATTTCGATATGAATGCCGGCACCATCGCCGGTCTTGCCATCTGCATCCACGGCACCACGATGCCAAACGGCACGCAAAGCATCAATGCCGGCCTGCAACACTTCCCGCCGCGGTTTGCCATCAAGCGCGGCTACCAGGCCAACACCGCAGGCGTCGTGTTCCGTCAGGTCAATATGTGCTTCGGCAGCCAGGCGCGCGGCTTCGGCGCGCATGACGGCGATGTCTTGTTCCATGTCGTTCATCTTGATCACTCCGCTGCCACTGCAATGCTTGATTTGCCGGCTTCGATGAAAGCCGCGATCTGTTCCGCTACATCGCGGCCATCACGAATGCCCCAAACCACCAGGGACGCGCCGCGCACGATATCGCCTGCGGCGAATACGCCAGGCAGCGCGGTCATCATGCTGCGATGATCCACCTTCAGCGTGCCCCAGCGCGTGACGGAAAGTGCGGGTTCTTCAAACATCATCGGCAAATCTTCCGGATCAAAGCCAAGCGCCTTGATCACCAAATCCGCCTTCAGGGTGAAATCACTGCCGGCGATGGCTTCCACCTGCTGGCGACCTGTCGCATCCGGCAGGCCCAAATGCATGCGCAGGGCGCGCACGCCTTCAACCTTCGTCTTGCCCTCAAAGGCCTCCGGCGCGGCCAGCCATTCAAAGCGCACGCCTTCTTCTTCGGCGTTATACACCTCACGCATGGAACCCGGCATATTCGCCTTGTCGCGCCGATAGAGGCAGGTGACTGAAGCCGCACCCTGGCGCGTTGCGGTGCGCACGCAATCCATCGCGGTATCACCACCGCCAATCACCACTACATGCCGGCCTTCGGCATTCAACGCGCCGGAATCAAATGCCGGCACGGCATCACCCAGGCCCTTGCGGTTGGACGCAATCAAATAATCCAGCGCCGCCACCACGCCGGGCAGATCAGCGCCCGGTGCGGCAATATCGCGCGCCTTATAGACACCGGTCGCAATCAGCACCGCGGCATGCTTCCGGCGCAGCTCAGCAAGCGAGATATCGCGCCCCACCGCGCAATTCAGCCGGAATTCAATGCCGCCTTCGGCATATTGGTGCCAGCGCCGCAGCACCACATCCTTTTCCAGTTTGAAATTCGGTATGCCGTAAATCATCAGCCCGCCGGCACGGTCATGCCGATCATAAATTGTTACCTGAAAGCCGAGTACGCGCAGCCGTTCAGCGGCCGCCATGCCCGCGGGGCCGGCGCCGATAATGCCGATGCTCTCGGCCCTTTCGCGCACGGGCTTGGGCGGCTTCACCCAGCCATTCTCCCACGCCGTATCGGTGATGTATTTTTCCACCGCACCGATCGTGACCGAATTGAACCCCTTTTCGATCACGCAATTGCCTTCGCACAGGCGATCCTGCGGGCAGACGCGGCCGCAAATCTCCGGGAAGTTGTTGGTGGCCGAGGCAACCTCATAGGCTTCTTCAAGCCGGCCTTCGGCAGTCAGCTTCAGCCAATCGGGGATGTTGTTATTGAGCGGGCAATGCACTTGGCAGAAGGGCACCCCGCATTGCGAACAGCGAGATGCCTGTTCTGAGGCCGCTTCCGCCACGAAGGGGCGATAGACCTCCGCCCAATCGGCGCGGCGGTCGGTCGCTTCCCGCTTATCCGGCTGGTGCTGCGCCAGGCGGACGAATTGCAGCATTTTCTCGGCCATCGGGGGGGGGAGTCCTTGGTCGTGGTTAAGCCCAGAAACGCCCCATAACCAAAGCTAATCCCCAAAGCGAGTCTTTTTTGCGCCACAAGGACAGAAATAGTGACCTAAATAGAGCCGCCCATTACCCCATGCGTTTCTTTCGACCTATCGCGCCCCTAAATTATGCCCGTTTCGGACATTATACTGCCGCCGCCCGCTGCCCACCCACGCGAAACCGCGCTAGGTAGGCTGGCACAATCGCCTCCACCGCCTTGGGTTCGATGCCAAGTGCCTGAAATCCCAAAGCATTGGGCGAAACCACATTATCCTTGCCCAGCAGGATCAGCTGATCGCGCGTGATCGGCGGGGTGGGCAGCAATTCCCCAAGCCGCGCTTGCAGCCGCACGAAGCCCTCCGGCAGGGCGATCATCGGCCGGCGCCGGCCCGTGACATCCAGGATGTAGCGCAGCACTTGGCGCATGCTCATCACGCGCGGCCCGCCGAGTTCAAACACCTTGCCCGCCGCCGCCGGGTCCGCGAGCGCAGCCATCGCCGCATCCGCCACATCGCCCACATAAACCGGCTGAAAGCGTGTTTCGCCCGCCACTACCGGCATGAAGGGCAGCATGGCGGCAAGCCCGGCGAAGCGGTTGAAGAACTGGTCATCCGGCCCAAACACCACCGAGGGGCGCAGAATGATTGCACCGGGAAAAGCGGCCAGCACCGCCGCTTCCCCCGCCGCCTTGGTTTGTGCGTAAAGGCTCGGGCTTCCGGCATCCGCACCAATTGCGGAAAGATGCAGGAATTGCTTGGCCCCGGCAGCGGCGGCCAGCCGCGCGACGCGCCCCGCGCCTTCAGCCTGGATGCGCTGGAAATCCCCGGCCCGGCTTTCGAACAAAATGCCGACCAGGTTGATGACGATATCCGCCCCGGCCACCGCCCGCGCTGATGAAGCCTCATCCGTGACCGAGGCCGCAACAGGGGTAATCTGCCCCACACCGCCCATGGTGCAAAGCCTGGCGGCGCGTTCCGTATCGCGCCCCGCAATCCGGATGGTGTGGCCTGCTGCCGCCAGGCGCTGCACGATATGGCGGCCGATGAAGCCGCCGCCGCCAAAAACTGTCACAAGCATGGCCCAAATCCCTGACTTCTCCAGCCCGATATGGGGGGGCCTCAGCGCAGCGGGAAGGGAGGGCGGTCAGGCGAACAGGATGCCTACCGCCAGACCGATCAGCATATTCAACAGGATCGAGGCCAATACCGCCGCAAAGCCTAGCATTCGCGCCTTCACCGGCTCCACCGGAAACAGCCGCTGCGCGCCATCATAAAACAGGAACAGCGTGTAAAGCGCCCCCACCAGCGCGAGCAGCCCGCCAATAGAAGGCACCATCAACGCCAAGCCACCCACCCAGGCGCCGGTGGGTGCAAAGGCGGCCAGTTTGATCCCTGCATTGGCATCCGGCGCGGCGCCGAAGCGCGCGGCCAAGGGCGGCATGATCTTGCCCATGATCAGCACGCTTACCACCGCAATGACGTAGCTGATCAGCAATTCGGGAACATTGGGCAGGTTCCCACCGAGGAAAGCGCCAATGGCGCTGGCAATGGAAGGAATCGCCGCCAGGGGCAGCACATAGCCGGTGAACACCCCGCCAAGCGTCATGGGTTCTGCCGCTATGGCATCCCAGGTTTTGCCGGGTTCCATCAAAAGGCCCTTCGCCTTGGCGATGGTATTCATGCTGCTATCCCCCATTGTTGGGGCGATCTTGTGCCAAACTTTAGAGTGTTTGCAAGCCACATGAAATAACTTGGTGTTTCGGAAAATGGGATCACACAAAAGTTTAGCCCGAACAGCGGCGCGTTATGCAAAAGACGCGGTAAATATCAGAACACAAACGCGTGCCGAGTATCGATGCAAGATTGACACACCACCTAACCGCCCCATACCATCTCATTAAGATTTGGTGAGGATGCCATGGAAGATCTCTTGGGCTGGCGCTCCACCCGTTGGGGGATGACAAAAGCTGATATTTTGAATGCGATCGGTTCGGACAAAGTGATGGAGACTAACCGCCAAGATTTCCAGCGCTTCTACTCTGAACTTGAAATCAAATACGCCAAGATTGGCGAATTTGACTTCAATGTAGTCTTTCAGATGGGCGTCGAGACGCACCGGCTTGAACAGGTTCTTCTGAGTTACGATGATCTAGATTTACGTGATCCAGAGGCCGCGTTCAGAACAGCGAAAAGCTTACTTTCCGAAACATTTGGCAAACCAGCTCGTGTTGGAACATCAGACGACTGGTTCTGGCCTTTTCCAACGAGTGAGATAATCATAGGAAAATTCTACATACCAGAGATTGCGAGTAGCGTGAGCATAAGGTTCCGTCCAACCGGTGCCGGGCATCCTTTGGAAATGGCGGCCTTTTAACCCCAATTATACCCCGAGATATCCCTCTACGCTACCGGATCGTGCCGCGCTGCGGCACCAGTGTCGCAATGTAGGATGCGGCTCGTCTTAATGACATAACCTCCATCGGCGATGGTACGCGCGAATTTTGCAAGCCATGGGTGGTGGCAGGCGGGCGCCGCTTCTGTCAGTTTCACCCCATGGCCGATTCGCTTCCCCGCTGGCGCGACAAGCGCTTCCTTGTGCTGCTGGCGCTTGGTTTTGCCGCGGGCGTGCCGCTGCCGCTTTCTGCCTTCACGCTCAGGCAATGGCTGGCGGAATCCAACCTGTCACTCGCCGCCATCGGCTTCACGGCGCTGATCGGGCTTTCCTATTCGCTGAAATTCCTCTGGTCCCCGCTGATAGACCATAGCCCGCCGCCCTTCTTCCGCGCGCTTGGGCGCCGGCGCGGCTGGCTGCTTTCCATCCAGATCCCGCTGATCGGCGCCATCATCGCGCTTGGCCAGACCAACCCAGCGCTGGATGTGAGCGTGACGGTGGCGGTGGCGGTGGTGGTCGCTTTCCTGTCCGCCAGCCAGGATATTGTGATTGACGCCTTCCGTATCGAAAGCCTGGAGGAAGCGGACCAAGGCTATGGCTTGGCCTGCTATGTCTGGGGCTATCGCGGCGCCTTGCTGGCCGCGACTGCGGGCGCGCTGACCATGGCGGAATTCGCTGGCTGGGCCTTCGCCTTTGCCGGCTGCGCGGCGATGGTCGGTCTTGGCGTTATTGCTGTTCTTTTCGCCGCCGAACCTGCGCGCCAGGGGGGTGCTGCGCCGCGAGGCTGGGCGGCGCGGCTGCGCTATGCGGTGATTGATCCCTTCGCGGATTTCATGCGCAGGCGCTATTGGTTCGCGATCCTGGCCTTTGTCGCCCTATTCAAATTGGGCGAGGCTTTGGCCGGCATCATGACCGCGCCGTTTTATCGCCAACTTGGCTTCACCCGGCTTGAGGTCGCGAGTGTTTCGTCTGTCTTTGGCCTTGTCGCGACACTTGCTGGCGCGCTGGCCGGCGGTTGGCTGGTGGCGAGGCTTGGCACCGGGCGCGCCTTGATCCTGACAGGGATCACGCAAATGCTCTCCAACCTCATGTATGTCGCCTTGGCTTTTGCGGGGCATGATATCCGCATGTTGTTTGCGCAGGTGGGGGTGGAGAATTTCACCGATGGCCTCGCGGATGCGGCGTTTCTTTCCTACCTTGGCATGCTGACAAGCCGGAGCTTCACCGCCACGCAATATGCGCTGCTGTCATCTTTGGCGGCGGTGCCCTTGCGCACCTTGGGCGCAACATCTGGCGTGCTGGCGGAAGGCCTGGGCTGGCCGTGGTTTTTCGTGCTGACCACGGCAGCGGCGCTACCCGCCATGGCGATCATGCTTTGGCTGCTGCGCCGCCTGCCGCCCACATCCGAAAGAACCGCGACATGATGACCAGCCCCTTCCTGCTGACGCCCTTGCTGCTGCTGGGCAGCAATATCCTGATGACCTTCGCCTGGTATGGGCATTTGAAACAGCCAAGCTGGCCGATCTGGCTTGCGGTACTGATTTCCTGGGGGATTGCGTTTTTTGAATATTGCCTGGCGGTGCCGGCAAACCGCATCGGCTATGGAGCCTTTACCGGCCAACAGCTCAAGATCATGCAGGAAGTGATCACCTTGGCGGTTTTCGCCGCGTTTTCCGTGATGTGGCTGGGGGAACCGTTGCGCTGGAATTTCGCCGCCGCCGCGCTTTGCCTGCTGGGGGCGGTGGTCTTCATCTTCCTGCCTGTTGATTAGCCTTGCCAGGGTTGCTCCCCTCTGCCGCCGGGCGTATGGCGCGGGGCATTGCTTGTACGGATTCCTGCCATGACTGATGTGATCGCGCCGCGCCGCGCGCTGCTTTCCGTTTCCGACAAAACTGGACTGATTGAATTTGGCCGTTTTCTGGCGGCGCGCGGGGTGGAGATTCTCTCCACCGGCGGCACTGCCAAGGCGCTGCGCGACGCTGGCGTGCCGGTGAAGGATGTATCGGACCATACTGGATTTCCGGAAATTCTGGATGGCCGCGTGAAAACGCTCGTGCCGCAAGTCCATGGCGGCATTCTGGGCCGGCGGGATCTGGCAGAGCATCTGGCGCAAATGGAAGCGCATGGGATTGCGCCGATTGATCTGGTGGCAGTGAATCTCTACCCGTTCGAGGCTACCGTCGCGAAGGGTGCCGCTTTCGATGATTGCATCGAAAACATAGATATTGGCGGGCCGGCGATGATTCGCAGTGCGGCGAAAAATCACGCCCATGTCGCGGTGCTGACGGAACCCGCGCATTTTGCCGAGGTGCAGGCGGAAATCGCGGAAGCGGGCGGCACACGCCTGGCGACGCGTCGGCGCCTTGCCGCCGCGGCCTATGCGCGCACCGCGGCCTATGATGCGGCGATCTCCGGCTGGTTCGCCGGCCAGGAAGGGCAGGCGTTTCCGGAACGACTCAGCTTCACAGGTTCGTTGCGTCAGACTTTGCGCTACGGCGAAAACCCGCATCAATCAGCAGCGTTTTACCTGGATGGCAGCGCGCGCCCTGGCATTGCCACTGCGCGGCAGATTCAGGGGAAGGAGCTTTCCTATAATAACCTGAACGACACAGATGCGGCCTTTGAAGCACTCGCCGAGTTCACCGATCCGGCGATTGTCATTGTGAAGCACGCCAATCCTTGCGGTATCGCGGTGGCGGCGGATTTGGCACAAGCCTGGGACCGCGCGCTGTTGTGCGACCCGGTTTCGGCTTTCGGCGGCATCGTCGCAGCCAATCGCAAACTGGATGCGGCGGCGGCGGAACGCATCACCGCGATTTTCACCGAAGTGGTGATCGCGCCTGATGCGGATGAAGCGGCCCTCGCCATCTTCGCCAAGAAGAAGAATCTGCGCCTGCTGCTGACCGGCGGCCTGCCCGATCCGGCCGCGCCGGGGATGGTTTTCCGTTCCGTCGCGGGCGGCTTTTTGGCGCAATCGCGCGATGCAGGGCGCGTGAGTGAAGCCACGCTGAAATGCGTCACCAAACGCGCCCCAACTGCCGCCGAGATGGCGGACCTGCTTTTCGCCTTCCGTGTCTGCAAGCATGTGAAATCCAACGCCATTGTCTATGCCAAGGGCCTGGCCACGGTTGGCATTGGCGCAGGGCAGATGAATCGCGCGGAAAGTAGCCGCATCGCCGCCTGGAAAAGCGAAGCCGCGGCCAAGGCGGCGGGGCTGGCTGAACCTTTGGCCAAGGGTTCCGTGGTGGCATCCGATGCGTTTTTCCCTTTTGCCGATGGGTTGGAAATCGCAGCCTCCGCCGGCGCTACCGCCATTATCCAGCCAGGCGGTTCGATCCGTGATCATGAGGTGATTGAAGCCGCCGATAAGGCAGGGCTTGCCATGGTATTCACCGGCATGCGGCATTTCAGGCATTGAAGCTGATATACTGATCGCATGCAGAATTGGACCTTACCAAGCTGGCTACCACCCGATGCGGTCTTGCCGCTGGCCATTCTTTTGGCGACGCTGCTGATTGCCCTGGTGTTGATACTGCGCCGCCCGGCGCCTGATCCACTCGCCGGCATGGTGCTTGGGCAGCTTTCCGCTTTGGCTGCTGCGCAGGAACGCCAGGCTGAGCGTGTCGCTTCGCTGGAAGGTGATATCGCTGATCGCGTCAATAGCGTGGTGATGGACCAAACCCGCGTGCTGAATGGCGCCGTTCAGGCGCAAATCGCGCGCATCGCCGCGCAGGAAGCCGCGGTGGCGGATAGGCTGGCACAATCTGAACGCATATTGACGGAAGCGATAAAAAGCCAGAATGAAACGCTTTCCGTGGCACTCACCAGTCAAACCGAACGAATGACCACCAGCCTGGGCGTGACTTCAAGCGAAATCAAGGAAAGGCTTGCGGTTATTGATGCCGCGCGCAGCAATATCGAAGCGCTGGGTTCTCAGGTGAATACGCTGACCGGTATTTTGGGCAATAAGCAGGCGCGTGGCGCCTTTGGCGAAAGCCAAATGGAACAGATTATCGCGGATCGGCTGCCGTCTGATGCCTTCACGCTGCAAGCAACGCTTTCGAATGGTAAGCGCGCGGATTGCCTGATCCATCTGCCAAACCCTCCTGGCCCGATTGCGATTGATTCCAAATTTCCGCTGGAATCCTGGCTTGCCTTGCGAGAAGCAACCGATGATACGGCGCGCAACCAGCGCCTGCGGCAATTCTCGGCCGATGTGCAGAAGCATATCAAGGATGTTGCAGAACGCTATATCATCCCCGGGGAGACCGCCGAAGGCGCGCTGATTTTTGTGCCGTCTGAGGCTATTTACGCGGAATTGCATACCTCGCTTGTGTCGCTTGTTTCAGATGCCACGCGGCGTGGGGTTTATATTGTCTCCCCCACCACCTTATGGGCGGTGCTTGGCACCATGCGCGCCTTGATGCGTGACGTGCGACTTCGCACGGAAGCCGGGCGCATCCGGAAGGAAGTGGACAAGATGCTGGCCGATGTCGGGCGGCTGGAAGAACGTACCGACGGCCTGCGCAAGCATTTCGGCCAGGCACAGAAGGATATAGACCAGATCGAGATATCGGTCGCTGCCATCAAGCGCGGCGGCCAGCGCATCGCCGATTTGGAATTGGACGACACACCCACACCCATCCTGCCAACATGACCGCGCTGCAAGCCCAATCAGGCTTTGGCTTGCTGGCACTTTGCGTATTGGCCTGGGCTTTGGGCGGGCTCAAGCGAGGCGTCTCGGCCCGCGTGGTGCTGATGGGCCTGGCGCTGCAAATCCTTTTGGGCGCGGCGCTTTTGCATATTGCGCCGCTGCGCGCAGGTTTTTCCTATTTGGGTGATGCGGTGAATGCGTTGGCCGTCGCAACCCAGGCCGGCACATCGCTGGTCTTTGGCTATTTGGGCGGCGGCGCTTTGCCGTTTCAGGAATTGCGCCCCGGCGCTTCCTTCATCCTGTTCTTCCAGGCTTTGCCCTTGGTGCTGGTGGTCGGTGCGCTTTCCGCGCTGTTCTATCAATGGGGCATATTGCCCGCGATTGTGCGTGTGATGGCGGCGGTGCTGCGTCGGCTTTTCGGCATTGGCGGCGCTGCTGGTTTTGGCGTCGCGGCAAATGTCTTTGTCGGCATGGTAGAGGCACCACTCATGATCCGCGCCTGGTTGGCGCGCATGACGCGGGCCGAGCTTTTCGTGGTGATGACGGCGGGACTTGCCACCATTAGCGGTAATACGCTGGTGGTCTATGCGCTGATGATCGCGCCCGTGGTGCCGGATGCAGCCGGACAATTGCTGACCGCGAGCCTGATTTCCGCTCCTGCCGCGATCCTGGCCGCGCTTTTGATGCTGCCGGCGGAAAGCGCCAGCAGCGTGGCGGATCACGATACCGGCGCCCCGGTGAAGCTTTACGATAGCAGCATGGATGCGCTGGTGCGTGGCACGCAGGATGGGCTTTCGCTGCTGCTCGGCATCATGGCGTCACTGATTGTCTTTGTGGCGTTGGTAGCGCTGGTGAATATGGTGTTGGAACCCGCAACCGGCTTCACGCTGCAACGCTTGCTTGGCCTGCTGCTTTGGCCGGTGGCTTGGGCCATGGGCGTACCGACGGCGGAAGCGGCGACTGTTGCTTCCTCACTCGGCGTGAAGATCGTGGTGAATGAATTCGTCTCCTACCTGGAACTCGCGCAATCCGGCGGCGTGGGGCTTTCGGAACGCTCCCGCCTGATCCTGACCTATGCGCTCTGCGGCTTCACCAATTTCGGGTCGGTTGGGATTATGGTGGCGGGCATGGCCGGCATGTGCCCGGAACGGCGCGCGGATATTCTGCGCCTTGGCATGCCATCGCTGGTTTCGGCTTCCATCGCCTGCTGCATGACCGGCGCGGTGGTCGGGCTGCTGACGCCCTGAAATTAGCTTCTAGCCCTGCGGGGCATAACGCGGCAGGATATCCGCGAAGGAGCCGCGCCATGTCCCATATCGTCCATCGCAACCTTTTGAAGGACCCGCCCATTGCCGTTTCCGGCCAGGGGATTTGGCTGCGCGATTCCACCGGGCATGATGTGATTGATGGCTCCGGTGGCGCGGCCGTTGCCTGCCTTGGCCATGGCCACCCGCATGTGGTCTCAGCCATGAAGGCGCAGATTGATCGCCTCTGCTACGCGCATACCGCGCTGTTCAGTGCGGGCAGTGCCGAAAAGCTTGCTGAAGTGCTGGTCGGCCATAAGCCAGGTGGGCTGACCCATGCCTATTTTGTTTCCTCAGGCAGTGAGGGGATGGAAGCCGCCCTCAAAATCGCGCGGCAGTATTTTCTGGAAGCGGGTGAACCACAACGCACACGCTTTATCGCGCGGCGGCAGTCCTATCATGGCAATACGCTGGGCGCGCTTGCGGCGAGTGGCAATATCGCGCGGCGCACGCCTTATGCGCCGATCCTGTCTGACGCTTTCAGCCATGTTTCTCCCTGCTTCGCCTATCGCGATCGGCGTGATGATGAGAACGATGCCGATTATGTCGCGCGCTTGGCGGCGGAGCTGGAAGCGGAATTCCAGCGCCTTGGCCCGCGCAATGTGATCGCCTTTTGTGCGGAAACCGTGGTGGGGGCCACGCTTGGTTGCGCGACCGCGCTGCCTGGTTATTTCCAAGCCATGCGCGCGGTCTGTGACCGCCACGGCGCGCTATTGATTTTGGATGAGGTGATGTCCGGCATGGGCCGCACCGGCACCTTGCATGCCTGGGAACAGGAAGGCGTTTCGCCGGATATTCAGGTGATCGCGAAGGGTCTTGGTGGGGGTTATCAGCCGATTGGCGGGATTTTGGTGCATGGGCGCGTTGTGGAAACATTGAAGCGCGGCACTGGCACTTTCAAGCATGGCCATACCTATCAGGCGCATCCCGTGGCCTGTGCGGCGGCGCTTGCGGTGCAGGAAGTGATCGCGGAAGAAAGCCTGCTCGCCAATATCTGCACAACCGGTGCGCTTTTGGCGCGTGGCCTGATGGAACGGCTTGGCAATCATCGCCATGTTGGTGATATCCGTGGCCGCGGCCTGTTCTGGGCGGTGGAATTCGTGCAGGACCGCGCGAGCAAAGCCACTTTCGATCCCGCGCTGGCTGTGAATGAACGCATCAAGCACGCTGCCTTCGCGCATGGCCTCGCGTGTTATCCCATGGGCGGCACGATTGACGGCAAGCATGGCGATCACGTGATCCTCTCACCGCCCTATATCGTGAATGCGCGGGATGTGGAGATGATCGTGGAACGCTTCGGCGCGGCGGTAGATGAGGTTTTCGCGAGCCTACCTAAATGGTGAGATGCTGGGCGCGCAGCGCTGGATCAGCTTCCAGCGCTGCCATGCTACCATCATAGCAAATCTCGCCCCGTTCAATGACATAGGCGCGATCCGCAACCGCCGCCGCGAAATCAAAATTCTGTTCTGAAAGCAGCACGGCGATGCCTTCGCGCTTCATGCGCAGCACCGCATCGGCCATCAATTCCAGAATGACGGGCGCCAAGCCTTCCGATGGTTCATCCAGCAGCACCGCTTCCGGATTGCCCATCAGCGTGCGCGCAATCGCCAGCATTTGCTGTTCCCCGCCGGACATGGCGGCGGCGCGACGGTGGCGCATGGAAGCGAGGTTTGGGAAAACCTCAAACAAGCGCTCCGGCGTCCAGGCATCGCGCCCTTCTGCCGGGCGGCGGCCAACTTCCAGATTTTCCGCGACCGTAAGATCGGTAAAAATCCGCCGATCTTCCGGCACATAACCCAAGCCAAGCCGCGCGATGCGAAAGGGTGGCAGCCCGGCAATATCGCGCCCGGCAAAACGCACGCGCCCGGCGCGTGGCGGGATCAGCCCCATGATCGCCTTCAGCGTGGTAGATTTGCCCGCGCCATTGCGGCCCATCAGCGCCGCGACCTCTCCACGCGCAAGGCGCAGCGACACACCAAACAGAATCTCCGCCGGGCCATAGCCGGCGCGCAAGCCTTCTGCTTCCAGCATCGCCTCAGCCATGCGCCGCTGCCCTGGCGCGCAAGGCGGCACGCAGACCAGAGGTACCGAGGTAAACGCGCTGCACTTCCGGATTGGTGCGCACTTCTTCCGGGCTGCCGGCGGCGATGATTTCGCCGCGCACCAGCACCAGAATGCGATCCGCATGGGCAAACACAGCATCCATGTCATGTTCGGTGAACAGCACGCCAATGCGCGACTGCCGCGCAATGCCCGCCACCAGGCGCATCAGCGCGGCGCGTTCAGCCGGCGCCATGCCGGCGGTGGGTTCATCCATCAACAGCAGGCGCGGTGCGCCGGCAAGCGCAATCGCCAATTCCACGCGCTTCACATCACCATAAGCGAGCGCGCCCATGGGCCGTTCCGCTTGCTCTGCCATGCCAAGCTGATCGAGCAAGGCGAGCGCTTCCGCCCGATACAGCGCACCAGCCTGAGAAATCACATCGCGCGTCCGCCCAGCATGGGCAATCAGCGCCATTTGTAGATTTTCCAGCACAGACATCGAAAGAAAGGTCTGCGCCACCTGAAAGCTGCGCCCGACGCCCAGGCGGCAAATGGCGCGCGGCGGCATGCCGGTGATATCCTGTCCTTCCAACACTACGCGCCCGCTATCAGGGCGCAGTTGCCCGCCCACCATATTGAAGCTCGTGGATTTGCCGGCGCCATTCGGACCGATCATGGCGAGAATTTCCCCGGCTGCCAGGGCAAAACTCACATTCCGCGCCGCCACCACGCCGCCGAAATTCTTGTTGAGATTTTCCACCAGCAGCAGCGTCATGGCGCGCCACCCGAAAGCCGCGCACGCAGCGCTGCATAAGCCCCACCAAGCCCGCGCGGAAAAATCAGCACCAGCGCAATGATGGAAGCCCCCAGCAGAAAGCGCCAATGATCCGTGAGCGGCATGAAGACATCCTTGATGCTGTGGAAGGCCGCCGCCCCCAACACCGGCCCCATCACGGTTTGCATGCCACCCAGCAAAATCATCGCGAGAAAATCCACTGACAAGGGAATCCCAAGCAGCGTCGGATCAATCGAACCTTTGGAGAATGCGTAAAGCCCACCGGCAAGCCCCGCCGCGGCACCGGCAATGGTGAAGCCAAGCCAGCGATGGCTGCGTACATCAATCCCAATCGCCTCAGCACGCGGCGCGGAATCGCGCGCGGCGCGCAAGCTTGCACCGAATGGCGCATAGATCACATGGCGCAGCGCGAATATGCCCAAGCCCGCCGCGACCAGCACAATGTAGTGATAGGCGCTGCGTGTTGCGGCCCAGGCTGAGGGCCAAACACCGACAATGCCATTATCGCCACCGGTGACCTCCACCCATTGAAAGCAGACTGCATAGGCAATCTGCGCGAAGGCCAGCGTCAGCATTGCCAGATAAATGCCCTGCAAGCGCACAATGAAGAACCCGAATAGCGCCGCAAAAAATCCACCCGCCAAGGGTGCGGCGATCAGCGCTGGTTCCATTGGCATGCCGAGCTTTGTCACCAGAAGCCCACTCGCATAGGCGCCAAGGCCGAAATAGGCGGCATGGCCGAAGCTCACGATTCCGCCATTGCCCACCAGGAAATTCAGCGAAAAGGCAGCAAGGGCGAAGATCAGCACCTCAGTCGCGACCTTGATCGTATAGGTATCGCCAAAGATCGGCACGGAAGCCGCCGCCAGCACCGCCAGCAGCAGGAGCAATTTCTCTGCCATCGCAAAGCCGCGCGGCTGTATAATGCCCTCAGGCAAGGCGGTATGACCCGCAGCGCTTTCCGGCCGCCCGAGCAAGCCCCAGGGCTTCACTACCAGCACCAGCGCCATCAGCAGGAACACCAGCACCAGCGTGATCTTTGGGAAAATCAATACGCCAAACGCCTGCAATTGCCCGATCAGCAGCGCGGCAAGAAAAGCGCCGCCAATCGAACCCATCCCACCAATCACCGTCACAACAAAGGCTTCGGTGATGATGGAAAGATCCATCTGCGCGGAAGCGGAAACGCGCGGAATTTGCAGGGCGCCACCCAACCCCGCCAGAAAGGCGCCCAGAAACAGCGTGCCCGTAAACAGCAAGGCCTGATTGACGCCAAGCGCGCCCACCATGTCGCGGTCGCGCGTGGCGGCGCGCAACAAGATGCCAAAGCGCGTCTTCTTCATCAGCAACCACAGCAGGCCGAGTACTACCGGCCCCGCCGCAATCAGGAAAAGCTCATAAGCCGGAAAGCGCTGATCCAGGATCATCACACCATGGCGCAGCCCCGGTGCGCGCGGCCCGGCGATATCCATCGGCCCCCAGATATGCAGCACCGCATCCTGCACCATCAGCACCACGCCGAAAGTCGCCAGCAATTGAAACAACTCCGGCACCTTATAGATGCGCCGCAGCAGCAGGATTTCCATCAGCACGCCAAGCACACCCACCACACAGGCGGAAATCAGCACACCGGCAAAGAACAGCGTCGGCGATCTTTCAATCTGCAACAGCCATGGCACTATCGTCACCGCCATATAGGCGCCGAGCATATAAAACGACCCATGCGCGAAATTGACGATACGCGTCACGCCAAAGACAAGCGTGAGCCCCGAGGCGATGATGAAAAGCGAGGATGCGCTGGCCAGGCCCGAAAGGCACTGGACCAGCAGAAAGCCGAATTCCACGCTCAAGCCCGGCGCGCGGCCCGCACTTCTTCTTCAGGGAACATGAAATCAGCGCCATCGGCATAACGCGCATTGCGCATGGTGCCCTGCCCATTGCGCTGTGTGGTTTCACCGACCCAGGTGCCCATTGTACCCTGTTGGTCAATGCCGCGCATCGTCACATTGCCAACCACGGTTTCAGTGCGCAGATCGCGCAGCGTATCCACCAAAACTTCATTATCCAGGCTATTGGCGCGGTTCAGCATATTGGCCAGCACTTGCACGGTCACATAGCCAAGCAGGCTACCCTTGCGCGGCGTGTCATTGAAGCGCGCGCGATAGGCTTCAACAAAGGCGCGATGTTCAGCACCTTCCACCTGTTCCCAAGGATAGCCAGTCACCACCCAGCCTTCCGGCGTTTCATCGCCAAGCGGGATCATGTATTCCGGCTCACCTGTCAGCAGGGAAAGCACAAGGCGGCGTTCGAACAAGCCCCGTGTATTGCCTTCCCGTACAAAGGCCGTCAGGTCCGGGCCGAATAGCACATTGAAAATCGCATCCGGCCGCGCTTGGGAAAGCGCACCCACCGTCGCCCCTGCATCCACGCGGCCAAGCGCGGGATATTGTTCGGCGATGACCTCCGCCCCTGGAATGGCACCACCGATCAGCCGCTTGAAATTCGCCGCCGCCGATTGGCCGTATTCATAATTCGGCGCGACAATCGCCCAACGCCTTTGCGTCCTGCCGCGGGCTGCTTCCACCAGCATACGCGTTTGCATGAAGGTGGAAGGGCGCAGCCGCCACGTATAGCGATTGCCCTGCGCCATGGTGATCGCATCGCTCAGCGGTTCGGTCGCAAAAAACAGCCGCTTGCGCTGATTGGCGAAATCCGCGACCGCCAACCCGACATTGGACAGAAACGTACCGGCGATGAAGGAAACATTTTCCCGAGTCAGCAATTCCTCCGCCACGCGCACCGCGTCACCTGGTGTGGCGCCATCATCGCGGAAGATGAATTCCAGCCGCCGCCCGCCCATGACGCCGCCGGCAGCATTGATCTGTTCGGCCGCCATTTGTATGGCGTTGCGATAGGGGATGCAGAAGGCCGCCATGCGGCTATAGGAATTGAGCTCCCCAATGCGGATCGGCGCGCCCTGCGCCGCTGCGCCGCGCCCTGCCGCCGCCACCGCCAGCCCGGCCCCGCCGGCCAGAAGCGCGCGACGCCCGAAGAAGATGCTATCCATGACAAGCCTCTGCTGACTTTTCTCGCCCTTCACAATGGCGATGGGAAGCGCCCTGGTCCAGGGTCTGGACCCGACTTGTTTGTGACAGCCCAGATTCAGGGCTAGCGGGGCGCGACGGCCTCGGCTAAAACCCCGCTACCATGATTACCGTCCTGCTTGTCCTGCATCTTTTCGTCACGCTCGCGCTGATTGGCGTGGTCCTGCTCCAGCGGAGTGAGGGCGGCGGGCTTGGCGTGGGCTCTTCCCAGGGCATGGGGTCCTTCATGGGCGGGCGCGGCACGGCCAATTTGCTGACGCGTTCCACCGCCATCCTTGGCGCGGCCTTCTTTGCCCTGGCGCTGACCCTGGCCTTGCTGACCAAGGGCGCGTCGCAGCAGAACCGCTCCATCCTGGATGGCCCCGCGCCGATCACGACCCCGGCGGCACCGTCCCTGCCTGCACTGCCGAGCGTGCCGACGAACTGATTTAGCCGGCCAGCAGTCCGTCTATCGCCCTGGCCAGCCGGACATCGCGTGCGGAAAGCCCGCCCGCATCATGGGTGGAAAGCGTAATTTCCACCCGGTTCCACACATTGAACCATTCCGGGTGGTGGTCCTGCGCTTCAGCAAGCAAAGCCACGCGGGCCATAAAACCCCAGGCTTCGGAAAAATCCTTGAAGCGGAAGCTGCGGGTGATGGCATCGCGGCGTTCCACCAGCTTCCATGCCGGCAAGGCCTCCGCCAGCCCAGCCCGTTCCGCAGCGCTCAGTTTTTCAACCATGGCCCTCCCCTTCAGATCATCGCCATCCCGCCATTGACATGCAAAGTCTGGCCGGTGACCCAGCCGGCCTCATTGCTCGCCAGATACACCACGGCGGCGGCGATATCCTCGGGCGACCCCATGCGCTGGGTAGGGATGCGCGTCAGCAGCGCGGTTTTTTGTGCGTCATTCAGCGCATCGGTCATGGCGGTCTTCACAAAGCCGGGCGCCACCACATTCACCGTCACGCCGCGCGTCGCCACTTCCTGCGCCAGGGATTTGGACATGCCAATCAAGCCCGCCTTGGCGGCGGCGTAATTCGCCTGGCCGGCATTGCCGGTGACGCCAACGATGGACGCGATGGAAATGATCCGCCCCTGGCGCTTTTTCATCATGCCGCGCAAAGCGGCGCGCGCCAGGCGAAACGGCGCAGTCAAATCCACTTCCAGCACCGCATTCCAATCCGCATCACCCATGCGCAGCGCCAGCATATCCCGCGTGAAGCCGGCATTATTCACCAGAATGTCCAGGCTGCCGGCCTCGGTCTCGATCTTTTCAACCAGCTTGGCCGGCGCTTCCGGGTCCGCGAGATCAGCAGGTGCTACAATGACGCGTGCGCCAAGCTCGGCGGCGAGTGCTTCCAATTCAGCGGCGCGGCGCCCGGTGATGGCAACGGTCGCACCCTGGGCGTGCAGCGCACGGGCCACGCCAGCGCCAATGCCACCCGTGGCGCCGGTGACAAGCGCGGTCTTGCCGGTCAGATCAAACATATCTCTCATCCCTGGTTGAAGCGTTTGAACAGGAAATGCCGCGCATGGCCTGGCGGCTGATCCTCAATACTGCCGAAAAGCGCATAGCCATGCTTTTCGTAAAAGGGCCGCGCCTGGAAGGAAAAAGTATCCACCCAGGCGCCGATGCAGCCCCGGTTGCGGGCCTCGGCCTCCAGCCGCGTCAGCAGGTCTGAACCCAGGCCCGTGCCGCGCATATCTTCGGGCAGAAACAGCAGGTGCAGAAAATACCAGCCGCCGAAGCACCAGCCGAAGGCACCGCCCACCGGCGCGTCTTCAGCCTTGCGCCGCACCACAAGTGACAGCGGCTTATAGCCATGCTGGTTGATAAAGGGCGCATTCAGGGCCGAAAGCCCATCCAAGGCGATCTTCGCGGCCGGATCATCCTCAATTTCCGAGAGCGTGATCTCGGCCATCATCACAGCGTTTTCAGGAAGGCTTCAAGCTCGGCCGGATTGCCGATGGCAAGCGCGGTGGCTTCCGGCGCATTGCGCTTCATCAGGCCAGTCAGCACCTTGCCCGCGCCAACCTCGACAAACTTGTCGCAGCCCATGGCGGCCATTGCGGCGACGCATTCGCGCCAGCGCACCGTGCCGGTGACTTGACGCACAAGCAGATCACGGATTTCAGCGGGGTCCGTTGCTTTCGCAGCGGTCACATTCGCCACCACCGGCACGGCGGGCGATTGCATCGTCGCCTGGGCCAGCGCTTCCGCCATGGCATCCGCTGCGGGGGCCATTAAAGCGCAATGAAAGGGGGCGGATACCGGCAGCAGCATAGCGCGCTTCACGCCCTTTTCCTTGGCGATTTCGATGGCGCGCTCCACCGCTGCCTTGGCACCGGAAATCACCACCTGGCCGCCGCCATTGTCATTGGCGGCTTCCACCACCTCGGCCTTGTTGGTTTCGGGGTTTGTGGCGGCGGCAGCGCAAATCTCCTGCGCCAATTCAATCTCCGCGCCCAGAAGTGCGGCCATGGCGCCGGTGCCGGGTGGGGTCGCTTTCTGCATCGCCTCACCACGCAGGCGCAAAAGCTTCGCGGCGGTGGCGATATCAAAGGCACCGGCAGCGGTCAGTGCACTGTATTCGCCAAGCGAATGGCCGGCCACCAGCGCCACGCGCGCGGCAAGCCCAAAACCGCCTTCGGCCTCAAGCGCCCGCACCACGGCCAAAGAATGCGCCATCAGCGCCGGCTGGGCATTGGCCGTCAGCGTCAATTCTTCCTGCGGGCCTTCCCACATCAGCTTGCTCAGCTTCTGGCCCAAGGCGTCATCCACTTCCTGAAAGACGTGGCGCGCAGAAGGAAAGGCATCGGCCAGGTCGCGGCCCATGCCGACAGCCTGGCTCCCCTGGCCGGGAAAGACGAAGGCGAAGGCCATGATGAGACTTCCGTGATGGTTAAAGGTCAGGCCGCGCGAATGGCCGCGCGGCCCCGGCTTGTCAACCGCGTCAGTTCATTTGGATATTGGCTTCACGCACCACTTGCTTCCAGCGGGCGAGTTCCGCCGAAATCGTGGCCCCCAATTCCTGGGGGGAGGATGCGTCAATGGTGAAGCCGGCTGCGGTCAGGCGCTGCGTCGTCTCGGGCGCGCGCAGGGCCGCCACAATCACCTCATGCAGCCGGGCGATGGTGGGGGCTGGCGTTCCGGCCGGGGCCAGAAAGGCGGACCAGGAAGCGGAAAGCACATCGGGCAGGCCGGCTTCCGGCATGGTCGGCACATCGGGCAGGCCGGAAAAGCGCGTGGTGCCGGTGATGGCGATGGCGCGCAAAGCGCCAGAGACCACATGCGGGCGCACCGTCGCAGCATTCAGGATGCTGGCCTGGACCTGACCCTGGATCATGGCGGTCACCGCCGGGGCACCGCCGGGGAAGGGGACATGCGTCGCCTCGGTCCCCGTGCGCTTCAGGAAAAGCTCCATCCCCAATTGCTCGGTGGAGCCCACGCCGCCCGAGCAATAGGAAGCCCGGCCCGCTTCACGCTTCAGCCAGGCCACCAATTCGGCTACATTGGTGGCGGGCACATCCTTATGCACCACCAGCATATTGGGCACCGACATTGCCAGGCTGACCGGGGCGAAATCCTTTTCAGGGTCATAGCCGGGACGGGTCATGACAGCGGGATTGATGGTCATGGTGCCGCTGGCCGCCACAATCAGCGTATGGCCATCGGCCGGCTGCGCCGCGACATGGCGGGCCGCGATGGCCCCGGTAGCGCCGGGGCGGTTTTCCACCACCACATTTTGGCCAAGCGCGGCCTGCATGGCGGGGGCGACCAGCCGCGCCACCAGATCATTCGGGCCGCCAGGGGCAAAGGGCACCACCAGCACCACCGGGCGGCTTGGCGCCCAGGGGCCTTGCGCGCGGGTCTGGCTGGCGATCAGCGCCAAGGGCAGGCCCATCAATAAGCTACGTCGAAACATGGTGCATCTCCCCGTATTTTCTTGGCTCTACTAAGCACAAAGCACAAAGACGCGACAGCCAGGGCTTGATCCCCCACCCCCCTTTGTGCTTTACGCCCCCCTCCCCTGCCGGGTGCAAGGCAAGTGCCCGGCTATGCCCCTATGCGCGCCCCATCCCGGGGCCAGGGCTGAGCCAGCCAAAGGGAGATCACATGCCGCTATACGAATGCGTGTTCATCGCACGCAATGATATCACGCAACAGCAGGTTGAAGCCATTGCCGACCAGGTCGCCGCGACCGTGGCCGAAGGCGGGGGCGAAGTGCGCAAGCGCGAATATTGGGGCCTGCGCAGCCTTGCTTATCGGATCAAGAAGAATCGCAAGGGGCATTACATGCTTCTTGGCCTTGATACGCCCCCCGCCGCCCTTAATGAGGCAGAGCGTCAGCTTGGCCTGAATGAAGACGTGCTGCGCATGCTGACCGTGCGCGTGGAAGCGATTGAAGAAGCGCCTTCCGCTGTCATGTCCAAGCGTGGCGGTGACGATCGCGATCGGGAGAAAAGCTTCCGTGGCCCGCGCCCGGCTGGCCGCTTTGGCTCTGGCCGCGGTGGCCGTGGTGATGACCGTGAGGAATTCCGCGCCCGCGGCCGCGACGAAATGGATATGTCCATGGGGATTGAGGAATAAGCCATGTCTGACAATGCAGATCTGATCCCCGCCGCCCGTCGCCCCGCCGTTGGTGCGCGCCGGCCCTTCCATCGTCGTCGCAAATCCTGCCCCTTCAGCGGGAATGGCGCGCCGAAAATTGACTATAAGGATGTGCGGTTGCTGTCGCGCTTCCTATCCGAGCGCGGCAAGATCGTGCCGGCGCGCATCACTTCGGTTTCGGCGAAGAAGCAGCGCGAATTGGCCATTGCCATCAAGCGCGCCCGCTTCCTGGCGCTGCTGCCTTACGTGATCGCGGACTAGGCAGCACTCAGCGGCGAAAGGGCATGGGACCAGCCATGGACATCAGGCGTGGCCTGTTGGATGACCCGCGTTGGCTCGCGGCGGCGATTGGTGGGATTGCTTCCGCCATTGCCGCGCTATGGGCCATGCGCGGCTTGCCGCTGGGCTTTGCCGCTTTCTGGCTGACTTCGCTGCCAATCTTCGCCGCCGGGCTTGGCTTTGGCAGCGCCTCCGCCTTTGGCGCGCTTTGTGTTGGCACCGTGATGGTGCTGATCCTCGCGAGCGAATGGCCAGCGTTGATCTACCTGCTTGGCTTCGCGCTGCCCGCGCTGCTGATGGTGGCAACGGGGCTGCGTGGTGGGCGGCTGGATGGATCCCTGCCTTTGGCGCTGACGGGCATTTGGCCGGCGCTGGTGATTCTACTGGTGGCGATGCTGCTGGCGGGTTCCCCCGGCGGGTTTGACGGGGCCTTGATTGGCTCGGTCAAGCAGGGGCTTTCGCGCATGGGCATCGCCGATGCCGGCATGCCGGTGGAGCAATTGGCGCGCATCATGGCGCCCGCCATGGCGGGTTGGATGGTGGCGGCGCTGATCCTATGCGGGATTGGTGCGCAATCGGCTCTGGCTCGGCGTGGCATGGCCATGGCGGCAAATCCGCGCTGGTGCGAAACCCGCCTGCCGATCTGGTATGGGTTTTTGCCATCCGGGGCGGCGCTGGTGTGGCTCAGCGGCATAGGCGGCGATAGCAGCCTGCCTTTCGCGCTTTTTGTGGTGTTGTTGCTGCCCTTCTTTCTGCTGGGGCTTGCCGCGGTGCATCGGCGTTCTGCCGGCCGCACCGCCCGGCCCTTCATGCTTGGCGTCTTCTACGCTGGGCTTGTGATCTTGAGCGTGCCGGCCGCAATCGCGGTGACGGCCTTCGGCATTTTCGAACAATGGGGGCGGCGCAATGAGCTGCCCGGAGGCAAGACATGATTGACCTGATCCTGATGCAGCGCGTGGACAAGCTTGGCCAAATGGGTGAGCGCGTGAAGGTGCGCCCTGGCTATGCGCGCAATTACCTATTGCCCACCGGCAAGGCGATCCGCGCCAGCAAAGCCAATCTGGAGCGCTTTGAACGCGAACGCGTTCAGCTTGAAGCGGATAACATCAAGCGCCGTGGTGAGGCGGAGCGCGTGGCCGAACGTGTGGCCGGGCTTTCCGTCATCATCATCCGCCAGGCGGGTGAAAGCGGCAGCCTTTACGGTTCCGTGGTGGCGCGCGATATCGCGGTTGCCTGCACCGAAGGCGGGCTTACCATCACACGTGAGCAGGTATTGCTGGGTGAACCCATCAAGGCGGTTGGCGTAAGCACCGTGCAGGTGGAACTCCACCCCGAAGTACAGATCCCGGTGGTGGTGAATGTGGCGCGCAGCCGCGAAGAAGCCGAAAAGCAGGCACGTGGTGAAAACGCCGCCGCCGCCGCCCAGGCCGAAAGCCTAGAAGCGGAATTGGCGGCTGAGATGGCGGCAACGGAAGAAGCTGGTTGAGACTGAGTGGGGGCTTTGCCCCCGCTTTCCCGCCCGGTTGGCGTTGCCGTTCAGGCTGGTCGTTCAACCGACCAGCGCGTGTCGAAGCATTCCACCTTTGACGACCAGCGCTTGGCCAGGGCGTCAGCCTCAGACATCACGTCTGGCCAATCCGCCCAGTGATCATGGCCGGCGGCAATGCCGCCAGGTTTGACGCGGCTGGTCCAGAATGCGATGTTCTGGCCAAGCACTGGGCGTTGTGCGCGAAGCAACACGGCTGAAGTTCGGTATGGTCCCTGATCGTATCATTTCCACCTACTTGGCGCCCGCTTGATAATCTGGCAGTGAACGTTTTGTTCTGATTCTGATTGAGGTTACAGTGTCAGTAAATCATGCTCTGCTGAATCCCGTTGCAAGCTCGAACGAAGGCAGGAAGCTTGAATTGCTTCTCCGCAGAGACACCAGCACAAATTTCGTGCTGAAAGAAGTTTTCGAAAAAAAAGTTTATGAACCCCTGCCCGATGCGCCCGCGCCGCGCGGTATTCTTGATGTCGGGGCTAATCAGGGCATCACCTCCGGTTATTTTCGTTTGTGTTTTCCGCAGGCGGAAATCATCGCTGTCGAACCCGATCCGGCAACCTTCCCGATCCTTGAGGAGAATGCAAAACGCATAGGGCGCTGCACCGCACATAGTTTGGCATTGCTCGATCGGGATGGAACTGCTTCCTTCAAATCCTCACAGATTTCCGTGGTTAGTACTCTGTATGATCTGCCTCATTCGCGGATCCAGAATGATATCGTGAGTGTTGAGCTTCGGCATGCGGGCGAGTTTGCTGACGAAACCGCGTCAAGCATTGGTGTGCCGAGTTTTGATATGCTGAAGATTGATACGGAAGGGGCTGAAGTTCCCATCATGCAGGCGCTGGGTCATAGGCTTGCCGGTATTGCCACTATATTCCTTGAATTTCACAGCCTAGAGGATCGCCGCATCATTGAAGCGATGCTGGCGCCTAGCCATGATCTACGAAGAGAGCTCTTGGATGCGCCTGATCGTGGCTCATTGACCTTTCTTCGGCGTGTCATCTGATCAGGGTATATCTACTTGGCAGCCCCTCGCCGCATATCCACTAACAGGCTGCTGCAACTTGTAGTCTGAGTTCTGTGTTTGTGCTTCACTATCCCTACAAAAGACGCTCCTAGAAACAGCTAAATGGAACCCTCTCCCCCCCCCCCGCGCCAATTGAATGAGCCATTACGCGCTTCCCCAAATACGCCCCGTAGATGGCGTATGGATAGAGCCAAGATTCGGCGGGCAACCTATTGGCATTGTCCATCTAGTGGCGGAAAAAATGCGCGAAATCTATCTCCGCCACGGGCTACTTTATGATGGCGGGGATTACCTTTCGCCCGAAGAAGTGCCCGAAACGCTGCGGGCAGCCTTCCTCACGGGCCGGCGCCGCCCGATTGTTGAGGCCCCATCCAGGGGCGGTCCTTCATAAGGCAAACGCAGATTAGCGTTACTCACCCGGGCGTTGCGCCACTCGCGCGCACTACCGGCGCCCAACGATCTGCCTCGCGCGAGACAAAAGCCTGCACATCGGCCGGGCCATTGTCAGTCATGGTCAGCACGCCAAGACCGGCAATGCGGTCCTTCATGCCGGGTTCATTGATGGCGGTGGTGAAGGCTTCGCGAATGCGCGTCACAACAGCATCCGGCATGCCGGCGGGGCCTGCCAGCACAAACCAATTGATCGCCGTCGCACCCGGGAAGCCCGCTTCCACAATCGTCGGCACATCGGGGAAGGTGGACATACGCTCCCCGCTGGTGACCGCGATGGCTTTCAGCGAACCGCCGCGTACGCTGCCGGCATGGGCGCCAAGCGTATTCCAAAGCGACCCAAGGCTGCCGCCCAGGACCTGCTGTTCCGCTTCCCCGCCGCCGCGGAAGGGCACGTGCAACAGCTGCACACCCGCTTCGCGTGACCAGAGCATGCCGGAAAGATGCCCGACCGAACCAATGCCGGCGCTGCCATAGCTCATCGCCTCTGGCCGCGCGCGGGCGGCGGCCAGGTAATCCGCCATGTTCTGGATAGGGCCATTGGGCCGTACGCCAACCACCATGGGCGCACCACCCACCAGCATCACATAGGAAAAACTACGCCGCACATCATAAGCCAGATTGGGAAACAGCGTTTGCGCAATCGCCATGGGTCCGGCATTCGCAAGCACGAGCGAATAACCATCCGGGCGTTCACCCGCGATATGCGCCGTGCCCACTGTGCCGCCTGCGCCGGGGCGGTTATCCAGGACCACCGGCTGGCCCAACACACGTTCCAAAGTCGGCGAGAGCAGCCGCACCACGCCATCCGAGGTGCCGCCCGCCGAAAAGGGGCTGACCACGCGAATGGGGCGATTGGGAAAGGGTGCCTGCGCAAAGCTGCCCGAAGGCAGCAGCGTTGGCAGCGCCAGCGTTGAGGCAGCGGTCAAAAGGCTACGACGGTTCATTTCATGCATCCCGGGCTTGGTTGATTATGAGCAGCGGCGGTTTCCGCCTTGATATCTCACATAAGCCCTGGATGAGCGGACGCAACGTCAGCCTGCCAATGCAAGCGCGAAAAAAAGAATATTGGTTCAGGACTTGCTGCCAAAAGGCGCAGCCCAGAGCAGCTTCTGCCGCGCCAACGTTCAAACTGGGCGCGAGCAGTCGCCAGCATTCTACCTCGGCAGGGTGCTTGCCCCCATCAGGAATTCATCCACCGCGCGCGCGCATTGCCGGCCTTCGCGAATGGCCCAAACCACCAGGGATTGCCCGCGCCGCATATCGCCTGCAGCGAAGACCTTGGGCACGGATGTCTGATAGGCTTCCGTATCCGCCTGCACATTGCCCCGCGCATCCAGAGCAACGCCAGAGGTTTCCAGCAGCCCCGCACGACGCGGCCCCAGGAAGCCCATGGCCAGCAGTACCAGATCGGCCTTCATCTGAAAGCCACTGCCCGCCACTTCGCGCATTTGCATGCGCCCGGCTTCATGCACCCATTCCACGCGCACGCAATCAAGCGCGGTCACGCGGCCATTCTCACCTACCGCCTGCTTGGTGAGCACGGCCCAATCACGCTCACAGCCTTCATAATGCGCCGGCGCAGTGCGGAGCTTATGCGGCCAATTCGGCCAGGTGAGGCCCTTGTTTTCCTGCTCCGGTGGCTTCGGCATGATTTCTATTTGTGTGATGGAAGCGGCCCCTTGGCGCGCTGCGGTGCCGATACAATCCGCACCCGTATCGCCGCCACCGATCACAATCACATGCTTACCCTTGGCGGAAATTGTGCCGCGCGGCGCCGCGCGGTCTTCACTATCGCCCGCCACGCGCTTATTTTGTTGCGTCAGGTAATCCATGGCCGGATAGATGCCGGAAAGATTGCGCCCATCCACTTCCAATTCTCGCGGCCATTCCGCCCCGCCCGTCAACACCACCGCATCATAGCCCGCCAGCAGCACATCAAATGGAAGCGTGCTGCCCACTTCCGTGCCGGTACGGAATTCAACGCCCTCAGCCGACATCTGATCCACACGGCGATCAATCAGATGTTTTTCCATCTTGAAATCAGGGATACCGTAGCGGAGCAAGCCGCCAATTCGGTCATGCTTTTCAAACAGCGTGACCGCATGGCCCGCGCGCGCCAATTGCTGCGCTGCCGCCAGCCCCGCCGGGCCGCTGCCCACCACCGCCACGCGCTTGCCGGTTTTGCGCGCGGGAATTTGCGGCTTGATCCAGCCTTCTTCCCAGCCGCGATCCACAATCGCGCATTCGATGGATTTGATGGTGACAGGCGTTTCCGTAATGTTCAGTGTGCAGCTTGCCTCACATGGGGCGGGGCAGATGCGGCCAGTGAATTCCGGAAAGTTATTGGTGGAATGGAGCGTTTCCAGCGCCGCCTGCCACTGATCCCGATAGACCAGATCATTCCAATCCGGGATCATATTGTTCACCGGGCAGCCATTATGGCAATATGGAATGCCGCAATTCATGCAGCGCGCCGCCTGCTTCGTAAGCTCCGCCCCCGGCAGGGGTGTCACATATTCCTTGTAATTCTTCAGCCGTTCTTCGGGCTTGATATAGCCCCGTTCGGTGCGTTCGAATTCAAGAAAGCCAGTTGTCTTACCCATAACGCTATTCTCCCCTGCGGCTTATTCGGCCGCAACCGCGTGACCACCCGCTTGCTCGGCCTTCAGGTCGAGCAAGGCGCGGCGGTAATCCCGCGGCATCACCTTCACGAAGCGCGGCAGCGCCGCATCCCAATCTTCCAGAAGTGCGCGGGCGCGCGCGCTGCCGGTCATCAGCAAATGCCGCTCCACCAGAATGCGGAGACGCTCGGCATCGAAGCGCAGCATATCGCCCATGCCATTGTCGAAAGCGGATGGCGCGCGCTGCTTTGGCCGTCCGTCTTCGCTGGCGTCAGCTGGGCCGATCGCTTCAAGGTCCACGATGCTGGTGTTGCACATATCGCGGAAATTGCCGTTGATGTCGTAAACATAGGCAATGCCGCCCGACATGCCGGCAGCGAAATTCCGCCCCGTGGCACCCAGCACCACCACCACGCCGCCGGTCATGTATTCGCAGCCATGATCGCCGCAGCCTTCAGCCACGGTCACCGCGCCGGAATTGCGCACGGCAAAACGCTCACCGGCGACACCTTCGAAATAGGCCTCACCCGCAATCGCCCCATACAGAACGGTATTCCCAACAATGATATTGGCCGAAGGATCGCGGTTCACACCAGCGGGAGGCTTCACCGCAATGCGACCACCGGATAGCCCCTTACCCACGTAATCATTGGCATCGCCGGTCAATTCCAATGACACCCCGCGCGCCAGGAAAGCGCCAAAGCTGCCGCCCGCCGTGCCTTTGAAGGCAATGCTGATGGTATCTTCGGGTAAGCCCGCATGGCCATAACGCAGCGCTACCTCACCGGACAGCATCGCCCCCGTGGTGCGATTGAGGTTGCTGATGCTGCGTTCAATCCGCACCGGCTGCTGCTTTTCCAGCGCATCCTTGCTGGCCGCGATCAGATCAACATCCAGGATGTGATCCAAGCCGTGATCCTGGGTCTCGCATTGATGGATCGCCGCCCCTTCCACCAGCTTCGGCTGATAGAGAATGCGGGAAAGATCAACGCCCTTCGCCTTCCAATGATCAATCGCGGGGCGCATGTTCAGCCGATCCACGCGGCCCACCATTTCATTCACCGTACGGAAGCCAAGCTGCGCCATCAATTCGCGCATTTCTTCCGCAACGAAGAAGAAGTAATTGATCACATGTTCCGGCATGCCGGTGAAGCGCGCGCGCAGCACCGGGTCTTGCGTTGCGATGCCAACCGGGCAGGTGTTCAGATGGCATTTGCGCATCATGATGCAGCCAGCCGCAATCAAAGGCGCGGTGGCGAAGCCGAATTCATCCGCCCCCAATAACGCGCCAATCACGACATCGCGCCCGGTGCGCAAACCACCATCCACCTGCACGGCAATGCGCCCACGCAGTCCATTCAGCACCAGCGTCTGCTGCGTTTCAGCCAGCCCAATCTCCCAGGGCGAACCCGCATGCGTAAGTGACGTCAAGGGCGAAGCCCCCGTGCCACCCTCATAGCCCGAAATCGTCACATGATCCGCCCGCGCCTTGGAAACGCCGGCGGCCACGGTGCCAACCCCCACTTCTGAGACGAGCTTCACAGAAATGCGCGCGCGCTTGTTCACGTTTTTCAGGTCGTGAATGAGCTGCGCCAAATCCTCGATCGAATAAATATCGTGATGCGGCGGCGGAGAAATCAGGCCAACGCCGGGCGTGGAATGCCGCACGCGGGCGATGTTCTTATCCACCTTATGGCCCGGAAGCTGCCCACCTTCACCAGGCTTCGCCCCTTGCGCCATCTTGATCTGGATATCATCGGCATTGACCAGATATTCTGCCGTCACGCCAAAGCGCCCAGATGCCACCTGCTTGATGGCGGAGCGCATGGAATCGCCATTCGCCATGGGCGTGAAGCGATCCGCTTCCTCACCACCCTCGCCGGTATTGGAACGCCCGCCGATGCGGTTCATGGCAATCGCGAGCGTGGTATGCGCTTCACGGCTGATGGAACCGAAGCTCATCGCACCCGTGGCGAAGCGCTTCACGATCTCACTCGCCGGTTCAACTTCCTCAAGCGGGATCGCTTGTTCGGCGAATTTGAATTCCATCAGGCCACGAATAGTCAGCAAGCGGCGGCTTTGGTCATTGATGGTCTTCGCGAAATCCTTGTAACGATCAGCTGAATTGCCGCGCACGGCGTGTTGCAGGTTGGAAACGCTCTCGGACGTCCAGGCATGATCTTCACCACGCAAGCGCAGCGCGTAATCACCGCCCACATCCAATAAATCGCGATAGATCGGGTTATCGCCAAAGGCCGCCTGATGGCGCTGCACGGCTTCCGCCGCAATTTCGGCAATGCCCGCGCCTTCAATGGTGGTCGCGGTGCCGGTGAAGTATTTCTCCACAAAGCTGGTCGAAAGCCCAACCGCATCGAAGATTTGCGCGCCGCAATAGGATTGATAGGTGCTGATGCCCATCTTGGACATCACCTTCATCACGCCCTTGCCAACAGCCTTGATGAAGTTCTTCTGCACCTCATAAGGCTTCAGCTTCATATCCACGCGCTGGCGGATTTGCTCCAGCGTTTCGAAAGCGAGATAGGGGTTCACCGCTTCCGCGCCATAGCCGGCCAGCACGCAGAAATGATGCACCTGCCGCGCTTCGCCCGTTTCCACCACAAGCCCGGTGGAAGTCCGCAGACCCTGGCGGATCAGATGATGATGCACCGCCGCTGTCGCGAGCAATGACGGAATGGCAATACGCTCAGCGGATACCGCGCGGTCAGACAGCACCAGAATGTTATGGCCCGCCAGCACCGCTTCCGTCGCGGCGGAACACAATTTCTCCAAGGCCGGCGCCAACCCATCCGCGCCATCCTTGGCGGGCCAGGTGGCGTCCAGAGTCTGGGTGCGGAACGCATCGCCGGCCAGCGCCTTGATGCCGCGGATCTTCGCCAGATCCTCATTGGTCAGGATCGGTTGCGCCACTTCCAGGCGGTAATGATGCCCGGCCTGCCGCCCAAGCAGATTGGGCCGCGGCCCAATCATGGAAACCAGCGACATCACCAATTCCTCGCGGATCGGGTCAATCGGCGGATTGGTGACCTGCGCGAAATTCTGCTTGAAGTAATGGAACAGCAGCTTGGATTTATTGGACAGCACCGCCAGCGGCGTATCGGTCCCCATGGAACCGACCGGATCATCGCCCTCACGCCCCATGGGTTCCAGGAAGAAATTGAGGTCTTCCTGCGTATAGCCAAACGCCTGCTGATCGCGCAGCAAGCCCTTGGCATCCTGTGTGCGCTCCATCGGCATTTCCGCCGGCACGCCAGGCAATTCTTCCAGCTTGAACTGCGTATTCTTCAGCCATTCGGCATAGGGGTGTTCGCTGGCGAGCTTCTGTTTGATTTCGGCATCATCAATGATGCGCCCGGCATCCAGATCAATCAGCAGCATGCGGCCCGGTTGCAGGCGCCATTTGTGGCGGATGCTCTCTTCCGGAATCGGCAGCACACCCACTTCGGATGCCAGCACCACCTTGTCGTCATTGGTGATGATGTAACGCGCGGGGCGTAGCCCGTTGCGGTCCAGCGTCGCGCCAATCTGGCGGCCATCGGTGAAGGCAATCGCCGCCGGCCCATCCCAGGGTTCCATCAGCGCCGCGTGATATTCATAGAAGGCGCGCCGATCCGCATCCATCAGCGGATTACCCGCCCAGGCTTCCGGGATCAGCATCATCATGGCATGCGAAAGCGAATAGCCACCCGCCACCAGGATTTCCAAGGCATTGTCTATGCAGGCGGTATCCGATTGGCCATGCGGGATCAGCGGCCACATCTTGTCCAAATCCGGCCCCAACAAAGGGGAAGACATGGACCCGCGCCGCGCATACATCCAATTCACATTGCCGCGCACGGTATTGATTTCGCCATTATGCGCCAGGAAGCGATAAGGATGCGCCAGCTTCCAGGAAGGGAAGGTATTGGTCGAAAAGCGCTGATGCACCAGGGCCAGCGCGCTTTCCGTCAGCGGATTGCGCAGATCATCATAGAAGCTGCCGACCTGCCCCGCGAGCAGCAACCCCTTGTAAACCACGGTGCGGGTCGAAAAAGACGGCATGTAAAGATCGGTACTCGCCGGCAGCCCCTTGGCGGTGGCCAATTCGCGGAACTTGTTCAGCGCCTGCTTGCGGATGGTCAGGATCTTACGCTCAAACGCGTCCTGGTCCTTGATGCTGTCACTGGCGCCAATGATCGCCTGGCGGATCACCGGCATGCTGGCGATCACCGCCTTGCCGAGGCCATCCAAAGTGGTCGGCACATCGCGCCAGCCAACCAGGGTTTGCCGTTCGGCAGCGACATAGCCTTCAATGCTTTGGATCGCGACCGCGCGGGAAGCCTCATCCTGCGGCAGGAAGCACATGGCAACGGCATAGCGGCCCGGCGCCGGCAGGTTCTTGCCCTGGCTTTCGGCCCAGTGGCGCAGCAGCTTATCGGGCATTTGGATCAGGCAGCCCGCGCCATCGCCCATCAGCGGGTCAGCACCGACGGCCCCGCGATGGTCCAGATTGACCAGGATTTGCAGGCCTTGGCGGATGATATCATTCGACTTTCGGCCCTTGATATCCGCAATGAAGCCAACGCCGCAGGCGTCATGCTCGTTCCGGGGATCATAAAGACCTTGCGCTTCGGGCAGTCCCATATCTTTCGCTCTTCAATGCTCTGCCGGGGTCAATACCCCTGACCTACCCCCAAAACCGGGGCGAAGGCGCGTCTTTAATTGAAGGTTGAGCTTTGCGCCAGCATGGTTTTAAGGATTCTGACCGAGCGGCCGCCGGGGGCATCCCACCCCTATCTTTTGCTTGACGCCGCCCGCAACCAGACGGAAAGCTTCCCCCATGGACAAGATCACCGCCGCCCTTCGGGCGAATCGCATCGTGCGCGCCGCCATGCGCCACTGCGCCCTGGCGGGTTGGGCGCCGGTCGCGCAAATGCCGCTGCCAGATAGTCGCCGGCCCGATATCATCGCGCTAACCGAGGATGGCAGCTTCATCGCCATTGAAGTGAAATCCACCGCCGAGGATTTCCTCGCGGACGAGAAATGGCAGGAATATCGCGACTGGTGCGACCAGCTCTATTTTGCCGTGGATACGGATTTCCCGCGGGAAATCCTGCCCGAAGATGTCGGACTGCTGGTGACGGATCGGCTGGAAGTGGCCGTGGTACGTGATGCACCGCTCATGCGGCTCTCGCCGCCGCGCCGTCGCGCTCTGTTGCACCGCTTCGCCGTGCTGGCCGCCGGCCGCCTGGCCGCCCTACAAGACCCGGACTCAGCGCGGGAAGTGAATGCCGCGCTCAAGCTGGAATAGGTTTTTTCAGCCCTTCATCCGGGCTACAGTCGCGGTGGTACTATTGCCGGGCAGCAATTCGGCCAGGCGCACCTGCCCGCCATAGCCCTGCACAATCTCCGCCCCCACCACGGTTTCCACCGTGTAATCGGCGCCCTTCACCAGCACTTCGGGCTGAAACAGCCGGATTAATTCCAGCGGCGTTTCCTCATCAAACACCGTGACGCAATCAACGGTTGCCAAGGAAGCCAAAACGGCCGCCCGCGCCGCTTCATTCTGGATGGGCCGCGCCGGGCCTTTCAGGCGCTTCACACTGTCATCACTGTTCAGGCCCACCACCAGGCGGTCACACCAGGACCGCGATTGTTCCAGCAAATGCACATGGCCGGGATGCAAAAGATCAAAGCAGCCATTGGTGAAACCAACACGCCAGCCGCGCCGGCGCCAGCGCTCCACCTGCTCAAGCGCGGCGGAACGAGACATCACCTTCCGCAGCGCGCCGCGTTCGGGGCCGAGTGCTTCCAGAATTTCCTCTTCCCGCGTGACTGCCGTGCCAACCTTGGCCACCGCAATGCCGGCCGCGATATTGGCGAGCCGCACGGCAACCGCCAGCGGCAGCTTCGCACCCAGCCCGGCGGCAATGGTGGCAACCACCGTATCGCCCGCGCCAGACACATCCTGCACCTCGGCCGCTTCCGCTGGGAAATGATGCAGCTTGTCGCCTTCCAAAAGCGTCATACCATCTTCGCTGCGCGTTACCAGCACGGCGCCAAAGCCATGCGCATCGCGCAGCGCGCGGAGGGCAGCGATAATGTTTTCTTCGGTGTCCACCGGCAGGCCAGTCGCTTCCGCCAATTCCGCACGGTTCGGCGTCACCAAATCAGCCCCGGCATAACGGCCATAATCGCGCCCCTTAGGGTCCACCACCACGCGCCGCCCGGCAGTACGCGCCACTTGGATCAGCCGCGCCGCCGTATCGCCCGCCAGCACGCCCTTGCTGTAATCGGACAGCACCATCACGGTGGTGGCAGCCGCCGCGTCGCCGGCAATCCGCACCAGCCTATCCGCGAGGCGCTGCTGGATGGGCGCCACTTCCTCATGATCCGCGCGCAGCATGTGCTGCCCATTGGCCAGGAAGCGTGTCTTTGTCGTGGTGGCGCGGCCACCCTGGACCAGCAGCCAGGGCTCAACGCCTTGCTGGCCACCGATCAAGCCGGTCAGGTCACTGCCGGCCTGGTCATCGCCCACCACGGAAACAAAGGCCACCGCCGCGCCAAGCGCGGTCAGGTTGCGCACCACATTGCCCGCCCCGCCCGGCATGGCGATTTCGCGTTCCACGGTCAGCACCGGCACGGGCGCTTCCGGGCTGATCCGCTGCGCCCTGCCATAAACATAGCGATCCAGCATGGCATCGCCCACCACCAGCACCGAAGCGCGGCGAAGCTGCCGTGCCGCGGCCATCAATTCAGCGATGGGAGTTTCAACCAATGGCCGATCCATGCCGGGCGCCCCTTTGCAACAACTGCGTAACCCAAGCGCCGGGTCCGGCGCAAGCGGGGGCGCGCCAAACCCCTGTTTGATCGCATTTTCCGAACCACCAAATGAAGCCACTTGGCTTGAAAACACTCACGCCCCAGCCAGGGTCAGCCCTTCAATCCGAAGGGTCGGGCAATCCGTCCCGCGCCGGAACACCAGATCATTGGCGGCGGTCAGATTCAGGAACATCTGCTTCAGGTTCCCGGCCACCGTGATTTCACTCACTGCTTCCGCCAGTACGCCATCACGGATCATGAAGCCCGCCGCGCCACGGCTGTAATCGCCCGTCACGCCATTCACGCCCATACCGATCAATTCCGTGACGTAGAGCCCTTCCTTGATATCGGCCATCAGCGCCTCAGGGCTCAGCGTGCCGGGGGAAAGCCACAGATTGCTCGGCGCCGGGCCTGGCGGGCCACCGGTGCCGCGGCTGGCATGGCCGGTGGAAGCCAGGCCCAATTGCCGCGCGCTCCGCCAATCCATGATCCAGCTGGTCAGGACGCCATCCTGCACAATGGCGCGGGCCTCACCGGGCATGCCTTCCCCATCAAAGGGGCGGGAACGCAGACCGCGCTTGCGCGTTGGGTCATCATGCACCGTCAGACCCTTGGGCAGGATTTGCTGGCCCATGGCATCCTTCAGGAAGGACGTGCCCCGCGCCACCGCCGCGCCATTGATGGCACCGACCAAATGCCCAAGCATGGAACCCGAAACGCGGGGATCGAGCACCACCGGAATGCGCGCGGTTTTGGGCCGCACCGGGTTCAAGCGGCGCACCGCCTTTTCTGCCGCGACGCGCCCGACCAAGGCTGGGTCCGGCAGATCAGCCAGATAGACCGATTGCCAGTAATCATAATCCCGCTCCATCCCCGTGCCTTCGCCGGCGACGGCGGTGGCGGAAATGCCATGCGATGTGCGGGCATAGTGCCCGGCGAAACCATTGGACGAAACCAGGGCAATTTCGGTCCGGCCCCAGCCGGCGCCCGCCCCTTCACTATTGGTGATGCCCTTCACCGCAAGGGCGGCTTCTTCCGCCAGCGCGGCTCGGGCCAGCAAAGCTTCGGCGGTGGGCTCGGTTGGGTCTTCCAAATCCAGCGCGCGGGCTGGAATGGCGACCGCTTCCGGCAGGCCGGCGAAGGGGTCTTCCGGCACTACGCGGGCCATCGCGACGGCGCGGTCCGCCAAAGCGGCAAAGCCCCTTGGGTCCGGTTCCGTGGAAGCGACAATCGCCTGGCGCTTGCCGATAAAGACCCGCAAGCCAAGATCAAGACTTTCCGAACGCTCCAGCTTTTCAATCGCCCCCAGGCGCCGATCCACGGAAAGCGAGGTTGAGGCAACCAGCAACGCATCCGCCGCATCCGCCCCCGCCGCGCGGGCGGCCTTGATCAGATCAGCAAGCGCATCCAGCCGGTTCATGCTGCCAAACGCTCCATGATCGTGCCAAGGGCCGGCACCTGCGCGGATGGTCCCATCACGGCCAAGGTCGGGCGCTGGCGGAAAGCCTGGGCGGCGGCCTGCTGCACCTGCTCCACGGTGACGGAGGCTATGCGCTGCTTGGTTTCCTCAATCGGGATCACGCGGCCATGCACCTGCAATTGCCGCGCAAGCTGTTCGCAACGACTGCCGGTGGATTCCAAAGACATCAGCAAGGAAGCGCGCAGCTGCGCCTTGGCGCGGGCCAATTCATCCTCGGTCACGTCGCGCTGCACCTTGATCAATTCCTCAAGCGTCACGGGCATCAATTCCGCTGCTTCCTTCTCACCGGTGCCCGCGTAAATCTGGAACAACCCGCCATCCTTGAAGGGTGAGGCAAAGGCATAGATGGAATAAACCAAGCCGCGCTTTTCACGAATTTCCTGAAACAGCCGCGATGACATGCCACCACCCAGCAGCGTGCCCAGCACCTGTGTTGGCCAATGCATCGGGTCGCGATAGGGGGCGGAAGGAAAGCCCAGCACGATATGCACCTGGTCCAAATCGCGGTCTTCGCGGAATTCGCCGCCGGCATAGCGCGCCGCTTCCGGCGTTGCGATATCCACCTTGGGCAGATCAGCGAAATGCTTGCCGACCAGGTCAAGCAGCATGTCATGATCCAGCGCGCCAGCGCCAGCGACCACCATGGATGAAGGCCCGTAATGGCGGCCCATATAGCCCCTGAGCGCGTCGCGCGTCATGGCTTTGATTGACCCCTCCGTGCCCAGCACGGGCCGGCCCATGGGCTGATCCGGAAAGGCCGTGGATTGGAAATGATCAAACACGATATCATCCGGCGTATCATTCGCCTGACCAATTTCCTGCAAAATCACGCCGCGTTCGCGTTCCACTTCCTCAGGCTCAAAGGTTGAATGGGTCAGGATATCGCCGATGATATCAACGGCGAGTGCCGTGTCTTCTTTCAGTACCTTGGCGTAATAGGCGGTCTGTTCGCGGGCGGTATAGGCATTCAGATGCCCACCGACATTTTCAATCTCCCGCGCAATCGCCGCCGCATCGCGCCGCGCCGTGCCTTTGAAGGCCATGTGTTCCAGGAAATGGGAAACACCATTGTCTTCCGGCGTTTCATGCCGCGTGCCAACCGAGACATAAGCGCCGAAGGAAACGGTTTCCACGCGCGGCATGTTTTCGGAAACAACGGTCAGGCCATTGGCAAGGCGGGTAACGCGGACGGCTTCGGTCATGGGTGCGTTTATCTTTTCAAGCTGCATTACGACGGGCATGGGCACGAACTGCGGCTTCCACCGCGCCGAGGTCATCGGCCAAGACGGCGAAGCGTTCTTCCCGATCATATAGGTCGGCAAGCCGCGCGGGCAGAGGGGGGCGAAGCCCCGTCGCGCGTTCCACCGCATCGGGGAATTTCGCCGGATGCGCGGTGGCGGCCACCACCACGGGAATGCCAGGGTCTTCCGGCGCCAGGGCGCGGGCGGCGGCGGTGCCAACCGCGGTATGCGGGTCAGCCAAATACCCCGCCGCCTGATGCAAATACCGGATTTCGGCGAGCGTCCCGGCATCATCCAGGGTGAAGCCTGCGAAAAGCTTGGTAGCCTCCCGACAGGCGGCATCCGCGATGGGCATGCGGCCTTCGGTGCGGAAGCGGCGCATGGCCTCCGCCGTCGCGGCGCCGTCGCGCCCCTGCAATTCAAACAATAGGCGTTCGAAATTGGAGGAAACCTGAATATCCATGGAAGGTGACAGGGATGGCTCGACGGGCCGCGCGGTCATGTCATTGGCCGCGAGGAAGCGCGCCAGGATGTCATTGCGGTTCGATCCCACGATCAGCTTCGCCACCGGCAGGCCCATGCGCATAGCGGCCCAGGCGGCCAGCACATTGCCGAAGTTACCGGTGGGCACGCTGAAGGCAACAGGCCGGTCGGGCGCGCCAAGCGCGAGCGCCGCCGCGACATAATAGGGGATTTGCGCCGCAATCCGCGCCCAATTGATCGAATTCACCGCCGAAAGCCGCATTTCCTGACGAAACGGCGCGTCATTAAACATGGCCTTGACCAAATCCTGACAGGCATCGAAATCGCCCTTGATCGCGATATTGCTGACATTTGGCGCCAGCACGCTGGTCATTTGCCGGCGCTGCACTTCGCTGGTGCGGCCTTCAGGATGGAGGATGACAATATCAACCGCCGCGCGATCCCGGCAGGCTTCAATGGCAGCGGAGCCCGTGTCGCCCGAGGTCGCGCCGACAATCGTGACGCGTTCGCCGCGCTTGGTCAGCACATGGTCAAAGAGCGGTCCCAGTAATTGCAGCGCCATATCCTTGAAGGCGAGCGTCGGGCCATGGAACAATTCCAGCGCGAAAGACCTCTGATCCAACTGCACCAGCGGCACAATGGCGGGATGGCCAAAGCCGGCATAGGCTTCCTGGCACAGCTTATTGAGCGGCAGGCCAGCCCCGGCAAACAACCCGATGATGCGCGCCGCGAGTTCCGGATAGGAAAGCCCACGCATGGCGCGCCATTCGGCGGGCGAAAGCTCCGGCCAATGGCGCGGCACGAAAAGCCCGCCATCTTCCGCGAGGCCAGCCAGCAATACGCCTTCAAAATCCCGGGCCGGCGCCTGCCCGCGTGTTGAGATATACTCCATGGCGGGAGACATAAAGCGTGCGGCGCGAAAGCGCGAGGGGCGGGGGTGGGGCCATCAGGGTAATCGCTTGAAGGGCTCACTGCTGAGTTCTGAGTAGTAATGAGCCCAGATAATCTGTGTTCATGGCGGCTTTTTTTCTTCTGACTTTAAGGCTG
>JADCFN010000061.1 GCA_020249505.1 Roseomonas sp. | reverse complement strand
GGGGCCGAATGGTGCTGCCATTTGGCCCTCACATCATGATCAAAACGCCTGAATCATAGCAATGAAATAACGCTCTATTTCGCTTGGCTCAGCCCCCATCACAGCGCGAATGGTCTGTCACGCGCAGGGGATTCCGATCGCTTTGACCCTCCCGGCATCGGCGGCGAGCGAGAGCCGCACGCGTGAACATGTGCGCCGCCGTGCCGGGGCCATGCTCCGCCCGCCGCCGCAACTCACGGTCTCGGCCTGGGCGGAACAACATCGCATCCTGGGCAGCCGTGCGTCATCCGAGCCCGGCCCCTGGCGCACCAGCCGCACGCCGTATCTCCGCGATGGGATGGATGCGCTTTCTGCCGTACATCCGGCGCGGTGGATTGTGTTCATAAAGGGCGCGCAGCCGCCCACCAAAGCGTGGGCACGTCACTTCAATCGAGCTTCAACACCAGAGAGTGCGCCTTGCCCTCCAGGTGCTTGGCTGTGGCCCATCATCCCGGCTCGTCGTCTTGATCGCTTACCAAAGCGCGACGGTTTGATGCGATCAACACCCGATCGCGAGCTTTTTCGACCTGCATTTGGTGGCGCCAGCCCGCGCGCCCTTGCCGATTGGTCATCTCTGTGGTCGCTTAGGGCATCACTGCTTCCCGGAGACCAGCATGCGCCTCGCCTACCTTGCTGCAGCCATAGCCGCCTTGACCCTCTCGGCCCTCCGGGCGGAGGCGCAGACCGCGCCGCAACGCACGGTCCGTATCGTCGTCCCCTTC
This sequence comes from Roseomonas sp., assembly GCA_020249505.1. Classification (GTDB taxonomy): domain Bacteria; phylum Pseudomonadota; class Alphaproteobacteria; order Acetobacterales; family Acetobacteraceae; genus Neoroseomonas. Next base: position 15,161 of record JADCFN010000061.1, on the reverse strand, counting down.
GCTGCCGGCGGCTCGGCCGATGTCCTCGCGCGTGTAACAGCGCAGGCGCTGGCCACGCGCTGGGGACAGCAGGTGGTGATCGACAACCGCCTGGGGGCGGGCGGGCATATCGGCGCCGAGCATGTTGCGCGCAGCCCGGGCGATGGGCAGACGCTGCTGCTGGGCAGCATCGGCATCCATGCGGCCTATAGCGTCTATCGCAACCTGCCCTATGCGCCGGCGACGGAGCTGACGCCCGTCACCATCCTGGCCGAATTCCCCAACGTCATCATCGCGCACCCGGCCGTGCCGGTGCAGAATCTGCGCGATCTCGTGGCCCTGGCGCGCGCGCGGCCGGGCGAGTTGACCTTCGGTTCGGCCGGCAACGCCACCTCTACCCACATGGCTGGTGAGTTGTTCATGCTCGTTACCGGCCTGCGAATGACGCACGTGCCCTATCGCGGCTCCTCCCAGGCGCTGAATGACCTGATGGCCGGCAATATCCAGCTGATGTTCGAAAACCTGCCCACCGTGCCGCCTGTCGCCAGCGCCGGCCATGTGCGCGCTTTGGCCATAACCAGCGCCGCACGCTCACCCGCGCTGCCTGATGTGCCCACCGCGGCCGAAGCCGGGGTGGAGGGCTATGTCGCCACAGCCTGGTTTACCATCGCCGCTCCCGCCTCCACGCCGCAACCCTTGCTGGGCCGGCTGAACGCGGATCTGCGCGCCGTGCTCGCCGAGCCCGCCCTGCGCGAACGCTTCACAGCCATGGGCGCCACGCCCATTGGCGGCCCGCTTGATGAAAGCCGCGCCTTCCTGGCGTCTGAGACCGTGAAATGGTCGCGCGTCGTGCAATCCGCAGGAATTCGACTTGATTGATGTTTGACCCCGTTCGGTTGGAGCTGCTCTGGACGCGGCTCGTCTCCATAGTGGATGAAGCCGCCGCCGCGCTGCTTCGTTCCTCCTTCTCCACCGTGGTGCGTGAAAGTCATGATTTCGGCTGCGTGCTGACCGACGCCGAAGGGCGTTCAGTCGTGCAGGCGACGGACAGCGTGCCGAGCTTTCTTTGCACCCTGCCCAACACGATCAAGCATTTCCTGTGCGAGTATCCGGCGGAGACCCTTTCACCCGGTGATGTGCTGATCACCAACGACATCTGGATGGGCACGGGCCATCTGCCGGATATCACCGTGGCCAAACCGATTTTCTTGGACGGGCGGCTGGTGGCCTTCGCCGGCTCCGTGGCGCACTCGCCCGATATCGGCGGCCGAATCCGCTCGGCCGAAGCGCGGGATGTCTTCGAGGAAGGCCTGCAAATCCCGCCGATGAAGGCCGTGGTGGGCGGCGTGCCGGATGCCACGCTGATGCGCATGCTCCGCCGCAACACCCGTGTGCCAGACCAAGTGCTGGGCGACCTGCACGCGCAATTTGCCGCGCTTAACCTAATGGAGCGCCGTATCTTGGCCCTGCTGCCGGAGCATGGCCTGCCGGACCTTTCGGCGCTGGCGGCGGAAATCCAGTCGCGCTCGGAGCGGGCGATGCGCGTTTCCATCGCTGCCGTGCCTGACGGCATCTACCGCGCCGAAGTTCTGACCGATGGGCTGGAGCAGCCCTTGCGCCTCTGCCTCGCGCTCACGGTGCAGGGTGATGCGATCACCTGCGACTATGCGGGCTCCGACCCGCAGGTGGCCCGCGCCATCAATGTCTGCCTTGCGTATACCTTCGCCTATACGGCCTTTGCGGTAAAGGCGGTGCTCTGCCCCTCCGTGCCGAACAACGAGGGCAGTTTCGTGCCGCTGACCGTCACAGCGCCCGAGGGCTGCATCCTAAATTCCCGCCACCCGGCGGCGGGTGGTGCGCGGGCGCTGACCGGCCATTTCCTGCCCGCCCTCGTCATGTCGGCCCTGGCGGAGGCGCTGCCGGAGCGCGTGGTGGCGGGTGTGGGTTCGCCGCTCTGGTGCCTCGGCTTCTCGGGTTTTCGCGAGGATGGCACGCCCATGGCCAATGCGCTCTTCCTCAATGGCGGCTATGGCGCCCACGCCCAGGGCGATGGCGCGAATGTGTTGAGCTGGCCCTCCAATGTCTCCTCCGCCTCGGTCGAGACCATCGAGCAATCGGCCCCCTGGCGGGTGCGCTTTCGGCGCTTGCGAAGCGGCACGGGCGGCGCGGGCCGGCATCGCGGCGGCACCGGGCAGGAGACGCTCTATGAAAGCCGATCCTCCCAGCCCATCGCCGTGACCTTCCTTGCCGAGCGAACCCAGCCCGGCTCTGCCGCCCCGGGCTTTGCGGGCGGCTTCCCGGGCGCGCCGGGAGCGGTGCTGATTGATGGCGCGGCGGTGGACCCTAAGCGGCAGCATGTCGTCATGCCGGGCGGCACGGTAGAGATGCGCACACCGGGCGGCGGTGGCCATGGGCCGGTGGCGGCGCGCCTGCCCGAACTCCTGATCGCGGACCGCGAGGATGGCATCGCATGACCCAGTATGCGCTGGCCATCGACATCGGCGGCACCTTCACCGACATCGTCCTGCATGTGCCCGAAAGCGGACGCTTCTTTGCGCACAAGGAACTCACCACCCCGGCCGAGCCGGCGCGGGGCGTGCTCTCGGGCATTCGTCACCTGCTGGCGCGTGAGGGCGTGGCGGCATCGGATATCACCCGCGTGGTGCATGCCACCACCCTTCTGACCAATGCGCTGATCGAGCGGCGCGGCGCCCCCACCGGACTGCTGACCACCGATGGCTTCCGCGACATTCTCGAAATCGGGCATGAGCGGAAATACGAGATCTATGATCTCTTCATCACGCTGCCCAAGCCCCTGGTCCGCCGCGCGCTGCGGCTGGAAGCGCGCGAGCGCCTGGCACCCGATGGTCGTGTGGAAACGCCGCTGGACGCTGCCTCCGTGCTGGCGGCGGCCGATCAGCTTGTGACGGCGGGCGTCACCTCGCTGGCCATCGGCTTCCTGCATGCCTATGCCAATCCGGTGCACGAACAGCAGGCAGCGGCGCTGATCTCAGCCCGCCATCCGCGGCTGCATCTCTCGCTCTCCAGCGAGGTCTCGCCGCAAATTCGCGAATATGAGCGGCTCTCCACCACCGTCGCCAATGCCTATGTGAAACCCCTGGCGGTGAGCTATCTCGATGCGCTGGCGCGGGAGATCGTGGCGCTGGGCGTCACCGCGCCTTTGTTCCTGATGCTCTCCAATGGCGGGCTGACGCATGTGGAGGAAGCCAAGCGCGTGCCCGTTCGCCTGCTGGAATCCGGCCCGGCGGCGGGCGCGCTGGCGGCCGCGGTGTTTGGCGGGCGCAGCGGCGCGCGGGACCTGCTGGCCTTCGACATGGGCGGCACCACGGCCAAGCTCGCGGTGGTGCGCGATGGCGTGCCGCGCGTGGCGCATCGCTTCGAGGCCGCGCGGGAGCGGCGCTTCACCCCAGGCAGCGGCCTGCCGCTGAGCATTTCGGCAGTAGAACTCATCGAGATCGGCGCTGGGGGTGGCAGTATCGCCGCCCTTGATCCGCTGGGGCTGCTGAAGGTCGGCCCGCGCAGCGCCGGCTCCGACCCCGGGCCCGCCTGCTATGGGCGCGGCGGCGCTGAACCCACCGTGACCGACGCCAATCTGGCGCTGGGCTATCTTCAGGCCGAAGGCTTTGCGGGCGGCACCATGCGGCTTGATGAAACGGCCTCCGGCGGCGCGCTGGATGCGTTGGGGATCGCCGCCGGCATGGCGCCGGGGGCAACGGCCTCGGGCGTGCATGCCGTGGTGAATGAGGCGATGGCGGCGGCCGCGCGCGTGCATCTGGCCGAGCATGGTGGCGAGGGGGCGGAACCTGCGCTGCTCGTCACCGGCGGCGGCGGGCCGTTGCATGGGCCGGAGGTGGCGCGCCGCCTGGGCCTGCGCCTAGTGATCTGCCCGCCGGCCGCCGGCGTAGCCTCGGCGCTGGGCCTGCTGCTTGCCCCCGCGCGGGTGGATCGTGTGGCGACGCTGGCCACCAAGCTGGACACCCTGGCACCGGAAATGCTGGAGGCGCGCTTCGGCGTGCTGGAGGATGAGGCCCGCGCCATCATCGCCGCGACACTGGGCGCGGAAGCCGGCATTACCCTGGCGCGCACGGCCGATCTGCGCTTCGCCGGCCAGGGTCATGAACTCGCCACCGACCTGCCCGCCGGCCCCTATGGCGCGGGCAGCATCGCGGCCATCCGGGCGGAGTTCGAGGCGGCTTATCGTTCCGTCTTCGCCGGCGTGCCGCCGGTCGCCACAGTAGAGGTCGTGAATATCCGCGTCGCCGCCACCGCCGCGACGGGCGAGGGCCGCCTGGATCCCGAAATCCCCGCAACCGGGCTGACCGCGCCGCATGCGCATCGCGCCATGCGCTTCGGCGAGGCGATGCAGAGCGTGCCCGCCTTCCGGCGCGGCGATCTGGGCGCGGGCCAGCGCATTGCGGGCCCCGCCGTGGTGGAAGATGGCATGTCCACACTGCTGCTGCCGCCCGGCGCCACCGCCCTGCTGGAGGCATGCGGGAACCTCGTCGTGGACCTCGGCGCATGAGCGAGGCGCGCGTGAGGTTGGCCATCGTGAATGGCATCGCGCATCTCACCTTCGACCATCCGCGCCGGATGAACCCCATCACCGGCAGCATGTGGCAATCCCTGCCCGGCCTGCTGGATGCGGTGACCGCGCGGCCCGAGGCGGGGGCGGAACAGCGCGCGCCACGCTTCACGGAGGAATGACCATGCATCGCCGCCTCTTACTCGCAACACCCTTTCTGGCCACGCCTGCATGGGCGCAGTCCCGCGCGCCCATCCGCATCCTGGTCGGCTTCGCGCCGGGCGGGGCGGCCGATATCTCCGTGCGCATCGCGGCCGAGGCCGTTGCGCGGCGCGGCGGCCCGCAGATCATTCCCGAGACGCGCAGCGGCGCGGTGGGCTACCTCGCGATGCAGGCGGCGGCGCGCGCCGTGCCGGATGGCACCACGCTGGCCACCGCCATCATGGGCAATATGAGCGTGGCGCCCGCCGTGCCGGGCTCCCAAATCCCGCTGGATCTGGAGCGCGAATTGACGCCGGTCTGCAACCTGACGGGCACGCCCATGGCACTCATCGTGCCCGGCGGCGCGCCGGATCGCAGCGTGGCGGAACTCGTGGCCCGCGCCCGCGCCAACCCTGGCACCTTCAGCTATGCCAGCACTGGCAATGGCTCCACCAACCAGCTCGCCGCCGAGTATTTCGCGGCGGAGGCCGGGCTGCGGCTGATCCATGTGGCCTATCGCGGCGGCGCGCCGGCCGTCGCGGATGTCGCGGCCGGGCGCATCAACCTGATGTTCGCCAATATCGCGGAAGTGGTGGAACTGATCCGTGGCGGGCAGGTGCGTGGCCTCGCTCTCGCCGCCGCTACGCCCACGCCGCTGGCGCCCGAGATGCCGCTGCTGACGCGCAATTTTCCAGCGCTCGACATGAGCAACTGGTTCGGCCTAGTGGGCCCGGCGGGCATGCCTGCCGAACTCGTCACGCAGATCGGCCGGATGTTCACCGAAGCCATGGCCGACCCCGCGACGCAGCCGGCCCTCGCCGCGCGCGGCCTACAACCCATCAACGAAGTGGGCGCCGATTTCGCCGCCCGCATCCGCCGCGACCGAGAGCGCTGGGCCCGTGTCGCGAATGCGAGCGGCGTCCGCGCGGATTGAGGTTTCATGGCACTTTCCCTCGGCATTGATATCGGTGGCACCTTCACCGACATCGTCCTGCATGACCCCGTGACGGGGCGTGCCACCATCTTCAAGGAAAGCACCACACCGGATGATCCGGCCCGCGGCGCGCTGATCGGCGCGCGGGAGGTGCTCAAGCGCGCCGGCCGCGCGGCGGGCGAGGTTGGGCGCGTGGTGCACGCCACCACGCTCTTCACCAATGCGCTGATCGAGCGCAAGGGCGCCCGCACCGGCCTGATCACCACCGCGGGCTTCCGCGACGTGCTGGAGATCGGGCGCGAGCGGAAATACGAGCTCTACGACATATTCCTCAGCATGCCGAAGCCGCTGGTGCCGCGCCCCTGGCGACGCGAGGCGCGCGAGCGCCTGGCCCCGGATGGGACAATCGAGGTCGCGCTCGAACTCGACGCCGCAATGTCGGAGGTAGCAGCGCTGGTGGCCGAGGGGGTGGAGAGCCTGGCCATCGTCTTTCTGCACGCCCATGTGAACCCCGCGCATGAACGCGCGCTGGGTGCGGCCGTGGCGCAGCGCTTCCCGGGCATTTCCATCTCGCTCTCCTCCGATATTGCGCCAGAAATCCGGGAATATTCCCGCGCGAGCACCACCACCGCCAATGCCTATGTGCGCCCATTGGCCGAGCGCTACCTGGCACGGATGGAGCAGGCGCTGCGCGAGGAAGGCATCCCGGGCGGGTTTTTCCTCATGCTCTCCAACGGCGGGTTGACCCACGTGGAGGAAGCACGGCGCGCGCCCGTACAATTGCTGGAATCTGGCCCCGCCGCGGGCGCGCTGGCGGGCGCCTGGTTTGGCCGCCAAGCCGGGCTGGATCGAGTTCTGGCCTTTGACATGGGGGGCACCACGGCCAAGCTCGCGCTGGTGGATGATGGCGCGCCGCTGGTCGCCTGGGGATTTGAGGCCGCGCGCGAAAAGCGCTTCCTGCGCGGCAGCGGACTGCCCATGCAGATCGCCACGGTAGAACTCATCGAGATCGGTGCGGGCGGCGGCAGCATCGCGCGCGACAGCGGCCTGGGCACACTGGCCATCGGACCGGAGAGTGCCGGGGCGGCGCCGGGCCCCGCCTGCTATGGGCGTGGCGGGAGCGAACCCACCGTCACCGATGCGGATCTGGCACTGGGCTATCTTGATGCCGGCTTCTTCCTGGGCGGCGAGATGCGGATTGATGCCGAACTCTCCCGCGCGGCCCTTGCAAGACTGGCTGCCCGGCTTGGGGTTGCGGCGGAGCGCGCGGCGGGCGGCGTGCATGATGTGGTGAATGAAAACATGGCCGGCGCAGCGCGCGTCGCCATCGCCGAACGCGGGCGCGTGCCGCAGGATTACGCGCTGCTCGTCACGGGCGGGGCTGGGCCGGTGCATGCCTGGTCGGTCGCGCAGCGCCTGGGGATTGGCCGCGTGGCCTGCCCGCCCGGCGCCGGCGCGGGCAGCACCTTCGGCATGCTCATGGCGCCCGCGCGGGTCGATCGCGTCGCGCATCACGCAGCCCCGCTGGCCCGTGCCGATACCAGGGAAATCCGGGCCATCCTTGCCACGCTCGAAGCGGAGGGCCGGGCCGTGCTGGCGGTAACCGGCGCCGAGATGGCCGCGCTGAGCGCCATTCGCCAGGCCGATATGCGCTATGTTGGCCAGGGCAGCGAACTCACCGTGCCTCTGCCGAAGGATCTCACGCCCGAGGCACTGCGCGCGCAATTCGAGGCCGCCTATCGGCGGCTTTTTGCGCGCACGCCACCCGGCGCGGCGATCGAGTTCGTGGCGCTGCGGCTTTCGCTCTCAGCGCCCATGCCCGGCGCCGGCGGGCGGCTCGATTTACCTCGCCATGCGCGCGGGAACGCCCTGAAGGGCCATCGCCGCGTGGTGTTCGACGGCGTGGCGAGCCAGGCCGCGGTCTATGACCGCTATGCGCTGGAGCCGGGGGACAGTGTGAACGGCCCCGCCGTCTTCGAAGAGAATGAGAGCACCTTCGTCATCGGCCCCGGCGCCCGCGCGCGCGTCTTGCCCGATGGCACCATCCTCGCGGAGACCGACCCCGCATGAGCCGCATCTTCGACGCGATCGAACTGGAACTTCTCTGGCGACGGCTGATCTCGCTGGTGGATGAGGCGGCGGCGGCCCTGGTCCGCACCAGTTTCTCCACCCTGGTGCGCGAGAGCTACGACTTCTCCTGCATCGTCACCGATGCGCGGGGCGAGAGCCTGGTGCAGGCGACGGAGAGCATCCCCTCCTTTATCGGCACGCTGCCGGCCACGGTGAAGCATTTCCTGCGCTTCTTCCCGGAGCACACGCTGGAGCCGGGTGATGTGCTCGTGACGAACGACCTCTGGATGGGTACGGGCCATCTGCCCGACATCACCGTGGCCAAGCCCATTTTCCTGGATGGTCGGCTGGTGGCCTTCAGTGCGTCGACCGCGCATGCGCCCGATATTGGCGGTAAGATCCGCAGCCCCGAACCGCGCGAAGTGTTCGAGGAAGGGCTGCAGATCCCGCCGTTGAAGCTGATGCGGCGCGGCGAGGCGGATGCGACGTTAGTCGCGATCCTGCGGCAGAATGTCCGCACGCCCGACCAGACGTTGGGCGACCTCTGGGCGCAGGTCGTGGCGCTCGATGTGATGGAGGAGCGGCTTCTACACCTCATGCGCGGCCATGGCCTTCATGACCTGACCGACCTGGCGCGCGAGATCCAGGGCCGCTGCGAGGCGGCGATGCGCTCAGCCATCCGCGCGCTGCCCGATGGCACCTATCACAGCGCGTTGCAGACCGATGGGATTCTCGGCACGCCCATCACACTGCGCATGGCGCTGACCATTCGCGGTGACGAGATCACCATGGATTTCACCGGCACGGACGCGCAGGTGGACCGGGCGATCAACTGCGCCATGTGCTACACCTATGCCATGTGTATGTATGGAGTGAAGGTCTGCACCGAGCCGCATCTGCCGAATAACGAAGGCGCCTTCCGCGCCATCACCGTCACCGCGCCGCCGGGCTGCATCGTCAATCCGGTGTTTCCGGCGTCGGGCGGCTCACGCATGTTGATCGGGCATTATCTGCCCATGCTTGTTTTCGGCTGCCTGGGCCAAGTGGTGCCGGAGCGCGTGATGGCAGCCTGCGGTTCGCCCATGTGGGGGATGAACCAGTCAGGCGTGCGGGCGGATGGCAAACCCTATGCGAACATGTTCTTCTACAATGGCGGCATGGGCGCTAATCATCAGGGCGATGGCATCGCCTGCCTGTCCTGGCCCTCCAACGTCTCCTCCACCAGCATCGAGGTGAGTGAGCACATCGCGCCGCTGCGCTTCCACCACAAGAAGCTGCGCGAGGAGAGCGGCGGCCCCGGCGCGCGGCGCGGCGGGATGGGGCAGGACATTCTGATCGAGGTCCGAAGCCCGACGCCCATCGCCGTCTCCTTCCTCGCGGAGCGCACCGTGATCCCCGCCTTCGGCGTCGAGGGTGGCGGTGCTGGTGCGACAGGCGCCCTGCACATCAACGGGGAGAAGGTGGACCCGAAGCGGCAATACGTGCTGCGCGCGGCTGAGACGATCCAGCTTTCCACGCCTGGCGGCGGTGGCCACGGCGCGGCCTGATTGTGGTTTTGCGTGATGAACGGGCCCCGCCAGCGGGGTAATCGGCGTCCAATCGGGCTCTTCTGGCGAAGGGATTCACGTGGCTCTCTTGATGATCGAAGGCCGGATTAGTGCGTGTTGTGTTCACATGGATTCACGAAACCCGCTCTACATCGTTGTTTTTCGATCATCTTCACACGTTCAAATGATTCCATATGAACGTGATTTGCTTGTCTTATGACTTTTCCCGCTGATTGGGCAAAAAGGAACCGTCGAGAGGAGGTTCTGCCTCCCCTCAGCGGCGAGGAACGGATCGTGGATCTGCTGGCCGTTTGACGGGCCGAGTTAGAGTTTGATCGCCCTAGTCTTTTCCCTTACCTGAGTAATTTACCAACCCAAACGATATCGATAGAACATTCTTCGCGTGGTGGCGCGAAACGCGCAATCGGCCAGAATGCCCAGAACCGCAATGCCCGCGATCCCAACGAACATGCCCTCGGTGGAGAGTTGCAGACGGCTATTTAGGATCAGCTGACCCAGCCCCTCGTTTGAAGCCAACATCTCCGCGACGATGAGCGTCTGGAAGGAATTACCCATCCCTATGCGCATGCCGCCCAGGATACACGGAACTGTGGCGGGCAAGCGGACGTGCAGGAATGCCTCCCAAGATCCGGCTCCAAAGACATGCGCAGCACGCATTCGGTCGCGATGCTGTTCGGCGAAACCCGCGAGTGTGTTGAGTAGGACCATGAAGGTAGTCGTGTAGGTAATGAGAACCCATTTGCCCTCCTCGCCGATGCCAAACCAAATCAGAACTGGCGTCAGCCATGCGATCGGCGGAATAAAGCGGAGAAACTGCACCAAGGGTTCTAGGATGCGCCGCACGGGAGCGAAGGCCCCGAACAGCAGTCCGAGGAAGGCCCCCAGAATACTGCCGGCGGCAAAGCCAACCGCAAGGCGGGAGGCGCTCATCAGCACGTCCCATTGCAGTGCTCCGGAAAGCGACCTCGCCCAGCCCTCAGCGGCTATGGCACTTGGCGCGGGGAGCACGGCAGGAACGAAGATGGTGCGCCCGGCGATTTCCCAGGCGATCAAGAATAGCAGGATTGCACCGCCTCCGCGCATCACACTGCGAGACACGTGCACGCTCACGCTTCTGCCGGCCGGAAGCGGCGGAACAGCACCCGCGTCAGCAGGACCATGAGCCGGTCAGCCAATAGCCCGAGCAGGCCGAGCGTAATCATGCCTACAAAAATCGCATCTACCTCCATCCATTGCCGGGAATTGAAGATCAGGAAGCCGAGTCCTTCCCGGGCTGCCACCATCTCGGCTGCGATGATGGTCATGAAAGAATTCATCATGGCGAGCCGCGCGCCCGTGAGGACATGGGGCAATGCGGCCGGCAAGGTGACGTGCGCAAAGAGACGGAAGCCACGGGCGCCGAAGACCCGGGCTGCACGCAGCTTGTTCGGATGAATGGTCATCACGCCGATCATGGTGCTGATCAGCACCACGAAGGTCGTCGTGTAGACAATCAGAACGACCTTGGAGGTCTCGCCTAATCCGAACCACATCATGACCGCGGAAATCCAAGCGATGGGTCCGATGAAGCGCAGCGTGTGAACAAATGGGCCCAGAATATCGGCAATGGGGCGCGACAATCCCATCATCAGTCCAAGCGTCATGCCGAGCAGCGAGCCTAGCACGAAACCGACTGCGATGCGCCATAGGCTGATCAGGATGTCCGCCTGCAACTGGCCCTCGGCGATAAGTTGTGTCGCCTTGTTCCAGGTGCTCAGCGGTCCTGGAAACAACACAGGAACATCAAAAACGCGGGAGGTGAAGTCCCACAGAAAGATCATCCCTACGAAGGGAAGGAGACGCAACACAAGCCACGTTAGATGGTGTACAAAGCCATGGCCGGGGGGCTTTGCGATGGCGCCGCTCACGCCGCCGCCTCGCGCATCACCACCTTCTGGACCTCCTCGCTCAATACGCGCTGGATCCTATCATAAATGGCGGCAAACTCCACGCTACCGCGATTGCGTGGTCTCGGGAGATCAAGCTCGAACTCGTCCTTGACGGCACTGCCTGGCCCAGCACGCATCACGCCGATGCGATCGGCGAGAATGATCGCCTCGGCGATATCGTGTGTGATGAATAGTACGGTCGCACCAGAACCGGCGCAGATATCAACCAATTCATCCTGCAGGATCGTCCGCGTCTGCGCGTCCAGCGCCCCGAAGGGCTCGTCCATCAGCAGGACCGGCGCGTCGCAGACGAGCGCACGTGCGATCTGGATACGCTGCTTCATGCCCCCGGAGAGCTGGTGCGGAAACTTCGCCGCATGATTGGCAAGGCCAACGCGCGCCAGCCAAGTCTCGGCTCGGCTTCGGCGTTCCGCTGCACCTCGTCCCGTCATGCGCAGGGGAAATTCCACGTTTTCGAGCGCGGTTAGCCAGGGGTAGAGACTGTCATCGCCCTGGAAAATGACGACCCGATCCATACCCGGCTGCTGCACCGGCCGCCCCTCTACCAACACGGAGCCGGATTTCGGTGTTTCAAACCCAGCAAGAAGGTTCAAAGCGGTCGTTTTGCCGCAGCCCGATGGTCCAAGCAAAACGTAGAAGGTGCCACGGGCGATCTCCAGGTCCAGGCCGCGGAGGATGCTGTTACCCGCATCCTCCTGCTCGCCATAACGGAACCCAACATCCCGAAACGCGATGAACGACATTGCAATCAAAAATCGGTCAGGTTCGGAGCGTACCGCTTGGCGATGTCCGGATAGTAGTATTCATCAACGAGGCGATCCGCATTGTCAACATTGATCAGGTTGCGCTGCCTTGCCCAGGCGGCAACCTGCTTGATGCGGACCGGATGCTCGCGTTTTGTATCGAGCAAATAATTGTTGGCCGCCATCTGCACCCGCATGTCGGCGACTGGGGTACGGAATATGCGTGCGGCGAGCTGCACTGCCTCCTCGCGGTTGGCGTTGACCCACTCCATGGCCTCCGCCACGGCCCGATAGGTGGCCCCGGCACTGTCAGGATCCTCGCGCGCCCATTCCTCTCGGAACACCATCGTGTACCAGAGCTGATAGAGGTTATCTTCCGAGGAATAGGCGTAAACACGCGCGCCGCGCACGATCGTGGGCAGGCGCGTGAGCCAAGGCTCCCATCCGAAGAACGCGTCAATGTCACCACGCTGTAGGGCTGGCACCCATTCAGGCGCCTGGACCGCAAGCACGCGGATGTCGTTCGGGCCTGTGCCTTCAGTGAGACCATGGCGCTGACAAAATAGATGGAAGAGATAGTCGGCCGCTGTGCCACGGATCATGCCAACGCGCTTTCCGCGGAAATCCTCCGGGCGTTGGATCGTGGAATTGACACCGATGCCGATGTCCTTGTCGGAAATCAGTGGGCGCCCGACGCCCAGGATCCGCGCCCCCGAAGCGCGTGGACGCAATGCGGAAAGCTCGCTTCCGAAGGCGACATGGGCATTGCCCGTCACCACTGCTTCCATTCCGCCGATAGAGGATTCGAAGACGCGGTATTCGGCGCGAATGCCATGCTTCGTGCCGATCCCGCGTTCGACCAGCGCCAAATAGGGCGCGAAAGGTGCGGAGAGGCCGATGCCAAAGATCACGCGATCCGCGCGCCCGGCTCGCTGCTGGGCGATGGCTGGTGTGGTTAGCGCTGCTGCACTGGCACCCAAGAATACTCGGCGGCCCAGGGGCCATTCGGATCGAGCCATGATCATCCTCTCCGGTTGCATTGACGAGCCGTAGTTCGTGCAAACAGCGTACAGGCCAATGAGATCCCGGCATTGGGCATTTGTGGCCTGAAGGCGCTTGTTCATCGCATGACGCCAGCATTATCATCTTGCTCAGTTTTTGCTACCCATGACAAGCCAGTTAGCAGACAGAAGAACTCCGTTTCGACGTACCAAATTCCCGCATCCTATGAATTTGGCCTGATCCTTGTGCGCCTGGACCCACTGAATGCACGCGCAGTCAGCAAGTTCGTCATCGGGTGCGGAGCGGCGGCGTCGAGGATGTTCCGTTGGCCGCAGACGATGGGCGGAAGGGCTTTTACGGAGGCGGTGAAAGCCCGCAGAGCAGCCTGATCACTTCGCGCGTTGCTCAGTAGCGCGAAATCTCTTTCCCCGCAGCTTACTGGACCGAGGCCGAGGCGCTGGCGCGTGCGGAGAAATGGCGCGCCGTCCTGGAAGCCGGGCCGCGCATGGTGCGGATGCTGACGGATCGGTTTCTCGGCCAGATCGAGATCGGGCAGATCGGACGCATCACCTATCCGGCCTTTGGCTTTGATGAGGGGTTTGTAGCTGTCGTCGTCGGCTGGCGGGAGAGCCTGACGGCGCGGCGCGTCGAAATCACACTCTGGGGGGCGGGCTGATGCCGGGGGCGTTCTTGCAGCAGGACCGGGTGGCAACGGGCAGCGTGGCATCGGTGCAAGCCACCATCGCCACCACGCCGATCACGAACCTGCAGGACCCGCAGCCGCGCCGGCGCGTGCGCCTGATGGGAAGCAGCGCGACCATCACCGCAGACCTGGGGGCCGAGGTGCCGGTGGATTGCGTTGCGCTGATTTCCACGACGCTTGGCACGGGTGCCATGGTGCAGGCGCGGCTTTCGAACGTTGCGAATTTCAGCGTCACGCTGGCAGACACCGGGCTGCTCAATGCCGAGGCGCAGGATGAGAGCCAGGGGAATGTTGCGCTGGTGTTTCCAGGCCCGGTCACGACGCGGTATCTCCGCGTTGATCTGACCGATGGTGCGGCGCCTTACATGGACATTGGCCTGCTTGTTGCGGGGCAGCTTTGGCGGCTGCAGCGCGGCACTGCTTACGGCATTCGCGAAGGCCGCGTGATGCTCGATCTGAACCGCACTGGGTTTGCCGGAGGCTGTTTTGCTTACGTTACGCTGCCATGGCTGGTTGATCTAGTGAGGCATAGTAGCGTTCTTCGGCTTCCGCGGGCGGGATATAGCCGATTGGTGCTAGCAAGCGTCTGTTATTGAACCAATCTACCCATTGCAAGGTAGCGAATTCCACGGCCTCGAAGCTACGCCACGGCCCGCGCCGGTGAATGACCTCGGTCTTGTAAAGCCCGTTGATGGTCTCGGCGAGCGCGTTGATGCTCCTATGTTCGTCAAGTAGGAAATTGAGTTGATTTTGTTGCGCAGAGTGCGGTGTAGACTTCGCGCACGATGTACCTTTTGATGCAGCGGACGATCTCGCGCCTGGTTTTGCCTTCTGCTGTTCGCCGGGCGGCGTAGGCTTTCGTTCTATCGTCGTCGCGCATCCGAACAACGGCGACACGATAGATGGCAGCATTGGCCTGTCTGTTGCCGCCACGGTTCAATCGCATTCGGGTTGTCTTTCCACTTGAAGCCGGGATCGGGCAGATGCCGCAGAGCTTTGCAAGTGCGGCTTCGGATCGGATGCGTTCAGGATTATCGCCTACCAAGATTAGCATTTCGGCCACAGTCAATGTTGAGATGCCGTGCGACTTCATCAGTTTGGGAGCTTTGTCAGCGACCAAGCGTTCCAATTCGGCTTTGTGGATCTGGATCTCCTCATGAAGTGTTAGCCACCGCTGAGCAAGAGCTCGCAGGGCCGCCTTTGCCGATGCGGTCGGGGAAGTAATCTCGCCAGGCCGTAGTGCTGAGATGTGTCGAACCAGAGTGATCGGTCCACGAAAGAGGTGGCTCGGGGAATCTGAACAACTGGGATAAGTGGATTTTCTGCCTGCGATCGGCATGAAGCCGTGAACAGGAGACACCACGACGAGACGACCCCGCCGTAACCACAGCCCTGCCTTCAAGGCGAAGGTGGCGCTTGCCGCTGTGAAGGGCGAGAGGACGCTTGCAGAGCTTGCCGCGCAATTCGAT
>JADCFN010000060.1 GCA_020249505.1 Roseomonas sp. | reverse complement strand
CGCTTGGCCGATACATCGATGGCTTCTACAACACCCGTCGGCCACATTCGAGCCTTGACGGGCGGACGCCGTACGACGCCTATTTTACCGCGCTGCCATCAATCCCGATGGCGGCCTAACCAAGGTAGGAATACACTTAGGAGACGCCCAGGAACTGTTCAAACAAACCGAGCCACCTCTGTCAGAGCGCGCGATCCTGCGCGCAGCGAAAGCCGATATAGACCACAGCGGTTTCCGGTGGTTTGCTGGCGCGATGGTCCCGGCGCATTTGCGCCGCGCCATACCACCAGGATCCGCCACGCGTGATGCGTTCATTGCCCTGCGCGGTATCCACCCATTCCCAGACATTGGCACCCATATCGTAAAGGCCATTCACGCCTTGCTGCGTGGTGCCAACGCGCGCGGGCCCGGTGCCGCGATTGAGTCTTGCGGAACGATCAAGCGCAAAAGGTGTCGGCCCGCAATCGCGCAGGCAATTCGCGCCATTCGGGCGCTCCCCGGTGGGATAGAGATAGGTCATGCCAGTCTGAAACGGCGCCGGAGGCGACGCACGCCTTTCGGTATGCGCGGCTTCCAGCCATTCCGCATCCGTTGGAAGGCGCTTGCCGGCCCAGCGGCAAAAGGCAGCGGCTTCGTCGAAGGTGATATGAACAGCGGGCTCTCGTTCATCAGCGGGCTCACCAAAGGGGGTGCGCCAGGTCCAGCCAGGCTTGCGCACCCAGCCTGCCTCGAACACTGAGCCACCGCCTTGCCGTTCCGCCCAGGTCACCATGCCAGTGGCGGCGACAAAGCGGCGAAAGGCCGCGACCGAAACCTCAGTCCGATCAATGGCGAAGCGGCCGATGGGCTGCATATCACCATCCGCGCGCGCGGTTGGGGCGGCGAGGAAGGTGAGGATCATCAGGCTAAACTTGAGCAGAAAACGCATATCTTCTGGCCTTTCACGAATTGGGGCGGGTTGCTGCGCGGCGCTGCTGTACGCCCGGGCCGATATGGGGTTTGCTGCGGGGTCCGCATGGGGGCCGCATGAAAGCCGCGGATATTCGGGCCGAAGGCGAATGTTCCGCAAGGCTTGGATTTAATTGGCGCAGCGGTGGAACCCAGCGAACGAGATCTCTGGCTCTCTTCACGGCAATCAGCGTGTTGCGGCTTGCGCGGCTGCTGATCACATGCCGCGGAACAGATGCGCGAACATCCGGCTCGCGACCAGCGTCTCCGGGCGGCCGCGCAGCATGAGTAGTACGCGCCCCGTTTCCTCGCGCCGCGCCGCGAGGATGTGGCGCGCCTGCACGACAAGCCCGCGATGCACCTGCCAGAAGCGCTGCGGATCCAGCCGCGGCAGCAGATCGCGGAGCGAGAGGCGGATCAGGTGCTCCCGCTCCGCCGTGACCACGCGGAGGTACTTGTCGGCGGCCGCGAAGTAGAGAACCTCCTCGACCGGCACGAGATGCACGACCTCGCCGGCCTGAGCGCGGATCACATGGAGCCGCGGCGCCCTGACGCCTGCGGGCGCTGGCACGGCGCGCAGCTGCGCCACCGCGTCGTCGAGCGCGGCCGCGGGCTCGCGCCTGTCGCCGAGCTGCCGCATCAGCCGCGCGACACAGGCGGCCAGGCGGCCCTGCTCGACCGGCTTCAGCAAATAGTCCAGCGCCTGCGCCTCGAAGGCCCGCAACGCATATTCGTCATGCGCCGTGACGAAGACCATGAGTGGCGGCGGCACGTCATGCGGCCAGTCCTCGATGATAGCGTGCGCGGCGGCCAACCCGTCGAGGCGCGGCATCCGGATATCGAGAAAGCAGACATCGGGGCGGTGCGCGAGCGCGGCCGCCAGCGCCGCCGCGCCGTCCGGCGCCGGGGGCAGCAGGGCAAGGCCGGGCCAGCAGGCGGCAAGCTCGGCCGCCAGCGCGGCGGCGAGCAGTGGTTCGTCCTCAGCGATCAGGGCGCGCGGGCCGGGGCTCATGGCGTGGAGGGTGCCACCGGCAGCGCCATTGGCAAGCGCAGCGTCACCAGAGCCCCGCCCTCAGCATCGTCAGCCGCCGCGAGGGTGACCGACGCTGCGCTCCCATGGAGGAGGCGCAGCGGCTCACGAAGCTGGACGAGGCCGAACCGATCCTGCGCAGCGGCCGGCAGTCCCACGCCCGTGTCGCGGACCCGAAGCAGGAGCTCACCGCCTTCCCTGCGGGCGCTGATCTCGATCCGACCGCCCTCGGGCTTGGGTTCGATGCCGTGGCGGATTGCATTCTCCACCGCTGGTTGGAGCAGCAGGGCCGGCACCTGCACGGGTTCCAGCGCGGTGGGGATGTCCCATCGCGCCGTGAGGCGTGCGCCAAGCCGGATCTGCATCAGGGCGAGGTAGTCCTCGATCCAGGCGCGTTCCGCGGCCAGGCTGTGCGTCTCCGCGCGGCTCGCGCCGAGGGTGGCGCGCAGGAAGCCCACCAGGCGGTCGAGCATCGCCGTCGCGCGTGGCGGGTCGGTTGCGATCAGCGCGCGCAGCGTGGCGAGCGTGTTGAACAGCATGTGCGGATCGAGCTGCGCCTTGAGCGCGGCGAGCCGTGCCGCCTCAACCTGCCGGGCCAGCGCCTCCTGTCGGCCGCGGCTGTAGAAGGCGGCAGTCATCGCAACGCCCACCGCCAGCCCGAACACGGCGACGGCACCCGCCCCGCCGGCCACTGCGGACGGGCCGGCCAGCATGTCGCCGAGCGCAATGCCGGCGAGTACCCCGGCCGGCAGGCCGAACCCGAGCAGCAGCGCCGCACCGCGCGGCGGCGGCCAATAATGCGGCGGGGCTGCGCCGAGCTTTCCCCTCAGCAGGAAACGTCCGAGATCCACCGCCGCCCAGGCACAGAGGCTGATCGCCAGGCTGCGCGTCAGCGCCGTGCCATAGCCCGCGGTGCCCGGTAGCACCGCTTGCGCCAGCCAGGCGATGGGCGGGGCCAACGCGACCACCAGCAGCAGCCGACGCCCGAGGCCGCGTGCCACGCCGGGCGGCAACCAGGTCCGCAGCCTCATGGCGCGAGGTGACGCACAAAATGCTGAACGATCGCCGCCTGCGCCGCATTGCGCTCCGCGGGATCGAAGCCCGGTTCGGGCCTGCCGCCCACCGGGTGTCGCTCCGCTACCGCCTTCGCGACGCTGCTGGGCCAGGGCGACATGGCATCCATATGCCCTGCCCCGGCCATCACGGCGAGCGGCTTGCAGGCGCCGCAATGCCGCAGGATGCGGTCGGCATGGAAGGCATTGGGCGTGAGGCGATCCGCCTCCGCGCGGACCACGCCGACTGGCACGGCGACCTGCGCCAGGCTGTCGGCGCGGAAGATCGCCCCGACCGGGGTGGAGACGGCGACGACGACGATGCGGGGATCCCGCCCGCCATGCCGGGCGTTATTCTCCCGCCCCAGCATGAAGTCCGGCACGTTGCGGGCAGATTCGAAGCGCGCGCGGCGAGCGGCGCGCGCGGCCTCGTCCGGCAGGCCGTTGTAGCAGAAGCCGAGATCCGCCTCCCCCGCGGCGAGGCAGTGGCGGATGAGGTCGCGCAGGCTCCACTCGGCGCCCACGAGCGTCATCGCGGTTATGGCGCCGGCGGAGGTGCCGTGCACGCCCACCCGGTCGAGCCGCAGCCGCGGCCCCCAATCGGGGTGCGCGGCCAGGGCGTCCAGCGCGGCGCTCGCCTCCCGCGGGCGGTGGGGCCAGGATTCCGGTCCCGCGGCGGTGACATCGGCGTTGTTGTCGCCGCGATGCAGAAGCTGCGCAACGACGAAACCCGCCGCCGCGAGGCGCGCGGCGAGGGCGTGCTCGGCGAGCGGGTTGCCGCCCGTGCCGTGCGACATAAGAACCACGCGCCGGGTTCCCGGGAGGGGCGGCGCGGCGGGCGCGACGGACAGGTTGAAGGGGCCGGACGCCATCGGCCGCGCGGCGGCGGCGGTGGGATAGACGAGGCGCAGCGGCATCCCATCGGCCTCGATCTGCGCGACACCGGTCTGCGCGACGGCGGCGGCGGAGGCGAAGCCGAGTACCAGCGTGACGCCAAGGGCGAGGGCAGGAAAGCGCGGACGGAAACGGCTTCGAGGCATGAGCATCTCCATGGACCCTGGCTGGGCATGGGGGATTTAGCACCCTATCCGGCGTGGCACCGCGGTGATGCGACGAAACGGCTTTGGCTGGCGGGAAATGACGCGCGGGCGACGTAGTCTGCGGGCGGCGCGCCCACCCGCCATAATGCGCCCGGCGCAATGGCAAGGCTGGCGCGCCCGCGGTGATGAAGCCCGTATCCCGGCGGCTCTAGCGGAATTCGAAACCTTGGGGTTCAGTCTCATTTTTCCGCCGCCGGATCATCAAGATTACTGCCCAAAAGCCTGCAAATACTTGGGAATTTCGAAGCCCAGCCTGGGCTGAGAGCATGCTCTAGGAAAGGGAAGTGGCGTAGGAAAGGGGACCGAAAAGACAACCGTCTCTGATCCTTAGTTTTCAATATTCTCAGTGCTTTAATAGAATGCGGGCCCTTCCATGACGTTGCGGATTTTGTCCTCGGCGAAATGGTGCTTGCGCGTGGCGCGACAGATATCGCAGACAAGCTTTTCGGCTGGCACCCGCGTGGGCGGGGCGGAGGATTTCTGGCTCTTCTTGGCTTCTCCAAGGGACGGCACGCGGGAAGTCTCTCGTTATGCAAATCACCAATTCGGCGTCATTGATCCTGATGCTGAAAAAGTGGTGCGGCGTCGTTCTTGCGATATCTCAATGTGTTCCTTCGTCAGTAGCCTAGATTGACAATTCTAAGGATTTTCTAGGGGTGGGAATCAGGCTGCCTTTGACCGGCCACAAAATACTGCCGCACACCACTAGCTATATCTTGGGTGGACCGATCCACGTACCCGCAGCACCGCCAAGGCGATGTTGTCCTTTAAAGGAGCCAGTTGCAATGAACGGACCGATTACAACACGACGCGCCGTAAGCGGGCTTGCTTTGGCCGCGCTCTTCACTCGGCGTGTGGCCGCGCAGACTGGTGACCAAGCAGCGGAACGCCCTGTCGGGCGCGTGACCCTGTCGCAGACTCAGGTCAGTTTGTTCGGTAGCGTGTCCTGGGGCAGCGGCACGCTGACTTTCGGCGGGCACAGCTACCGCTTTCGGATCCGTGGCCTTGGTGTCGGCGGCATCGGTATTTCCGAACTTCGCGCCGCCGGGGAAGTCTATCATCTCTCCCGCATCGCCGATTTTCCAGGCCTTTATGGCGGCGCGCGTACTGGCGCAGTCGCGGGCGCCAGCGAGCTTCAGGGCGGCTTGTGGTTACAAAATCCAGCTGGTGTCGTCATTCATCTCCATCCAGAACGTACTGGCTACGCGCTGCAGGTTGGCGCCGATGGCCTGTTGATCCAATTGGAGTAACCGTCGCATAGCGTTTTCGTCGTCACACCGCCAATTGTCCCGGCCATGAAGGGAATTTGTCATGCGATTCAAAAGCGCCCTAGCGACGGTCATCGCCATTGGTCTTTTCGCACCCGCCACGATGGCGGAGGATGCGCCTCTACGGCCGGGGTGGAGTTTCAATCTTGGCGCCTATCTCTGGCTGCCCACCATGAATGGAACATTGAATTATGCCTTGCCGAAGGGCATTGCGGGCACGGCCGATGTATCGGTGGATGCGGGCGACTATTTCTCAAAGCTGAATTTTGCAGCGCTGATGGCGGCTGAAATACGCTACGAAAACTTCTCTTTGATCACCGATCTTGTCCATATGGACATTGGCGCTGACTCCAGCCGCCTTCGGTCGGTGGATGTTGGTGGCTTGCCTTCAAACCCGCTTTCGACCAGGACCAACAGCAACGCCGATACAAATCTCAAGGCCCTGATCATCACCATGGCAGGCGGCTACACCGCTGCTTCGGGCAATTGGGGTCATATGGATATGGTCGGCGGCTTCCGATATTTCGGCGCCGAGCTTCGAACCGACTACGCGCTTTCAGCCGATATCACCGGTCCTGGCGGCCATGGCGTGGCGCTGGCGCGTAATGGTCGCCTATCCGGAAGCCAGGATATTTGGAACGGCATTATCGGCATCCGGGGGCGTCTTCGCTTGGGCGAAGGAGGCTTCTTCCTTCCCTATTATCTTGATCTTGGCACCGGCGATTCCAGCCTGACCAGTCTGATGTTCGGCGGCATCGGCTATCAGACCGGCTCGGTGGGTGTGCAACTCGGCTACCGCTACCTTTCCTTCGACCAAAAGGGTAGCAGCCTTGTCCAAGACTTATCAATGCAAGGCGCCTATCTTGCGTTGAATTACTCTTTCTGAGCCAGATTTTTAGCTTCAAACTATTGCTGTCGCGCGGGCAAGCGCCCACGAAGCGCACGCAACTGCGCAAGCAGTGCGGCCGCCTCTCGATCTGCTGGATTCAACGCGACCGCTGCGGTGGCGAGCCGCTCAGCCTCAGCGATATTCGCGCGGTCGCGTTCAATAGTCGCCAGCGCAAACAGGCTGTCTCGGTGCCGCGGATGGCGTTCCAGATTTGCGCGGAGTACCGCAACGGCATCTTCAGTCCGCCGCAACTGGTTAAGGGCGATGCCTTGAACATAGGCATAGCGTGGCTCCTCTGGCCGCAACGCACTGGCCTGACCGATCGGGCCAAGCGCATCCGCCACGCGCCCCTGTTGGGCGAGTGTCAGCGCTAGCGCGTAATGCGCTTCGGCCTCGCGGGGATGCGCCGCAACGGCACGCCGCAAGATCGCTTCCGCTGCTTCGCGCTGGTCGCGCCGCGCTTCGAAATCCGCGAAATTGACGAGCGCACCGAGATGCGTCGGATCGCGCGTCAAAGCGTCGCGATAGGCAGCCTCGGCGCCCGCCATGTCGCCACGCGCAGTAAGCAAGGCGGCAATGTTCACATGCGCCTCTGGCCGCTCGGCAGCGACACGTTCGCTTGTGAGCAATTCAGCCCAAGCCTGGGTGAAGGCCGTGCGCGCAGCCTCTGGCAAAGCTTCCAGCGGCACGGGGGCAAGAGCGCGTGCTGCCTCAATGCGCACCAGCCTGGTTTCGTCTGCCAGAAAGCGCGCTGCGTGCAGGCGATTGCGCGGGTGCAGCCCATCCAAGGTGCGAAGCGCCGCCGCGCGCACCAGCGGCTCAGGGTCCAGCAAGGTCGCGCCAATCGCTTGTGCCGAGGCCTGGGATGGCGGCATGGGCAATAGTGAAATGGCAGTCGCGCGCAGGATCGGTGCATGGGCGCGGTTGGTCGCGACGGCGGCGAGCAGCCTATCCGCACCGGCATCCCCATGTCGTCCCGCAGAGATCGCCAAGGCCGGGTGCGGATCATCGCGGCGGCGCGGTCCGAACCATTCCACGATTTGGCTTGCTGCCCAGGATTGCGGGCGATCTGTGTGGCATGATGTGCAAACATCTGGCGCACCGATCTGCGACGCCACATCAGGGCGCGGAATGCTGAAGGCGTGATCCCGCCGCCGATCCACGCCCATATAGGTCACGGCTGGCATGTGGCAGGATACGCATTGCGCGCCAGCACTGCCGGGCGGATGCCGATGATGTTCCGCCACATCAAAACGTGCCGGCAAGTGGCATTGCGCGCAGACCGCGTTGCCTTCGGCGCGTAGCGTACCGCGATGCGGGTCGTGACAATCGGCGCAGACCACGCCGGCGCGCTGCATGCGGCTTTGCGCGAAGGATCCCCACTCAAATACCTCGCCCTGAATTTGGCCATCAGCGTGATATTCGCCCTGCTGGAGCAGCATGGGTGCATGCGTGTCCAGAAAGCGCTGGCCTGGCAGCGGGTCCGCGACCAACGGGCGCGATCTGGAATGGCACGGCGCGCAGCTTTCCACCTGAGCAGCGGTGGCTTGCCGCGGCGGCCCATCCCACTGCGCGATACCACGAGGATCATCCTTGGCGAAGCGCCAGGCGCCACCGGAAGCATCGCGGAACCACACTGAAAGCCCGCGATGCGGATTGCCTTTATCCGCACCGGCCTGCGCCCAGGCCACATGCGCTGCCCCCGGCCCGTGGCAGCTTTCACAGCCCACACTAATTTCGGTCCAGCTTGTATCGTAGCGATCCGTCGCCTGATCATATCCGCGCACCAAGCCGGTCGAATGGCAGGATGCGCACATGAAATTCCAGGTCTGCTCGCGCCCAGTCCAATGCAGAGGATCGCTGGCGGGCAGCGGATCATCCGCCATCAAATGGTACCAGCGCTGTCCCCCCTGTTCGCGCGGACGGCTATCCCAGGCCCAGGGCAGCGCCTGGCGGCGCCCGTCGGGAAACAACACCAAATATTGTTGTAGCGGGTCTACGCCGAAAGTCTCCGTAATGGTGAAATCCGCGACTGTCCCGCCCGGTCCATCAGTGCGGATAATGTAACGATCCCCCTCACGCCGGAAGCTTGCGTTATGCCGGCCATCATGGACCGTCACGCCGGAGAAATCGCCAAGCACATTCGCGGGTGTTGCCGCAGCCATGGCGCGCGCGTGATCACTGCTGCGCCAGTCGCCATATTCCCGCGCATGGCAGCTGCCGCAGCTTGCCGAGCCGACAAAGCCTGCACGCGCTGCCTCACGCGCCCGTGGTTCGGCCGATAGCGTCATCAGCGCCACAATGCCCAAGGGCAACAGGATCGCGGCAAGCAGCGCCGCCCAGCCTGCCAGACGCCGCGCGCGCGTCAGCGCGGGAATAGAAACTGGATCTGGAAACGAAGCTGCCATTCAGGTCCTATATCCGGTCGGATGGCATTATAATACGCGCCAAGCTGCGCATTTATTGGCTGCTGCCCGATACGAAGGATCTGTCCCAGCGCAAGACCCAGCGGCACTGTCCATTGCTGGCCGGACTCTGCCTCCCAATTCGAGGTGATGAGTGGTGAGAAGGACATATAGGTGCCGGGTGACGACGCAAAGTTATAGTTCACGAAGGGCTGCATGGTGAGCGTATTGTATTTATTGCGCCCTTCGCCACCGGCTGACCAGATATTGTTCACCAGCCCGCCGATCACCCAAGGCCCCGCCATGGTGAGCGCGACGAAGCTCGGCCCGCCGCCCCAGACATTACTGCCAAGCGCCTGATCTGTTGTGGTTGGCGCCTGCACCACAGCGCCGGCGCCCCAGATCAGCCGCCCTGCCTGCGCCGGGGACAGGAAGGCCGAGAATTGGGTGGCGCCCAGGCCGAAGGTCGTGCCCTGCCCAGGCGTCATCCCCGGCTGCGAGATAAGCGGCAGGATCGTGCGCGTGACCAAGTTCCAGTCTTCGTTCAAGCTGAAGGGCACGACAGGTTGGATGTTGAGCACATTCTGGATGTGGTCATTCGGGCCATAGCCAAAATTCATATTGTTCTGGAAAGGAACGCTGATCATCGCCGCAATCGGGTTCTGCGCGGCGCGCGCCAGTTCCTCCGCACTACCTGCCGCGCCTGCTTGCGGTTCTTGCGCCAGTGCCGTGCCAACCATGCCCGGCGTCAGGCCAAGCGCGACCGCAGCGCGAAGAAGCCGAAGAAGGCGCGCCGTCCAAGCCTCCTCCAAGCTCCCGAGCGGGTTCAAACCACCACCTCAATATCGCCCGGCCGCCAGCTTTGGTCGAACCAAGGCTGCTCCGGCCCGTAGAGCCGCAGGATGGTGAACCAGGACTTGCCCTGGATGGTCTGTACCCAGTTGCTCTCGCGTCCAGCCGGCGGGCTCGGCCCGAACCACACATCCACTGACCCATCGGGGTTGCGTTGCACGTCGGAACTCTGGCTGGTGACCGAGGGGAAACGTTGATTGGTCTGCAGCATGGATCGGGTCTGGGTATCGTAGACGATGACCGACCAGAAGGTCCGTACCGGCACAGGCCCAGGCAAGCGCAGGCGGTAGGTCTTCCCTCCATCCAAGGCGTTGCCGCTCGAATCCTCGGCGGTCCAGGGATAGGTCGAGCCCTCGCCAACCGTGCGCGTATCCATCGCGGGCGTAACGCCGGTCGCAAAGAAAAAGAAGAAGGCGCGCGCATCGAGGTTAGTGACGCCCGGAAGCTGTTCGAATTTGTATCCGCCCTGGAACGCAAAGCGCCAACGGCGGTCGGGAAAGATCCGCGCCTCGGCGTCGCGTGCGCGATAGCAAAGGGCACGCGCCGTCGCGTCGCCGGCCACGGCGGCTTCGGTCAGGATGCGGCGCATCCGCGCATCCGGCTGGAAGGGGCGACCCTTCACGATGCCGACGGAGGCGAAGAAGCCGAGTGTGATCGGGTCAGAAGCGTCGGTGGGCTCGTTCTGAACCACATCGTTCAGCATTTCCCAGAAGCGGTAGTCGGAGGGACCGACCATGTTGAACGGTCGCTCTGACATGTCCACGAAGGTTGGCGTCGGCGGATTGGAGGCTTGCGCCGGCGGGTAGATCTTGGTGAAGCGCTTCACCGCGTCCACGCCCGGGCGCAAGTCACCATTGACGGGAAAACTGCGCCAACCAATGAAGTTCTGGAAGGTTTTGGGACGCAAGACCTCGTAGCCCCGAGGTATCTCGCCGCTCCAGCCCGGCGGCAGCAGCAGGTATTTCCCGCCTTGACCGCGGTCGGCGCCGATGATGCCGACGTCGGCGACGAAGGTGTAGAACATGTCGTTGATGAGACCGAGCACGCCGGGAGGCACCTCGACCACCAGCGGCCCGGAGCGCAGATCAATCCAGAACCAAGTGTACGGCGTGTTGTTGTTGGCCGTCAGTTCGACCGTACGGCTATCCACCAGCCGCTCCCAGATCGGCACGGTGCTGTTGATCGGGCCGACGGTGAGAATGGCATTGCGGTTCGCCGCCTGATTCACGGCCGGCAGACCGAGCAGGTAGGCTTGCAAGGCGCGCTGCTGATCGAGGTTGTCGTAGATCAAGCCCGTGCTGCTCGCATCCGGCACACCGTCGAAAAAGTTCAGCCGACCGAAGCGCGTCTCGACCGTGGCGGGGATGGCGACCCCGGTGGGTATCGGCGTCGTGTAGCGCAACGCCGGCTGAGCAGGCGTGCCGGACAGGGGCTGCGCCTGCGCGGTCCGGGCGAGCAAAGGCAGTACTCCGGCGGCAACGAAAGGAAGCTCGCGTCGTGTGGTCATGGTGTTGGGTCTCCGTTCCCGTTCTTTCGGCTGATCATTCAAGAAAGGCTCGTGCGACGGTTGGTCAGGCTGACGTGAGCGGTGTACCCGTGCTGACGCCACTCATGCTGCCTGCTGCCGGTCCCAGTTGCCGTCAGTTCGTCCGGCGCTGCCGCCGTGCCATCTCCTCCTGCAGCGCCTGCAGCGCCGCTGGCGTGATGGTGCTATCGCCCAGGTCAATGGTCAGCCGCACAATCCGCCCGGTGAAGGGATTGGGGGAGGTATAATCGCCATCATCCACCGATGTGCCGGTATCCAGGCCTACATCGAAGGTTTCGTCCCAGGCGACGGTGAAGGGCAGCGTATTGGGTAGCGCCCGCTGCGCGACTTGTGTGCCATTGACTGTCAGCGTGCCGGTACCGCCGCGGCCAAAGGGCAGGCCCTGTGGCTGCATTTGCCAATCAAAGACCAGCGTGTGGCGCCCGGGCGGCAAGGCGGTTGGCCCTTCCCAGCGATGGCGCTGCACATTGAGAAAGTTCCAGAGAAAGACCGGCCGACCCTGATGCAGGTAGAAGCCGTAACCGGCAAAGCGCCCGCCTTGCGTCAGCAACACGCCATTGGCGCCGCCCTGCGGCACTTCGATTTCAGCCGTGATACGGTAGGAACGGTTCAGAAGGCTCGGGGCCGCATTGCCTTGGATAGAGGCGACGGGGCCAGCATAAGCGAATTGCTGCCGACCAGCCGCCGGACCAGGCCGTGCGGAGATCATCCGCGTCAAAACACTGTTATCGAGTGGTAGAACCTGGTAGCGTGCTGCCTCCATCATGAAGATGTCTTGCATCGCACGCAGCCGCGCGGGCTCCCGCGCTGCAAGGTCGTTCATCTGCGTCGGATCTGCGGCCAGATTGTAGAGTTCCCAGGTATAGCCATGCATCACATCAGCCGGCTTGGGTGACTGCGAATCCCACGGCACGACGGGCGGCGTGGTATTGGCCATCCAACCATCATGGTAGATTGCGCGATTGCCCAGCATTTCGAAGTATTGGGTGTGCCTTTGGCTGGGTGCCTCGCGGCCCGCGGCATCAAAGGTATAGGCCATACTGACACCCTCAATCGGGCGCTGTGCAATGCCGTTGACCATCGTGGGCGCCTGCACGCCAACCGCCTCCAGAATGGTCGGCACAACGTCAATCACGTGGTGGAACTGGTGACGAATGGCGCCGCGTTCGGTGATGCGGCGTGGCCAGGAAATCGCCATGCCATTGCGCGTACCACCAAGATGCGAAGCGATCTGCTTAGTCCAGCGATAGGGCGTGTTGAGCGCGAAAGTCCAGCCTGCGGACATGTGGTTGTAAGTGCGGTCATTTCCCCAATCGTCAATGAATGGCAGCATTTGATCTACGGAGAACAAGGTACCGTTGAACCAAGCCACTTCGTTCACTGTGCCATCAAGGCCGCCTTCTGCGCTGCCGCCATTGTCGCCGCTGATGTAGATGATCAGCGTATTGTCGAACTGACCGGCCTCATCCACGGCCTGAATTACTCGGTTGATTTCGAAATCAGTATAGGCGAGGTAGGCAGCATACACCTCCATCTGGCGCGCATAGAGCCGCCGCTGGTTCGCCGAAAGGCTGGCCCACCGCGGCACAACATCGGGCAGCGGCGGCAATTGCGCGTTTGCGGGAATAACCCCCATGCGGCGCTGATTGTCGAAGATGCGCTGACGCAACACGTCCCACCCTTCATCGAATTGGCCGCGGAAGCGGGCAATCCATTCCGGGGTAGCGTGGTGGGGGGCATGGGCGCCGCCCGGGGCATAGTGGATGAACCAAGGCCGCTTCGGCGCGACCGAGGTGTTGAGCCGGATATGGGCGATGGCGTCGTCCGCTGTCGCAGTGGTCAGGTTCCAGCCAGGTACGCCGAGGTTGGGATGGATCGGCGTGTGGCCCCGGAACAGATTGCCGGGCTGCCACTGGCTCGTATCGCCGCCGACGAAACCATAGAAATAGTCGAAGCCCATGCCGGATGGCCAATTATGGAAGGGTCCGGCTGGGCTCGCTTCCCAACTCGGCACATTGTGGTTCTTGCCGAACCAAGCCGTCGCATAGCCCGTGGCCTGCAGCGTCGCTGCAATCGTCGCGGTCTCCCGCGGGATGATGGAATTGTAGCCTGGAAAACCGGTGGTGGTTTCGGAAATGGTGGCAAAGCCCACGGAATGGTGATTGCGGCCAGTAAGCAACGCGGCGCGGGTTGGCGAGCAGAGCGCCGTGGTGTGGAATTGCGTGTAGCGCAGCCCAGCCTGCGCCACGCGATCCAGCGCGGGTGTTGGGATAACACCGCCGAAGGTGGATGGCGCACCAAAACCGACATCATCGGTCAAAATTACAAGGATATTCGGTGCATCGGCGGGTGCTGCGACCTGTGGGGGCCAAGCGGTCCGGCTATCACCGACATTGGGCATGATCGTGCCGGTGAAGGGTGGCGTTGGCGCTGGCAGGCTGAAGGGGTTCGGCGTCATGACCGTATCCGGTGCGCCTGGCGTGCCGCGGATCTGCTGTGCGCCCGCATCGGCGTTTACCATCAGCGCGGCTATGAACCCTGTGAGGGCAATAAGCTTTGGCAGACGCATGGTGCTGGTTTCCTTCGTGCTTGGATTCTTTTTTATGCAACGCGATAGGTCAGGCTTTGCTTGGTGGTCTGTAACCCGCGCCTTTGTCGCGTGCGGGCATGCTGCCATGGTCCCCACTAGACCCTGCCTGCACTAGAGACCTTGATCAAGATCAAAATCCTTTGAGGGCGATCGAGCCAGCATGCTGGGCATTGGCCGCTTCTTGATCTTTATCAACAAGGCAGTGCTGTTTTGATGCTTGTTGGTGAGCGATTGCAGATTGCAGCCAGGCCGGATGCCCCGGCCAAGGAGCGAAGCTCATGAAAAAATCCGTCAGATCGTCACGCGCGCCCTCAAGCAAGAAAGTGGCTGCTAAAGCGCCGCTGCCGGCGCCGGCAATTGCAGTGGCGCCGAAGGCAACGGCCAGCCACGGTGCCTCACTGGATGAAAGGTTTGAAGCCGGCAAGGCGTTGCGCGACAAAGTTCCGCGCATAGCCCAGGCGATATGGAAGCGGCCAGCGGATCGCCCTGACCCGGTGGCTGTACTGCAAGCATCTGACCCTGATCGGCTGCCCGAACTGGTGCCCATTCGCTACGGGCGCATGCTGCAATCGCCCTTTGCCTTTTATCGCGGCGCGGCAGCGGTCATGGCGGGTGATCTGGCGCGAATGCCTTCCACTGGCTTGCACGTGCAGGCCTGCGGTGATTGCCATCTTTCCAATTTCGGTGGCTTCGCTTCGCCCGAGCGTAATGTATTGTTCGACATTAATGATTTCGATGAGACCTTGCCGGCGCCATGGGAATGGGATGTCAAGCGGCTTGTTGCGTCCTTCGTGCTGGCATCACGGGCGAATGGCCTGGCGGATAAGGACGGGCGGGCCGCGGCTATCGCCTGCGCGCGCAGCTACCGCAAACGTCTGCGGGAATTTGCACGCATGTCACCGCTTGACGTTTGGTATGCGCGTATCACGGCCGAGGATGTGGCTGCGGAAGTGCCGCCGGCAGCGGCAGATCGGCTTCGCGCGCGGGTCGAAAAGGCGATGGACGGCAGCAGTTCTGAATACGATTTTCCGCGCTTGGCTGAAATTGTCGGTGGACGCACAGCCATTCGCGATGCGGCACCGCTCATTTTCCATCCCGACGCCGCGCGCACGCCCGCTTTCGAGAAGGTTCTGAATGAAGTTTTCGCTGCCTACCGCGACACGCTTGCGGATGACCGGCGCGTATTGCTGGATCGCTACAGGATTGTAGATGCGGCCATCAAGGTGGTTGGGGTGGGAAGCGTTGGGCGGCGCTGTTGGATCATATTGCTGATGTCCGCGACAAATGACCCGCTATTTCTGCAAGTCAAGGAAGTTACCAAATCCGTGCTTGAACCGCATGCCGGCAAAAGCGCCTATCCGCATCATGGCCAGCGGGTAGTGATGGGTCAGCGGTTGATGCAGCCGGCGTCTGACCTGTTTCTTGGCTGGGTCACTGGACCAGGAGGAAAACAATTCTATTTCCGGCAATTGCGTGACGCGAAGATCAAGCCATTGGTCGAGACCTTTGATGAGGAGTTGATGGAGATCTACGGCAAGGTCTGCGGCTGGTCACTTGCGCGTGCACATGCGCGCAGTGCTGATGTTAGGCTTATCGCAGGATACCTCGGCAAGGGTGACGAGTTCGATGAGGCGATGGGCGATTTCGCCCTTGCCTATGCGGATCAGGCTGAACGCGATCATGCCGCGCTCAAGGCTGCTGTGCGAAAGGGGAGCGTCACCGTCACCACCGATGTGTAGAGCGTTTTGTCAGTCTTCCGGAAGCTGATCGATCTGGCGTGCGATGGCGCTAAATCCAGATGATGGAGGGCGCGCCCGCCTTAGGCTCTTTCTGATCGGGGATCAGAATAACCTTTTGCGTGCGCGTCTTCCGAAACCCAAGTGAACCTGCCTGGAAGGGCCATGTGATGGATTCTGCCGAACCCCTCGGGACCCCAAACAAGGATACCGAGAATTTCTCACTCTTCCTTGGCGGGCCCTTGTTCCAGTTGATGCTGCGGGCGCGCTTGACCGATGACGCGCTGCTGATGATGCGAAAGCGTGTCATTGTCATCACGCTACTGACCTGGATGCCCTTGCTTATCCTGTCATTGTTGGAGGGTCATGCGCTGGGAGGGGTTGCAATCCCCTTCATCTTTGATGCTGAGGTCCATGTCCGCTTTCTTCTCGCGGTTCCGCTATTGATCGCTGCCGAATTGCTGGTGCAGGAGCGGATGCGACCTGTGGCGCACATTTTTCTTGAACGTCACCTTATTCCCGAACAGGACCTACCGCATTACAAGGCGGCCATTACATCGGCGTATCGGCTGCGCAATTCGATTGTTGCAGAGGTACTTCTTATTGCTTTCGTCTACGTGATCGGTATCATGATCATCTGGCGGCAATACGTAGCCATTGATGCAGCCACTTGGTACGCATCGCCATCTGCCGAAGGGGCGCGCCTTTCTCTTGCTGGTGTCTGGTTTGGTTTTGTCAGCCTGCCGATTTTCCAATTCCTTCTTTGCCGATGGTATTTTCGGATTTTCATTTGGGCGCGCCTGCTCTGGCAGGTTTCGCACATTCGGCTAAGCCTGGTGCCGACGCACCCGGACCGCGTTGGCGGCCTTGGTTTCTTGTCAATGGCTGTGCAGGGTTTCGTCGTTCTTGCAGCCGCGCATGGGGCATTATTGGCATCGTATCTGGCAAATCGTATCCTTCATTTTGGCGTACCGCTGTCCGGCTTCATGTTCGAGATCGGCGCTGTTGTCGTCTTTGTGCTGTGCCTCGCGCTCATGCCGCTTTTGGTATTTTCGGGTCAATTGGCAGCAACGAAGCGGGCGGGCATGCGAGAATACGGGACCTTGGCCGAGCGGTACGTACGCGCTTTCGAAACTAAGTGGCTGCGGGGTGGTGCGCCGCCCGATGAGGCTTTGGTGGGTAGCTCGGATATCCAATCTCTCGCCGATCTTTCCAACAGTTTCGAGGTTGTGAGAACCATGCGCCTTGCCCCGATTTCAAGGGATGATGTTGTTCGCTTGGTAATCGTCACGCTTGTGCCAGTCGCGCCGCTGTTATTGACCATGATGCCACTTGATGAATTGCTCAGAAGGCTAATTGGTATTTTGTTCTGATCCGATAGGTGCAAGTGCCTAAAGAGCCAAACTGGCGATTTGAGTAAAGGAGGAATTCTGGCTCATCGTAACCCCAAGGGGAGTGAAGAAGAGTCGGTGCTCTCAATTCTGACGGCTTGGCCAGCGTTCTCACACCCTCTCCACTACCCTGAACCCCCGCGACGCCAGCGGCAGGCTGTCCCGGCTGATGGCAGCGTCCTCGCTGGGGGCATTCATCGCCCCCCAAATGGCGCGGCGGTTTCGCTCCGCCATGCTGTCCGTGAGTTCCGCAATCCAAAGCGTATCCCGCGCCGCGCCATGGCGCCGCAGCATGTCGCGGTGTTGAACTGCGTTGCATCGACGCCGTCGAGGAAGCCAAAGACTCAGACAGGTGCCCTCGCGGTATCGGCCAAGACGTACCCGCGATTGCAGGGGATCTGCGCGATGACGCGGGAGATATCGGCGACACGGACGTGCTCGGCGGATAGCCTCTGGCGGATTGCCGCCTCCCATTCTTGGCACCTACCGCCGCCGGGCTGAATTGGGCGCATCACCTCAATCCGACGTCATCTCATCAAGGGCCTGCTGCAATATCGCCGGTTGTCTGATGATCAGCGCACCACGCCCCCGCTGCAGCACGCCAGCCCGCAGCAGCCGAGCAATCTCGCGCGAGACTGCCTCGCGGCGGGCGCCAATCCGGCTCGCAATGATCTGCTGCACGGGTGGCGGCGAGATGGCCCGCGCGCCATTCGCCATGGGCTGGCCGGCGGCGCGCAGCAGATCAGCATAAAGCCGGTGACGAATATCTAGGGTGGTCAACTCCAGCATGCGGCCATTGGCTTCACGCAGACGCTGCACCAGTACGCGCATCAGCCGGCGCGACAGCTCGGGCGCATCCGCCAGCAAGGCCATGAACACCTGGCCCGGGACGCGACAGATCCGGCTGCGATGCAATGCCGTGACGGCGGCCGAGCGCGGCGCGCCGTCAATGGCCGCCATTTCACCAAAGAAGCGGCCAGCGGGTATGTCATCGAGGATGAGCTCCCGGCCCCCTGGCGTGCGCATCGCCACGCGCACAGTGCCGGACACCACGAAGAACACATCATCCGATGCATCGTCGAAATCAACCAGTAACTGGTCAGGCGCCGCGGTCAGCCAATGCACCCTTGGGCCGTAGCGCTCTGCCACGGCAGGTGAAACGCCGGCGAAGAAGGGAATCGCCGCCAGGCTTTGTCGTGTGACGCCGCTGATGCTCATGCGCCCCCCAAATCGATCAGCCGCAACCCGGCAGGCGGGCTCGTATGCCGGCAAGGCTGCTTGCTAAACGATAGTTCAACCATCCGGACCATCTGCGCCTCCTGCTGCGTCCCCAGCCTAACGCGGCGCGGAGGCGTTGCCATGTGTTATTTAGCACATCCGGAAGGTGGCGGCGATGCCAACATGACATTGAAACGGTGCCATCCCGGCGCGCGTGAGGCTTTTGCGTATGAAAGATCGATTGCTCCGCCGCATCTCGCCTCGCCGCGCTCAGTGGCGCAGTCAGATGAATCGTTGCATCCTATTCATTTACGAGGATGGACCGGCAGAAAGGACGACCTGGGCATGACAGCGAACAGACCAGGAGCCGGGATGCGCGGCACCCCCAAGCGGTCCTTCCTTAAGGCCCTCCTGGCCTCGCCACTGCTCGCCACGGCGTCGGCAGCGCAGGCCAACCGGCCGCTGCGGGTCGGCTACATCGTGAACGGGCCGGACAAATCCATCTTTGAAGAACGGTTCGAACTCGGGATGCGCGAAAACGGCTATGTCCTCGGGCAGAATCTAACGATTGACTATCGCCACCAACTGCGGCCCGACCACGACCTACGGGACGTCATGCAGCAATTCATCGCCGCCCGGGTGGATGCCATCGTCGTCGCCACCCGTGGCGGTGTCCTGGCGGCCCGCGCCGCGACCACGACCATCCCGATCATCTTCGGCGCAACGCGCGACGCCGTGCAGGAAGGGTTGGTCCAGAGCCTCGCCCGGCCTGAGGCCAATGTCACTGGTCAATCTTTCCACGCCGGAGAGCTTTCGGCCAAGCGCGTGCAATTGATGCGCGATGCCTTTCCTCAGGCCAGCAAATTCGCGGTGATCTACAACATCTACTACCCGTCACAGATCCAGATTGACGAGGCCGCGCGAGCCCAGGCGGCGCTGGGCGTCGAGCTGGTCTTCCGGGGCATCGCCGTGCCCGAGGGGCTGGATGAGGCCTTCGGCGCGCTCAAGCATGAAGGGGTCGCAGCACTCTTCGTGGTATCCGATGTCTCCACCATCACCAGCCGCTTCCGAATTGGTGAGGTCGCGCTGCGGCATGGCATGCCGATGATGATGTCGAATAAGCGCTACCTCACTGGCGGTGCGCTGATGAGCTACGGGCCTGACATCAGTGAGGGGTTTCGTCGGGCCGCGCGGCAGGTGGTGCGGGCGGCTAATGGCACGCCCGTCAACCACCTGCCCGTCGAGAATCCCACGCATTTTGAATTGGTGGTGGATTTACGCGCCGCCCGTGCCCTGGGCGCCGAAATCGCGCCCGCCATCCTCGACCGCGCAGATGAGGTGATAGAATGATCGCACGCCGTGCCCTCCTGTCATTGGCGCTTGCCGCCCCCGCCCAGGCGCAGGGTCGCGTCGCGCGGCTCGGCCTGCTGTCCTCCGGGCAAATCTCGATTGACCAGTTCCGCCAATGGGGCCTGCCCGAATTGGCGCGTGAGGGTTTCATCGAAGGACGCACGCTGAGCCTGATCGCACGCTCGTCGAATGGCGATGCCGCGCGCCTCACGCCGCTCGCGGCCGAGATCCTCGCGGCGCGTCCGGATGTGATCATCGCGGTCTCCAACCCGGCCGCACATGCGATCCGCGCGCTTGATGCGCAAATCCCCATCGTCATGGGCTTCGCCGGCACCGACCCGGTGGCCGATGGCCTGGCGGTGAGCCTGGCGCGGCCAGGCGGCAGCGTCACCGGCGTGGTGATGCTGGCCGAGGAACTGGACGTGAAGCGCCTGGAGATGCTGCACCTCGCCTTGCCCCATGCGCGGCGCATCGGCTTCCTGGCCGGCGCCACCTTCGTGCCATCACGCGTGCCAGCGATGGAGCAGGCGGCGCGGCGCATGGGTGTGGGGCTGGTGGCGGTCAGCGCCGGCGCGCCGGAGAGTTTCGCCCCCGCCTTCGCGGCGCTGCGCGCGGCGCGGGTGGAAGCGCTGGTCATTGCCTCCTTCCCCGGCTTTTCCACCCATGCCGCAGCGCTGGCGTCCCTGGCGCGTGAGGCCGGGCTGGCCACGATCTGCGAGTGGCGCAGCATGGCCGAGGCCGGCTGCCTGATCAGCCACGGCCCGGTGAATGAGGATCTGCGCCGCCAGGTCGCCCGCCACGTCGCGCGCATCCTGCGCGGCCAGCCGCCCAGCGAAATTCCGATGTTCCAGGCCGAACGCTTCGAGACGGTGGTGAATCTCCGCACCGCGCGCGAGATCGGCCTGGATGTACCGCCGCTGGTACTGGCCTCGGCGCAGGAGGTGATAGAATGATCGCGCGTCGTACGTTGCCTTGCCTGTTCGCGGCATGCGCCGTTCGCCCTGGCGCCTTGGGCGCGCAGGAGCGGGGGCGCCTGCGCCGCATAGGTCTGCTGATGGCAGGCGCGGAGTCCGATCCGGACAGCCAGCAGCGCGCCACCGCCTTCGTTGAGGCACTGCATGGGCTTGGCTGGGCCGAAGGACGGCAGGTGCGGCTGGAACGGCGCTGGGCATCGGGTAACCCCATCTTGTTCCACGCCCATGCCGTCGAGCTCGTGGCCATGGCACCAGACCTGCTGCTGGCCGACGGTACGCCCTCGGTCGCGGCCCTGCTGCGTGAAACACGCCAGCTGCCTGTGGTGTTCGTCCGCGTGGGCGATCCGGTTGGCTCCGGCTTCGTCGAAAGCTTTGCCCGGCCGGGTGGCAATGCGACCGGCTTTACTGCCTTCGACCCGCTGATGGGGCCGAAATGGATCGAACTTCTGCGCGAGGCCGCACCCGGCCTTGCGCGGGTCGGGCTACTCTTCCATCCGCAGACCGCCCCACATGTCGAAGCACTGTTCGTGCGGCCAATTGAGGTAGCCGCGCGCGCGCGCGGCGTGAGCATCGCGGCCCTGCGGGTGCGCGGGCCGGGCGACATTGAGGCGATGCTCCCGGACTTCGCAAACCAAACAGGTAGTGGGCTCGTGGCGATGCCCGACACCTTCCTCGTGGATCATCGCGCCTCCATCATCGCACTCGCTGCGCGCCACAGGTTGCCGGCGATCTACACCAACCGCCTGTTTGCGACCGAAGGTGGTCTGCTATCCTACGGCTTTCCGGTAACCGACGCCTATCGCCAGGCGGCATCCTACGCGGACCGGCTCCTGCGCGGGGCGCGCACCGCCGAGTTGCCGGTCCAGGCCCCCACAAACTGGCAGCTGGTGGTAAATCAGCGCACTGCCGATGCGCTCGGGCTTACCTTGTCCGCTGCCCTAATCGCCCGCGCCGATGAGGTGATAGAATGATCGCGCGTCGCGCGCTTCCCCTGCTGCTGCTGCCCGCGCTGGCCACGGCCCAGCGCCGCCTGCCCGTGGTGGGGTTCGTCGGCTTCGGCTCACCGGAGGCCGACCGACCCTTCATCATCGCCTTCCGCGAGGGCATGCGCGCCCAGGGCATGGTCGAAGGCCAGGGCTGGCAGTTCGAGCACCGCCACGCCGATGGCGACGTGCAGCGCGGGGCCGGCATCATCCGCGACTTCGCCGCCCTGCCGGTTGATGTGTTCATCGTGCCCGGCCCCTCCGCCGCGCGCGCGATCCGCCGCGCAACCACCATCCCGCTCGTCGCGATCGCCCTGCCGCCGGTGCAGAGCGACCCGGAGCTTTTCGCCTCCCTTGCCCGGCCGGGCGGCTCGGTTACCGGCTTCGCAAGCTTCGGCGAGGAGATGTCGGCCAAGCGCATCGAATTCCTCCGCGAGACCATTCCGGCCCTCTCAGCCATCGGCGTGATGCAC
This sequence comes from Roseomonas sp., assembly GCA_020249505.1. Taxonomy (GTDB): domain Bacteria; phylum Pseudomonadota; class Alphaproteobacteria; order Acetobacterales; family Acetobacteraceae; genus Neoroseomonas. The sequence continues at coordinate 2,302 of JADCFN010000060.1, read as the reverse complement.
AATGCCGCCGACCCGACCTTCGACGCCTGGGGACGGTTGAGCGAGGCCTCGGCCCGCGCCCAGGGGTTGCGGGTGCTGCGCCTGCCGCTGACGCAGCGCGACCCGGTGGCATTGGCGGCTGGCATGCGCGCGCTGCGCCAGGAAGGCGCGCAGGCGCTGGTGGTGGTGCGCGACTTTCTGACCTCCTCGTTGATCGAGGACATCACCGCCACCGCCCTGGCCGAGGGCATCGCCGTGATCGGGGACCAGGCGCGCTTTGCCCATGCCGGTGCCTTGTTCAGCTACGGCGCCAATCTGCCCGACCTGTTCCGCCGCGCCGCCGGCTATGTCATCCGTATCCTGCGCGGCGAGAAGCCCGGCGACCTGCCGGTGCAGCTGCCCACCGCCATCGAATTCGTGGTGAATCTGCGCACCGCCCGGGCGCTGGGCCTGACCGTGCCCCATCCCATCCTGGCCCGCGCCGATGAGGTGATAGAATGAGACCGATCAGCCGCCGCGCCGCCATTAGCCTTTTGGCCGCCATGGGCGCTTCGCCAACAGCAATTGCGCAACAAGCCGGCCGGCGTCGCCTCGTCGGCGCGTTGTTTTCGCTAGCCGCCGATGATCCGGAGGGGCAAGCCCGGCTCGGCGCCTTTCGGGACGGACTGCGGGCGCTTGGCTGGGTTGAGGGCGTCAATCTGGAACTAGCGGTGCGCTGGTCTGCCGGGGATGCCGGGCAACTGTGGCGTTCTGCGCGCGAACTGACGGGTCTTTCTCCGGCCGCGATCCTGGCAGGTGCCACAACCGAGCTGGTCGCGCTCAAGGAGGCGACGTCCACAGTCCCGATCGTGTTCGCACAGGTGACCGACCCTGTCGGGCTCGGGGTCGTGGCGAGCCTGGCGCGGCCAGGCGGCAACATCACCGGCGTCACGCAGCATGGTTTTTCATTAGGCGCGAAATGGGTCGAACTGATGCGCCTGCTGAGCCCTGAAATTGAGCGCATCGGCATTTTTTTCGACCCGAGCAATCCTGCGAACGAGGGCTACGTCCACGCGGCCGAGCTTGTCGCAACCCGGTTTGCCGTGCGCATCGAGCCATTGGGCGTTCGCACACCTGACGCCCTGCGGCAACAAACGCGCCATTTCGGCACGTCGCCGCGCGGCGGGGTCATCCTGCTACCGGGACCTCTGGGGGCCGCAAACCGCGATGTCTTCATAGGAGAAGCGAACGCAGCGCGTATGCCCAGTGTTTTTGCCTTCCGCTATCATGTGATTAGCGGAGGACTGGCGTCATACGGCGTTGATAACATTGCTCTGTACCGGCAAGCCGCCCGCTTGACCGACAGGGTGCTGCGCGGCGAACAGCCAGCGGTGCTGCCTGTCGAAAACGGCGATGCCTTCCAAATGGTCCTCAACCTGCGAACCGCACGCATCATCGGCCTCGACCTGCCGCCATCAGTCGTCGCCCGCGCCGATGAGGTGATTGAATGATCGCACGGCGCGCGCTCCTGGCCGGCCTGCTCCTGCCGCGCGCTGCCATGGCGCAGCCGGCCCGCCCACTGGTCGCCGTGCTGACCATCGGCGCCGGGCAGACGGCGCAGATCGTGGCGCGTTTTCCCAACCATCTGCTTGCCGCGGGTCTGCGTGTCGGCCGCGACCTCGATCTGGACATTCGCAACGGCACACCCGAGGAACTGCCTGTCCTGGCGCGCGAGATTATGCGCCGCGCGCCGCGCCTCATCATCACCCACGGCAGCCCGGCTACGGTCGCGGTGGCCGCGGCGGTGCCCGATATCCCGCTGCTGGCGCTCGGCCCGGACCCGACTGAACTCGGCCTCGCTGAAAGTCTCGCGCAGCCGGGCGGGCGTGTGACCGGGGTGATCATTCTTGCCGGAGACCTGGACGTGAAACGGCTGGAATTGCTGGCCGAGGCTCTGCCCTAGGTATCACGGCTGGGCGTGCTGGTGCTGGAGGGCGCGCCCCTGCGCGCACGGCATGACGCGGCCCTGCGCCAAGCCGCGGCGGTGCTGGGGCGAGAACTGCTGATCTTCCCGACCCGGGGAAGGGTGGAGCCTGCTCTGTTCGACCGCATGGCGGCCGAGGGCATTGGCGGGCTTATGGTTTCCGCTAGCCCGGCCTTCTTCGACCAGATAGGCCCGCTCGCCGCGATGGCCGGCGCACGCGGCATCCCCATGGCCTGCCAGTGGCGCGAAATGGCCGAGGCCGGCTGCCTGCTCAGCTATGGCCCCGACCTGAACACGGCTTGGCGGCGCATTGCCGGCATGGCGGCGGAGATCCTGCGCGGCACCCCGCCGCAGCGCCTG
>JADCFN010000006.1 GCA_020249505.1 Roseomonas sp. | reverse complement strand
CTTGTTTTACCCCGGCCCTGCTGGGCCGGGGTGCTGGAAAGGGTTGGTGAGGCTTAGAGTTCGTTCAAGATCATGTTTTTGCTGATTTGATGAGCGCGCTCGGTAATGGTCTGTCCATCTGAGTTTGAGTTGATCGGATGTTGGTATACCTCTGATGGGCTAGTAGGATGGGGTGCGGAGTGATCCGGTTCAGCAACATATACGCCGAACAGCCAGTTTTGGCAGAAAGCGATCAAGCCGCAGCCCAGCAAAAGGAGTATTCCCCTCGTGATCCAGCGCCATCCGTAGCGCCCGGCCACGGACTTCAGGCGAAAACCTGTCCGTCGTCTTGCTGATTAAATACCCATCCGATTTGGAAGTTGGAGCCTATGGCTCACCGTATCCATCCGGGGAGCCCCACCTTCCTTTCCCGATGAAGCCTCTGTCATCTGTTCTTATGGACGATCTTAAGGTCGCTCATAAGTACGGAGGCGATGATGGGGCTTGAGATAATTTCTGGCGTTGAGCGGCGGCGCCGTTGGTCTCTGGCTGATAAGCTTCGGATTGTGGCTGAGGCTGATGAGCCTGGCGCCAAGGTTGCGGAAGTCGCCTGTCGGCATGAGATCAGCCGGAGCATTCTCTGGACCTGGCGCAAGCAAGCGCGGGCTGGCAGGCTAGCAATGTTTGATCCCCCCGGTTTTCTGCCGGTATTGATTGAGGCGGCAAGCGTTATGGATGCGCCGATTACGGCATCCAATGCGCCACCGGCGGCGTCTGTCCAAGCCGATGCTCCCCCGCCGCTTGATCAGCGGATGATCACCATCACGCTTGCGAATGGCACGCGGCTGGAAAGCAGCGCGGCACTCAGCCTGCCCGCGCTATCCTGCATCATCGGCGCGCTGCGCTGATGCTAGCGGTTCCACCCGGCATGCGTGTGTGGCTGGCGTCGGGTCATACGGATATGCGGCGCGGCATGAATGGCCTAGCGGCCCAGGTGCAGCAATCACTGGGCCGCGACCCTCACGCGGGTGATCTCTTTGTCTTTCGTGGCCATCGCGGCGATCTGATTAAGATCCTCTGGCGTGACGGGCTCGGCATGTCGCTTTATGCCAAACGGTTGGAACGCGGCCGTTTCGTCTGGCCCTCCGTGATGGCGGGATCGGTCTCGATATTGGGCTCGCAGCTTGGCTACATGCTTGAAGGCATAGGCTGGAGAAATCCGCAGCACACCTGGCGCCCTGCAAGCGCGGGATGAATGAATTTATTTGCTGATGCCGCGCATTTCCTCTTTGCAGATCGGGTGTGATGTGATTCGATTCTGGCCGTGACATCGCCCGCGCCACATATCCCCGAAAATATTGAGGCACTGCGCGCAGCTTATATTGCAAGCCAGGAAGCGCTTGCGGCGGAGAGATCGGCCCTCATCTCCGAACGCGCAGGGCGCGCTGCCGAACAGGCAGCATTGGCAAGCGCGGAAAATACCATCGCCCATCTCAAGAAACTCATCGCGCGGCTGCAACACGACCGCTACGGCGCAAGCTCCGAACGCAGCCGCAAGCTGGTTGATCAGTTGGAATTGCAGATCGACGAACTCACCACCGCACAATCCGAAGCCAAGACCAAAGCGGAAATCAATCGCCTGGCCAGCACGCAGTCTGCGCCAGACACCAAGCAGGACAAGGCACCAAACCATCCCAAGCGCACCCCACTGCCCGACCATTTGCCGCGTGAGAGAATCGTCCTGCCCTCACCAAGCGCCTGCCCCTGCTGCAGCGGCACCCTCGTGAAACTCGGCGAGGATGTGACCGAAACGCTGGAACTCATCCCGCGGCAATGGAAAGTCATCCAGACCGTGCGGGAGAAATTCGCCTGCCGCAGTTGTGAGGCCATCACCCAGCCGCCCGCGCCCTTTCACCCGATCATGCGTGGCAGGGCGGGGCCGCATCTCCTCGCCACTATTCTGGAGGCGAAATTCGGCCAGCACCTGCCGCTCAATCGGCTGAGTGAGACCTTCGCGCATGAGGGCATCCATCTCAGCACATCGACGATCGGGGATTGGGTGGGCGCCAGCACCGCGACGATCACGCCGCTCATGTTCCTGATCGATGCGCATGCGTTGACAGCCGAGCGGCTGCATGGTGATGACACCACCGTGCCGGTGCTTGCTGCGGGCCGCACCGATGTGGGGCGGTTTTGGACCTATGTGCGCGATGATGCGCCCTTTGGTGGCACGGACCCGCCCGCGGCGATGTTTCGCTATTCCCGAGACCGAAAAGCCATCCACCCCGAACGCCACTTGGCCAATTACACCGGCATTCTGCAGGCGGAAATTGTTCAAGCTGGCCGAGCTGCATCACATGCCACTCGCCATTGAGGCCGTGCGCCAGATTGATGCGATATTCGCCGCCGAAGCCGCGATCAATGGCAAGCCCGCGGCTGAGCGGCTTGCGGTGCGCCAGCGCGACATCGCGCCATTGGTCGCCGCGCTTGAGGCATGGATGCGGGCCGAGCGGGCAAAGCTCTCGCGCCACAATGACCTCGCCCAGGCCATGGACTATATGCTAAAGCGCTGGGGGGCTTTCACGCGGTTCCTGAGTGATGGGCGCATCTGCCTGACGAATAACGCTGCCGAGCGCATGTTGCGCGGCGCGGCCCTTGGGCGGAAGGCTTGGCTTTTCGCAGGCTCCGACCAGGGCGGAGAACGCGCCGCGGCCATGTACAGCCTCATCCAGACCGCAAAGCTGAACGGCGTTGACCCGCGCGCCTGGCTTGCTGAGGTCCTGGCCCGTATCGCCGATATGCCGCAGCAGAGACTTCATGAATTGCTCCCCTGGAACTGGAAAATGCAGCAAAACATGGCGCACAGCACAGCGTGAAGATCAAAACACCGTGGGGCTCGCCGGATGGTTACGGATGGACCAAGGTGTGGGTGTGACGGAACGGTGATGCTGCGCATGCATCAAGGGGAATATGCCCTTCAGATGCATGGCGCGGTGGATCCAATAGAACCAAGTGTCATGCAGCAGGATTGCGGCCAGAAAACTCACCGCCGGCCACCACCAGGGCCATGCCGACAAATCTGGATCAAGCGCGGTCCAGCCCGCACGATAGGCCGCCAGTAAACCAAGGCCATAAAGCGCGAAAATCGCCACAGCGCGCAGGGAATAGACAATCTCTCGGCGGACCTGGCCGGCGCGCAAGGGGCGGGATTGGATGCGGCTTGCAGGTGGCGCGATATGCCGCACCAGTTGGAATGCGCCCGCTGGCAGGAGTTACGCGATGACCAGTATTGCGGCAAAGAGCACCGCATAATCCATCAGGGCCGAAACCATGCAATAGGGCCTCGCATGCCCTGCCGGGCCCGGTCAATCCGTCGGCAAATTAAGCGCTTTGCGCGCCCGCCTTATTCGGCCCGTATTCCCAATTGCCGGATCAGCGGGCCGAACTCACCCCAGAGCTTGCGCATATGTTGCAGCATGGCCTCTGGCCCCATCGGGTCAACATCGAAGCCCACAGATTCATAGCGCTGGCGCACTTCCGGCACGGCCATGCCGTCGCGGATTTCGGTATAGATGCGATCAATGATCGGGCGCGGTGTGCCTGCCGGCACCATCAACCCATTCCAGCCACCAACATCATAATCGGCCGGCCCGCCAACAGCCGCCACCGGCGGAATGCCCGGCACCTGGGCCGAGGGCTTGCCGGTGCTGAGCCCAAGTGCGCGGAGCTGCCCATCCCGCACCAGCCTGCCCGCCGCGGCGGGTGTGTCAAAGCCGAAATCCACCTGCCCACCGAGCAAAGCGGCTAGCGCCGGCCCACTGCCCTGGAAGGGCACATGCAGCGCATCCAACCCCGCCTTCGCCAGAAACAGCGCGCAAACCAAGTGCTGCGCGCCGCCAATGCCTGAGGAATTGTAGCTGTATTTACCGGGATTGGACTTCACCAGCGCCATAAAGCTCCGCAAATCCTGCGCCGGGAAATCCGGCTTCACCAGCAGCATGAAGGGCGCGATGCCGAAAATCACCACCGGCGCCAATTCGCGTTCGGCATCATAGGGCGTGCGTTGCACCAGAGGGCTGAAGGAGATTGGCCCGATAGAGGCCGAGAGGATCACATTGCCATCGGGCGGCGCCTTCGCCACCAGATCGGTGCCGATCTGCCCGCCAGCGCCGGGGCGGTTTTCCGGCACCACCACCTGACCGAGGCGTTCCGATAGGCGCTGCCCAGCAAGCCGCCCGACCACATCCGTTGCCTGACCGGGCGGCCAGGGGATGACCATGCGGATTTGCCGATTGGGCCAGGGAGCCTGCGCGGCGGCGGGGCTGATGGCACCGCGCAGCATCGCCGGCGCGGCAAGTGGTGAAAGCGCGGTCAGCGCCAGAAGCTTGCGACGGTCCATCAGGAAACCTCCTATTGTACGGGGTCACGGCGCCCCTTTCGGAAGTGAGCATGGCGCAAGCCGCCTTAGCGCGCCACCCTCAATTCAGCGCCGCGCCCTTGATCCTCGGCCCATCCCGGGCGTAACAAAGTTTTGGGCTACGCCCCCCCCACCGGGGCGCATTCGCTTCTGGAAGGGAGCCACATCATGGCAAGCGCCACCAAGCCGGGGATCCGCCCGGCCAATCCTCGTTTTTCGTCTGGCCCCTGCGCCAAGCGTCCCGGCTGGTCGCTGGCAGCACTTGAAGGCGCGCTGCTCGGGCGCAGCCACCGCGCCGCGACCCCAAAGGCCAAGCTGGCCGAGGTAATTACGCTTTCCAAGGCGATCCTCGGCATGCCTTCCGATTGGCGGCTTGGCATTGTGCCGGCGTCTGACACCGGCGCGGTTGAGATGGCGATGTGGTCCATGCTCGGTGCGCGCGGGGTGGATGTGCTGGTGTGGGAATCCTTCTCCAAGGATTGGGCGACCGATATCCTGAAGCAATTGAAGCTTTCCGATGCGCGCGTGATTGATGCGCCCTATGGCAAGCTGCCTGACCTTGGCGCGGTTGATCCCAAGCGCGATGTGGTTTTTGTCTGGAACGGCACCACCAGTGGCGTGCGCCTGAAGAATGCAGATTTCATCAGCGCCGATCGCGAAGGGCTTGCAATTTGTGACGCGACCAGCGCGGCCTTTGCGATGGATCTGCCCTGGGCGAAGTTGGATGTGGTGACCTGGTCCTGGCAGAAGGTGCTGGGCGGCGAAGCGGCGCATGGCATGTTGGCGCTATCGCCCCGCGCCGTAGCGCGGCTGGAAAGCTATTCACCGCCCTGGCCCATGCCGAAGATTTTTCGCCTGTCGAGCGGCGGCAAACTCAGCGAGGGTATTTTCAAGGGCGAGACAATCAACACGCCTTCCATGCTCTGCGTTGAGGATGCTTTGGATGGGCTTCGTTGGGCGGAGAGCATCGGCGGGTTGAAAGGCTTGATTGCGCGGAGCGAAGCCAATCTCGCGGCCATTGCCGAATGGGTCGCGACCGGTAGCGGCTATGGCTTCCTGGCGCAGGATGCGGCGACGCGGTCCTGCACTTCCATCTGCCTGACGATCTCTGCGCCTTGGTTCACGGCGCTTTCAGCGGAAGCCCAAGCAGCGGCGGCGAAGAAGATCGCTTCCTTGCTTGAGAAGGAAGGTGTGGCGCTGGATGCCGGCGCCTATCGTGATGCACCGCCGGGCTTGCGCATCTGGGGCGGTGCCACGGTTGAAACCAGCGACATCAAGGCGCTGCTGCCTTGGTTGGATTGGGCGCTTGCGACCGTGCAGTCAGAAACGGCGGGGGCGTAAGCGCCATGCCGCGCGTTCTGATCTCCGACAAACTCAGCCCCGCCGCGGTCGCGATTTTTCGTGAGCGCGGCATTGATGCCGATGTGAAAACCGGCCTGACGCCGGCCGAACTCCGCGCCATCATTGGCGAATATGACGGGCTTGCGGTGCGATCTGCCACCAAGGTCACGCGGGAAGTGCTGGAAGCCGCGCCGCGCCTGAAGGTGGTGGGCCGCGCTGGCATTGGCGTTGATAATGTGGATGTCACCAGCGCCACGGCGCGTGGTGTTGTTGTGATGAACACGCCCTTCGGCAATGCGATTACCACCGCCGAACACGCCATTGCGATGATGTTTGCGCTGGCGCGGCAACTACCGGAAGCCTCAGCCTCCACCAAGGCGGGCAAATGGGAAAAGAACCGCTTCATGGGGGTGGAGCTTTTCGCGAAAACCTTGGGTCTGATCGGCTGCGGCAATATCGGCGGCATTGTCGCTGATCGTGCCAATGGGCTGAAGATGAAGGTGATTGCCTTCGATCCCTTCCTTTCGGAAAAGCGCGCCGTTGAAATCGGTGTGGAGAAGGTGGAACTGCCTGAATTGCTGGCACGCGCCGATTTCATCACGCTGCATGCGCCCATGACGGAACAGACGCGCAATATCCTCTCGCGCGAGAATATCGCGCGCATGAAAAAGGGCGCGCGGCTGATCAATTGCGCGCGCGGCGGCCTGGTGGATGAGGTTGCGCTGGCGGAAGCACTGCAATCCGGCCATTTGGCTGGCGCTGCCTTGGATGTGTTTGAGGTTGAGCCCGCCACCGACAGCCCACTTTTTGCCTTAGAAAATGTTGTCTGCACGCCGCATCTGGGGGCGGCGACGAATGAGGCGCAGGAGAATGTGGCGCTGCAAGTCGCCGAACAAATGTCGGATTTCCTGCTGACGGGTGCGGTTTCCAACGCCATCAATATGCCGAGCGTGACCGCAGAAGAAGCGCCGCGCTTGAAACCCTATATGGAATTGGCGCGCTTGTTAGGGTCCATGGCGGGGCAGCTTAGCGCCGGGCAGGATGATGCGATCAAGGCGATCCGCATTGAATATGAAGGCCATGCGGCGGAGCTTAATCATCGCCCGCTGACCGCGGCTGCTTTGGCCGGTGTGCTGACGCCGCAAATGGGCGCGGTGAACATGGTGAATGCGCCAGTGCTGGCGAAGGAACGCGGCATTGACGTAGCCGAAACCATCATGGAACGGCGGGGCGAGTATCAAACCCTGCTCACCGTGTCAGTAACCACCAATCATGGGGAGCGTTCAATCGCGGGTACTTTGCTTGCGGAAAACAAGCCGCGTTTGGTCGCGATCAAGGGCATTGCGGTGGAGGCCGATTTCGCGCCGCATATGCTCTATGTGACCAATCAGGATAGGCCCGGCTTCATCGGGCGTTTCGGCACGGCGCTGGCGGAAGCGGGCATCAATATCGGCACGCTTCATTTGGGCCGCGCCGCACCGGGGGGCGACGCGATCTGCCTGGTCGGGCTGGATGGCCCGATGCCGGAAGCGGTGCTGGCCGAAGTGCGGCGCCTGCCCTTAGTGGTGCGCGCGACGCCGCTGAAGTTCTAAGATTTAACTGCCAAAAACCCGCGCGAAAATGGTCTCCACATGGCCAAAATCGCGCGCGGGATCCATGGCGCGATCAAGCGCCGCGCCATCCATCAGCGCAGCCACGCCGGCATCTTCCAAAAGATTGGTGCGGAAATCCTTGGCCCCCGCGCTGCCCAAGGCCTGCCAGGTTGCCATGGCGCAGCGCTGCACCGTGGCATAGGCGTCTTCGCGGCTCATGCCCGCCTGGGTCAGCGCCAGCAGCACCTTCTGGCTATGCACCACACCGCCCAGGCTTTCCAGATTGGCCTGCATGCGCGCGGGATAGATGGTGAGCTTTTCCATCATGCCGGTCAGGCGCATCAGCGCGAAATCCAGCGCAATCGTCGCATCCGGGCCGATCACGCGTTCCACCGATGAATGGCTGATATCGCGTTCATGCCAGAGCGCGACATTTTCCAAAGCCGGCACAACATAGCCGCGCACCAGGCGCGCCAACCCGGTCAGATTTTCACTGAGCACCGGGTTGCGCTTATGCGGCATGGCGGAAGAACCCTTCTGCCCGGCATGGAAGAATTCCTCGGCTTCGCGCACTTCGCTTCTTTGCAAATGGCGCACTTCGGTCGCGAGCCGTTCAATGCCGCTCGCCACCACAGCCAGGGCCGCGAAAAACGCTGCGTGGCGGTCGCGCGGGATCACCTGGGTTGAAACCGGTTCCACCGAAAGGCCAAGCCTGGCCGCGACAAAGGCCTCAACGCGCGGGTCAACACTGGCAAAAGTGCCGACAGGGCCGGAAATGGCGCAGGTGGCGACCTCTGCCCGCGCCGCCACCAGTCGCGCCCGGTTCCGGGCGAATTCAGCGTAATGCCCGGCAAGTTTCAGGCCGAAAGTGGTCGGTTCGGCATGGATGGCGTGGCTGCGGCCGATGGTGGGGGTGAATTTATGTTCCATCGCCCGGGCCTTGAGTGCGGCCAGCAGCGCATCCAGATCCGCGATCAGCAAATCCGCGGCTTGCGTCATTTGCACGGCGAGGCAGGTATCCAGCACATCGGAAGATGTCATGCCCTGATGCATGAAGCGCGCTTCTGGTCCAATGCCTTCCCCCATCCAGGTCAGGAACGCGATCACATCATGGCGCGTGACGCGCTCAATCTCATCAATCCGGGCGATATCGGCAGCCGTGATGCCGGCGGCGCGCGGGGCGCCCTTTTCGCGGATGATGCGCGCGGCCTCGGCCGGGATAGTGCCGATACGGCCCATTTCCTCAGCCGCCAGGGCCTCAATCTCGAACCAGATGCGGTAGCGATTGGCGGGGGCCCAGATGGCTTCCATTTGCGGGCGGGAATAGCGCGGGACCATGGCGGAGACTCCGGAAAGGCTTCCTCCATCTGGCCCCATCAACGGCGGAAGGCAAGCAGGAGGCCCCCCCGGCTTGCGGCCCGGCAAAGGCCTCGCTATTGAGATTGTAACAGCAAACAACCCTCGCCGGATTAAATCAAAATGTTGGAATCGTTCCCTGACTGGGTGCAACCACTTCTCATGGTCCTGTTCATTGACGTTGTGCTCGCGGGCGATAACGCCATCGTGGTGGGCATGGCGGCGGCGGGTTTGCCGCCGGAACAGCGGAAAAAGGCGATTTTCTGGGGTATTATCGCGGCAACCTTGATGCGTATCGGCTTCGCGTCCATCACCGTGCAATTGCTGCAAATTGTTGGAATTGTGCTCGCAGGTGGCGTTTTGCTGCTGTGGGTTTGCTGGAAAATGTATCGGGAATTGCGCGATGGCGGCAGCCATGGCGACGCGAGCGTCACCGAACAGCATGAGGGGGTGGAAGCGCTGGAAAATGGTGCTGTTCCAGGTGCACCGAAAAAGACGCTGCGTCAGGCCATTACCCAAATCCTGGTCGCTGACGTATCCATGTCGCTTGATAACGTGCTGGCAGTGGCCGGGGCGGCCAAGGACCACCCCTATATTTTGATCATCGGCCTTGCGGTTTCCGTGGTGTTGATGGGCGTTGCGGCGACCTTCATTGCCCGGTTGCTCGACAAGCATCGCTGGATCGCCTGGGTCGGGCTGTTCATCATCCTGTATGTGGCTGGCCAGATGATTTATGAGGGTACCCAACAGGTTACCCAGCAGGTGGCCGAGGCCTATGCCTATCTTTTCCTGCCGCTTGGGTTCTTGGCCTTGCCGGGGGTTTTCCCGGTCTGGCTTTGGGTGGGGGTCACTTTCCTGCAACTGGTTGTCTATACGGGGATCGCGGCCTTCGTGGCCGATGTGGTTCGGCAGGCGCGGCGCGGTTCATCTGCCGCCCATGGATGAAGGGCGGGGCTTCACGCCCCGTTATATTCTGGTTACTGTTCGCGCCGCCGGGGCAGGCCTGAGCGGCGCGTAATGTTTACGCGTGGCTTCGGGCCTGCATGCCCGGAGTTGCGTTATGGATTTTTCGGCTATTCTGGAAAACTTCAATCTGGCCACGTTTGGCCAGATCATGTTCGCCAATATCGTTTTGTCAGGCGACAATGCGGTTCTGATCGGCCTGGCGGCAGCCGGCCTGCCCGCCGCGCAGCGTTCCCGCGCCATTCTGTTCGGCATGATCTTCGCAACGGTTCTGCGGGTGATTTTCTCCATCTTTGCGGTCTATCTGCTGGAAGTGCCGGGCCTATTGCTGATTGGCGGGCTTTTGCTGCTCTGGATCGCCTATGGCTTTTTCAAGGAATTGCGCGAGGAAAAGGCCGAGGAAGAAGACCCCGAAGGACATGAGGATGGCGCCGGCGGCAAGACCATGGCGGCTGCGCTGAAGCAGATCGTGATCGCGGATGTGTCCATGTCGCTTGATAATGTGCTGGCGATTGCGGGCATTGCGCGCGGCAATCTGCCCATGCTGATCCTGGGGCTTGGTGTTTCGATCATTCTGATGGGTGTGGCGGCTTCCATCATCGCCCGGTTGCTCGCGAAATTTCGCTGGATTGCCTATGCCGGTGTAGCGTTGATTGCCTGGATTGGCATTGAAATGACTTATGAGGGCGCGCATCAGCTTTACGCCTATCTGACCGGTTCAGGCCATGGCCATGCTGAGCGGCTGATCCCTGATCGCGGGGGTAATTTCACCCGATCAGGCTGAGGTGAAGGGCAGGGCTTGCCGAGCCGCGCGGCCCCTGCCAAACCCTGCCCTCGCCCATGACCGACGATTTGCCCAATCCCGCCTTGCTGCCTGCCGGCTTTGCCGATCTGCTGCCGCCCGATGCCGCGCGGGAGGCTGTACTTGTGGAAGCCATGATGGCCGCCTTCGCCCAGCATGGCTATGAACGCGTCAAGCCGCCGCTGCTGGAATTTGAAGACAGTCTGCTGACGGGCTCTGGCGCCGCAGTCGCGGATCAGACCTTTCGCCTCATGGACCCGGTCAGCCAGCGCATGATGGGGCTGCGCGCCGATACCACGCCGCAAGTGGCGCGCATTGCCGCGACAAGACTTGCCGCCGAACCGCGCCCCTTGCGGCTTTGCTATGCGGGGCAGGTTTTGCGCGTGCGCGGGACGCAATTGGCCCCGGAACGCCAGCTTCCCCAGGCTGGGATTGAAGTGATTGGCAGCGATGCGATTGAAGCCGATGCCGAGGTGGCGATTGTGGCGGTGGAAGCCCTCGCCGCCATTGGCGTTGCCCCCGTCAGCCTGGATGTCATGCTGCCCAGCCTGACACCCGCCTTGCTGGACGCGGCGGCGCTGGCGCCGGCTTTGCGCGCCAGCCTGGCCCGAGCGCTGGACCGCAAGGATAGCGCGGCGGTGGCGGCTTCGGTGCGGGATTCGGGTGCCGTCATATTGCAAGCCTTGCCCGCGTTGATGGCGGCTTCCGGCCCGGCGCCTGCTGCGCTGGCCGCGCTGCAACAAGCGGAACTGCCCGCTGCTGCACGCGCCTTGGCGCAGGATGCGGCCGCCGTGATCGCCGCCATTGCGCGCCGCGCGCCGGGGCTGCGCATCACGCTCGATCCCGTCGAGTTTCGCGGCCTTCGCTACCACACGGGCGTTGCCTTCACGCTATATGGACCGGGGCTCGGCGGGGAATTGGCGCGTGGCGGGCGGTATGTCTCCCATAATGGTGAACCGGCCACGGGCATGACGCTTTACCCCGATGCAGTTCTACGCGCCGCGCCACGGACAGCGGAACCGGCGCGGCTTTTCATCCCGCTTGGCGCCGATGGCGCTGCCTTCCGTGCCCAGGGTTTTGTCACCGTAGCAGCACTTTTGGCAACGGATACGCCGGAATCGCTCCGCTGCACCCATTCACTTCAGGACGGGCGCGCTGTGGCGCTGCCTCGGAAAGGTTGAAACCATGGCCAATGTCGCTGTGATCGGTGCCCAATGGGGCGATGAAGGCAAGGGCAAGGTTGTTGATTGGCTTGCCTCCCGCGCGGATATCGTGGTGCGCTTCCAGGGCGGGCATAATGCCGGCCATACGCTGGTGGTGGGCGATCAGACCTATAAGCTTTCGTTGCTGCCATCGGGTGTGGTGCGCGGCAAGCTTGGGATTATCGGCAATGGCGTGGTGCTGGACCCGGAAGCGCTGCTGTCCGAAATCGCCAAGGTCACTGCGCAGGGGCTTTCCGTAACGCCCGAAAATCTGCGCATCGCTGATAATGTGCCGCTGATCCTGCCGCTTCATCCTGCCCTTGATAAGGCACGCGAAGCGGCGCGGGGCGATGCGAAAATCGGCACCACCGGGCGCGGCATTGGCCCTGCCTATGAAGACAAGGTAGCGCGGCGGGCGATTCGCTTGTGCGATCTGGCGGAGCCTGAGACGCTTTCCGACAAGCTTGATGAGCTGCTCCGCCATCACAATACGCTGCTGCGCGGGCTTGGCGCGCCGGAATTCGAAAAACAGGCGTTGTTGGATAGCCTGCTTGCGCTCGCGCCAAAGTTGCTGCCCTTTTCGGAAGCCATTTGGGAACGCCTGGATGAGGCGCGCAGCAGCGGCAAGCGCGTGCTATTCGAAGGCGCGCAGGCGGTGATGCTGGATGTGGATCACGGCACTTATCCTTACGTCACCAGCAGCAATACCGTCGCCGGAAGTGCTGCCGCCGGCGCTGGCATTGGGCCGGATGCGATTGGCTTCGTGCTTGGCATTGCCAAGGCTTACTCAACGCGCGTTGGTTCCGGTCCCTTCCCGAGTGAATTGCATGATGAGATCGGCAAGCGGCTTGGTGAACGTGGCCATGAATTCGGCACGGTCACGGGGCGTCCCCGCCGCTGCGGCTGGTTTGATGCCTGCATGGTGCGCCAAGCAGTGAAGGTGGGTGGCGTGCAGGGCTTGGTTTTGACCAAGCTGGATGTGCTGGATGGCCTGACTGAATTGAAGATCTGCACCGGCTATAAGGTGCATGGCGAAGTCATGAAGCGCCTGCCCACCGGTCAACGCGCGCAAGCTGCGGCGGAACCAATTTTTGAGGTGATGCCCGGCTGGCCCGGTTCCACCCGCGGTGCCCGTTCTTACGCCGAATTACCGGCCGAGGCAGTGAAATACATCCGCCGGATCGAGGAATTGGTCGAAGCCCCTGTGGTGCTGCTTTCCACCAGCCCCGAGCGTGACGACACCATCATGATGCGTGACCCCTTCGCGGGGTAGCTGATGGCCGCACCCCCGCTTCTGATCCTGCAGGATATCCGCCTGGGTTTTGGTACTACGCGGTTGCTGGATGGCGCCTCGCTTTCCGTCGCGCCTGGCGAAAGGTTGGCGCTGGTCGGGCGCAATGGCTCGGGCAAATCGACGCTGTTGAAGGTTGCCGCCGGGCTGATCGAACCGGAATCGGGCACGCGCTTTCTGCAACCGGGTGCGACGCTCCGCGTTTTGGATCAGGAACCGGACCTATCCGGTTTTGGCGATGTGATGTCCTATGTGGAGGCAGGGCTTGGCCCGGCAGATGATCCGTATCGTGCGCGCTATTTGCTGCAAAGCCTGGGGATGAGCGGCGCGGAATCGCCCGCCGCGCTTTCAGGTGGGGAAGCACGCCGCGCCGCGCTGGCGCGCGCTTTGGCGCCTTCGCCCGATATCTTGCTGTTGGATGAACCGACCAATCATCTTGATCTACCTGCGATTGAATGGCTGGAAGCGGAACTTGCCGCGAGTGCATCGGCGCTGGTGCTGATCAGCCATGATCGGCGCTTTCTGGAAAGCCTTTCACGCGCCATGGTCTGGCTGGATCGCGGCACGACGCGCCGCCTGGAACGGGGTTTTGGTGCTTTTGAAGCCTGGCGCGATCAGGTGCTGGAAGAAGAGGAACGCGACGCGCATAAGCTGGCGCGCAAGATCGTCCGCGAAGAACATTGGCTGCGCTATGGCGTGACCGCGCGGCGCAAGCGCAATGTAAGGCGGCTCGAAAACCTGCAAACCTTGCGTACCCGGCGGCGAGAGCGCAGCACCGCGCCCGGGCGTGTGAGCATGGCCGCGACCGAGGCTGGCGGGTCCGGCAATCTGGTGATTGCCGCTGACGATATCAGCAAATCCTTTGTTGATCGCCCGATCGTGCAGGGGTTTTCGACACGCATCATGCGCGGTGATCGTGTGGGTATTCTGGGCCCCAATGGCGCGGGCAAGACGACGCTGTTGAATATGCTGATCGGCACCCTGGCGCCGGATGCGGGCCAGGTGCTGCTTGGCGCTGGGATTGAAATGGTGGGGCTGGACCAGCGCCGCGCCGCGCTTGATCCCGCAGTGACGCTCGCGGAAGCGCTGACCGAAGGGCGCGGCGATATGGTTCATGTAGGCGGCGCGCCGCGGCATGTACTTGGTTATATGAAGGATTTTCTGTTTACGCCGGAACAGGCGCGCACGCCACTTGGCGCGCTTTCCGGCGGAGAACGCGGCCGGCTGATGCTGGCGCGCGCCTTCGCCAAACCGTCCAATCTTCTGGTGCTGGATGAACCGACCAATGATCTGGACCTTGAAACACTCGATCTATTGCAGGAATTGATCGCGGATTACGCCGGTACGGTGCTGCTGGTGAGCCATGATCGCGATTTCCTCGACCGCTGCGTCACCAGCGTCATTGCCTTTGAAGAAGCCGGGCGCTGGCAGGAATATGCCGGCGGCTATAGCGATATGGTGGCGCAGCGCGGCCATGGTGTGCGGGCGCGAGCGGCCGAAAAGCAGGCGCCGCCACCAAAGCGGGAGGCAGCGCAGCCTTCATTCAAGCCAGCCCCGCGCAAGAAGGGCCTCAGCGCGGTGGAACAGCATGAATTGAAAACCCTGCCAGCGCGGATGGAAAAGCTCTCGGCGGAAATCGCCGTGCTTGAAAAACGCATCGCTGATCCAGCATTTTATGCGCGCGATGCTGCCGGCTTCGCCAAGGCGACCAGCGCCTTGGGCACCGCCCAGGCGGCCCTGCAACAGGCTGAGACTCGCTGGCTGGAATTGGAAATCCTGCGGGAGGAAAGCGGCGGGTGATCCGCGCTTTTCAGAACCGTTCCAATAGCCCAAGTGCCGCCAAGCGCTGACAAAAAGGTAGGGCACCTTCGCCAAGGCTGGCCGGCGTGGCACCTTCCGCCAATTGCATGAGCCAGGCGCATTCGGTGCCGTTCAGGTTTTCGACACCGCCATACCAGCGTAGCGCACCTCCACCTTCGGGCAGCGGCACCAGATGATGATGCATGGCATCAGACAGGCGCAGCCTTTCATCCGCACCCGGCGGGCGATGCGCCAGACTACGCTGGGAGAGCGGCAGCCGATCCCGCGTGATACGATCCATGGCAGCGAGGGTGAGCCGTTCCAGTGCTGCTTCGGAAGATAGCGCAGCCAAAGCGGGCGCGAGCCGCGCAGCGATGGCGGCGGTGCCACCCGCCTCAACGAGCCGCCAGGAAGGGATGCTGGCGCGCAAGGCTGGGTTTTCCGCTTCCAGGATTTCCGAAAGCTCCCGCAGCATATCGGCGATAGAGGCTTCCAGGAAACCGAGGGTGATATGCAGCGATGGCGCATCACCCGATTGTGCTGCCGCTTCATGCATGACACCGCGCGGCAGATAAAGCGCATCACCAGGGTTGAGCGTGAGCGCATGCGGCGCGCCGGCGGGGCTTTGCTTATTAGCCCAAGGCGTGGCGCGGCTTGGCAGCGGAAAGGGGATGTCATCCCAAACGCGCCAGGATTTGGCACCCGATACCTGCATCACCAGCACATCATGCGTATCAAAATGCACGCGGAAGCCCTGAGCGCCAGGCGGCGTCAGGTAGATATTCGCCTGAACCGGATGGAGGAAAGCCTTTTCCAAGCCCCGGCAGAATTGCGCAAGCGGCGCATGCAATTCATGGAATTGCGAGACAACCAGGCTGCCCCCCGCATCATAGCGGGCAAACAGGCGCGGCAGATCAACGCGGCTACCTTCGGTTTGTAGATATTCATCAGGCGGAATGGCAGCGCTACCCTGGCGCCCGCCATCCGCCATGGTCACGCGCGGATGGCGCGCGGCGTCGGTGCGCAGAAACGCATCCAGATCGGCGATGGAAAGCAGGTGGGCATAGCGACCCGCAGAGGCGCCGGGCAAAAGCCGCCAAGCCGCCCCTTCGCGCAAGGCAAAGACGTGCTCCGGCGTCAGATCACCAAAGGCGAGGCGCCAGGCTGCTTCGGCCAATGTTTCGCCCATGCGCTGCTTCAGGTGCCGCGACGTCCGCGGCCAGCTTCATCGCGTGGGTCTGAATCTGTCATTGCCTTTTGCCGTGTGCCGCGCCCATTGCCGGGGCCATCGCCGGGATCAGCATCGGTCAGGCCCGTGCCGCGCCGTGCGCCACGTCCATTTCCAGGGCCATCGCCGGGATCGGCATCGGTCAGCCCTGTGCCCCGCCGTGCACCGCGGCCATTGCCAGGCCCATCACCCGGGTCGGCATCCGTCAGGCCGCTGCCGCGTGGACGGCCACGGCCACGTCCTGGCCCGTCGACAGGATCCGCATCCGTAACAACGGGCACGACTGGGGCCTTTTGCCGCGGCTCAGCAGCGGCGCCGCGCGTTGCACCCAAAAGGGCAGGGGCCGCCGCCAGATGCAGGACCAAGAGCCTCCGTCCCAACGGGTTCCGCCGCGATTCCGCAGCGGCCTTGTTTTTCTTGTTGTGCGGCATCGCTTGGCCCCTCATCTCAGGCATCGAATTCTTGCGGGCGAATTAAACCCGCTAATTGTCGCGCGGAAAAGTGAATAATGATTTAGCAGTTCCCAGACTTAAGTTGCGGCGTATCGCAAAATCACCGTCAACCCTGTCGATGATTGAGGCAAGGCGGAAGCTCCATCAGGGCAGGCAGGCTTCCTGATTTGGGCGAGGCCCGGCAAAGCAGACCCCGCCAAATCCACGCAATTGGGTTGCTCAGCTTGGCCGCGTGAATGCCTGCCGGGCGAGCAGCTTCCAGCCATCGGGCTGCTTCTTCCACACTTGCAGGATACCGATATTGACCGAGTTCACCCGCCCATTGCTTTCGGATTCACCGCGCAGCACATGGCGCACAATGGCGTCATCGCCGACCACATCAATCGTCTGATCCGAAATATTCATGGACCGGAAGACCGAGGTCTTATTCGCCAGCGGGTCAATGAATTGCTGACGGTTTTCGATCCGGCCGGCGGAATGGCCGTAACTTAATCTTTCATGGGTCACGGCCATCAGCCCGGCACGGTCCCCGGCCAGCATGGCCTTGGTGAGCGCCTCCACCGCGGCGGCAACGGCGGCGGCATCGCTGCCCTGGGCCTGGGCGGTTGAGGGGTTGAGATTGGCGGCAGCCAGGGCAGCGGCCCCGGCCAGCGCCAAATGGCGGCGGTTCATGGACATATGCTTTCCTCCCGCTGCGGTGATCGCAGACAGGCGAAGTCTGCGCCCGGGAAATCCCCAAGCGCAAGGCGTATCTCGACCCAAAAACCCCTCTCCGGGCTTGCAATTTGGCGCCTCGCCCCCTTTTGGAGAGGCCTGCCTGGGTGGACACCTGGGCGCAGCGCCTGTAGTGCGGCGCACAATTTAGTCCTTTGGGGGTATCCCTTATGAAAGTGGCCGTTCTGAAAGAACGCCGGGCCGGTGAGACGCGGGTTGCCGCGACGCCGGAGACCGTGAAGAAGCTGATTGGCATGGGCTGCACCCTGGCTGTCGAAGCCGGGGCAGGCTTGGCCTCTGGCATTACCGATGCGGCGTTCAGCGATGCGGGCGCTAGCCTGGCTGCCGATGCCGCTGGGGCGCTGGCCGGGGCCAATATTGTGCTGAAGGTGCGGGCACCTCTCGCCCCCGGCGAAGGCGCGGTGGATGAGCTTTCGCTGATCCCGCGCGGGGCTTTGCTGATCGCCACGCTGGCCGCCGATGCCGATGCCGCCGGGCGCTATGCGGCTGCCGGGATTGACGCTTGCGCCATGGAATTGCTGCCGCGCATCACCCGCGCGCAATCCATGGATGTGCTGTCTTCCCAGGCCAATCTGGCCGGTTATCGCGCCGTGGTGGAAGCCTCGACCGCCTATGACAAGGGCTTTCCCATGATGATGACGGCCGCCGGCACCGTGCCCGCGGCCAATGCCTTCATCATGGGCGCAGGTGTTGCGGGCTTGCAGGCGATTGCGACCGCGCGCCGCCTGGGTGGCCGTGTATCCGCCACCGATGTGCGCCCCGCCGCCAAGGAAGAAATCAAATCCCTCGGCGCCAGCTTTGTGGGCTACGAGGATGAGGAAAGCAAGGCCGCGCAAACCGCCGGCGGCTATGCGAAGCAGCTTTCCGCTGCCTTCTACGCCAAGCAGGCGGAAGTGGTGGCCGCGCATATCGCCAAACAGGATGTCGTGATCTGCACCGCGCTGGTGCAGGGCCGCCGCGCGCCCATTCTGGTGACCGCCGAGATGGTCGCTGCCATGAAGCCCGGTTCCGTGATTGTGGATATCGCATCTGACGCGGGCGGCAATTGCGCTTTGACCAAGCCAGGCGAGCTTTTCGTCACCGAAAATGGCGTGAAGATCCTGGGCTATACGAATTGGCCCGGGCGTATTCCGGCGGCGGCTTCCGCGCTTTATGCGCGCAATCTGCTGACCTTCCTTTCCACCTTCTGGGACAAGGACGCCAAGGCGCCCAAGCTTTCCGAAGAAGATGAGATTGTGAAGGGTGTTGCGCTGACGCGCGGCGGGGCCGTGGTGCACCCGCAAATGAAGCCGGCCCAGGCAGGCTAAGGAGAATTCGGATGAACGCGACCGAACTCGCCAATCAGGCGGCCAGCACGGCGCAGCGCGCCCTTGAATTGGCCGAACAGGCCCGCAGGGCGGCGGAAGCCGTGGCCCCGGTGGCCGCGGCGGCTGAGCCGTTTTTGTATCTGCTGACGATCTTCTTGCTCGCCTGCTTCGTCGGCTATCATGTGGTGTGGAACGTGACGCCCGCGCTGCATTCGCCGCTGATGGGTGTCACCAACGCCATTTCATCGGTGATCGTGGTGGGTGCCATCCTTGCCGCCGGCACCGCCGATGGCTGGGTTGCGCGGATTTTCGGCTTCATTGGCGTCACACTTGCTGCCGTGAACATTTTTGGTGGCTTCATGGTGACGCGCCGAATGTTGGCCATGTTCAAGAAGAAGGGGGGTTGAGATCATGGCAACCACTCTTCTGACCTTGGCCTATCTGGTCGCGTCGGTGCTGTTCATTCTGGCGCTGCGTGGCCTGAGCCATCCGGAAACCAGCCGCCAGGGCAATATGTTCGGCATGATCGGCATGGCGGTGGCCATTGTCGCCACATTGCTGAAGCCCGGCATGGATATTGGCGGCATTGCGCTGGTGATCGCGGGGCTTGCCCTTGGTGGCACGCTCGGCACGGTTGTCGCGCAGCGCATTCAAATGACATCGCTGCCGCAGCTTGTCGCGGCCTTCCATTCGTTGGTGGGTCTGGCGGCGGTATTCGTGGCGGCAGCGGCGTTTTATGCGCCGGAGAGCTTCGGCATCGGCACGCGCGGCAATATCAAGGGCGCGTCGCTGGTTGAAATGTCACTCGGCCTTGCGATTGGTGCCATTACCTTCTCGGGCTCCGTGATTGCCTTCGCGAAGTTGGATGGCCGCATGTCCGGCGCGCCGATCATGTTCAAGGGGCAGCATATGCTGAACCTGGGGCTTGGCATTTTGCTGGCGCTGCTGGTGGTGCTGTTCGTGATTACGGGCAGTGATGTGCTGTTTTGGCTCATCGCGATCCTGTCCTTTGTGCTGGGCTTCCTGCTGATCATCCCGATTGGTGGCGCGGATATGCCCGTGGTTGTGTCCATGCTGAACAGCTATTCCGGCTGGGCGGCGGCGGGCATTGGCTTCACCATCGGCAATCTGCTGCTGATTGTGACCGGCGCGCTGGTGGGGGCTTCCGGTGCCATCCTGTCCTACATCATGTGTAAGGGCATGAACCGCAGCATCATCAATGTGCTTTTGGGTGGCTTCGGTTCCGAAGGCGGCGCGGCGGCAGCGGGTGGCGCGGCGGCGGACCGTCCGCCGGTCAAGGCCGGCAGCCCGGAAGACGCGGCCTATATGATGAAGAATGCGCAGAAGATCATCGTGGTGCCTGGCTATGGCATGGCGGTGGCACAGGCGCAGCAGGTGCTGCGTGAAATGGCTGATCTGCTCAAGAAGGAAGGCGCCGAGATCAAATACGCCATCCATCCCGTGGCAGGCCGCATGCCCGGCCACATGAACGTGCTGCTGGCCGAAGCTAATGTGCCTTATGATGAGGTGTTTGAGCTTGAGGAGATCAATGCCGAATTCGCCGATGCCGATGTGGCTTTTGTGATCGGGGCGAATGACGTGACAAATCCTGCGGCGAAAACCGACAAGTCATCGGCGATTTACGGCATGCCCATTCTGGATGTGGAACGCGCGAAAACCGTGTTCTTCATCAAGCGCGGCATGGCGAGCGGTTATGCCGGCGTGGATAATGAACTATTCTTCCGCCCGAATACCATGATGCTATTCGGCGATGCGAAGAAGGTCACGCAGGAAATTGTGCAGGCCTTGCAGCGCTGAGAGGCGTTTGGTCCAAGTAAACCCGGCTGGTGAAAATCAGCCGGGTTTTTTATGCCTCGTCCCAGGGGGCTTTCACATCATCGCGCGGCGGGCGGCCGCGCTGCATGCGCCCGCGCGATAGCTCCGTCACCACGCCATGCAGCGTACGGAGTTCCTGTTCCGTCACCTCGCCCCGCTGGAACCAATGGCGCAGATTGCGCACCATGCCGGGGCGCTTTTCCTGATTGTCGAGGAAGCCTGAGGCATCCAATTCCGCGATCAGCCGGCCCAGAAATATGTCCAATTCGCCCTTGGTCGCGACATGGGTTTCATTGGTCATCAGGTAGCGCGGAGGCGTTGTCTCGGCCGTCATCCACCATTCATAGGCCAGGATCATCACCGCCTGGGCAAGGTTGAGCGAGTTGTGCTCAGGGTTCAGCGGATAGCGCACCAGCGTATCGGCGCGCGCCAGATCCTCGGCTTCCAGCCCGGCGCGTTCCGGGCCGAATAGCACCGCGACGCGCTGGCCCTTGGCGTTGATGGCGCGCAAATCCTCAGCCGCCGCGCGCGCATCCCGGACGGGGATCACCACATGGCGCGGGCGCGGGCAGGTGGCGAACACACGGTGGCAATCGGCGACCGCGGGATCGAGTGTGTCAAACACCTGCGCCGCATGAATGATGGCATCAGCGCCGGAAGCCGCCGGCAGTGCATCGGGCTGCGGCCAACCATCGCGCGGTGCCACGATACGGAGGTGAAACAGGCCGCCATTGGCCATGGCGCGGGCGGTGCTGCCGATATTGCGCGCCATTTGCGGGCGCACCAGCACAATGATCGGGCTTTCACCCGGTGGCGGCGTGAGCGGCGCCCCCCCTTCCCCGCGCCCGCCCGTCATCGCGCGAGAAAAGCCCTTAACTGGGTGATTTCCGCTTCCTGCGCGGCGATGATGCTTTCCGCCAGGCGCTTCATTTCGGGGTCCTTGCCGTGGCGCAGTACCACGCGCGCCATATCTATCGCGCCCTGATGATGCGGGATCATGCCGGCGGCGAAATCACGATCCGCATCGCCGGTGAAGCGGATATTCATATCGCGATGCATCCGGTCATTGGCAGCGCGAAATTCGCGTGTGGAGGCAGGTTCATTGGCGCTGGCGCGCGCGCCATGGCCCTGATGGCCCTGCTGCGCCACGGCAGGCAGGGCAAGGGTAGCGAGGGTGAGGCAAAGGGCGATGCGCTTCATGCTTAAGGCTCCCGGTTTGGCGTTCAACCGGAGGAGCTTTCGGCTTGCCATAAGGGGAAGGTCAAGCGCGTCTCCAGGTGGTGCCACCGACACCATCTTCCAGAATGATGCCCTGGGCCTTCAATTCATCGCGAATGCGGTCTGCCTCCGCCCAATTCCTCGCCTTGCGCGCAGCAAGCCGGGCAGCGATGGCGGCTTCAATCTGTTCCTCAGACAATGATGCACTATAATTTAAGCCAGCATTTGGACCGTCATAACTATAGACACCGCCCTCGACTACCAAACGTCGGTGCTTTGCTTTTTCTTGCCACACCTCCGGAGGATCTCGGAACAGCCCTAGAATATCACCAGAATGAAGCAATACCTCTCCAGCAAACCGTTGCCCTCTTTGCGCCTGTTTTGCAGTAGCGTGCAAGTCCGCAAATAACTGTGCGGTATTCAAATCATCGCATAGTGCCTCTCGCTCAAAATCAAAAAGATTTGCACTGTCGTTACCGGAAAATTTCTTCGGATCAGCAGATTTTGAGGCACCTGATTTGCCTATAGCTTCGTAGAAAAAATTGAGTTCAGCTCGAGCCGCTTCCAAAGCATCGTAACTAAAGTCGATGGAATTTCGATAGCGGGTCTTTAACAAGAAAAATCGGAAAGCCTCCCCTGCCCAAGGCCCTCGGCCAAGAATATCCCGCACGGTGAGGAAATTGCCGAGGGATTTCGACATCTTCTCCCCATCCACCAGCAGCATGCCGTTATGCATCCAGTAGCGGGCAAAGGCGGCACCAGGGAAAGCGCAGACGGATTGCGCGACTTCGTTTTCATGATGCGGGAAAATCAGATCATGCCCGCCGCCGTGAATGTCAAAACTCTCGCCCAGATGCCTCCAGGACATGGCAGAGCATTCAATATGCCAGCCGGGCCGGCCGCGACCCCAGGGGCTGTCCCAGCCCGGTGTTTCGGCATCGCTTGGCTTCCACAGCACGAAATCGCCGGCATCGCGCTTATAAGGCGCCACATCCACCCGCGCACCGGCGAGCAATTCATCCGGTGATCTGCCGGAAAGCTTGCCGTAATTGGCAAAGGACGGGACCGAGAACAGCACATGCCCATCCGCCGCATAGGCATGGCCATTGGCGATCAGCCGTTCGATCAGCGCGATCATTTCCGCGATATGGCCGGTGGCGCGCGGTTCCACATCCGGCGGCAGCGCGCCAAGGGCGGCCATATCGGTGTGGAAATCGGCAGTCGTGCGCGCGGTAATGGCGGCAATGGGTTCACCGCTTTCGCGCGCGCGCGCATTGATCTTGTCATCCACATCCGTGATGTTGCGCGCATAGGTCACGCGCGGATAAAGCCGGCGCAAGATCCGCGCCAGCACATCAAACACCACGACCGGGCGCGCATTGCCGAGATGCGCCAGATCATAAACCGTGGGCCCGCAAACATAGAGCTTCACATGCTGTGGATCGAGCGGTTCAAAGCGCCGTTTGGTGCGCGCCGCGCTATCATGCAGAAAAAGCTCGGCCATGTTTCAGCCGCCTGCTGCGATTTTGAGGCGCAGCGCCGCGCGATCCCGCCCGATCAGTGGCAGGATGGTGCCGATATCCGGGCCGTGATCTTCGCCGGTCAGCGCAAGCCGCAGTGGCAGAAACAGCGCCTTGCCCTTGCGCCCGGTAATGTCTTTCAAGGCAGCAGTCCAGGCGCCCCAGGTGGTGCCATCCCAAGGTTCTGCCGGCATGGCGGCGAGTGCCGCGCGCAGGAAATCGCCTTCGTTTTCCAGCACGGGCGGCACGATGGAGCCGCGCACCACATCAAACCAGGGCTTCGCTTCGCGCAGCAGATCAAGATTGCCGCGCACGGCAAGCCAAAATGCCTCATCAGCGCCTTCGGGCAGCCGTTCCTTTACCGCGTCAAAGCTGATGCCATGCAGCAGCTTGCGATTGAGCGCCAGCATGTGCCGCGGATCGAAGCGCGCGGTGGATTGCGAAACCTTCCCAAGATCATACGCTGGCGCCAGGTCAGCCGGTATGCCCGCCACCGGATCATTGGACGTACCAAGTGCGGCGAGATACCCCACCAAAGCCGCCGGTTCGATACCATCCTTGCGCAAATGCCGAAGCGAAATGGACCCCAAGCGTTTTGATAGCGCGCCCCCTTCCGCATCGGTCAGCAGCGGCAAATGGCCAAAGGCCAGCGCGCCCTGCTTGCCGCCGAGCGCCTCAAAAATATCAATCTGAATGCCGGTATTGGTGACGTGATCCTCACCGCGCACGATATGCGTGATGCCCATCTCCAGATCATCAACGACAGACGTGAAGGTATAAAGCGGCGAACCATCGGCGCGGATCAGCACGGGGTCTGATATCGCCGAAAGCTTCACGCTGCGATCGCCCAAAACCTGATCGCGCCAGGAAACCGACCGCGAGGAGAGCAAGAACCGCCAATAGGGCTGCTTGCCGTTGGACAGCGCCTTTTCATATTGCTCGCGCGTCATTTTCAGCGCTTCGCGATCATAAAGCGGCGGCTTGCCTTCGCGCCGGCGGCGTTCGCGCTTGTAGGCCAGTTCTTCTTCCGTCTCGAAACAGGGATAAAGTCGGCCGGCGGCTTTCAGCTTCTCAGCCGCTTCAGCATAGCGATCCAGCCGATCGGTCTGCCGCACCAACCCATCCCAGGGCAGGCCAAGCCAGGTCAGGTCTTCCTCGATCGCCTCGGCATATTCCGCGCGGGAACGTTCGGTATCCGTATCATCCAACCGCAGCAGGAATTCCCCGCCATGGCGGCGCGCCAATAGCCAATTGGCCAGCGCCACGCGCGCATTGCCAACATGCAAAAGCCCAGTGGGCGAAGGGGCAAAACGGAGTTTCATGCCGCGTCCTCAGATTCTTCATCGCGGCGCGGGTCGAGCATGCGCCAATTGCGTTCTTCCGAATCACGCACGGGCGTTTCGGCAAAACCTTTTAATTCACTGCCACTCACCCAGCCATTCTCCGCAGCACCGACCACTTCTGCATCCTCACCAAAGGCGAACCAGGCATCCAACACGGCCTTTGCATCAAGCCCTGGCGCACGGCAGCGCTCCACGGAATCCCGCACATAGCGCCGCGCAAAGGCATTGGCGTGTTCAATGGAAAGAAAGCCGCGAACTTCCTCCACCGGGTCGCTGCCATTGCCGCCCGACAGATCCATGATGCGGACAATCAGATCGCCGCCGCCGAAAAGCTGGGGATCGAGACTGCCGCTCATGAAATCAACGCCGTGAAGCCATTGGTGATGGGGTAGCGCCGATCCCGCCCAAAGGCACGCGGCGTGATCTTCACACCGGGTGGCGCCTGCCGGCGCTTATACTCGGCGCGATCCAGCAAGCGCCAAACGCGCAGCACCAAGGCGCGGTCAAAGCCATCTGCCACCAGCGCATCCACGGATTTTTCGCCCTCCACCAGCCCTTCCAGAATGGCGTCCAGCACATCATAGGGCGGCAGGCTGTCCTGATCCTTCTGATCCGGCTTCAATTCCGCACTGGGTGGCTTGGTGATCACGCGTTCAGGCATCACCATGCTAAGCGGTCCCAAAGCGCCTTCGGGGCGGTGTTCATTGCGCCAACGCGAAAGCGCGAAGACGGTGGTCTTGTAGACATCCTTCAGCACGGAATAGCCACCGCACATATCGCCATAAATCGTGGCATAGCCCGTGCTCATTTCACTTTTATTGCCGGTGGTCAGCAGCATGTCGCCAAACTTGTTCGATAGCGCCATCAAGGTCACGCCACGAATACGCGATTGCAGATTTTCTTCCGTGATATCGGGCGGGCGATTGCCGAAGGCTGGCGCCAACATCCCCGCGAAAGCCTCCATCGCCGGGCCAATGCCGATATTCTCATAACGAATACCCAAAAGCTGCGCGCATTCGGCGGCATCTTCCAGGCTTTCAATGCTGGTATAGGGCGATGGCATCATCACCGCGCGCACGCGATCAGGCCCCAAGGCATCCACCGCCACCGCCGCCGAAATCGCGGAATCAATGCCGCCAGATAGGCCAAGCACCACACCGGGGAAGCGGTTCTTGTTCACGTAATCACGCAGGCCGAGCACCATGGCGCCATAGATTTGCTCAAGCTTCGGCAGATCGGGCGCAATCTCGCCGGCCGCGCAGACCAGCACGCTGCCATCACGCCGCCATTCGGTCAGGCGCAGCCCTTCGGTGAACATCGGCATCACATGCGCAAGCTTGCGATCCGCATTCATCACAAAGGATGCGCCTTCAAACACCAGCTCATCCTGCCCGCCCACCTGATTGACGAAGACAAAGCCAAGCCCGGTTTCCACGCAGCGCGATACCGCCAGATCAAGCCGCGCCTGATGCTTTGCCGCTTCAAACGGGGAACCATTGATGGCGATCAGGATTTCCGCGCCGGTTTCACTGAGTGTTTCGGAAACCGCAGGAAACCACCAATCCTCACAAATCATCAGGCCAAGACGAAAGCCACGAAAGGGAATGGGGCCAGGCGCGGGGCCAGCATCAAAGACGCGCTTGTCGTCGAACACGCCGTAATTGGGTAATTCATGCTTGGCGCGGCGCGCGGCAATCTGCCCGGCTTCCAGCAGGAACAGCGCGTTGAAGACCTTCTCGCCATCCCGCCAGGGGCCACCCACCACCAGGCCCGGGCCGCCATCGGCAGTCTCGGCGGCGAGGGCCGCGATTTCGGCTTCGCAGGCGGCGATGAAGGCGGGTTTGCGCACCAGATCTTCCGGCGGATAGCCGGCGATGGAAAATTCCGGCGTCACCACCAAGTCTGCGCCGTGCTTCGCGGCCTCTGCGCGGGCCTTGCGGATCAGCGCCGCATTGGCGGTCAGCGCGCCCTCATGGGGGTTGAGTTGCGCCAGGGCAATTTTCAGGGTCTCGGCCATGGCGCCTTCTAGATGTTTTTACGCTTGGGTGAAATCACCCAAAGTGAAGTCTCAGCCCGGCCCGCCATTGCGCCGGCGCGTCTCGCCCCGCTTCAGCAGGAATTCGCGGCCAATCTTCACGCGCGGCACGCCATCATAGGCAACGATATCCGCCGTGGCATAGGTTTCGGACCAGGTATTGGGGATGAAGCTGCCCGTGCCCACCACATCAATCGGCGCGCGCGCTTCGGCCATGACCCGGCATTTGGTGACCCCAAAGCCGGAGGAAGCGACAATACGCACGCGCGGAAAACCTGCCTCATCCAGGGCTTCGCGCATGCGCCAGATGGCGGCGGCGGAAACCCCGGTGCCGGTGAGGTGCCTCAGTTCCGTCTCACTCCGGTAGCGCCGGGTGGCCTGCGGGGCGTGGCGTTCCAGAACGGCGTAGCTTTCGGCGGGGTTGAGCCCTTCAAGGAAGCGCCCGCCATGGGTATCAAGCCGCATGGCAAGCCGGCCGGACGCGGCCAATTCGGGGAAGCGGCGGGCCACCGCCAGGCCATCGGTCACTTCGCGCCCGAAGTAATCCACCAAAACGGTCAGGTTTTCATCCGGAAAGGTTTCATGGAACATTTCGGCCGCACGCACGGTGCTGCCGGCATAGCCAATCAACGCATGCGGCATGGTGCCATAGCCCTTGGGCGCGCCGAACCAATGGGCGGTCGCGTCATTGGCATTGCCGATGAAGCCCTTGGCGCCTTCCGCCTGCGCGGCCCGGCTGCCGACAGAAGCGGCATAGGCCATCATATCCTGCATTTCCGCCCCGGCGCAGTGGCGCGCTTCCATCGCCAGAAACGCCGTTTGCGGCAATTCGACACACATCTGATAGGCGTTATGCGCCGCGACACAGGCCGCGCCGAGTTTTTGCAGCAGCATGGTTTCCAAATCCACCAGCTGCACAAAGGATCCGCTGACATAAAGCAAGGGATCACCCGCGCCGACCCATTGGCCTTCTTCATGCATCACTTCAATGTGAAATTCAGTCGCGCGGGATGCCGCGACAGCCCGCAACCAATCCAGCATCAGCCGCGGGGCTGATATTACTGGGCGGCGCAGAAAAATCGCATAGGTGACTTGCGTATCGCCAAAGCGCTGCACCACGGCCTTGGTGCGGTTGAAATAGCTATCCGCGCGGGCGGTAATCACCTGATCCGCCACATCCGCTGCCGCCGAGGGGGCTTCTCCCCCCCGGCTGCTTTGCGTGTTCACTGTGCTGCCTGGGCCGGCGCCGTCAGGCCGGCCACGCGCCGCGCCTTCAATTCCTCGGCGATCAGGAAGGCGAGTTCCAGCGATTGTTCGGCATTGAGCCGCGGATCGCAGGAGGTCGCGTAGTTGGCGGCAAGATCAGCCTCCGAAAGTCTATGGGCACCGCCCAGGCATTCGGTGACATTGCTGCCGGTCATTTCCACATGCACGCCGCCGGCGAAGCTGCCTTCCGCTTCATGCACATCAAAAAAGCCGCGCACTTCAGCCATGATGGCGTCAAAAGGGCGGGTCTTATAGCCGCCAACGGTGGTGGTATTGCCGTGCATCGGATCGCAAAGCCACACCACATTGCGGCCCGCTTTGGTCACGGCGCGCACCAGCGGAGCGAGCTTCACTTCCACCTTATCCGCGCCCATGCGGGAAATCAGCGTGAGCCGCCCCTTTTCATTGGCCGGGTTCAGGATTTCCGTGAGGCGCACCAATTCATCCGCCTCCATGCTGGGGCCGACCTTCATGCCGATGGGGTTCTTCACACCCCGCAGGAATTCCACATGCGCCCCTTCCGGCTGGCGCGTGCGATCCCCGATCCAGAGGAAATGCGCCGAACAGGCATACCAATCGCCGGAAGTGGAATCGACCCGCGTCATGGCCTGCTCATAAGGCAGCAACAGGCTTTCGTGGCTGGTGTAGAATTCCGTCTCCCGCACTTGCGGCAGGTCTGACATACCGCAGGCCTGCATGAAGGCGAGCGTCTGATCAATCCGCGTCGCGAGGTCCGCATAGCGTTCCGCAAGCGGGCTTCTTTCGACAAAGCCCAGATTCCAACGATGAACTTCGTGCAAATCCGCATAACCGCCATTGGCAAAGGCGCGCAGCAAATTCACCGTGCCGGCGGATTGCATATAGGCGAATTCCATCCGCGACGGATCGGGGATGCGCGACGCCGCGTCAAAATCCGGGCCATTGATGATGTCGCCACGATAGGAAGGCAGCGTCACGCCATCGCGCGTTTCAGAATCGGATGAGCGCGGCTTGGCAAATTGCCCCGCCATGCGGCCAAGCTTCACCACCGGCAGCGCACCGCCAAAGGTTAGCACCACCGCCATTTGCAGCAGCACGCGAAACGTGTCGCGGATTACATTGGCGGTGAAATCGCCAAAGCTTTCGGCGCAATCGCCGCCTTGCAGGACAAAAGCCTGGCCATCGCCAGCACGCGCCAAGGAGGCCTTTAAGCGCCGGGCCTCACCTGCAAAAACCAGCGGGGGAAATCGCGCGATCTTGGCTTCCATTGCGGCCAAAGCCGCCTGGTCGGGATATTCCGGCACCTGCCTGATCGGCATGTTCCGCCATGATTCCGGGCTCCAGCCCCGCGCAGTCATTTCCGCCTATCTCCTTGAAACAAGACGGGGCACAATAAACACGAGCCCGCGCTGAGGGGAAGAGCAGCCGGGCCTGGCGACAGGCAAGTGAAGGAAAGGCAAGCCATGGATAGGCAGCAAGATATCGCGATCCGGATGCAAAAGGCGGTTCAGGCGAGGGCCATTCCGGGCTTGGTGCTGGCGCTTGGTGACCGGCATGGCAGTAGCTGGGATGCCGGTTTTGGCAGCCGGGCGCTTGGCAGTGCGGAACTCATGCAGCCCGATGCGGTGTTCTGGATAGCCTCCATGACCAAGGCGATTACCGGCGCGGCGGCCATGATGCTGGTGGAAGCGGGCAAGCTTTCGCTCGATGCGCCAGCGGCCTCGCTGGTGCCAGGGATCGGCGCGCTTGGCGTGCTGGAAGGCTTTGATGAGGCCGGCCAGCCCAAGCTGCGCCCGGCAAAGCGCCCCATCACCTTGCGCCATTTGCTGACCCATACCTCGGGCTATGCCTATGACATGTGGAGCGCGGATATCGCCCGCTTCCGCAAGGCGACCGGCACGCCCGCGGTTGGCACCTGCCGCAATGCCGCACTTGCCTTGCCCCTGCTATTCGATCCTGGCGAGGATTGGAGTTATGGCATCGGCATAGATTGGGCCGGCAAGATGATTGAGGCCGCGACAGGCGAGACGCTTGGCGCGCATCTGGCGCGGGTGATTTTTGAACCGCTTGGCATGGTTGATACGTCCTTCAAGCTGCGCGCGGATCAAAGGGCGCGGCTGGCGGCAATGCATGGGCGCGGCGCGGATGGTGCGCTTGCCGTCATTCCCTTCGAAGTGCCGCAGGAGCCGGAGTTTGAGACCGGCGGCGGCGGGCTTTATGGCACGGCGCGGGACTATTTGGCTTTCGCGCGGATGATCCTGAATGGCGGGCGGCATGGGAAAATCAGGCTGCTGAAACCCGAAACTGTGGCAGAGATGGCGCGCGACCAGATCGCGCCGCTTGCCGTGCGCCCGATGATTTCAGCGGTGCCAACTGCCACGCGCGATGCGGATTTCTTCCCCGGCATGGCGAATGGCTGGGGGCTGACGTTTCTGGTCAATCGCCGGCCTTCACCGCAAGGCCGGGCTGCCGGTAGCCTCGCCTGGGCAGGGCTTGGCAATACCTTTTATTGGATAGACCCTGGCCGCGGCACGGCAGGGATTTTCATGAGCCAAATCCTGCCGTTTTTCGACCCGGAGGCGATCAGCCTGTTCCGGGAATTCGAGGGTATGGTGAATGGTGTTTAGCGTAGGGCTAAAACACCACCACCGATCGGATGGATTTGCCTTCATGCATCAGATCGAAGGCATCATTGATTTTCTCAAGCGGCATGGTGTGGGTGATCAAATCATCAATATTGATCTTCCCTTCCATGTACCAATCCACAATCTTGGGCACATCGCTCCGCCCACGCGCGCCACCAAAGGCGGAACCTTTCCAGACGCGGCCCGTGACAAGTTGGAAGGGGCGGGTGGCGATCTCAGCGCCTGAGGGTGCAACACCGATGATGATGCTCTCACCCCAACCGCGATGGCAGCATTCCAGCGCTTGGCGCATCACCGCGACATTGCCGGTGCAATCGAAGGAGAAATCAGCGCCACCGCCCGTCAGGTCCGTGATGGCCTGCACTACCTTATCGGTGCCGACCTCATTTGGGTTGATGAAATGCGTCATGCCGAATTTGCGCGCCATGGCCTGCTTGGCGGGGTTGATGTCTATGCCGATGATCTTATCGGCACCCACCATGCGCGCGCCTTGGATGACGTTGAGGCCAATTCCGCCCAGGCCAAAGACAACCACATTGGCACCGGGCCAGACCTTAGCGGTATAGATCACCGCGCCAATGCCGGTGGTGACGCCGCAGCCGATGTAGCAAATCTTGTCGAAGGGCGCGTCTTCACGCACTTTCGCGACTGCGATTTCTGGCAGTACGGTGAAGTTCGAAAAGGTGCTGCAGCCCATATAGTGAAACACCGGCTTGCCGGGCGCGGTGGTTTCGCAAGAAAAGCGGCTGGTGCCATCGGGCATGACACCCTTGCCCTGCGTCGCGCGGATGGAGGTGCAAAGATTGCTCCGCCTGCTCAAGCAGGTTTTGCAAGCGCGGCATTCCGGCGTGTAGAGCGGGATCACATGATCGCCGGGCTTTACGCTGGTTACGCCGGCACCGATCTCGCGCACAATGCCAGCGCCTTCATGGCCCAGGATGGCGGGGAACAGCCCCTCGGAATCGAGCCCATCCAGCGTATAGGAATCCGTATGGCAAACGCCGGTCGCCATGATTTCGACCAGCACTTCGCCGGCTTTGGGGCCATCCAGATCAACGGTTTCGATGGTGAGAGGCTGTTTCGCTTGCCAAGCCACGGCGGCGCGCGTTTTCATCGGGCCGCTCCGCCAAGGTACAAGGCGCGATGAAAAACAATCGATGATTGCGAAGTATCCATGGTAATTCAGGTCTCCTTTTCTAGGGGCAATGATTTCTTGCCATCAAGAACCAGCCCAGTGAGATGGCAGCGAAAAATACTGGAAGAAAAACGAAAGAAATCACGCGGCCATATCTTACCTTATCCTCCTCAGCAAAATATTCGACTTTCTCAAGGGGAGTTCTACCAACCGGATGCTTGAATGGGCGAAATTCTTTAAGCCGATCACGTCTCCACAAAACGAAAACAACCGCAATTGACATATGAAAGCGAACAGAAAAAATCGAGAGCAAAATCAACATAACTTGCATTCCCTGACCTTTCAGGAGAATGTTTCCGGAGGTTTGGAAAAAATCTTCTATTCCACATGAGAACATTACAGGCAAACAAAAGGCGGCTACCACAGCCGCGGCATGGATGTAGCGTACCAAAGATTCAGCTTCATCTTCTGTGAAGTATGGTTTTTCAGGCGTGTTCACCTCGGTAATCTTTCTTGAGTCAAGGAGCCCCCGTATATACAGAGCTGCCTTGGCGAAGGAAAAGGCCTCGCCTAACTCCGCGTACTATCCGAAACCTCAATCCCCGTCAGCCCCTCGGCCAAAACGCGCAGAAGCTCGCTCTGTTCCAGCGCAATGCAGCCCTCGGTCGGGCTGAAGCCGGGCCGCGCCAAATGCAGGAAAATCGCACTCCCGCGCCCGCGCATCACCGGCGCATCATTCCAACCAAGCACGCCAATCACGTCATAAATCGCATCTACGCGCCAAAGTTCTTCATGCCGCGCCGGATGCGGGCGGCGGATTTGCGTGTTGTAATCGGCATGCATCGGATCATCGCACCAGCCATCCTCGGGCGCGATCGGCCCCACAGGCAAAGTGCAGCGCGGCGGCGCCAGACGATCCGCACGATACAGCACGCGACGGAGTGGCAATAATCCTATTGGTGTCGCACCATCACCTTCGCGCTTGTCAGCGCGCCTGCCACCCTTGCCGATGGCGCAACGAAAAATCCCACCCCGAAAGCGCAGCAGCCCATCCGGTCCAAGTGTCGCGAGACTGGATGGGCTCATTGTCTATCCCAGCATATGCCCGAAGCGTCGCGCCTTGGTGTCCAGATAGGCGTCATTCACGCCATTGGGATCAAATTGATGCGCTTCACGGCCCACCACATCAATGCCGCATGCTGCAAGGCCCGAAAGCTTGTCGGGATTATTGGTCAGTAGCCTGACACGCGTCATCCCAATCTCGCGCAGCATGGTGGCCGCCACCAGGAAATTGCGCTCATCCGCGCCATAGCCAAGCGCGCGATTGGCATCGAGTGTATCTAGCCCGCGATCCTGCATTGTATAGGCACGCAGCTTGTTCACGAGCCCAATGCCTCGGCCTTCCTGCGCCAGGTAAAGCAGCACACCGCCCGCGGGGTCTTCCGCCATGCGTTTGATGGCGCCGCGCAGCTGCGGCCCGCAATCGCAGCGGAGCGAGCCCAAAAGATCGCCTGTGAAACATTCGGAATGGGCGCGCACCAAAGGCGCCTGCCCGGCGGCGTTGCTTGCTTCCGGGTCGCCCACCAAAATGGCGAGGTGCTCAATCCCACCATCGGCGGCACGGAAAGCGATGATGCGCGCTTCCGGCGCATCTTCCAGCGGCACGCGTGCTTCGGCCACGCGCTGCAGGCTGGCAGCGGCGCTGATCGGGTAGGCCAAGACATCTTCGGCCGGCACGCGAAGCAGCGAAAGCCGCTCCGCTACGCCAGAAGCCGCTGGCGCGGCCACCAGCGCTGGCAAAAGCCGGCCCAGCTTGGCCAGGGCCAGCGCAGCGCCCGCCAGTGGGGGTGGGGAGACTTGTTCAGCCTCAGCCGGCAGCAGGCTTTCAGCGGTGGGGTCGGCGAAGCTGCGCAGCCTATCGGGGTCCAGCGCCACGGCGGGCAGGCGTAGCGCCACCACGGCTTGATCCTCGGCCTGGGTCACGGGCCGGCGCAGCAAACCCGCCGCGCGTGTAGGTGCGAGCAGCAGCATCGGCGTCGCCAAGCTGCCTGAGGCGATATCGGCAAGCCCAGAAGCGCCCAGCGTTTCCGCCGCGCCGACCAACAAGGCTGTCTCATGCTGGAAAATCAACACCGGGGTGCCGCGCCGCAAATCGGAAATGGCACGATGCACGCCGCGCATGGCCAGGCGGCGCGGGTCGGGGGCGATTTCAGGGCTTTGGGGCAAACGGCCACCTTGCAGGGACATGTGAAGGGTTTCCAATACGCGCTTATTCAGTAGGCGTGAATGTGGCACTGTTGCGGCGCTTTGCGAGCCCCCGCCCGACAGTGACCGCGTCATGGCGTCACACCGCGGCGATATCTTGCTGCCATGGCTTCGCCGGTGGCATTCTGGTCGGCTCAAGAAGGGGCGCTGCATCCGTCGCGGCCGGGCTCCAGGACAGAAGAATGAGGCTCGCCGCCGATGACCCACCCGCATCCCGTCTTGATCGTGGATGATAATGAAAGGCTCCGGGCCAGCCTAATCGAGCAATTGGCTTTCGGGGGCGAATTCACTGCCCTGGGCGCTGCCAGCATTGCGGCGGCGGAGGTACTGATCCGCGCCGATGGAAGCCGTTATGCCGCCATTCTGCTGGATCTGGGCCTGCCGGATGGCTCAGCGCGTGAATTCTGCGCCAAGTTGCGCCGTGCGGGCATGCGCATGCCAATCATTCTATTGGCTGGGGCTTCGGGGGAAGAAGAAGTACTGCGCTGCCTGGATGTTGGGGCGAATGATGCCATTACCAAGCCCCTCAGAATGCAGGACTTGCTGGCGAAGCTGCGCGCACACATCCAGCGTTCCAACGGGGGTGAAGATGCCGCCTCGGTCATCGGGCCCTATGAATTTCGCCCCGCCGCCAAGCTGCTGCAGGAACCGAAGCGCGGGCGGAAGATTCGCCTGACGGAAAAGGAGGCGGCAATCCTGAGCTTCCTGCTTAGTGCCGGCGGGCAGCCGGTTTCACGTGAAATCCTGCTGAGCGAGGTCTGGGGCTATAACAGCAAGGTCACCACGCATACGCTGGAGACACATATCTATCGGCTGCGTCAGAAGATCGAACCCAACCCGGCGGAAGCGCGCATTCTGCTGACGGATGGCGGCGGTTATCGGTTGGAGGCCGGGTAGGGCCGCGACGCTCCCCGTTCAGTGCTTCCAGATGATCTCGGCGGGGGGCGCTTCGGTCGGGTCCACGCGCAGCATTTGGCCATTCATGACGCTTTTGCCCGTGAAGGCCAGGATGAAGCCCCAATGGGACACCACCAATGTATGGGACCAATCCTGCAGCGCGGCCATTTCGTCACGGAATAGCTGGGCGCGATCAATCACCTGTTCGGCGGGTTCTTCCACGGGTGGCCACCAGACCTCGTCAATATGGTCCAGCACCACATGGGGGAAATCGAGCCGTAGCTCCGTCACCGGCCTGCCGATATCGCAAGTGAAGGCATAGCGTTCGCGCACCGTTGGCGTGACGGTCAGCGGCAGGTTGAGCCGCCGCGCTACCGGCAGGGCAGTTTGCAAAGCGCGGGTATAGGGGGAGACAATGATCCGCCTGATGCCTTCATGCGCAAGCGCCTCGGCCGCTTCTTCCGCCTGGGTTTGGCCAAGCGGTGTCAGTTTGGGGTCAATAATCCCTGGGTCTTTGCGGGTTTGGGTAAAAAGCAGGTTGAATTCGCTTTGCCCGTGCCGAAGCAGAATCACGATTGTCACCCTCATTTGAACTGAGTTTGGTCTAGCGAGGCCGTCCGCTCGCCGCAACCGGCCTAGTTTTTGGGCAATGGCCTGGGCGTTGAGGTGATTCCGTTGCGGCTTTGCGCAAGCGAAGCGTTGCCCTGGCGACTATGGCACCCTAGATTAAGGCTCAAGGAGCAAAAACATGGGTGGCTTGCCGATAGATCTCATTCTCTTCGCGATGGTTGCGGCCTTTTTGGTGCTGCGACTGCGGAGTGTGCTTGGCCGCCGGACGGGGTTTGAACGTCAGGCGCAGCCAGAAGCCGCGCCGGTGCCCGCGCGGGGGCCTGCGACTGAGGTCGAGATTGGTGCCAAGCCGTCCCAGGGCGGTGCACGGCGTGTCATTCCTGATCCGCGCAGCCCAGCCGGTGAGGCGCTGATGCAAATCCAAAAGCGCGACCGCAGCTTTGATCCGAACCGCTTTCTGGACGGTGCCGAGACTGCCTTTGGCATGATCGTGGAAGCCTTTGCCCGTGGTGATCGCGCGACCTTGAAGCCGCTTTTGTCCGAGGAAGCCTTCGCCGGCTTCGACCAGGCGATTTCCGCACGTGAGGCAGCGGGCGAGACCCAGCGCACCGAACTCCGCAGCGTTGAGGAAAGCGGCATTGAAGCGGCGGAACTCCGCGGCTCTGTGGCCGAGGTTACGGTGCGGCTGGTGACGGATCAGATCAATCTGGTGCAGGCGCGCGATGGGTCCATTGTTTCCGGTGCGGAAGCGGTGACGGAGCTGACCGATGTCTGGACTTTCCAGCGCGACCTCAGTAGCGCCGACCCAACCTGGCGCCTGGTTGGCAGCACTGCCGCCTAGTGCGGTGATTGTTATGGCGGGGTCCAGGCTAACCCGCCTCGGTTTCGCGCGCAGCCGCCACACCAGCCCTGCGCGTAAGGCTGGCTTTCGCCAGCCACTACCCCGGCCTGATCAGCCATGACTCAGCATCTTGCCTATATAGATTTCCTCCCCCGCTTGCCGCTTTGGCTGCTGGCGCTTTTTGCTTTCCTCGCCTTGCTTTTCCTTGGCTATGGCCTGTTTCAGCGCGCCCGCGGCATTTGGTGGCGGGCGCTGGCGGCGGTGATTTTGATGGGCGCACTCTGTAATCCGCGCCTGCTCCGCGAGGAACGCGAAACGCGGCCGGATATCGCGATCCTTGCCGTTGACCGGAGTGACAGCACAGGGATTGCGGATCGTGCGGAGCGCATCGCAGCCGCGCGCGTAGCTTTGGAAGCGCGCGCCGCGCGCCTGCCGGCGCTTGATTTGCGGGTGGTGGAGGTGCCGGAAGCCGGCCAGCGCGGCACGGCGCTGTTTTCCGTGCTCGGGGCGGCCTTGGCGGATGTGCCGCGGGCGCGGCTTGCGGGCGTCATCGCGCTGACCGATGGCCAGGTGCATGACGCGCCGGCGCTACTCCCCTTTGACGCACCGTTTCATGTGCTGCTGCCCGGCCGCGCTGGGGAGGTTGATCGGCGCCTGCGGCTGGTCTCGGCCCCTGGCTTTGGCATTGTCGGCCAGCAGGTGGAATTGCGCGTGGTGATTGAGGATTTGGGGACAGCTTCCGGCGGCAATGCTGGGCTGATTATCCGCCGCGATGGTGGCGCTGCGCGGCGTGAGGAAATCCCAATTGGGCGTGAGCACACGATTTCCGTCCCCGTTGCGCGCGGCGGCCCGATGGTGATTGAACTTGAAGCCGAACCTCGCGCGGGCGAGGTCAGCCCGCTCAATAACCGCCAGGTTGTCACCGTGAATGGTGTGCGGGATCGGCTGCGCGTGCTGCTGGTTTCTGGGGAGCCGCATGCCGGCGAACGCGCCTGGCGGCGGCTATTGAAGGCCGATCCGAACGTGGATTTGGTGCATTTCACCATCCTCCGCCCGCCAGAGAAGGATGATCTGACGCCGCTCAATGAATTGGCGCTGATTGCCTTTCCGGTGCGGGAGCTGTTTCAGGTCAAGCTGCGCGAGTTCGATCTGATTGTGTTTGACCGCTTCACCAATCGCGGCCTGCTGCCGCCAGCCTATATGCGCAACATCGCCGATCACGTACGTGCCGGCGGCGCCTTGCTGATGAGTGTCGGGCCGGAATTCGCGGGGCCGGCCTCCTTGGCCTTCACGCCGCTGTCGCAAGTATTGCCCGCGCGCCCGATGGGCCGTGGTGCAGGGGTGGAGGAAGGGCCGTTCCGCCCGCGCATCAGCACGCTTGGCGCGCGGCATCCGGTGACCGAGGCTTTGGCGGGGGCCAATAGCGCCGCGACAGAAGCAAGTTGGGGCCGCTGGTATCGTTGGCTGCGCGGTGAGGCACGCGGCGGCATGGCGGTAATGGAAAGCCCCGAAGGCATGCCCTTGCTGGTGCTGGACCGGGTTGGTGAGGGGCGCGTGGCGCTGCTGATGTCGGATCATATCTGGCTATGGGGGCGCGGGCATGATGGCGGCGGCCCGCAGGAAGAATTGCTGCGCCGCATCGCCCATTGGCTGATGCGTGAAACCACTTTGGAAGAAGAAGATTTGACGGCGCGGATTGATGGCGGCCGCATGGCGATTGCGCGCCGCAGCCTGGAAGCCGCGCCGCCGCCCGAAGTGACCATCACCGCGCCAGATGGCACGCGCAGCACCATCCGGTTGGAAGAAGCCGGTGGCGGGCGCGCGATTGCCGATGTTGCGGCGCGCATGCCCGGCGTGTGGCAGGTGGGTGATGGAAAGCGCGTGGCTTTCGCCGCTGCTGCGGTGACCAATCCTTTGGAAATCGCTGATCTGCGCGCTGATGGCGAAAAGCTGCGCCCGCTGGTGCAAGGCCGCGGCGCGCTGCGTTGGCTGGGGCAGGAAGCCGCGCCGGCGCTGCCGGAATTGCGCATGGTGCCGGCGGGGCGAGAGGTTGCGGGCGCGGGTTGGATTGGCCTCCGGCGCAATGCCGATCACAGTGTGATCAGCATTTCCGCCTTGCCACTGCTGCCGCCTTGGTTGGCACTGTTACTGTTGCTCGGCACCGTGGTGCTGGCCTGGCGGCAGGAGGGGCGCTGAATTATTCAGCGCCCTACCGAAAATCATCAACGCGCGGACGCAAGCCGCATTGCGGAAGGCGCGGGTAGTTCGATCTCGATCTCCAGCGTGGACATATCCCCGCCGCGGTCGAGATGCACATTCACCTTGCTCGGGTCAATCGCGACATAGCGCGCGACCACCGCGACCAATTCCTGTTGCAGCTTCGGCAGGAAATCTTCCCGATTGCGGCCAATACGCTCATGCGCCAGCACAATCTGAAGCCTTTCCTTGGCGGCAACGGCGCTATCATCCTTGCGCCGGCCACGGAAGAAATCGAGCCAAGACATTACGCGGCCCTCCCACCAAATAGGCGCCGGAACAGGCCCTTGCGCTCGGCTTCCAGGAAGCGATGCGGCACATCCTCACCCAGGAAGCGGGAAACCGCATCGGCATAGGCTTGGCCGGCATTGCTTTCATTATCCATGATCACCGGCGTGCCGGTATTGGAAGCGCGCAGCACGCTTTCGCTTTCCGGGATCACGCCAAGCAGCGGAATGGCCAGGATTTCGCGAATATCATCCAGCTTCAGCATTTCACCCTTTTCCACGCGGTTCGGGTCAAAACGCGTCACCAGCAGATGTTCCTTCACCGGGTCGCGCTTTTCTTCCGCGCGCTTTGATTTGGATTGCAGCACGCCAAGAATACGGTCCGAATCCCGCACCGATGACACTTCCGGGTTCGTCACCACAATCGCCTGATCAGCGAAATAGAGCGCGAGCAGCGCGCCCTTTTCGATTCCCGCCGGGCTATCGCACAGGATGTAATCGAATTCCTTCGAGAGTTCCTCGATGATTTTCGCGACCCCTTCCTTGGTCAGCGTATCCTTATCCTTGGTCTGGGACGCCGGCAGGATGGAAAGGGTTTCAACGCGCTTGTCGCGGATCAGCGCCTGGCTCAGCCGCGCCTCACCCTGGATGACATTGATGATGTCAAACACCACGCGCCGTTCGACGCCCATAATGAGGTCGAGGTTGCGCAAGCCCACATCGAAATCAATCACCACCGTCTTCTTGCCGCGCTGGGCAAGGCCGGTTGCGAAGGCGGCGCTGGATGTCGTCTTGCCGACGCCGCCCTTGCCGGATGTCACCACAATAACCTGAGCCATATCCTCTGCCTCCCGGAAACTTGGTCGCGCTGCGATCAGGTGATGGGGTCGAAGCGCATGCGCTCACCCACCAGCCGCACCTGCATCGCCTTGCCGATTTGTGCTGCCGGAAAGCCTTCCCGCACGGCGTAGAAGCCGGCGATGGAAACCAATTCCGGATCGAAATTCAGCGCGAAAACCCGCGCCTCCATATTGCTGGCGCCACCTGCAATGGCGCGGCCACGCAGCGCGCCATAGACATGGATATTGCCATCCGCAATCACCTCGGCCCCCGCATTGACGGTGGAGGTGATAATCAGATCAGCCCCTTCCGCCCAAATGCGCTGCCCGGCGCGCACCGGCTGTTCCACCACCATGGTGCTGCGCGCAGCGGCTGGCTTGGCCGCGGGCGGCGGAGGCGGTGGTGCGGCTTGCGGGGCATCGCCCGCCGGCGCGGCGGGCGCCGCGATCTCATCCGTTTCCTTGCCGCCGACACTGCGCACCGGTGGCAGGCCATAGGACAGCGCCGCATTGCGCATTTCCGCCGTGCCGCCGGTCGTGCCGATCGGCATGATCTCAAGCTCGCGCAGGCCCTTGATCAGGCCGGGGAAATCCACCTCATTCGGCGGCACCTGAATGTCACCGAGGCCAAGCACGATGGGCGCGAAGCGCAAAAACCCCGGCGCGCGGCGGA
Source organism: Roseomonas sp. (assembly GCA_020249505.1). Classification (GTDB taxonomy): domain Bacteria; phylum Pseudomonadota; class Alphaproteobacteria; order Acetobacterales; family Acetobacteraceae; genus Neoroseomonas. Next base: position 71,903 of record JADCFN010000006.1, on the reverse strand, counting down.
ATTGATCGCCAATGGCGGGCACCACCGCTTCCGGCCGGTGATCGAGCAGGCGGAGCACAAGCAAATTGAAATTCGCCCCGCGCAGGCGAAAGGGTTCAATGCGGGTGGCGGTATCGGGCCTGGGCGCGGCGCTGGACATGAAACTCCTGAGGGGCTCGGACTTGATGCACCTTCGAGTTATCCACAGCTTCTAGTGGGTGTTCCCGGCGGCACCCACAAGATATAGCGTCTTCCGATGGGCGGGCGAAGGGGTTGGATGCTTCCTGCTGATCTGGCAGGGCCTTAGCGGACGATGTTCAGAAATGCGTCAAACCGCGACTCGGGGCGCGTCTTGCGGGGCTGACCGGGACGCCAAGCTCGGGCAGACTGCGGGCGCCAAAGGAGCGAAGATTGTGAAGCCCATCCGCCTTGCCGAACCCTTCCGCGCCGTCTTCTACGCGCCGTTTTACGTTGCCGAACAGCGCGGCTTTTACGCGCGCCATGGCGTGACCGTCACGCGCGCCACGGCCGGCGACCCGACCCGGGCGGCGGAGGCGCTGCTCGCGGATCAGGCCGATGTCGCCTGGTCTGGCCCCATGCGCATGATCATGATGCGTGCCGCCGATCCCGGCTGCCCCTTGCGGTCCTTTTGCGCGGTGGTGATGCGCGATCCCTTCATGCTGCTGGGCCGCGGGGCGAACCCGGGCTTCAGCCTGAAGGATTTGCCCAAGCTCCGCTTCGGCAGTGTCAAGGAAGTGCCGACCCCTTGGTGGTGCTTGCAGGATGATTTGCGCCAGGCGGGGGTGGACCCTGACGCCTTGGCGCGCGTGACCGACGAGACCATGGCGGAAAACGCCGATGCGGTGGCCGAGGGCCGTTTGGATGTCGCGCAAATGTTCGAACCCTTCGCGACACGGCTGGAAGCCAAGGGCGGCGCGGTGTGGCATCGCGCTTCGGATCGCGGCCCCAGCGCCTATACCGCGCTTTACGCAACGGCCGCGAATATCCAGCGCTTCAGCGCAGAGTTTGAAGCCATGACACGCGCCTTGGCCGATGCGCTGGCTTATGTGTACGCGGCGCCTGCGGCGGAGATCGCTGCAAGTGTCGCTCCACTTTTCCCCGATGTGACCCTGGCCGAGTTAACCCATGGCCTGGCCCGCTATCAGGCCGCGCGGCTTTGGCCTGAGACGCCACATTTCCCCGAAGCGGCCTTCACGCAGCTACGCGGTGCGATGAAAACTGCGGGCGTGATTGCGCGCGAGCCAAGCTTCTCCGATTGCGTTGATAATGCGATTGTCACGCGTGCCTTGGGCCGTTAGGGGCAGCGCATGAGCAAGCAACGCGCCCGGCGCGCCGATTACGCCATGTTCGTGCCCATCGCGACACGCTGGATGGACAACGACGTCTATGGCCATATCAACAACGTCATCTATTATTCCTGGATAGATAGCGCGGTGGCGCGTTTCCTGACTTCCTCAGGGTTTTTGCATATCCCGACCGCGCCGGTGATTGGCCTGGTGGTGGAAACGCAATGCCGCTACTTCGCGCCCATCGCCTTTCCGGATGACATCACCTGCGGTGTGCGCTGCGGGCGTGCGGGCAATACATCCGTCCGCTATGAGGTCGGTATCTTCCGCAATGATGAGGATGAGGCGAGTGCCGAGGGCTATCTGGTGCATGTCTATGTGGATCGCGCCACGCAGAAAACGCCAACACCCTTGCCTGAGACGCTGCGCGCTGCGCTTCAGCGCATCACCCTGAACCCTTCGTAATTCCAAGGAACATCTTATGCCCGTTGCACCGCTCAAGCGCCTTGCCATTCTGGATGATTACCAGGGCGTGGCGCTTTCCCTCGGCCCCTGGGAGAAGCTGCCGAAGGGGCTCGAGATCACGGTTTTTCGCGATACCATCACCGATCACGCGGCGCTGGTGGAACGGCTGAAACCCTTTGATACCATTTTGGCGATGCGCGAAAGAACGCCCTTTCCGCGCAAGCTGATTGAAGCCCTGCCCAACCTGCGCTTGATCATCACAACGGGCGGGCGCAATCGTTCCATTGATGCCGCCGCTTGCGCTGAACGTGGCGTGGTGTTTTGCGGCACGGGCACTTCCGGCGATCCGACCGCGGACCTCACCTGGGGGCTGATCCTGTCCCTGGTACGCGATATTCCGCGCCAGCAGGAAGCGCTGCGTGCCGGGCGCTGGCAGACGCATGTGGGGCTTGGGCTGGAAGGCAAGACGCTCGGCGTGATCGGGCTTGGCAAGCTTGGCGGGCGCGTTGCAAAAATCGGCCAGGCCTTTGGTATGAAGGTGCTCGCCTGGTCCAGCAACCTGACCGAGGAGCGCGCCGCCGAGATTGGCGCAAACCGCGTGGACAAGGCGACATTGCTGCGTGAAGCCGATGTGGTGACCTTGCACCTGGTTTTGTCGGATCGGTCGCGCAATACCATCACCGCGCCCGATCTCGCTTTGATGAAACCAACATCCTTCATCGTGAACACCAGCCGCGGGCCGCTGATTGAACAGGCCGCCTTGATTGCGGCGCTGCAGGAAGGCCGCATCGCCGGCGCTGGCTTGGATGTGTTTGATATTGAGCCTCTGGCCGCGGATCACCCGATCCTTGGTGCGCCCAATACCGTGCTGACACCGCATCTTGGTTACGTGACGGAACAGAATTACCGCACCAATTACGAAGTAACCGTCGCCGCCATCAACGCGTTTGTGGCCGGCGCCCCGATTGGAGTGATCAAGCCATGACAAGCCCCTATACCCTGGCGGAAGGCTGGGCCGGCTGGCCCCAGGCCGCGCGCGATGCGGCTTATGATAACCTCAATGGCGTGGCCGATAGCGCGGCGCAGGTCGCCAATCGCAATGCGCTGTCTGACGCGTTTCGCGCCAAGCACGCCGGGCATCTTGATCTGCCTTTTGGCCGTGGCGCGCGTGAGGCTTGGGATCTCTACCCCGCCGTGCGTGCCGATGCGCCCTGCCTGGTCTTCATCCATGGCGGCTATTGGCAGCGCAATCGGCGGGAGGATTTCGCCATCATGGCCGAAGGCGCCTTGGCTGCCGGATGGTCGGTTGGGATTTGCGGCTATACGCTGGCACCTGAGGCTTCCATGACGCGCATCGTTGCCGAAATCCATGCCGCGCTGGATTGGCTCGGCGCGCATGGTGCGGCGCATGGTGTGGCGGGGAAGGTTGTCGCTTCCGGCTGGTCCGCCGGCGGGCATTTGGCGGCGCTGGCGGCGGAGCATCCTTTGGTGGTGGGCGCGCTCGCCATGTCCGGCATTTATGAATTGGCCCCGATTGCCGAGACCAATCTGAACGACAAGCTGCATTTGACGCCCGCCGAAATCGCGGCGCATTCGCCGATCCGCCGACCTGTCGTGCAAAAGCCGATCGCCATTGCCTATGGCGCGCGGGAATTGCCGGAACTGCGCCGACAAAGCCGCGTCTTTCATCGCCATCGTGCGGAGGCGCAAGCACCCGGCGCGCTGATCCCGGTGCCAGAGGCGGATCACTTCCGCGTGCTGGAAGCGCTCTGGCGCCGTGAGGGGATGTTGCTGCGCGCAGCGGCGGAGGTTTTGGTGGCGGCGGGGTAGGGTTAGCGGCGCCCGGCGGCGATGGCGCGGAGGAGAGAGAGCTGACGTTCGGTAAGGTCTTTTGCGCCGGGGCAATCAGCATTCAGCATGCGGGCGGCGAGGGTCTTGCGGTGGTCGCCGAGGTAGCGGGATTCTTCCAACGAAATCTGCCACAAAATGCCGCGCGCGATATGCGGGGCATGATCGGGTCCGCAGGCAAGGTCGCCCAGTCGCTTGGCGACAGCCTCCGGCTGCGAGGGTGGATGATTGCGCCAAGTGCCTTGCGCGGTTTCTGCGCCCGCGGGTTGGTCCTCCGCCGTGAGTATTGCGAAGCTTCGCCGCGCCGCGTCTCGCAGGTCTCCTTCAGGGATGGACTTGGTCCACTCCTCGATCCAGCCAGCCCAGGAGCGCGGGTTGGGGCAGGCCCTAACAAGCGGAAGTCGATTTGGGCAGGGCGCTGCGTCGCTGAAATCCAGGTTGCTAAATTGCGCATCATCAAGTTCGGCGCTGTGCGCCCGTAAGCGCCAAATTTGCGCATTTGCAATCAGGGTGCCCTGCAACTGTGTCAAAGTAAGCATAGCGCCCTGCAACTGCGCCTGTTCAAGCGACGCACCCTGCAACTGCACCATCCATAACGACGCGCCCTGCAACTGCGCCCCATCAAGCCGCGCGCCCTGCAACTGCGCTTCCCGAAGCCTCGCGCCCTGCAACTGCGCCCGCTCAAGCCACGCGCCCTGCAACTGCGCTTCCTGAAGCGACGCGCCCTGCAACTGCGCCCTATCAAGCAACGCGCCCTGCAACTGCGCCCGATTGAGCGACGCGCCCTGCAACTGCGCCCCATTTAGCCGCGCGCCCTGCAACTGCGCCCGATCAAGCCGCGCGCCCTGCAACTGCGCCAGATCAAGCCTCGCGCCCTGCAACTGCGCCCTATTAAGTTGCGCTTGCTGCATGAATGCCCCATCAAGCGTTGCCCCCCGCAAGTCAGCCCCGCTCAAATCCACATTGAAAAACTGGCTCCCAGACAAATTAGCAAAGCGCAGCCGCTTATTCTGCAGCACCAAGGGGTCAAAGGCAGCGCGCCGCTTCCCGTCTAATTCCTCACCGGCGCGGAGTTCTAAAAAGGTGCGGTTATCCCAGACCTTGCCCACCAGGGTGCGCCCCGGCACAGAAAGATATCGGCACCCCAGCCCAACATGGGGGCAGAGCAGCAAATCCACCGGTTGCTGGAAGGCTTCGCTGAAGGACTCCGCCTGCTTCCCCGCCCCCACCGTGGTCGCCTCTGCGCTCGGCACCCGGCACCAGGCGAAGTTGAACCCCAGCACCAGCACCGGCAGCACGAAGCGCCCGCGCTTGAACAGCCAGCGCATCACCGAATCCCCCGAAGGCCTTTGCCGGCGGAAGAACCAGATCAGCAGCAGGATATCGAGCAGGATGGTAATGTGATGGACGATATTCACCACATCGCTCTGCAAACGGAGCGAGCCAAGCTGCACCAGCAGCAGCACCGCCACCGGAAATACCGCCAGCATGAAGCGATAGGTCCAACGGAAGACAAAACTCGCCTCCGGCTGCACCACCGCCTGGATGAATTCCGTATTGGCCAGCAATTGCAGGCAGCGGTCGCGGTCGCGCTGCAGCGGCACATGGGCGCGCAACTCTGCCTCAAAATGCCGGAGGTTCTGCATCAGCAGGTCAAAGCGGATCAGCGTATAAAGATGCAAAGCCAGGAAGATCGCCGGCATGAAGCCGAAGGAAAGCACCACCGGCACGGTCACGCCGCCAAGCTGCGAAATACTGATGGATTTGCCGATCAGCAAATCTTCATCCGTGGCCGAGAAGGAGGTGGCGAGCAAAAAGAGCCCGATAAAAACAAAGGCTACCGCGCCAAGCTGCGCCGATTTCGCGCCATCATTGATGGCGGAGATCAATTTCCCGATATAGGGAGGCGGGTCAAAATTGCTCATTCAACCGGCAGCATAATGACGCGGCCGCAGGGGATGCAAGCGCCCCAACAGCCCACCCCCAAACAAAAACGGCGCGGGAAGGCCCCGCGCCGTTTTGCTGACCTGCTTCTAAAGCAGGATCAGGCCGACTTCGCCATGATCTCATCCGCGATATTGCGCGGCACCGGATCATAATGGTGGAACTGCATGGAGAAGGAAGCACGCCCCTTCGTCATGCCGCGCAGGTTCGAGATATAGCCGAACATTTCCTTGAGCGGCACATGCGCGCGCACGATAACGCTCGTGCCCGCCATGTCCTGGCTTTGGATCACGCCGCGGCGGCGGTTCAAATCGCCCACCACATCGCCCACATGGTCGGATGGCGTGGTCACTTCCACATCCATGATCGGTTCCAGGATCACCGGGCCGGCCTTCTTCATGCCTTCGCGGAAGCAGGCCTTGGCGGCGATTTCAAACGCCAGAGCGCTCGAGTCAACGTCGTGATACTTGCCATCCACCAGGCTGTATTTGAAGTCCACGGTGGGGAAGCCGGCCAGCACGCCGGTATCGGCCTGCACCTTGATGCCCTTTTCAACCGCCGGGATGTATTCCTTCGGCACCGCGCCACCCACAACGCCATTATGGAATTCGATCCCTTCGTTGCGTTCCTTCGGTTCGAAGATGATCTTCACTTCGGCGTATTGGCCCGAACCGCCCGACTGCTTCTTGTGGGTATAGGTTTCGGTATGCGCGCGGCTGATGGTCTCACGATAGGCAACCTGCGGCGCGCCGATATTCGCATCCACACCATATTCGCGCTTCAGGCGGTCAATGATGATTTCCAGGTGCAATTCGCCCATGCCGGAAAGGATGGTCTGGCCGCTTTCCTGATCGGTGCGCAGCCGCAAGGACGGGTCTTCACCCGCCAGCTTCTGCAGGCCAAGGGTCATCTTCTCAACCCCTTCCTTGGTCTTGGGCTCCACCGAGATGTCAATCACCGGCACCGGGAAGGCCATGCGCTCCAGCACCACCGCATCTTCCTGGGCGGCGAGTGTGTCACCCGTGCCGGTATCCTTCAGGCCCACGAAAGCCGCGATGTCACCCGCGAAGACTTCCTTGATTTCCTCGCGCTTGTCGGCATGCATCTGGAACATGCGGCCCACACGTTCCTTGTGGCCCTTGGTGGTGTTCAACACCTGGTCACCTGAACGCAGCACGCCGCGATAAACGCGCACAAAGGTCAGATTGCCGTATTTGTCATTGATGATCTTGAACGCCAAGCCAGCGAAAGGCTCATTTTCATTGGCGGGGATCACGCGGCGATCCGCCGATTCATCCTGGCCTTCTTCCGGCGCAACCTTGATGCCTTCGCGGTCAATCGGGGAGGGCAGGTAATCAATCACGGCATCGAGCAGGGGCTGCACGCCCTTGTTCTTGAAGGCCGTGCCGCAGAGCACCGGGCGGAATTCGCCAGTGATAGTACCGCGCTTGATACAGCGCTTCAGGGTTTCGATGCTGACATCGCCCTTGTCGAAATATTCTTCCATCGCGGCTTCATCAATGCCGACAACGGTATCAAGCAGCTTCTGGCGATATTCGGCGGCCTTATCAGCAAGGTCAGCCGGGATCGGCGCTTCGTGATACTTCGCACCAAGCTCGTCGCCTTCCCAGATCAGCGCCTTCATCTCCACCAGGTCAACAATGCCCTGGAAGGTGTCTTCAATGCCGATCGGCAGTTGCAGCGCGACCCAGTTGATGCCGAGCTTTTCGGTCAGCGTATCGGCAGCGCGATAGAAATCGGCACCGGTGCGATCAAGCTTATTGATGAAAATAATACGCGGCACGTTATAGCGGTCAGCCAGGCGCCAATTGGTCTCAGACTGCGGCTGCACGCCGGCGACACCTTCAATGATGAAGACCGCGCCATCCAGCACGCGCAAGGACCGGTTCACTTCGATGTTGAAGTCGATATGGCCGGGCGTATCAATGATGTTGATGCGGTGATCATTCCACACGGCAGTCACGGCGGCGGAGGTGATGGTGATGCCGCGCTCACGCTCCTGATCCATGTAATCGGTGGTGGTATTGCCTTCATGCACTTCACCGATCTTGTGGGACTTGCCGGTGTAGTACAGGATGCGTTCCGTCGTGGTGGTCTTGCCCGCGTCAATATGCGCGGTGATGCCGATATTGCGGATACGATCAAGCGGGGTACGCGCCACGGTGGGCCTCCATAAGCAAAAGCCGGACGCCCGCCCCGGCTTTCGCCGGACGCCGCCCGCCATAAGGGTTCAGGGTTTAGACTCTGGTGGGCGCTATCTGCGATGTTCGGGCGCGGTTTGCAAGCGTAAAGGGACACAGGGCTTGGGTTTATTCGCCCGAAGGCGCGTTTCACTCCAGCCTGATCCCCTCGGCCGCGATCAGATCGCGCATTTCGGCCCGCTCGGTGGCCAGGAAGCGGGCGAAGGCTTCCGGGCCTTCCGCGGCGGGCGTCAGGCCAAGCGCTTCCAGCCGAGGCGCCAGGGCGGGCTGTTCCACCGAATCCTTGGCGGCGGCGCCCAAGCGGGCGATTACCGACGCGGGGGTGGCAGCGGGGGCTAAAAGCCCGAGCCAATCGCCCATCTGAAACCCGGCAAAGCCCTGTTCGCTGATGGTCGGCAGCGTCGGGAAGGCCATGCTGCGGGTGGGTGCGGAAAGGCCAATGGCGCGGGCCTTGCCCTCCCGGATCAAAGGGGCAGCCAGCGCCAGAGAGGTAAAGCCAAAGGGCACATCACCCCGGAGCAAGCCCGCCATTTGATCCGCCCCGCCGCGATAGGGGATGTGTTCTCCCCGAATGCCCGCCCGCCGCAACAGGCTTGCGGCGGCCAGATGGGTGCGGGACCCGACGCCAACACTGCCATAGCGCGCCTGATCCGGCGCAGCGCGAAGCCGCGCGAGCAGCGCGGGCAAATCCGCCACGCCATATTCGGCCCGCGTGATCAGGATAAGCGGCAGGGTGGCGAGCAGCGTGATGGGTGCCAGATCCCGCACATAATCGAAGCCAAGGCCGCGCATCAGAAAGGGATTGACCGATTGCCCCCCGGAATCGAGCAGAATTGTCGCCCCATCCGGCGCAGCCTGCGCGACAAACCCCGCGCCTACCGCGCCCGAAGCGCCGCTGCGGTTTTCCGGTGTCACCAGCCCGCCCAGCACTTCCCCCATGCGGGGCGCGATCATCCGACCCAGAATATCCGTGCTGCCGCCAGGTGGGAAAGCGATAATCAGGCGCAGCGCCCGTTCCGGCGTTTGCGCCAAGGCCGGCGCGGCCAAAAGCCCGCCCAGGATGGCGCGGCGCTGCATGGCTATGGCGCCAGCCGCACGCTTTGGCGCTTGCGGCCCCAGGTGCCGGGCTTTTCCTCGAACACGCCGGGCAGGGGCGTGCCGCAATCCGGGCAACCACCATCCGGGCCAAGGCGCCATTCCAGAAGTTCATACCAATCGCGCTTGATCAGCGACCCGCCACAGGCATGGCACCAGGTGCTGGCGCGCGAGGGCGCATGGATATTGCCGACATAGACATGCCTGACGCCGGCGGCGCGCGCCAAACGCCGCGCGCGGAACAGGGTTTCGGGCGGCGTGCCAGGCCGGTCCTTCATGCGGAAATCCGGCTTGAAGGCGCTGAAATGCAGCGGCACATCCGGGCCGAGGGCATCAACAATCCACTCCGATAAGGAAATTATTTCGCCATCCGAATCATTCAGCCCGGGGATCAGCAGTGTGGTGATTTCAAACCAGACCTTAGTTTCACGCTTCAGATAGATCAGCGTTTCCTTGACTGGTTCCAATTGGCCCTTGGTGATGTCGCGGTAAAACCCCTCGGTGAAGGCTTTCAGGTCAATATTGGCGGCGTCTATGTGGCGGTAGAATTCCTCGCGCGGGCCAGCATTCATATAGCCGGCGGTGACGGCGACCGTCTTGATGCCCTCGGCCCGGCATACCTTCGCGATATCCAGGGCATATTCAAGGAAAACCACCGGATCATTATAGGTGAAGGCGATGGACCGGCAGCCGAGTTGCTTTGCCGCGCGCATGATCACCTCGGGCCGACCGGTGGACGCGACGCTATCCATCTCTCGGCTTTTGGAAATGCCCCAATTCTGGCAGAAATCGCAGGCGAGGTTGCAGCCCGCCGTGCCGAAGGAAAGTACCGGTGTGCCGGGCAGAAAGTGATTGAGCGGTTTTTTCTCGATCGGGTCCACGCAAAAGCCGGAAGACCGGCCATAGGTGGTCAGCACCACGCCATCCTGATTGGCGCCGCGCACGAAGCATAGCCCGCGCTGGCCGTCACGCATTTTGCATTCGCGCGGGCAGACATCGCAGCGGAACCGGCCATCAGAAAGCTTCGTCCACCAGCGCGTTGGCACGCCAGTGAGCGTTTGGGCTTGGGCAAGAGTGGTTTCGGCGGCCATAGTGTTTATAATGGGGCGATGGACGCTGCGACAAAAGCCCCCGAAGTGATGGGCACCTTCTACCCCGCCGATGCCGCCAGCCTGGCCGCGGGCGTGGACCGCCATATTGCCGCCGCGCGGCCTTGGGCGCTCAGCCCGAAGGCCGTGGTCGCCCCCCATGCGGGGCATGTGTTTTCTGGCGCCATTGCGGGCAGCGCCTATCGCCTGCTGGCTGCCCAGCGCGGCACCATCCGGCGCGTGGTGATCCTGAGCCCGCCGCATCGCATGGCGGTGCAGGGGCTGGCAGTGCATCCCGCCCATGCCTGGGCAACGCCGCTTGGCCTGGTGCCGGTGGATCGCGCAGCGATCGCGAAGCTGCTGGCGCTGCCCTTTGTGGCGGAAAACCCAGCCCCCTTCACACGCGAACATGGCATTGAAGTGCATCTGCCCTTCATCCAGCGCGCCCTGGGCCAGGTTGCCATCATTCCCGTTTTGGTCGGGCAGGCCACACCGCAACAGGTGGCGCAAGCGCTTGAAGCGGTCTGGGGCGGGCCGGAGACCGCGATCATCATCTCCTCAGACCTGTCGCATTACCTGGGCTATGGGGAAGCGCGCGCCAAGGATATCGGCACTGTCGCTGCGATTGAACAATTGCGCGGGGAGCGCATTGGCGGTGCGGAAGCCTGCGGGCGGCACGCGCTTTATGGGCTGCTGGAACGCGCGCGCGCCTTGGATATGCGCGCGACGTCGCTCGATTATCGCAATTCCGGCGATACCCATGGCGATAAGGCGCGCGTGGTGGGTTATGCCTCGGTCGCGTTTGAATATGCGCAGGAAGCGCGGTTGACGGATTCAGACCGCAAGCTGGTGTTCGATCTGGCGCAATTCATGGTGCGCTTTGGGGTGGAGCAGGGGCGCCGGCCCAAGATTGGCTGGGGCGCGCTTTCACCTTCCATGAAGGCGCAGCGCGCAAGCTTTGTGACACTCACGCTGAATGGTGCTTTGCGGGGTTGCATCGGCAGCGTGACGGCGCATCGCGCCTTGCATGAGGATATTTCCGATAGCGCCTGGAAGGCCGCCTTTGGCGACCCGCGCTTCAAGCCGCTGACGGCTGAGGAATTGGCCGGGGTGAAGGTGGATGTTTCCATCCTGAGCCAGCCGCGCCCGATTGCCGTGAATAGCGAGGCGGAACTTATCAATGCGCTTGATCCTGATCGCGATGGGCTGATTTTGCGCGACGGTCAGCGCCAGGCATTGTTTCTGCCGCATGTCTGGGGTGGTATTCCTGATCCCCGCGTCTTCATTCGCGCGCTGAAACGCAAGGCGGGGTTGGCGCCGGATCATTGGTCGAGCGAAACTCGTGCCTTTCGCTTCAGCGTGGAATCCTTTGGGCAAAGCGACGGTCATTGAGCGCTCTACCGGCCGCCCAGCAACGCAAGAAGAACCTCACGCCGGATATCAGAGGCACCGCTTAGCGCAATAAGACGCCAATGCGCTAAATTTTGTGCATTTTTTGCCTATTTCTTCGGCGAATTGCTATCGTCTTCTCGTTTTCAGGCGCCGTCACGGGCGGCACGCGGATTGCTCCCCTCCGTCTGAGAAAGCGGAGTATCTGAAATGTCCGAATTTAACCCCCCCATGAATCGTCGTCGTTTCGCTGCGGCCCTTGGCGCCGGTAGTTTCGTGCTGGCGAGCCCCGGCATTGTGCGGGCGCAGACGCGTGAAATCGTGATCGGCGGAGCGGCCAGTCACAAGCCCTGGTTTGAAACCCATGTCCAGGCGGCCTTTGAACGCAAATTCCGCTGCCGGCTGACCTTTGAAGGCACCAGGTCGCTCGTCAATCTTGAGAAAATGCAGAAGAACAAGGACCGACCCTATATTTCGGTCGTGCAGATGGACGATCCGGTGATGATCCTCGCGGTGCGCGAGGGTTTGCTGGAACCGATCACTGCGGCGAAGGCGCCAAATGCGGCGCGGCTCAAGCCCGGCACCATGCATATGGATGGCATGTGGGCGAATTATTTGCAGCCCTGGCAGGGCATTGCCTTCAATTCCAATGTCCTGCGCACGCCGCCGGCATCCTGGAATGATATGTTTGAAGGCCGCTTCCGCAGCCGTATCATCGTACCATCGCTGCAAAATACCGAAGGCCTGCCCAATATCTTCATGATGGCGCATTTGGTGACCGGCAAGCCAATGGCCGAAGCCTATAAGGACATTGACGCGGCCTTTGCCGGCTTCCGGCGCCTCAAGCCAAATCTTCTCACCGCTTACAGTCAAATGCCGCAGGCTTTCTCGCTCATGGAGCAGGGGGAAGCGCATATGATTGTGGGTGCGCTTTCCTCCTTCGGCATGCAGCGCCGGCTTGATGGCGCGCCGGTTGGCATGGTTGCCCCGCGTGAGGGGATTTTCCCCGTGCCCTCCGGTATCGCCGTGGTGAAGGGCGGCCCCCATCAGGACCTCGCCTTCGCCTATGTCAATGAATTGCTGGGCGCTGAAGTGCAGAACCGCATTGCACCGCCAACCTTTGCGCTGCCAACGAATCTGGACGCAACCACGCCGCCTGGCATGCCAAGCGGCGTCACGGTGCACCCGATTGATTGGGCCTTTGTCGCCGAAAATCGTAACGCTTGGGTACAGCGCTGGGACCGTGAGATGGCATTGTGAGTGAGGCGTTCCTAGAAGTCAGGAACGCCAGCAAAAGCTTCGGTACTGCCACGGTTCTGGATGGTGTAGCGCTGGAAGTGGCGCGGGGTGAATTTGTTTCCCTGCTTGGTCCTTCCGGCTGCGGCAAGACAACCTTGCTGCGTATCATCGCGGGCCTGACCTCTGCCGAATCCGGCGCTGTCATTCTTGATCGCCAAGACATCACCGCGCGCCCGCCCCATAAGCGGGATGTTGGCGTGGTGTTTCAGAATTACGCGCTCTTCCCGCATTTGAGCGTGGCGGAGAATATTGGCTTCGGGCTGCGTGGACGCGTGGCGCGGCAGGAAATCGCGGCCATTGTGACCCGCTTCCTTGAGCTGGTGCGGATGGGCGATTTCGCTGATCGGTCCGTGCGAGCATTATCGGGTGGGCAGCAGCAGCGCGTGGCGGTGGCACGCGCCCTGGCTGTGGCGCCCAAGCTGCTTTTGTTGGATGAGCCTTTTTCTGCCCTGGATCGCAAATTGCGCGAGACGATGCAGATGGAATTGAAGCGGCTGCTGCGTGAACTGGGCACCACCGCGATTTTCGTGACCCATGATCAGGATGAGGCGTTGGTCATGTCTGACCGGATCGCGGTGATGAACCAAGGCCGGATCGAACAATTGGATTCGCCGCAGGCCTTGTATGACCGGCCTACCACGCCCTTTGCCCTGCAATTTGTGGGTCTATCCACGCGCATTTTCGGAGAAGTCACCTCGGTCGAAACAGATGGCACCATTGCCGTGACTACAGCGCATGGCATCCTGCGTGCCCAAGGCCGTTTTGCGCGTGGCAGCCCCGTGCTGCTGGGCATTCGGCCTGAGCGGATATCCTTCGGCACGCAGGAAGGACATAACAGCATCGCGCCACGGCTTGCCGATATCGTCTTTCAGGGGGCGCGGGTGCAGGCGCATTTCGCCTCAACCGAGGATGAACCGATCCTGCTTGAAACCTCCGCCCGCCTGCCCGCGGATATCGCCCCGAATGCCGTGCTGCCGATTTCCTGGGCGCCGGAGGACACCTTGGTCTTCCCGCGCACCGCAGACTCATGAATCGGGATCGCTCCCTGATCGGCTGGCTTGCCGTGCCGGCGGTGGCCTATCTCGTGCTCGTTTATGCGCTGCCCTTGCTCTGGCTTCTGGCACGCAGCATCACGGGGCCAGAGGGGATCAGCTTCGCGCTATTTCGTGACTTCTTCGCCGATCCTTTTTCCTGGCGCGTGATTGGCAATACCATGCGCATCGCGGGGCTGGTGACGCTGGTTTGCCTGCTGGTCGGCTATCCGGTTGCTTTTGCGCTGGCGCGCGCCAAGGGCGTGGTGCAAGTGATTTTGCTCGCCGCCATTATCCTACCGCTGTCGGTTGGTGTGGTGGTCAAGGCTTTTGCCTGGCAGGTGGTGCTCAGGCGCGATGGCGTTGTTTCACAATTCCTGGTGGGTATCGGCGTCTGGTCTGAACCGCAGCGGCTGCTTTTCACCGAAACCGGGCTGGTGATTGGCGCGGCCAATGTCTTCCTGCCCTTTATGATCCTGCCCATTTACTCCGTGGTGAAGCTGATTGATCCGCGCCTGATGGAAGCGGGCGCCACGCTTGGTGTGGGACCCTTCCGGCGTTTCTTCCGTATCCTGCTGCCGCTGACCCTGCCGGGCGTTGTCAGCGGCATCGCCTTTGTATTTTCCCTCGCGGTTTCCATGTTCGTGATCCCAAGCCTGCTGATCGGTGATCGCTTCCAGACCCTGGCAACGCTGACCGGCCGGTCCTTCCTGCTGATGCGTAATGAAGCCTTGGGGTCTGTCACCGCGACAGTTTTATTGGTTTTGGCAGTGATGATTGTGCTTCTATCGAGCCTGCTGGCGCGTCGGGCGGGGCGCTTCTCATGACGGCCTCGGAACGCATTGCACAGGCCCTGATGTGGGTCATTGCCGGCTGTGCGGTGATTTTCCTGCTGACGCCCTTGGTGGTGACGGTTGCGGTCAGCTTCGGCAATTCCGCTGTGTTTACGCTGCCGCCACCGGAATGGTCGCTTCGTTGGTATGAAAGGCTTGCGAATACGCGCGGGCTTTGGCCTTCCATCATCACCTCCGTACAAATTGCGGGGCTTTCGACGCTGATTTCCCTGGTGCTCGGCACGCTCTGCGCCATTGCCATTGTGCGCGGCCGCTTTCCGGGGCGTGATGCGATTGCGACCTTCCTGGTATCGCCGCTCATGCTGCCAGGTCTGGTGGTGGGTATCGCCATGCTGCAGGGCTTTCGCCTGATCGGCCTCCGCGAAGCCTGGACAAGCCTTTTGATCGCGCATGTGGTGATCACCATGCCCTATGTGGTGCGCACCGTGCTTGCGGCGCTCAGCCTGTTTGATTTCACGCTGCTGGATGCGGCGCGTATGCTGGGCTGTTCCCCGGCGCAAGCGGTCAGGCGCGTTTTGGTGCCAGCGCTTGGGCCCGCCTTCCTCACCTCTGGCATGTTCGCCTTTCTCGCTTCGATGGATAATTATCCCGTCTCCATCTTCTTCACCGATGCCTGGACCAAGACCTTGCCCATTCAAATGCTGCAATATGTGGAAGAACGGCCAGACCCAACCATCGCTGCGATTTCGGCCGGGCTGATCCTGCTGGCGGTGATTGTGATGATTATTGGCGACAGGCTTGTTGGCCTGCGCAAGCTTGCGGATTTCTGATGACCTATCCCCCCCTGCCCCTTGATCGCGATATGCGCGGCTATCACGGCGCGGAACCACCGGTGCGCTGGCCCAATGGTGCACAATTGGCGGTCTCCATGGTGGTGAATATCGAAGAAGGGGCGGAGCTCTCTCTCGCGGCAGGCGATGCCAGCAATGAATTCATCTATGAAGCGGTGGAACGTGTGGAAGGCTCACGCGATCTCTGCATGGAAAGCCACTATGCTTACGGCACGCGCCGCGGCTGGGGACGCATCCGCAGCGCCCTCAACGCCCATGGCGTGCATGCGACTTTGAATGCCTGCGGGCGCGCCTTGCATCATTCCCCCTGGATCGCCGCAGAGGCCGTGGCGGATGGGCATGAGGTATCGAGCCATGGTTGGCGCTGGGAACGCCAGGTGAATATGCCAGAGGCGGAGGAACGCCAGGTCATTGCACGTGCTGTGGCGGCGATTACGGCCTCAGCCGGCACACCACCGGTTGGTTGGCATACGCGGTCCGCGACTTCAGTGAATACGCGCCGGCTTTTGGCAGAGCATGGCGGGTTTCTGTATGATTCCAACGCCTATGATGATGACACGCCCTATATGGCCAGCATCGCCGGGCGAGAGATTGTCGTGCTGCCTTATGCTTTCGATACGAATGATATGCGCTTTCAACCAGGCGGTGGTTTTGTGCAGGGGGATGATTTCGCACGCTACTGCATGGCAGCCTTTGATCGGCTTTATGCTGAAGGCGGGCAGGGGCCAAGGATGCTCTCCATCGGCCTGCATCTGCGCATTATCGGCAGGCCAGCGCGGATAGGCGGGCTTGAACGGCTGCTGGAACATATGGCGCGCCAGCAGGGCGTCTGGTTTGCAACACGCCGCCAGATTGCCGAAGCCTGGCGTGCAGGGATGGGTCTGGCGCCCTGGGCGCCGCGCCCAGCCTTGTCAGCCTTTGCGGTTTGATATTCTGCTCACAGCTTGCTTCGTGCAGTCCTCTCGCTTGCCCGCACCCCTCATGGAAGGAGATTCCCTTTGCGTATTCTGATGCTCAATCCGAATACATCTGCCGGGGTCACGGATCTGATCATGGCAGCCGCGCAGCCTGTAGCGGCGCCGGGCACTGAACTCATCCCCGCCACCGCGCCGCGCGGCGTGCCCTATATCGCAACACGGGCTGAGGCCGTACTGGGCGGCGCCATAGCGCTTGAGATGTTGGCCGAAATGCATGCGGGTGTGGATGCTGCGGTGATCGCCGCCTTCGCCGATCCGGGCCTTGGCGGTGCGAGAGAGCTTTTCCCCATTCCTGTGATTGGCCTGGCCGAAGCCGGCATGCTGACCGCCTGCATGCTAGGGGGGCGCTTTGCCATTGTTACTTTCGCTTCGGCGCTTGAGCCCTGGTATCGCGAATGTGTCGCCTGGCATGGGCTGGAAAGGCGCTGCGCTTCCATCCGTACGCTGGATGGTGCCTTTCGTGGCATTGGTTCCGTGCAGGAAGAAAAGGCGGATTTGCTTGTCTCCCTTGCCTGCCGCGCGGTGGAGGAAGATCAGGCCGATGTTGTGCTGCTGGCCGGTGCGCCGCTCGCTGGGCTCGGGCCCAAGGTTGCGCATCGTATTCCGGTGCCAGTGGTGGATTGTGTCGCCGCAGCGGTGAAGCAGGCCGAAGCGCTGGTCACCCTGGCGCCACATAAGGCCCGCGCCGGCACCTTCAGAAGGCCCGATCCCAAACCCTCAATCGGCTTGCCGGCATCCTTGGCCCGCTGGATTGCGCATGAGCAAAAGTAGCGCACCTGGTCGTTCAAACCATGTCGGGATGCAGGTGGATGTCGCCTTTCGCGTAAAGTACCGCATTGCCCGCCATCCGCACCCGATCACCACGCCATTCGCACCATAGCGTGCCGCCGCGCGCACTCGCTTGCCGGCATACCAGGGTTTTGCGCTGAAGCCGCGCCGCCCAAAAGGGCACAAGCTGCACATGCGCCGTGCCTGTCACCGGGTCTTCCGGCACGCCGACCTTCACCGCGAAAAAGCGTGAGGTGATATCCACCCCCTCACCGCCCGCAGCTGTTACAATCACGCGTTCCGGGCCCGGCAAGGCGGCGAGCGCCGCGTGGTCGGGCGCAAGTGCTGCCACCTGTGCAGGGCTTTCCATGACGCAAATCCAATCACGCGCGCGATGCACTTCGCGCGGCGTGGCGCCCAATGCCGCGGCAAGCCCCACAGGTGGCGTCGCGGGTTCGGAAAGCCGTGCCGGGAAATCAAGAATAAAGCGAGGCCCATCCGCTTCCACCAGCAAAGGGCCGGAAAGCGTGTGAAAGGTGAAGGGCGGCGCTTCGTTCAATTCGTGCGCCAGCACAAAGGCGGTCGCAAGGGTCGCATGGCCGCACATCTCAACCTCGGCCTTGGGCGTGAACCAACGGAGCCGCCAACCCGCGCCTTCACGCATTACGAAAGCGGTCTCTGAAAGATTATGCTCAGCCGCCATGGCCTGCATCACCGCATCAGGTAACGGCGCTTCAAGCGGCACAACGGCGGCAGGATTGCCGGCAAAGGGGTGCCAGGTGAAGGCATCAACCAGGAAGAAGGAGAGTTTCATCATGCCGGCCGATAGAAGGTCAGGCGCCGTCCCGCAACCGGCGCATCAGACCTTGATCGAGAGACTAGATATGGTGCCGAAGGGATCATTCGAAGCATTGCCCGCCGTCGCGGCCGCCTTATCGGCTTGGGCCATCAGGTAACGCTCGGCAATGCCACGCACTTTGGCCGCATCCTGCAGATCAGCGATCTTGAGCCGGGATGTGACCGCACGCGCCTGTGTTTCAACCGGCTGGATCGCAATCTGATCCGGCAGCCCCAAGGCGCCGAGTACCACCCGCCGCATGGGACCATTGCCGAGAATATCGTAGACATTCTTTACGGTCTTCGCATTTTCAATGAAGTAAATGGCATTGGCCATGCCCGGATTGGCGTCACTCAGCCCGGTGCGATACTCGTATTTTGTAAAGCCATTGGTGAGGACTTCGATCGTTTTCGGGTCAGAAAGGCTGCCAAGGCGAAGGCCTGCCTTCATCGAATCTACGATCTTCCCGGCATCAGAAGGAAGGATGCGCGATTGCTGGCTGCTGGCGAGAGTTGAAAGCGGCTTGCCGTCGCGCCCATTCAATACCTGGCGTGACCGGTTCATCAATGATTGCGCCTGCAGGGTTTCATCCAAGGTTGTCGCCTGGGACTGCATACGCTCCGCCATGGCAGCCGAGATTTCGAGCGCGAAATTCACGTTCTTGCTGATGCCGTCGTTATGGAAACTCTCAAGCCTCATTTGGAAATCACGGGACCGAACAGCGCCTGAAGGCGTATCAAGTGCCGCCAGTTTATCAAGCCGTTCGGCGACGCCCGGGGCATTGCGGCGCACCTGTTCGACCAAAGCGCTGGTTTCAAGCAGTGCGGCGCTGCCGGTGCGCTTCATGGATGCAGGCAAGCCCGTATCGTTGGTCAGCGCAGTCAAGGCGTCATCAGCACGTTGCACAGCAGAAACATAAGAACCCGCGCGAATCAGCTTGGCCATTTCGCGCAAGGCCTGGCTCGCCAGCGTCGGCATCCCAAAAACTGGCGTTTCGGCAAGCTTGATGGCGCTGAGCGCCGCGCCGGCAGCGTAACCAACCTCAATCCTTGCGCGCGAAAGATCGGGCGGTGCGGCATTCTTCATACCATCCAGAATCTTGGTTGCTTCGGTCTGCGCGATGCGTGTGGCCGGCACGCCATCAATCGGTGCCTTGGTAGGCTTGCCGTCCCGGGTATTCAGGACATCATTGGATTTTTTGAAATAGGATTGCGCCAGCTCCATTTCGAGGGAAGAAGTCGCCGTGTTTTCCATGCGCTTGGCCATGGCTGCGGCAATTTCCAAAGAAAAATTCGAATTCTTGTTGACACCTTCATCATGGAAAGCATCAAGCCGCGTCTTATAGGCGGGCGCCCAGGCAGCGCCGCTTGGCCAATCAAGGGCAATCAGGCCTTCAACGCGCTTTGCCACAGCAAAGGGATCACGCCGCATCTGTTCAATGCCGATGCCGCTTTCCATCAGCGCAACCCGACCGGCGCGCAATTGATCAGGGGTCAGCCCGCTCGCGCCATCAAGCGCGAGTAATCCATCATCAACAGCGCCGACCGCCGCATCAAAATTGCCGCCACGCAGAAAAGCCGCCATTTGCTTGAGCGTGTTTTGGGCGATCGCAGGCAGATCACCGGCCGGCACTTCCCCCTGACGTATCGTCGCTGCGGTCAGAACGGCTACTCGGTCTACTTCACGTTGCGCGCGCGTGGGCACCAATTCCTCACCAACGCGAAGCTTCGCGATCAGCGCGGTGGTCACCTTGTCTTCCGGCCCGTCAAAACCCCTTGGCCTTGGTGTGGCCGGACCGCTTGTTGGTGTGGTCAGTACGGCCTCACCCAGGCGCAATTGTCCCGCAACCGCCATGGTTTCCTTATCGGTCAGACCTTCAAAGGCGACTGTCTTTGGGGTTGTGGTCGCCTTCAGATTGAGTGTGGCGGCAGCGTTCTTCCAGGTGGTGCCAAGCTGCGCGGCTACACCCTTCTTGTCGTTGGGATCGGACAAAAGCGCGCGCTTCACCAAGCCTGGATTGCCAACCTGATCGGGCAGGCCAAGGGCGGGCATCAGCACTTTCAAAACGCGGGGATCAGAAAGCGCCTTGTCGATATTCGGCGCCGCATCCAAGGCCTGACGAAACTGCGCCAGAACCGTGAGCGTGACCGGGTCTTTCTTTTCGCGCGCGAGGCCTTTTTCTTCCTCACCCGCTTTGGTGACACGGCGGAAGGCGACAACGGCTTCCCCGGCGCTGGCCGCACGGGCAGCGTTACCGAAGGGAAGTATCAGCGAGTTCTGGCCTTGTTGGCCAAACAGACCCGCTATGAGGGTGGCACTCATATTGATAGCCATGGCGTCAGTTTGCGCCGGAAAAGATTAACAAATCCTGAAGAAAACCGGCCCGAGGCACAGATTCAGCGCAAAACCCCAGAATCGCAGGTCACTGCGTGGTTAAGCGGCCCGTGCCCGGCGCCATAACCCGGCGCAGCCGCAATCGCCGCGCGCACATAGGCGCGCGCACGAATCACGGAATCCCTGAGCGACATCCCCTGCGCCAGGCCCGCCGCCACCGCACTCGCCAAGGTGCAGCCCGTGCCATGGGTATGGCGGGTTTGAATGCGCCGATCGCGGAAGATTTCCATGCGCGTGCCGGTCGCGAGCAAATCCACCACCTCATCGCCTGGCAAATGCCCACCCTTCAGCAGCACCGCCTTGGGGCCAAGCGCCAGCAGCGCCTTGGCCGCCTGGTGCATGGCGCCGACATCTTGGATGGCAAAGCCGCACAGCGCCTCCGCCTCCGGCAGATTGGGGGTCAGCACCGCAGCCATCGGCAACAGGCGGCGCTTCAGCGTTTCGGCCGCTTCGGGCACCAGCAGAGGGTGGCCGCCTTTCGCCACCATCACCGGATCGGCCACCAAAGGCACGGCAGGCGCGCGGGCGGCGATTTCATCACACACTACCTCAATGGTGGCGCTATCGGCCAGCATACCGGTCTTTAGCGCATCGGCGCCCAAATCATCCAGGACTACCGCGATCTGTTGGCGGAGGAAGTCGAGCGGCACGGGCATAACCCCATGCACGCCAAGCGTATTTTGCGCCGTCAGCGCCGTGATCGCTGTCATGCCAAAGGCGCCCAGCGCGGTCACGGCCTTGAGATCGGCCTGAATGCCGGCCCCCCCGCCGGAATCAGACCCGGCAATGATCAACACGCGCCCCTTCATGCGGCGCGCGCCTCGGCCCGGATCAGCTCAGCCAAACGGCCGACCACGCCATCCACCAGGGCCTCCTCCTCGGCTTCTGCCATCACACGAATCACTGGTTCAGTGCCGCTCGCGCGGATCAGCACACGGCCGCGGGCGCCAAGCGCGGCTTCCTCGGCCGCGATGGCTTGGACCACGGCAGGCTTGACCAGCGGCGAGGCGCCGGCATAGCGCACATTCACAAGCCGCTGCGGCAGGGGGGTGAAGCAGCGCAGCACCTCGCTCGCGGGGCGCTTTTCTTCCACCAGCACGGAGAGCACTTGCAAGGCAGCGATCAGCCCATCTCCGGTCGTGCCGAAATCGGGCATGATCATATGGCCGGATTGCTCGCCGCCCAGATTGCAGCCGGTCTCCCGCATTTTCTCGCCAACATAGCGGTCACCAACCGCGGTGCGGAGCAAGCCAAGCCCGCGTGCTGCCAGATAGCGTTCCAGCCCCATATTGGACATGACGGTCGCCACCACGGCGCCCCCGGTCAGGCGGCGCTGCGCATGCCAGGAATGGGCAATCAGCGCCAATATCTGATCGCCATCAATCACCTGCCCGGCCTCATCCACCAGCACCAGGCGATCGGCATCACCATCCAGGGCAATGCCCAAATCAGCGCGGCGTTCCTGCACCAAAGTCGCAAGTGAGGCGGGCGCGGTGGAACCCACCCCCTTGTTAATGTTGAAGCCATCCGGGGCGACGCCGATGGGGATCACCTCGGCCCCCAATTCCCACAGCACGGTGGGCGCAACGCGATAACCAGCGCCATGGGCGCAATCCACCACAATACGGAGCCCATCGAGCGTCTGCCCGCGCGGGAAGGACGCCTTGGCGGCTTCGATGTAACGCCCCGGCGCATCTTCCAGCCGGCTTGCGCGCCCAAGCCGAGCGGGCGGCACCAGCGCGGCGCCAAGATCGCCCGCCATCAGGGCTTCGATTGCCGCTTCCTGATCATCCGTCAGCTTCAGCCCATCCGGGCCAAACAGCTTGATGCCATTGTCTTCGTACGGATTGTGAGAGGCGCTGATCATCACGCCCAAATCCGCGCGCAAGGACCGCGTGAGCAAGGCAATGGCAGGCGTGGGCAGGGGCCCGACCAGCACCACGTCCATGCCTGCGCCAATGAAGCCCGCGGTCAGCGCCGGTTCCAGCATATAGCCGGAAAGCCGCGTATCCTTGCCGATCACCACACGGTGGCGGTGATTGCCGCGATTGAAGAAGCTGCCCGCCGCCTGGCCAAGGCGCAGCGCGGTTGCGGCATCCATGGGCGCGGCATTGGCCTTGCCGCGAATGCCATCAGTGCCGAAAAGCCGGCGCGTTGGGGTTGCTTCACTCATGCGCGGTTTATAGCGCCCGGCACCTTTGATGCCAGCCCTGATTGGCCCTTTGGCAGCCGCGAAGTGTGGGGACAAATGTGGGGGCTCGGCGCTGGGCGCGAAAAAATTAAGATTTTTCAGTAGCTTACAAGAAAAAATGGTGCCCAGAGCCGGAATCGAACCAGCGACACTGCGATTTTCAGTCGCATGCTCTACCAACTGAGCTATCTGGGCCCTGACGGAGCCAAAGCCTTGTCAGAAGTTTTCTCCTAGCGAAGCGCCTCTGCCCTGTCCAGCCTGCTTTTAGCCAGCAAAGGGCGGCAGCGTCAGCGCATGGGCACGCAGCTTGGTTTTTTGCACCTTGCCGCTCGCGGTCATGCCAATCGCCTCAAAATCCGGCACCAGATGGAGGTGCCGCGGCAGGCGGAAATTGGCGATGCGGGGCTTGAGCCAGGCCCAAAGCGCCTCCGCCGATGCTTCAGCACCTGGTTTCAACTGCACAAAGGCCGCGCAAACCTCCCCCAAGCGTGCATCGGGCACGCCCACCACCTGCGCCATGGCAATGGCGGGATGCGCCAGCAGCACTTCCTCAACCTCGGCCGGGGCCACGTTTTCGCCGCCGACACGGATCACATCCTTAAGCCTGCCAGCGAGGCCCAGGCGGCCATCGGCATCCAGCGTGCCAAGATCACCGGTGCGGAGCCAGGCATCAGCGGTGAAGGTTTTTGCGGTGACTTCAGGGTCATTCACATAGCCCTGCATCACGCTCCAGCCCCTTACCTGGATTTCGCCGCGCGCGCCGGCGGGCAGGATGGCGCCGGTTTCAGGATCAGCGATGCGGAGATCAAGGCCCGCATGCGGCAAAGCGCGGCCAGAGGCGCGAATCTCGGCAGACTCTCGATAATCGGAGCAGACAACATTGGGGGAGGCTTCGGAAAGCCCGTAGCACCAGCCAAGCGCCTTGGCGCCCATGACATCCATGATGCGGCGCATCGTCTCCGGCCCTGCGGCGGCCCAACCGCCGCGCAGATGCAGGCGTTCGGGCCGAAAATCCGGATGCGCCATCATCATCTGGAAAATACTGTCATTACCGCTGGTGAGCGTGCAGCGTTCTTCTTCCAACAGGCGCAAAGCCAGGCTGGCTTCGAAGCTTGGCGGCGTAATCAGGCAGCAACCAGTGGTGAGCGCGACCAGCAAGGATAGCGTGCTGCCCGCGGCATGAAAGAAGGGGCGGCAATTCAAATAGCGATCATCAGCACGCACGCCGAGCCGTTCTGCCACCGCCGCTGCATTGCGGAGCATATTATGATGCGTGAGCAAAACGCCCTTGGGATGCGCCGTGGTGCCGGAGGTGAATTGCACCAACAACCGATCTTCCGCGCTGACTTCCGCCATGGCGGCATCCAGCGCGGCATCGCTGACTTGTTTTGCGCGGAACGCATCCCAGCCAAGCGTAGCGCGCGGCGCGCCTTCCCCCAAGGCTACCGCCAGGCGCAAGCTGGGCAGGGCTTTGCCGGGCAGGCCCGTGGCAAGCGCGGGTTCTTCTGCGCTCAGCATTTCAGCGAAATCAATGTTCAGGAAGCGTGTTGCGAAAAACAGCGCGCAGCATTGGGATTTTTGCAGCGTGAAAGCGATTTCTGCGCCTTTGAGGCGCGTATTCACCGGCACGGTTATGGCACCAATCAAGGCAGCGCCTGCAAAGACACTTACCCATTCGACGCCATTGCCCATCAGCAGGCCGATAAAATCACCACGGCTGATGTCCTGCGCCAGCATGGCGCGGGCGGTGGCGTGCGCTTCTTCGCGCAGCGCCGCATGGGTCAGTCGGCGGCCATCGCTGGTGACCAGGGCCTCGGCATCGGGGCGGAGCTTGGCGTTACGCTCCAGCACATTGCCCAGCCGCGTGGTCCAGGTGGTGGCCATCAAGCAAAACCCTGCATTCTCTTGCGCCATTCCGCCGCAGCCAGGCTTTCCTCGATGGCGAGGATTTCGGTGGCAAGCGCACCGCGCGGGTCGCGTTCCAGGCCTTCATCCACACAACGCTTGGCCAAAGCCATCGCGGCCGGGGGTGCTTTCAGGATGGTGGCGGTGATTTCCGTGAGGCATGCCGCCAAAGCCTCAGGCGCCACAACGCGCGCAACAAGCCCCGCTTCGCGCGCTTCTTCGGCGCAGAGCGCCCGGCCGGTGAACATCAAATCCTTCGCCAGTCTTTTGCCGATAATGCGCGGCAGGCGTTGCGTGGCGCCCACTGTGCCCCAAAGCGCTTCCGGTGTGCGGAAGGTTGCTGACGGTGTGGCGATGATGAAATCACACGCCGCGGCGATTTCCACGCCTGATCCCACGGCAGGCCCCTCGACCACGGCAATGGCCGGCATCGGCAAGCGCTCCACCGCCTCATAGGCAGCGAAGGCTTTCAGGCGACGCGCGCGCACTGCATCATCGCCCATGCCTTGGCGTTCCTTGAGGTCCGCGCCAGCGCAAAACACACTCCCCATCGCCTGCACCAGCACGCAGCGTGCGCCATCTTCCCGCGCGCGGCGCGTGGCCGCGACAAGCGCCTCGCACATGGCGCTATTGAGCGCATTGCGCGCATCCGGCCGGTTCAGCGTGATGCGTGCCAGGCCATCCTTGCAGTCATACAAGACAGCTTCAGTCATATCGCGCCTTCCGCACGGAGCGTTGCGATTTGCGCTGGTGAATAGTGCAACAAATCGCGCAGCACGGCTTCGGTATCCTCTCCCAATAAGGGTGGGCGCTGGATGGCCGGTTCCGCCAGGCCATCGAAGCGATAGGGCAGGCGGAGCGCGGGAAAGGCACCAAGCAAGGGATGGTTGAATTCACCGACTGAACCGCGCGCCTGCACATGCGGGTCGGCGAAGGTTTCATCCATGCTCAGCACCGGGCCATTCGGTACATCCGCCGCATCCAAAAGCGCGACCGCTTCCGCGCGCGTCAGTTTCGCCATCGCGGCCGTAATGCCAGCCATGACGCGTTCGCGTTGCGCCACGCGTTCCGCATTGGCTTGCAGGGCCGGATCGGCGCCCAATTCAACAAGGCTCAGCGCGCGACACAGCGGCGCCCAATGCTGATCAGAACAGGTGATGTGCAAGAAACGTCCATCGGCACATTTGAAGGATGCCGTCGGCACGCGCCCCGGATGTTCCGTGCCCAAACGCGGCGGCACCTCATTCAAGGCAAAGAAGCGCGCGGCGGCGGAGGTCAATAACGCCACCTGACCATCCAGCATGGAAAAATCAATATAGGCGCCCTGGCCCGTTGCATCGCGCCCGCGCAAGGCCGCCAACAAACCAATGGTGATCCAAAGCCCGGAGGTGAGATCAGCGATGGGTAGCCCCGGCTTCACCGGCCCGCCGCCACGTTCCCCCGTAAGCGCCATCAGCCCTGACATGGCCTGAAACACCGTGTCATAGCCCTTGCGTTTGGCATAAGGCCCGGTCTGACCAAAGCCAGTGCAGGACAGCATCACCAGGCGCGGATTGATGGTGCGCAAAGCCCCCCAATCCAGCCCATAACGCTTCAGCGTCCCGGTCGGGAAATTCTCCACCACCGCATCGCAATGGCGGACCAGATCACGCACCAGCGCCTGACCATCCTTATGGCGCAGATTGACGGTGACGCTGCGTTTGCCGCGATTGCAGGCGAAGAAATAGGCGCTGTCTCGCTGGCCATTTCGTTCCGCCACCGGTTCATAGCTCCGGCTTTCATCGCCGCTGCCCGGTTGTTCCACCTTGATCACTTCCGCGCCCAATTCGGCAAGGATCATTGCCGAAAAGGGGCAGGCCAGAACGCGCGCCAAATCCACCACGCGCAGGCCCTGAAGCGGCAGAATGGTCATGGGTCAGCGCATATAGCGCCAGCGGAAGCGATCACCATTGGATTCCACGCGCCCGACCGAAGGATTGGGGAAATGGATCGGCAGCAGCTTGGTATCTGTATCGGCGACATTGGCGAGGAAGCGTGTACGGCTATCCGCAGCCTCATTCGGGTCCCAGCAGAACATGGTGGACCAGGCGGGGCGGTGGATTTGCAGCGCATGATGCATCAGATCACCCGTGATCACCGCATGCTGGCCACGGCTTTTGATATGCACGCAGCAATGGCAGGGCGTGTGGCCAGGGGTGGGTTCGATGGTGATGCAATCATCCAGGCTGAAATCATCATCCACAAGCATGGCCTGCCCCGCTGCCACAACGGGTTCGCAATTCATGGTGAAGACAGAACCGCCACCACCGGGGCGGGTTTCGCCGGCCTTGGTTGAGGCTTCCCACGCCGCGTATTCGCGCTTGTGGAAAACATATTTGGCACGCGGGAAGGTCGGCACCCAGCGGCCATCGCGCAGCACAGTATTCCAGCCGGAATGGTCAATATGCAGATGGGTGCACATGACATAATCAATATCATTGAAGGAAAGCCCTTCCGCCTTCAGCCCATCAAGCCAGGGCTGCTTCGGGAAATCCATCGGCGCGGGGTAGCCCTTGTCTTCGCCGGTGCAGGTATCCACCAGAATCGTATGGCGCGGCGTGCGCACCACATAGGTTTGATAGGTGATCACCATCTTGCCGGAGGCAGCATCATAGGTTTCCGGTTCCAGTTCCTTCAGCGTCGCTTCGATCTGCTCCGCCGGCGCATTGGGGAACATCTGCCCCGGCGCGCGCCAGGGGCCATCGCGTTCGATGATGCTGGTGATGGTGACATCGCCAATGGTGAGCTTGCGCATGGGTTTCCTGCCTCGTTGGGTTATCGGCGAAGGCTAGAACGGGAAGCGGGGTTTTGGGAAATCCCCCCTGTTCAGCCGCCCCCGCCCCGCCCATCATGCCCGAAATCCACAGGGGGAATGTCATGGCCGTTGTTGAAACCGAAACCCATGGGCAAATTCTGGTGGTGCGCATGAATAGGCCCGAACGGCTCAATGCGCTGAACCACGAAATGCGCCTGGAATTGGCGCGCATCTGGACCGCGTTTCGCACCGATCCGAAGCTTGAAGTCGCCATCCTGACCGGCACCGGGCGCGGCTTTTGCGCGGGCGAGGATATGAAGGAATCGCTCGCCGATAAAAGCCCCGGCGGGCGGCGGATTGATATGGAAGACCCCTTCAATGCCGGCACTTTGGAAAAGCCTGTCATTGCCGCGGTGAATGGCTTTGCCATGGGCGGCGGCTTCATGCTGGTGGAGCGCACTGATTTGCGCGTGGCCGCCAATACCGCGATTTTCGAAGTGTCTGAGGCAAAGCGCTGGCTGCTGGGGGGCTATAATCACGGGCATCTCGCGAACCTTGCCTATCCGGTCGCGATGGAAATGGCGCTTGGCTTTCGCTTCACGGCAGAACGCTTCTATCAGCTTGGCTTTGTCAATCGCCTGGTGGAACCCGAAGCGCTGATGGAAACCGCGCTTGAAATGGCGCGCCATATGCTGACGCTACCGCCCGCCGCGCGCGTCAATACCATCCACATGATGCGCCGCATGCGGCCCGCGCCGACGCCCGCGCAACAGCGGCTCGCCGCCAAGCTGCATGAACATGGCGACAAGTCCGATCTGCTGGAAAGCCGCGCTGCCTTCGCCGAAAAACGCGCGCCGCATTTCAAAGGCTGGCTTGATCCGGCGGATCGCTACCGCATGCCGGAAATTGATCAGAATTAACCCAAAAACTCCCGCACTTCCCGCGCTGCATCGGCAAGCCCCATGCGGCGCAGCAGCACGCCGGATGGCAGCCCGGCCAGCAGCCGCGACGGGCAGGACCGATCGAGCATCACAAACACGCCCTTGTCATCGGCGCGACGGATCAACCGCCCGAAAGCCTGACGCAGCCGATGGCGCGTGATGCGGTCATCATAATCCTTTGGCCTGCCTTCGGATAAATGGAGGCGCCTTTCGCGATGCAGAATGCTCGGCCGCGGCCAGGGCACGCGGTCAAACACCAGCAGGCGCAGGGAACGCCCCGGCACATCCACGCCATCGCGCATCGCATCCGTGCCGAGCAGACAGGAATTTTCCTCGGCACGAAACACATCCACCAAAGTGGCGTTATCCATCGCATCAATATGCTGCGCGTAAAGCGGCAGGCCGGCTTCTTCCAAGGCAGGGGCGATACGCCCATGCACATCGCGCAGGCGACGAATGGCTGTGAAGAGCCCAAGCGCGCCACCGCCAGATGCCAGGAACAATTCCCTCATCGCACCCGCGACCTGCGCCGTGTTTTCCCGCGCCACATCCGTCACCACAATGCAGCGCGTGCGTGCGGCGTAGTCAAAAGGCGAAGCGACTGCGGCGCGGATCGCGGGCAGCGGCAAATGCGCGGCACCCGTGCGGCTTTCCGCTTCGCGCCAGGCGGCTTCGGGGTCGTCATCCTCGGTCTCTGCCGCATCTCGTAGGGTGGCTGAGGTTATCAATACGCCATGCGCGGGGGCGGCGACCTGCATGGCGAAGGGGATGGTCGGATCAAGCCAATGGCGATGCATGCCCGCATCGGCATCCTGCCCGCCGCGCCGTTCAATCGAAAGCCAATCCACCATATCGGGCCGCGCGCCGGGTGCGGGTTCTTCGCCGCCCATGCGCACCAGCATGGCGCGCCAGGCTGCGAGCGGCATGAGCACGCGGCGTTCAAGGGAACCGCAAATCGCCTCAATCCGCAACCGGTCATTGGCTTCGATCTCGGCGGCTTCATCTTCCATGCGCGCGAGCAGCTTTTCGCGCAAATGCCGCACGGGTGCCTCCAGGCGTTGCAGCGCGCGTTCCAAGGCGCTTGCGATTTCCGCCATATCCGCGTTCAGCGGGAATAGATCACATTCCGCATCGTAAAGCCCGGCTTCCTCCGCTTCCGCATTGCGCGCGCGCACTTGCCGGCGCACGGCGCGCAAAAACGCCTCAGCCGGATTAGAGGGGGTGCCCACCAGATCAACCGCAGCTTCATCGGCCAGCCGGCCAGACCAACCGCCTGCGGGCAAGGCGCGCGCCGCTTGCAGGGCGGCTTCCAAGGGCGCCTGCAATTCGGGCCTTTCGCCAACCAATTCTTCCAGGCGGCGCTTCAACCCACGCGCGCGGGAACGCCCGCCTTCCGCACCCAAAATCCAGCGGCGCAGCTCCGCCATCTCAGCCCCGGTCAGGTCAGCAGAAAAGGCGCTATCGGCGGCATCGAACAGATGGTGGCCTTCATCGAACACGAGGCGCAGCGCACGGCCATCCTCACCACCACCGAGCGCCGCCTGGATCATCACCAGGGCGTGATTGGCAATTACGATCGAAGCGCCGCGCGCACGGCGGATGGAATGTTCGACAAAGCATTTGCGATAATGCGGGCAGGCGGCGTGGATGCACTCACCACGCCGATCAGCAAGCGGCATGATTGTGTTGGTGCCGAATAATTCCGAAAGCCAGCCCGGAAAATCGCCGCCCAGCAAATCGCCATCGCGCGTCGCTGCCGCCCAGCGTGCCACCAGGCCAAGTGCTACTCCCTGCCCCGGCATGGCGGAAAAGCCCAAAGCATCTTCCAGGTTCAACAGGCAAAGGTAATTCTCCCGCCCCTTGCGCAGCACCACGCGGCGGCGGCGTTCTTCAGGGTCGGGAAAAAGCCGCGCGGTTTCCTGATCAATCTGGCGTTGCAGATTACGCGTGAAGGTAGAAATCCACACCGGCGCGCCATTGCGTTCCGCCCAAAGACTTGCCGGGGCCACATAGCCAAGCGTTTTGCCCGTGCCTGTTCCGGCCTCTGCCAGCACCAGCGCCGGCGCGCCCTGATCTTCCCGCGGCGCAAAAGCAGCAGCAGCGGCGGATGCGTAATCCGCCTGTTGCGGGCGTTGTTCCGCCCCCTCACCCAAAATCTGCGCGAGCCTTGCCCGCGCCTCATTCGGTTCTATCCCGAAGGAGGATGGCGGATTGGCCGGTGCCGCTTCTTCCCATTCCGGCAGGCGGCGCCAGACGCGCAAACCCTCCATGCTGGAACGCGTGGCGGGCGCACCAAGCGCCGCCAGCACCGAACGCGCCCAGGGCCAGCCGGCCTCACCCATGCGCGCCGCGAGGCTTGCGGCATCGCGGTTGAGCGGCGCGGCGCGGTCATCCGCAAGCCGCCGCAGCAATTCGGTCGCGATATCGGGCAATAGCGCGACAGCCGCTTCATCATCGCGCGGCTCGGGCAGGCCAAGCGCCAGGGCAAGGCCGCGCGGGGTCGGCGCGCAGGATGCGGCGGGCAGCGCGAAGGCGAAAAGTTCCAGCAGGTCATGCGTTGGGCCAATGCCCGCCACGCCAAGCCGACGGGCTGTCGCGGGCGCATGCACCAGCAGGGGTGTGGCCTCGGTCAACCGTGCCGCCGCTGCGCGCGCCGACACGGTTTCGATACTGCCATCAGTGTCCAGCACCACGGCGCGCCCCTGCCCCGCCACCAAGGCGGGCACATCCGGCAAGAGCAAACGCGGTGCGGCGGGCTTTTCAGCCATGCGGTTCAGGCGATACGGGCTGGACAGAACGGGCGATGGGCATGGAACTAGCCATCCGGGCGCGCCGCCATGCGACGCATTTGAAAGCCGGTCTTGGTTTGCTCGAAGCCCGCATTTTCATAGAATTTCAGGGTGGATGGCTGTCTTGAACCGGTCATCAGCATGACCTTGTAGCAGCCGGCATCCCAAGCGGCCTCCGTCGCAGCCTGCAGGATGGCCGTTCCATAGCCTCGCCCCCGGTAACGCGCATCGGTCACAACATTTTCGATCAAGGCATATGGCTTCCCGCCGCGAGTCAAATTCGGAATGACGATCAAGCTACAGGATGCCACAAGCTCATCATGCAGTAGACCAAGCAGAACCGCACTGCCAGGGATCTGCTTGATGGCCTCCAGCCGTGATGGCGCCAGATCGCGCGAAACCGGTTCATCGGATGGGTTGAGATGGCGATACAGCGCGAGCAAGCCCTCAAGATCAGAAGGCGATGCCGCGCGGATCGAAAACCCTTCCTGATTAAACCGGTCCGCGGTCACAAGGCGCCCTGAACCTCACGCTGCGCGCAGCCTTTCGGCGATCTGCACCGCGTTCAGGGCTGCACCCTTCAGCAACTGGTCACCACACAGGAAGAAATCGAGCCCCCGATCCCCAAACACCGGATTGGCGCGGATGCGCCCGGCTTCGACATCATCCTGGCCCGTCGCGGTCAGCGGCATGGGATAGAGCCCGGCTTCCGGGTCATCCACTACCTTCACACCTGCCGCCTTGCGCAGCACTTCGCGCGCAGCTTCCGGCGTGACGGGACGTTCGGTTTCAATCGTCACCGCTTCAGCATGCACGCGGAAGGTCGGGATGCGCACCGCGGTGCAGGAAATCGGCAAATCGGGCATGCCCATGATCTTCCGGCTTTCCCAAACCACCTTCATTTCCTCGCGCGTATAGCCATTGGGCTGGAAGCTATCGATCTGCGGGATCACGTTGAAGGGCAGCGGGTAGCGGAACACCTCATGCCCCGCCTTCGCCCCATCCACCAGCACACGGCGGGTTTCGCGTTCCAATTCCGTCATGCCTTCCGCCCCGGCGCCGGACGCCGCCTGGTAGGTGGAGACAATCACGCGCTTCAGGCCGAAAGCCTGGCGCAGCGGTTCCAGCGCCACCACCAGAATCGCCGTGGTGCAATTGGGGTTGGCGATCAGCTTGGCGCCGCCAATGGCACCCGCATTCACTTCTGGCACCACCAGCGGCACATCATCCTGCAAGCGGAACGCGGAAGAATTATCCACCACATGCACGCCCGCCGCCACCATCGCCGGCGCATGGGCCTTGGCGAAATCGCCAGAGACCGCCAACAACGCCAGATCAAGGTCACGCATAGCGGCATCGCTGAAGGGCTCAATCTCGGCCTCACCCAGCGGGGTTTTGATCTTGGTGCCGGCGCTGCGGGCAGAGGCAAACAGCCTGAGTGAGGTCATCGGGAAGGCCCGACGCCCCAGAACATCCACCAATTCGCGGCCCACCGCACCGGAGGCCCCAATCACGCCGACACGCATTGCAATTTTCCTGTGGTAAAGATTGGAAGCGGGCGGTTTAACGCAGAAAGCTCGGCGATGGAACACCTTGTAGAAGGCGGGCCTCGCCACCTGCGCGCGGCCTGCCTATAAGCAGGGCTTCCATCGCTTAAGGATAGCCTCTGCCAATGTCCGCCGCCGCTGATCTTTCCGCCGTGAAGGCCTGGCCCTTTGAGGAGGCGCGCAAGGTCGCGACCCGCCTGGCCGCTTCCGGCAAAAAAGCGGCGCTGTTTGAAACCGGCTATGGCCCTTCCGGCCTGCCGCATATCGGCACCTTTGGCGAAGTGGCGCGCACAAGCTGGATCCGCCACGCCTTCACGCAGCTCACGGGCCTGCCTTCGCGCCTGATCGCCTTCAGCGACGACATGGATGGGCTGCGCAAGGTGCCGGATAATGTGCCGAATAAGGACATGCTGGCGGGGCATATCGGCCGGCCGGTCACGGCGATCCCTGACCCTTTCGGCACGCATGAAAGCTTCGGGCACCATAATAACGCGCGGCTGCGCGCCTTTCTGGATGCCTTCGGCTTTGATTATGAGTTCGCATCGTCGTCCGATTACTACCGTTCCGGCAAGTTTGATGCGGCACTGCTGAGGATGGCAGAAAACCACGCCAAGGTGCTGGAAGTGATCCTGCCAACACTCGGCCCGGATCGCCGCGCCACCTATTCGCCCTTCCTGCCCATTCACCCGAAAACCGGTGTGGTCATGCAGGTGCCCATGGAAGAAGTGCGCCCGGATCAGGACATGCTGGTTTGGCGCGATCCCGATAATGGGGAGCGTTACGGCACGCGCATCACGGGCGGGCATTGCAAGGCGCAATGGAAGGCGGATTGGGCATTGCGCTGGTATGCGCTTGGCGTGGATTACGAAATGTCCGGCAAGGATTTGATTGATAGCGTTAGGCTGTCATCGGCGATTTGCCGCGTGCTGGGCGGCCCGCCGCCCGAGGGCTTCACCTATGAGCATTTCCTGGATGAGCAGGGGCAGAAGATTTCCAAATCCAAGGGCAATGGCCTGACGATTGAAGAATGGCTGCGCTATGCGCCGCCGGAAAGCCTTTCGCAATTCATGTATAACCAACCGCAGCGCGCCAAGCGGCTTTACTTCGACCAAATCCCGCGCGCCGTGGATGAATATCTGCAACACCGCACCAGGCTCCGCACCGCGCCAGATGCCGCCAACCCAGCCTGGCATATCCATCGCGGCGCCGCGCCAAATGACCCGGAGCCGCCGGTTTCCTTCACCATGCTGCTGAATTTGGCGAGCGTGGTGAATGCCGATGATCCTGATTTGCTCTGGGGTTTTCTGGCCCGCTATGCGCCGGGCGCCACGCCCGAAACGCAGCCTTTGCTTGGCAAGCTTGTTGCCTATGCGGTCGCCTATTACAGGGATTTCGTGGCGCCGACGAAGCGCTTCCGCAATCCCTCCGATGCGGAACGCGAAGCGCTGACCGCGCTGATGGTAGCACTGCGTGACCGCGCGGCTGATCTGGAAGCGATGCCGGCGGAAGAACGCGCCAAGGCGGCGCAGGATCTGGTGTTTGACGCCGGCCGGAGAGAGCCCTTTCTGGAAGCAGGCAAGGATGGGCGCATGGGTGTCTCCCGCGCCTGGTTCAATGCGCTGTATCAGGTGCTGCTCGGTCAGGAAGAAGGCCCGCGCTTTGGTGGCTTTATCGCGCTTTATGGTGTGGCCGGCACCATCGGCCTCATTGAAACCGCGCTGGCGCGGGCGGAGAGTGCAGGCGCGTGAAGCCGCAGGGGATTATATCCCTGCTGAAGCGCTACGGCCCGACCTGCTTCGGGCTAATCCTGCTGGTCGGCGCGCTTTACGTGGTGCAGCGCGAATTTCGTGGGCTTTCGTGGCGGGATATCCAAACCGCGCTGCATGCCACACCACCTGGCGCGCTTTGGCTGGCGGCTGGCTGCACGCTCGGCGCTTATCTGCTGCTCTCGGCCTATGATCGCTTGGGGTCCATCTATGCCGGGCATCCGGTTTCCTGGCGGCGATCCCTGCTGGCTTCCTTCTGCGCCTATTCGCTCGCGAATAATATCGGTTTTGCCACCGTCTCGGGTGCGGCGGTGCGTTATCGCTTCTATGCCAGTTGGGGGCTGGCACCCGTTGCCATTGCGAAAGTGATTGCCGTCACCTCGCTCACTTTCGGGCTTGGGGGGTTTGCCATTGCCGGGCTTGTGCTGATTCTGGAGCCGGATTTGCTCGGCTTTCTGGGGGAAGGCGCGCCACGCTGGATATTGCCGCTGCTTGGGTTTTGCTGCTGGGCGATTGTGATTGCCTATGTGGTGATGGCGCGCTTTGTGCCGCATATCCGGCTTTTCGGGCATCAGATTGACCTGCCGGGCTTTCGCATTGCGATTGCTCAGGTGGTGCTGGCCACCACCGATGTCGCGGTCACGGCGCTGATCTTCTACGCGCTGCTGCCGCCGGCCGAGGGCCTGAGTTTCCTGCATTTTCTTGGCATCTATATCGCCGCCTATATGGCAGGGCTGGCGGCGAATGTACCGGGCGGCATTGGCGTTTTCGACGGCGCCATTCTGTTTGCGCTGGCCGGCTATATGCCCACACCTGCCATTGTTGGCGCGCTGCTGCTGTTCCGGCTGTTTTATTACATCATCCCGCTATTCCTGGCCGGCGCGCTTTTCGCGGGGTTTGAAGTGAGCCAGCGCCGCAAGCTGGTGGCGCGCTTGGCGCCTGATCGGGGCATCGCGGTTTCCTTTGAAGTGCCGGCGCTGGCGGGGCTTACGGGCCTTGCCGCCCTGGTGCTGATTTTCATCGGCGCCCTGCCGCCCAAGCCAAGCCTGCTTGGCCCGGTGCCGGATTTTCTGGAAGACGCCGCCAGCCATTTTGCCGCTTCCGTGGTGGGTTCCCTGCTACTGGCAGCGGCCTATGGGCTGGTACGGCGGCTGGTACTGGCCTGGTGGGCCTCGCTTTTTCTGCTGGCCAATGGCGCGCTGATCCTGGTGCTGCGTGGGGAGCCGCCTTGGCTCATCGCGGCATTTCTGCTGGTGCCCTTGCTGCTGATGACCGCACGCGGCGCCTTTTATCGCCATGCCCGGCTGATCGGCGAAGCGGTTTCGGCCGAGGGCCTGGGCGCACTCGCCGCCGGGGCGATTTGCGGCCTTACGCTCGCGACCGTTGCCTATCAAGGTGAGCTTGCAGATCATTCCTGGTGGGGGGTGGTTCTGGCGGCAGATGCGCCGGATTCGCTCCGTTTTACGGTGGCGCTGGCCGGGGTGGTGCTGCTGGTCGCGGCGTTTCGTCTGCTGCTGCCCGCGCGCCCACCTATGCTGGCCTATACGGAAGCGGCACGGGAAAGACTTCTGGCCCTGGGCGCCATGGCGCCTGCGCTTACGGCCGCCGATGGCGCGGTGTTCGGCGAAGCAGGTCGCGCGGGTTTCGCCTTTCTCAAGCGGGATGGGGTTTGGCTGGCGCTGGGCGATCCATCGGGCGAGGCACGGGACAGGGTTTCCGCCATTTGGCGCTTCCGCGATCTTTGCGAAGCGGCCCAGGTTGACCCGGCCTTTTGGCGCGTCGGACCTGAATTATTACGCATTTACAGCGATATTGGCCTGACCGCCCTGCCCTTGGACCCGGATGGCACCGCGCTGCGCTATCTGGTCTGCCGGGCAGAACGTGATCTGGAAAGCCTGCGCCCCCTGCTGCCCCATGGCGGAGAGGGCGCGGAACCCGCTTGAACCCCTTGCCAGCCATGTCTTGCCGCGCCATTGCAGGCGCGCCTCAGAGTTAAGGAGAAGACCATGCGCATCGCCATGATCGGCGCCGGCTATGTCGGCCTGGTATCCGGCGCCTGCTTCGCGGAATTCGGCGTGGATGTGACCGTAATGGATGTCGACCCCGCCAAGATCGCCGCGCTGCATGAAGGGCGCATGCCGATCTATGAGCCGGGGCTTGATAAGCTTGTCGCCGAAAATGTCGAAGCGGGCCGGCTTGGCTTCACAACCGATCTGAAAACCGCCATTGCAGGGGCGGATGCGGTCTTCCTGGCAGTCGGCACGCCAACGCGGCGCGGCGATGGCCATGCCGATCTTTCCTATGTTTATGCCGCCGCTGAGGAAGTGGCGCGCGCCGCGACCGGCCCCTTGGTGCTGGTGACGAAATCCACCGTGCCGGTCGGCACCGGGCGCGAAGTGCGCGCCATTGTGCGCCGCGTGCGGCCCGAGCTTGCCATCAGCGTTGCTTCCAACCCTGAGTTTCTCCGCGAAGGTAGCGCGATTGGGGATTTCATGCGCCCGGATCGCGTGGTGATCGGCACCGAGGATGAGCAGGGTTTGGCGGTACTAAAACGGCTCTATCGCCCGCTTTATCTGATTGAAACGCCAGTTTTGGCGACCAGCCTTGAAACGGCGGAGCTGATCAAATACGCCGCCAATGCCTTCCTGGCGACCAAGATCACCTTCATCAATGAGATCGCTGATCTGTGTGAAAGGGTCGGCGCCGATGTGCATGATGTGGCGCGCGGGATGGGGTTGGATGGGCGGATCGGGCGCAAATTCCTCCATCCCGGTCCGGGCTTTGGCGGTTCCTGCTTCCCCAAGGATACGCTTGCTTTGGCGCATACCGCGCAGGATGCCGGTGCGCCGCTCAAGCTGGTGGAAGCGACCATTGCGGTGAATGAGGCGCGCAAGGCGCAGATGGCGGATCGCATCCTGGCAGCCCTTGGCCCGAACCCGGCGGGGAAGACGGTTGCGGTACTCGGCCTGACCTTCAAGCCGGAAACCGATGATATGCGCGATGCGCCATCCCTTGTCATCCTGCCCAAGCTGGCGGCGGCGGGGGTGGCGTTGCGCGCCTTTGACCCGCAGCCCGGCCATGCGCGCCAAGTGCTACCGCAGGCCGTGCATTATGCCGAAAGCCCGCTGGATGCGGCGGCGGGGGCGGATGCGTTGGTGGTGCTGACGGAATGGAATGAATTTCGGGCGCTCGCGCCGGATCGCCTGAAATCTGCCATGAAGGGCAGTATTGTGCTCGATCTTCGCAATATCTGGGAGCCTGCGGCGATGCGCGCTGCCGGCTTCACCTATTCATCCATTGGCCGACCCTGAGAGATTTCATCATGACCGAATTCAATCATCGCTTCGACCCAACCGTGCTCCGCGAATATGATATTCGCGGCATTGTCGGGAAAACCTTGAACCCGGAAGACGCCTACGCCATTGGCCGCTGCTTTGGCAGCGTGGTCAGCCGTGGCGGCGGCAAGCGTGTGGCCGTTGGGTATGATGGCCGGCTCCATTCTCCGGAGATGGAAGCGCAGCTTGTGGCGGGCCTGCGCGCCTGCGGCTTGGAAGTGGTACGCATTGGGCTTTGCGCGACACCGATGCTCTATTACGCGGCCTATGCCTTGGAAGCCGATGGCGCGGCGATGGTCACCGGCAGCCATAACCCGCCCGACTATAACGGCTTTAAGATGATGATCGGCAAGAAGCCCTTCTATGGTGCGCAAATTCAACAAATTGGCCGCATGGCGGCGGCGGGCGATGTGGTGCCGGAAGCCGCCGGCAGCGACCGCGCCGTGGATATCGCAACGCGCTATGCCGACCGGGTATTGCAGGATTGGGATGGCGGGGACCGCGCGCTGAAGGTGGTGTGGGATCCGGGCAATGGCTCAGCCGGGCCAATCACGAAGGCGCTGGCCGCGCGGCTGCCGGGGCATCACATGGTGATCAATGCCGAGGTGGATGGGCGCTTCCCGAACCATCACCCCGACCCGACCGTGCCCAAGAATCTCGAGCAATTGATTGGCGCCGTGGCGCGTGAAGGCGCTGATCTTGGTATTGCCTTTGATGGTGACGGCGACCGCATCGGTATTGTTGATAATGAAGGCCATGTGCTGTTTGGTGATCAATTGATGATCGTGCTGGCGCGTGATGTGCTGAAAGCCAAGCCCGGGGCGACCATCATCGCGGATGTGAAGGCATCGCAGGTGCTGTTCGATGAGATTGCCAAGGCGGGCGGGAAGCCCTTGATGTGGAAAACCGGGCATTCGTTGATCAAGGCGAAAATGGCCGAGACCGGCAGCCCACTGGCCGGTGAAATGTCGGGCCACATCTTCTTTGCCGATAAATGGTACGGCTTTGATGATGCGCCTTATTCCGCCGTGCGGCTGCTTGGCATTGTGGCCAGGCTTGCCGGCCCGCTTTCGGCACTACGCGCCGCGCTGCCGCAGGTGATCAATACGCCGGAGCTTCGTTTTGATTGCACGGAAGCGCGTAAGTTTGAAGTGGTGCGCGAAGTGAAGGAACGGCTCGCCGCCGCGGGCGCCGAGGTGCAGGATGTGGATGGTGTGCGTGTGCTGACCGATGATGGCTGGTGGCTGCTGCGCGCTTCCAATACCCAGGCCGTGCTGGTGGCGCGCGTTGAGGCTTCAAGCGAGGCCGGGCTTGAACGGCTGAAGGCCGATCTGGCGCATCAGATCACGGCCAGTGGCTTGGCGGTGCCGGATTTCTCCGGCGCCAATGCGGGGCATTGAGGCAAGGCGCCACTTCGGGTTACGGTTCCTTCAACTTGAACAAGGGAAGGAACCGGGGATGAAACTAAATCGTCGTGATGTCTTGATGGCGGGCGCTGTTCTGGCGGCGCCGGCCACGCTCCGCGCGCAGGATTTTCCAACGCGGCCCATTCGTATCATTGTGCCCTTTCCCGCCGGCGGCACCACGGATTTGCTCGCGCGGCTTTTCGCGCAGCGTATGACCGAAACAATGGGTCAATCTGTGGTGGTGGAAAATCGCGGCGGTGGCGGTGGTTCGATCGGCGCTGATGTTGTCGCGAAGGCGGCGCCCGATGGCTATACGCTGTTGATGCACAACATCACCTTCCCGACCACCACAGCGGCCATGACGCTGGCGGGGCGTCCGCCGCATGACATTGAACGGGATTTCGCGCCGCTATCGCTCGGCGCCAATGTGCCGCTGGTGATCCTGGCCAATCCCACCGTGCCAGTCACTGATTTGCAGGGCTTTATTGGTTGGGCCAAGGCGCAATCATCGCCGCCCTTCTACGGCTCTACCGGGCCCGGTTCCTTCATGAATATGGTTGGCGAAGTGCTGAAGCGCGACGCCGGCATTGCCATGGAACATGTGCCCTTCCGTGGTGCAGCGCCGATGATCCAGGAATTGATTGCGGGGCGTGTGCAATTCGGCGGGGATCAGATTTCCACCTGCTTCGGCCATGTGCGGGCCGGGGCGCTGAAGGGGCTTGCCACCACGGCTTCCAAGCGCGCCAAGATTCTGCCCGATGTGCCGACGGTGCGCGAACAGGGTTTTGCGTCCTTGGAATTGGATGGCTGGAACGGCTTCTTCGCCCCGGCGCGCACGCCGGCGCCGATTATGGCGCGGCTGCAACGCGAAATCGCCGCCGCGGCGGCGCAGCCTGATTTCATCCGTCGCTGTGATGAGGTGGGGGCCGAAGCCGTGGGGTCTGATTCCGAAAGCTTCGGCGCCATGGTGCGCGCCCAGGCCGCGAAAATCCGCGACCTGGTGGCGAGCGTGCAGTTGAAGCCGGAGTGAGAATACCGATGAGCGAAGCCCCCGAATCCAGCCTGACTGCCACACGCGAAGGTGCGGCCGGCGTAATTCTGATGAACCGGCCAAAGGCACTGAATGCGCTCAATCAGGAGATGATCAGGGGCTTCGCCGCCGCCATTCGTGATTGGCGCCACGATCCGGCGGTGAAGCTTGTGCTGCTGGAAGGTGCCGGCGGGCGTGCCTTTTGCGCGGGTGGCGATGTGCGCGCCGTGCGTGCTTCGGCGGTGGCGGGTGATCGCGCGGCGGTGGAGGCGTTTTTCTCGGAAGAATATGCCGTGAATGCGGGCATTGCTGATTTCGGCAAGCCCTGGGTCAGCCTGATTGATGGTGTTTGCATGGGCGGCGGCATCGGCGTTTCGGTGCATGGGTCGCATCGCATCGTCACCAACCACGCCATGTTCGCCATGCCGGAAACCGCGATTGCGCTATTCCCGGATGTCGGCACTTCCTTCGTGCTGCCGCGCCTGCCTGGTGCGCTTGGCATGTGGCTGGCGCTGACCGGTGCGCGCTTGAATGGCGCGGATGCGGTGCATGCTGGCCTCGCCACGCATTTCACAACGAGAGAAGCATTGCCGGCGTTGCGTGCTGCGCTGGTGGCGGGCGATATCGGCGCGTTAGCGCAGTTTTGCGAAGCAGCGCCCGCGCCGAGCTTCGCGCCGCATCGCGCTTCGATTGATCGCTGCTTCGGGGCAGGGTCCATCCCGGCGATTTTGGCCGCGCTAGAAGCGGAAGGGACAGATTGGGCGCGCGAACAGCTTGGCATTTTGCATCATGCCTCACCCACATCGCTGTTTGTGACCCATGAATTGCTGACCCGTGGCGCGAAGCGCGATCTGGCCGGATGCCTCGCGATGGAATTGGCGCTGACGCGCGTGGTGGTGAATGATCATCCGGATTTCCGTGAGGGCGTACGCGCGCTGCTGGTGGATAAGGACCACAAGCCGCAATGGCAGCCATCCAGCATAACCGCAGTGGATCAGGCGGCAATTCAGGCGATGTTCACGGCGTAATCATCGCCCGATCAGCACCAGCACCACGCCGGCCACCACGGCAAGTGCACCGATGATGTCGCTGCGCTTCATCTTCTCCTTCAGGAAGAATTTGCTGAAGAGCAGCGTGAACAGAATCTCTACCTGACCGACCGCGCGCACCAGCGCAACCGGGGCGAGTGCAAAGCCCGTGAACCAGCACGCGGAGCCACAAGCCGAAAGTGCGCCCACCTGCGCGGAAGATCGCCAGGTGGAGAAAACCGCGCGGATGCTCTCGCGTTCGCGCAACACCAGCCAGCCACCCTGCATGATGGTCTGCATGACATTGATCACCACCAGGGTTTCCAGCGCGCGCAGCACCACATCCGGCCCCTGCAATTCCTGCGTCGCCGCACGAATGGCGAGCGCACAAAGCGCGAAGGCAAAGCCGGCGCCAAGGCCACAAAGTGCGGCAGGCTGCACTGTCGCGCGCAGGATTTCGCCAAGCGAGCCAACGCGGCCAGCGAGTGAAAGATAAAGCGTACCGCCCACTGAAACGGCTATACCCGCCCAGGCGAGTGGCGCGAAATTCTCACCCAGCAGCAAAAGCGCAAGAAAGGCCGCCTGCACCGCTTCCGTCTTGGCGTAGGCGGTGCCAACGGCAAAACCGCGATGCGCGAAGGACATGATCAAAAGATTGGTGCCAATGATCTGCCCAAGCCCGCCGAGTGCGGCATAGAGGAAAAACATCGGTGTCGGCGCAGATAGCGCACCGCCAAAGATCAGCAGATAGAGCCCGACCAACACCATGCCGACCGGCACGCCGTAAAGATAGCGCACCACAGCAGCGGCATTGACGGAAAGCTGCCCGCGCAGCCTTTGCTGCAAGGCGGTGCGCCAGGTTTGAAACAGCGCGGCGGTAACGGTGGCGGCAACCCAAAGCGGCATCAGCCGAGCCTCGGGTCCAGCCAGGGCTGCGCCATGGGCTGCCAGGGTGAAAGCCGTGCGCCGGCTTCATCCAATTGCACACCCAGCCCGGGCGCTTGGGGCAGGTTGGCGCTGCCTTGCTGAAAGCGCAAATCATGGCCGGTGATCATGGTAAAGAAACGCTCCGTTTCGCCGAATTGCACTTCCAGCGGCAAAAGATTGGGCAAAGTCGCGCAAAGATGCACGGAATGCGCATGGCAGATCGGGCCTGTTGGGTTATGCGGCGCAATCTCAATTCCCGCGCTATGGGCAAGCGCGGCGATACGGCGAATTTCCTCATGCCCGCCGGCATATTTGATGTCCGGCATCAGCACATCATAGCAGCCGGCTTCGATGATGCGGCGATAGGCGCCGAGCCCGGCAAGCGTTTCAGCGCCCGCGAGGCGCATGCCGCGATCATTCGCCATGCCGCGTAACCGTAGGATGGCGGCGTGATTTGCCTCTGCCACCGGGCATTCCAACCAGAACAGGTTGAAGGGCGCGACATCACGGATCAGCGCTGCCGCGCCACCGGGTGAAAAGCGCCAATGCGCATCCACCATCACATCAATCGCGCTGCCCACCGCATCCCGCACCGCGGCGATGCGCGCGAGACCTTCGGCATAGGCCGCACGTTGCGTGGGGTTCGCGGCATCTTCCCAGACCATGGGCTCAAAAGGTGCGAGTTTCACGGCGCGAAACCCGGCAGCGACTGCGCGCTTGGCGGCATCGGCAAAACCTGCGGGGGTGCGAGGCGCGGCACCACGATTGATATTGGCATAAAGCGGCACAGCATCGCGCAAGGCGCCGCCGAGCATGGCGTGGATGGGCTGGCC
This sequence comes from Roseomonas sp., assembly GCA_020249505.1. Taxonomy (GTDB): domain Bacteria; phylum Pseudomonadota; class Alphaproteobacteria; order Acetobacterales; family Acetobacteraceae; genus Neoroseomonas. Next base: position 29,122 of record JADCFN010000006.1, on the reverse strand, counting down.
TGCTTCCTGCCCTGCCACATCCCACAGCGCCTGTTCCAGTCCGGAAATCACCGTATGCGCAACCAAGCCCGCCGGCGCGTGCGGCAAAAGCCGTGCGAGCCGATTGCGCGTGCTGGCATCCTGGCCCTTCAGCGCTGCCGATACACGCGCCACCTCGGCTGCCAGCAAAGCCTCATGATCCGAAAGCGTGATCTCGCCAATGCCAGACCGGCCATCTTCCAGGCGCAGCAACGCAAAGCACCAATTGGTCTTGGGCGTGACATTCACACCGACAAAATCAAGCGCGGCAATGCGCATCAGCCGCGCGCCTTGCGGAGTTCAATCGCCAGTGGCGGATCATCAGTGGCAAAAGCATCCATGCCGAGATCAAGCGCCTGTTCGATTTCTGCGCGATGATTCGCCGCCCAGACACCGGTGGTAAGGCCCGCCTTGCGCGCTGCCGCGATGAAGGCGGGCGTCACATCGCCCATGGAACATTCGCACCCGGTCACGCCAAGTGCGCGTGCTGCGGCCATGCAGGCAGCCGGCCCCAAGCTTGCCAGGATGGGGCTATTCACCAGCCAAATCGCGCCGGCCAGGCGCTTTTCCTGCGCTGCTGCCGCTGCCGTGCCGCCATGAAAGGCAATGATGATGCTGCGCGTTAGCATGCCTTCCGCTTCCAACACGCCAAGCACGCGCGGCAAGAAGCCAGGATAGGGTTTGTGGTCGCGATCACCCTTCACCTCCACCCGCAGCAGCTTGTCGCTAGGTGCCACCAGCCGCGCGAGTGCGGCGAGTGTTGGGATGCTCTCCCCCGGCGCGCCACGAAAGCGCGCCTTGCCAAGTTCGGCAGCGCTGCGTGCCACCAAAGGCCCTGCAAGATCCGTCATGCGTTCCAGCGTGGCATCATGATGCACCATGGGCACGCCATCGGCAGAAGGATGCACATCGCATTCCAGAACCTCGACCGGCAAGGTCAGGCTCTGGCGAAAAGCGAGCAGGCTATTCTCTGGCCAAAGATAGGCACCGCCACGATGGGAAATGATCTGCGGTTGCTTCATTGCCATCAGCGCGCCGCGCGTTCCGCATGCTTGCCCATGGTGTTGAAGGGTGCATAGGGCGGGAAGGGACCGATGGCGATCATGTCAACCTCTACCAAGGCGGGGCCGGAAACCGCGAGCGCCTTTTTCAGCACTTCGGTGACGTCTTCCGCCTTGCTGATGCGGAAATACGGCATGCCGGCAAGGGCAGCCAAACCTTCCAGATTGGGGTTCAGAATATCATCGCCAAACAAGCGCCCATCAGCGAGCGCGTCTTGGATGTGACGTATCACGCCATAGCCGCGATCATTCATCACCATGGTGACCAATTCGGCCTTTTCCTGCGTCGCGGCCCAAAGCTCATTCATGCCGAGCGCGAAGCCACCATCACCCACCATGGTGATGGTCTTCCGCCCACCTGCACCAAGTGCGGCACCTATGCCTAGCGCCAGACCAGGCCCAATCGCCGCACCCACCGGATGCACTGCATTGCGCGGGTCATAAATCGGGAAGATGCGATTGCCCCAGGTGGAGTTTGAAATGGTGATGTCGCGCACCCAAACCCCATCATGTGGCAACGCGGCGCGCACCGCATCCGGAAATCCCTGATAGGGGCCAAGCGTTTCGCGATATTCCTGACCAGCACGCGATTTCAGCGCAGCGAAATCAGCGGCGAAGCCAGGGTCAACCGACATCTTGCCCGCCAGCCGATCCGCAAGTGCCGCCATGGTCAAGCCCGCATCGCCATGCAGGAAAAGCGACGAAGCATAGCCGCGCCCATTGGCTGCAGCATCGCCATCCACGCGGATCAGCGTTTGCGGCAGCTTCATGTTGAAATCCATCGTCTCATGCCCGCGCAGGCGCGACCCCACGACCAACATGGCATCCACGCTGCCATAAAATTCCTGCACGCGCGGCGATCCATTGCCATGCAACGCACCGAGCGTCATGGGGTGATCTTCCGGGATGATGCCGCGACCATTCCAGGAAGACACCGCACCAAAGCCAAGCGCCATCAAGCGCGCCGCTTCAGCGCCTGCCTGCTTGGCGCCATTGCCAAGCCAAATCATGGGGCGTTTGGCCTTGGACAGGATGGCAACCGCTTCATCCAATTCCACCGGATTGGGCGGCAAGGGCGCGGTGATCGGCAGCACCAGCGCATCCAAGCCGGCGGGCCGAGGAATCGGCGTGCGTTGCAGATCAATCGGGATTTCGACAGAAACCGGGCCGCGCGGCGCTGAGAGCGCTTCCGCCGCCGCGCGCACCAGCACGCCGAAAGCCTCTCCTGCGCTCCGCACACGATAGGCTGCCTTGCAGACCGCCGCGAGCGCCTGGGTTTGGCCCGGTACATCATGCACCGTGCCAACATCACGATCAATAAAGCGCGTGGCGGTCTGGCCGGTGATATGCAGCACGGGGCTTCCCGCAAAACGCGCTTCCACCAGGCCGGGGATGGCATTGGCCATGCCAGGGCCGGTACTGGTGAAGATCACCCCCAAATGGCCAGTGACGCGCGCATAGGCATCCGCCATATGCGCGCCGCCCATCTCTCCACGCGCCTTGACATAGCGCAGGCGATTGCGCTGGCCGATCGCATCCAGCATCGGAATATTATGCACGGACACAATGCCGAAGACGGTCGAAACACCAATCTGCGGCAGGAATTCCGCCACCAGATCAGCGACGGTGTATTTCTCGGCCATGGCGCGGCCTCCCTAATTTTTTGCTTTAGAAACCGACGAGATCGCCGCCCTTGAGCTTCAGCATTTCGCGCGCTTCCGCCGGTGTGGCGATTTCCAGGCTCAGCTCTTTCAGGATACGGCGAATTTTTGCGACCTGTTCGGCATTAGATTTTGCCGGCACGCCTTTGCCGAGCCAGAGGCTATCTTCCAGCCCAACGCGCACATTGCCGCCCATCATGCCGGCCATGGTGGTGAAGGGCATTTGGTTGCGCCCCGCCGCCAGTACAGACCAAACGTAATCCTTACCGAAAAGCCGATCTGCCGTTTCCTTCATGAACATCAGATTGCGCGGCTCGGCCCCAATACCGCCCAGAATGCCGAAAATGGTCTGGGTGAATAGCGGTGCTTCGACAATCTTGCGGTCCAGCATATGGGCCAGATTGTACAAATGCCCGACATCGTAACATTCAAATTCAAAGCGCGTGCCATGCTCCTTGCCGAGCCGTTCCACGACCTGTTCGATATCCTGGAAGGTATTGCGGAAGATGTAATTGGTGGTGCCTTCCAGATAGGGCTTTTCCCAATCATATTTGAATTTCTTTACCCGTGCGGCCGATGGCGCGATATTGAAATTCATCGAACCCATATTCAGGCTGCACATTTCTGGCTTCGCGAGCAATGGCGCGGCGAGCCTTTCATCCAAAGTCATGCCAAGCCCGCCGCCGGTGGTGATATTGATCACCGCATCGGTGGATTGCTTGATGACGGGCAGGAATTGCATGAAGACCTTGGGGTCCGGCGTGGGCTGACCATTTTGCGGGTCGCGCGCATGCAAATGGATGATGGAAGCGCCCGCTTCCGCCGCCGCGATGGATTGTTCCGCAATCTCCTTCGGCGTGATCGGCAGGTAATCCGACATGGAAGGCGTGTGGATGGCACCGGTGACGGCGCAGGTAATGATGACCTTGGTCATGGCTTTCCCCTTGTTTGGCTTCTGCCTGATCCTGCCGCGCGTAGCGCCGGAACGGAAGGGGGTTATTCGTGCCTGAGCGCCGTTATCGGGTCCAAATGCGCAGCGCGGCGTGCCGGCCAGAAGCCAAAAAACAGGCCCGTGAGCGCCGAAACGCCAACCGCAATCAGGACCGCATCGGCCCTGACCAATACCGGCCAGCCTGCCACATCAGCCAGAATATGCGATAGCGCCATGCCTGCCAGCACGCCGGCCGCGCCCCCCAGCAGCGCCAGCATCACCGCTTCCAACAGAAATTGCGCCAGCACATCACGCCGCCGCGCCCCAATCGCGAGCCTGAGGCCAATTTCGCGCGTACGCTCAGTCACACTGACCAGCATGATGTTCATCACGCCAATACCGCCCACCAGCAGAGAGACTGCCGCAACCGAAGCCAATAACGCCGAGAGTGTGCGCGCCGAGGCATCCCGTGTGGCCTGAATATCGGAAAGATTACGGATCGAAACACTATCAGGTTCATTGGCCGCAACGCGATGGCGCTGGCGCATCAAGGTACGAATGGCGTCTTCTGCCGCCGCCATATTCTCACCTTCATGGACCTTCACGGAAATCACGCCCACCTGGCGCGCATTGGCGCGCGATGCGCCCATTACGCTGCGCCGCGCGGTCCAATAGGGGACGAAAACCGTATCATCCTGATCCTGGCCCGTAGGGTTCTGGCCCTTGCGCGCCATGACACCAATGACCTCAAACGGCGTTTGGCGAATGCGAATCTCGCGCCCGACAGGGTCTTCTTCGGCAAACAACATTTCGGCCACGGTCGCGCCCAGAATCACCACCTTGCGCCCGCCCGCGGCTTCTTCGGGTGAGAATAGGCGCCCGCTATCGGCCACCCATTCATGGGCGATGAAGTAATCCGGTTCGGTGGCCAGCACGGTGGTGGACCAATTCTGATTGCCGGCCACAACTTGAAAGGTCTGGCGAATGGAACCTGCTGCCACCTGCACTTCCGGAATCTCGCGCGCAATCGCTACAGCATCATCCCAGGAAAGGTTGGAACGCCCGCCCGCACCAAGCCGCACGCCCCCCATGGTAGCACTGCCGCCCCAGACGATCAGCAGATTGGCACCCAGAGATTGGATTTGCGCCAACACTTGACGACGCGCGCCTTCTCCAACCGCCACTGTTGCAATCACCGCTGCCACGCCGATGAAAATGCCAAGCGCCGTCAGGATGGAGCGCAGCAAATTTGCCGAAAGGGCGGATAGCGCGCCGCGTAGCGCTTCCAGCACATCAATCCCGCGCCTGGCAGCAGAAGTGATGGGTGGCAGAAGCGCGTTCATGCCGCTGCATCCGCCTCAGGCAGTGCGGCAAGGGCGGCTTCGGCATCGGCAGCGCGTTGCGTTTCATCCGCAATCAGCCGCCCATCACGAAAGCGCAGCACGCGTTCGGCAAAGCGCGCGACATCGGGATCATGCGTCACCATAAGAATGCCAACACCATCGCGATTGAGCGCCTGAAACAGCGCCATGATGGAAAGCCCGGTGCGCGTATCCAGGGCGCCGGTCGGTTCATCTGCCAGAATCAAATCCGGGCTGCCGACAATGGCGCGCGCAATCCCCACGCGCTGCTGCTGCCCGCCGGAAAGCTGTGTCGGGCGATGATGCATGCGATCAGCCAAACCCACCGCCGCCAGCGCCGCCGCCGCGCGTTCGCGCCTGAGCCGCTTTGGCATGCCGCGATAAATCAGCGGCAATTCAACATTCGCCAGCGCATCAGCACGTGGCAGCAGATTGAAGGATTGAAAGACAAAACCAAGCCGCCGACTGCGCAAATCAGCCAGCCGGTCATGCGAAAGCGCCTCAACCTCCTCACCCATCAGGCGGTAGCTGCCGCGTGTGGGCCGATCAAGGCAGCCGATCAGATTGAGGAAGGTGGATTTGCCAGAACCCGACGGCCCCATGGCGGCAACGAAACGCCCCGGAGCAATGGAAAGCCATACATCCTGCAGCGCGGCCACCACGCCCTCACCGGCTGGGTAATGCTTCGTAAGGCCGGTGGTTTCAATAAGCGCCGTCATGGCATCAAAAAAGCCGCCGCATGGCAGATGCTGGGGCAGCGCCAGCGCGTTCCTGGCCGATGATTACCGCGGCACCCTCAGCGATATCACCGCTGAGGATTTCTGTGACGCTGCCATCGGTTAAACCAATGCGCAGTTGCACAGCGCGAGGCGGTGCATCGCCTTCCTGCACCCAAACCGTACCGGCCTGCCCAGCCGTAGTATTACCGCGCAACGCAGCAAGGCGCGCGCGTTGGTCAGGTGTCAGCACCGCATTCAAGCGTGCGATCAGGCGTTGGCGCGCGGCTTGCGCCTGCTGGCGCCGGGCATCGGGGTCCTGCGGAAGGGCCGCCATGCGGGCGCGCATTTCCGCGCGCGCGGCTTCAATTTCATTGCGCTGCGCTTCAGTCAAATCCGTGAGCTGCGCCAGCGCCTGATCCATCTGCTGCCCGCCGCCTTGTGCTTGCGTGGCGCCGCTTGCGGTGCCGGTGCTGCCCGCTGGGCGCCAGCGCAGCGCTGCATTGGGCACACGCAGCGCATCGTTGCGGATATCCGTGATGATACGCAAAGTCGCCGTCATGCCTGGCAGCAACCGGCCAGAAGCGTTGGGCGTATTCACCACCACGGTATAGGTCACCACATTCTGCACCGTGGTCGCGGCCAGACGGATTTCCTTGACCCGGCCACGCAGTGTTTCATTGGGATAGGACGCCACCGTAAAGGTTACATCCTGGCCTGCACGTACACGGCCAATATCGGCTTCATCCACCGTTGCATGCACCTCCATTTCATCCAGACTGGCAGCGATTTGAAAGAGAATGGGCGATTGGAATGAAGCCGCGACGGTTTGGCCGACATCAATATTGCGCGATACCACCACACCATCAATTGGTGATTTGATGGTGGCGTTCCGCAGATCCACTTCCACCTGACGAAGCTGCGCAACTTTTTGTTCACGTGCCGCAATGGCGGCTTCCACCTGCGCTTCCGCCGTGCGGGCGGCGGCACCAGCCGCCAAAAGCCCAGCATCGGCACGTGAGATATCAGCCTGCGCCTGCGCCACCGCAGCGCGCAACCTGTCTGCCGTGAAGCCGGCCCGCAAGGCTTCGCGTTCTGTCCCCACACCTCGGGCACGCAGCTCCGCGGTGCGCGCGGCTTCAACCTCCGCATCGCGCAGGCTGGCCTCAGCGCCCAAAAGGGCGGCGCGCACCGCTTCAATCTGCGCCCTGGCTTGTGCGTGATCCGCCACCGCGCGTTCTGCCTGCGCGCGGGAGACAGTGATTTGCGCGGCGGCGGCATGGACATCAGCCTCGGCCGCCGCGCGGCGGGCTTCAAGCGTTGCGGTATCCAATTGCGCAATGGGTTGGTCGGCTTTCACCTTCGAATTGAAATCGGCCAGCAATTCGCGAATTTGGCCGGAAAGCTGGCTGCCCACTTGCACCAGGGTCACGGGATTGACGGTGCCCGTGGCTGCCACCACGGCGGTGATGGACCCGCGATCAAGCGTTGCGGTCCGAAGCCTGGGCGCACCTGCGCCGCTATCCGCTTCCAAAAAGCCAGGGCGCGGCATCCCGGCGCCCCACCAGGCAGCGCCAGCACCAAGCAACAAAACAAGGACAATCAGCCATTTCCGCATGGGCACAGCATAGCAGGGAATTTACAATGCGCATGTCCCGAAACTTATCCCTCTGTAACCAATTGGGCTGGCATTCGCAGGACCGTCGCTTTGGGCTAGGCTTGACCGCGCTGTTGGGCATGAGGGTTTGATGCGTATTCTGATTTTGGGCGCGGGCGCCTTGGGCGGTTATTTTGGCGGAAGACTGCATCAGGCAGGGCTTGATCCCAGCTTTCTGGTGCGCCCCGGCCGCGCGGCGGTGCTTGCCCGTGATGGTTTGAAGATCACAAGCAGCCTTGGCGATTATCAGGCCAAGGTGACCACCATCACGCCAGAGGCGCTGCACCCCGGCTGGGATCTGCTGATCTTGACCTGCAAAGCCTATGATCTGGCCGATGCGATGGAAACGATCCGCCCGGCAGTTGATGCTCGCACGGCCATTCTGCCGGTACTGAACGGCATCAGCCATATTGAGGCACTGCAACGTGCCTTCGGCACTGAGCGCGTTTTGGGTGGGATTGCAAAAATCCAGGCGAGCCTGGCACCCGATGGCACGATCCGGCATTTGAATGATTGGCGCTGGCTGACCTTTGGTGAGGTCGCGGGCGGCATCAGTACCCGGGTTGAACGCATAGAGGCGGCCTTCAGCGCGGCGCCCGGCATGGTGGCGACCGCGGTGCCCGATATCATGGCGCAGATGTGGGAAAAGCTGGTGCATCTTGGCACCAGTGCCATCTGCACCGTGTTGATGCGCGCCAATGTCGGTGAGATCGCGCGCGCGCCCGGCGGCATTGCCTTCATGCATGGGGTATTAGAAGCCAACGCCGCAATCGCTGCCGCCGAAGACTTCCCTGTAAGCGGTGCCTTCATGCAGCAATATCGTGGTGTTTTCGGAGACAACGCCAGCGCCTATACCGCTTCCATGCTGCGCGATCTGGAAGCGGGCGGGCGGATCGAAGCTGATCACATCCTTGGCTTTCTGTTGGCAGCGGCGCAGCGCCATGGGCTGCCCAGCAGCCTGCATGAAGCGGCCTTTCTGCACGCCAAAGCTTTTGAACAGCGGCGCGATGCCAAGCGCTTGCCGAAGTGAACACCACATTCAGGAGTATGCCATGCGATTGAAGGACAAGATTGCGGTCATCACCGGCGCGGGTTCCGGCATTGGTCGCGCGACTGCCGTGTTATTCGCGCGAGAAGGTGCGAAGCTGGCTCTGGTGGATCGCGACGCGGCGGCGGTTGAGGAAACTGCGAAGCTGGTGGGTGGCGCCTTGACCCGCGTTTCCGATGTTGGCGCCCCAGGTGCCGCGGATGAAGATGCGGCGGCCATACTGCAACATTATGGGCGCATTGATATTCTGTTTGCCGCGGCGGGATTTTCGGTCGGTGGCACGGTTCTGGATACCAAGCCCGAAGATTGGGATGCAGTATTTCGCGTCCATGTTGGCGGCACCTGGCTTTGGGCGCGCGCTGTCATTCCCGCCATGAAGCGCCAGGGTGGTGGCGCCATCATCACCACCGGATCGCAGCTTGCGATCGCGGGTGGTGCCGGCAATAGTTCATATATCGCCGCCAAGGGTGCGATATTGAGTCTGACGCGCGTTATGGCGCTCGACTTCGTGGCCGACAATATTCGCGTGAATGCGATTGTGCCGGGCGCGATTGATACACCCTTGCTTGCCCGCAGCATGAGCCGTCGTGCGGACCCGGAAGCCGCCCGCGCGGCATCACGCTCTCGGCACGCCATGGGCCGTTTTGGCAGGCCGGAAGAAGTGGCCGATGGCGTCCTGTATCTGGCGAGCGATACCGCGAGTTTCACTACCGGGATTGCCTTGCCGGTGGATGGCGGCTGGCTCGCGAAATGATGCTCGATTGAAGGTAACGGTGATGTACTTATTTTAGCGCCATGCCAGTACAACAACGCCTCACGCCCCATCTTGCGCGCCTGGAAGCGGAAGCCATCGGTAATCTGCGCGAAGGCGCGGCTGCCTTCCGCCAACCTGTGCTGCTCTATTCCATCGGTAAGGATAGCAGCGTGTTGCTGCATCTTGCGCTGAAGGCCTTCTTTCCGGGCAAGCCGCCTTTTCCGCTTCTGCATATTGATACCACCTGGAAATTCAAGGAGATGATCCGCTTTCGTGATGGCATTGCAGAACGCCTTGGACTGGAAATGCTGGTGCATACCAATCAAGAAGGCCTGGTGCGGGGCATCAACCCCATTGCTTCCGGCTCTGCACTCCATACGCAGGTGATGAAGACGGAAGCCTTGCGGCAGGCACTCGATAAATACGGCTTTGATGCCGCCTTTGGCGGCGCACGACGTGATGAGGAAAAATCCCGCGCGAAGGAACGGATCTTTTCCTTCCGCGGGCCAGGCCATGCCTGGGACCCGCGTGCGCAACGGCCCGAATTATGGTCCTTGTTCAATACGCGTATCCATCAGGGGGAGAGTATGCGCATCTTTCCCCTATCCAACTGGACTGAATATGATGTCTGGGATTACATAGCGGCTCAAGACATCCCTGTTGTGCCGCTTTACTTTGCTGCACTGCGCCCCGTGGTGCGGCGTTCCGGTACCTGGATTATGGTGGATGATAATCGGCTGCCGCTAGAACAAGGCGAAACGCCCGAAACCAGAATGGTTCGATTCCGTACCCTTGGCTGCTACCCGCTTTCCGGAGCGGTTGAAAGCGCTGCGACTACGCTACCCGACATCATCGCAGAAATGCGCGCGGCCCGCAGTAGTGAACGCGAAGGAAGGTTGATCGACAATGACACGGACGCTTCGATGGAACGCAAAAAGCGTGAAGGATATTTTTGATGTCCGCACAGCGCGATTTGCTGCGATTCATCACCTGCGGTTCGGTGGATGATGGCAAATCCACCCTGATCGGCCGGCTATTGTATGAATGTGGATTGATTTTTGAGGATACCCTTGCCGCGCTCAGTCGTGATAGCCGCCGCCACGGCACTACCGGCGGGGAGATTGATTTCGCCCTGCTGTTGGATGGGCTGGAGGCGGAACGCCAGCAGGGCATTACCATTGATGTTGCTTATCGTTATTTCGCTACGCCGCGCCGCAGCTTTATAGTTGCCGATACGCCCGGCCATGAACAATACACCCGCAATATGGCAACCGGCGCTTCCACTGCATCGCTCGCGATTATTCTGGTGGATGCAACTAAGGGGCTTTTGCCGCAAAGCCAGCGGCATTCCATCATTTGCTCACTGCTTGGCATTCGGCATCTTGTGCTTGCAATAAATAAGATGGATCTGGTGGGTTTTGACGCAGCGCGCTTCAGTACGATTGCCGCCGAATACGGCACCTTTGCCGAGTCGCTTGGTTTTCAGGACATCACTGCCATTCCCATCAGCGCGCGTCAGGGTGACAATATCACGTCGCTTTCCAGCAATATGCCCTGGTATCGTGGCCCATATCTCCTCGCGCATTTGGAAGCGGTGGATGTGTCGGCGGATGATGCCGCGAAGCCTTTCCGCTTCCCCGTGCAATGGGTCAACCGCCCCGATGCACGTTTTCGCGGCTTTGCGGGTACTGTCGCGTCAGGGCGCATTGCCGCAGGTGATACCATCTTGCTTGCGGGGACCGGCATGCAAAGCGGCGTTGCACGTATTGTCACGGCCGATGGTGATTTGCCGGAAGCCGTTGCAGGCCAGGCCGTGACGCTGACGCTTACCGATGAGATTGATGTCGCCCGTGGCGATATGCTGGTGGCGCCAAGCGCTCGACCAGAAACGACCGATCAATTTGCCGCTGATATTCTTTGGATGGGCAATGAGCCTATGCTCCCCGGACGAGACTATCTGCTGCGCATCGGTCATGCCTGGACCGCTGCCCGCGTGACATCGCTGCGACATCGCCTTGAGGTGACGACGCGCGAGCACCAGGCAGCGCGCCTGCTTGAAATGAATGATATCGGGCTTTGTCACCTTACCAGCCAGAAGCCGCTCAGTTTCGACCCTTATGCCGAAAATCGTGCGACCGGCGCCTTCATTCTGGTGGATCGCTTTACGCATGAAACCGTCGCTGCCGGCATGATCCGCCATGGCTTGCGCCGTGCCACCAATATCCATCGCGCCGCTTTCAGTGTTGATAAGACCGTGCGTTCAGCGCGGTACGACCAACGCCCCATATTGCTCTGGTTCACAGGGCTTTCTGGTTCGGGGAAATCCACCATTGCCAATCTGGTTGAGGAGGCGCTGTTTGCCGCTGGGCGGCATTGCTATAGCCTGGACGGTGATAATTTGCGCCACGGGCTATGCCGCGATTTGGGCTTCACACCAGCGGACCGGGTTGAGAATATTCGCCGTGCCGGTGAAGTCGCGAAGCTTTTTCTGGATGCAGGGCTTATTGTGCTTGGTTCCTTCATCTCACCCTTTCGTGCGGAACGACAGATGTTGCGCGAATTGGTCGGTGCCGGCGAATTTCTGGAAATCCATGTTGATGCGCCGATCGAGACTTGCATTGCGCGCGACCCCAAGGGGCTTTACGTAAAGGCCAAGGCCGGGCTGATCCCCAACTTTACCGGCATCAGCAGCCCTTATGAGGCGCCGGAGCAGCCTGATATTCATTTGAAGACAGGTGAATGTTCTGCTGAACAATGTGCTGAACAGGTACTGCAAGTACTGCGCGGCAAGGGCATTGCCTGCTGAAACGCGTCACAGCGCCAGTTTCATGCCCTCATGGCTCGCGACAAAACCGAGGCTTTCGTAAAAGCGTAGTGCCTCTGGCCTTTGCTTGTCGGTAGTAAGCTGTATCAGCGCGCAACCTCGCACGCGGCATTCGGCTATGGCCCAAGCAAACATCTGCCGGCCAAGCCCATCGCCGCGACGATCTGAAGCAATACGCACGCCTTCAATCTGTCCGCGCCACATCCCAAGCCGTGACAGCCCTGGGATGAAGCTCAGTTGCAGGCAGCCGATCACGCGCCCTTCATCTTCCACCACCACCAAATACTGGTTGGCATCGGCGGCAATCGCGGCGAAGGCCGCGAGGTAGGCTTGGTTCGGCGGGTCAGCGGCGTCTTCTCGCCCCTGACCCAGCCTGTCATCGGCCAAAAGCGCGATGATGGCGGGCAAATCTGCCTGCGTGGCGCGGCGAAAAAGCAGCGCCACGCTTGGCTCTTAAATCTTCACGCGATCCGCTGCCACCCAGCTCAGCGGATCCTTCCAGATCACCTGATCCGTCGTGACGGGGCGATCCAGCCGGTTCATGCCGCGCAGCTGATCAATGGCGCGCTGGATGAAGGAAACGCTGTCGCTGGTCAGGTTCATGCGATATTCGACCTTGCCCATCAGCTCAGCGATGAAGGCGCGATCCTGGCGCAGGAAACGCGCCACCTGCTGCACCGCCTGGTCGCGATTGCTTGCGGTGAATTCGGTCGCCTGCACCAAAGAACGCATGAGCCGTTCGGTGGTCGCGCGATTGGCTTCTGCCCAGCCCTTATTCAGATAGATGAAATTGCTCTGAATCGCGATCTGGTCGTTGCTGAGCAGGATCTTGCTGCCCGGAATGGCGCGCATGGCGCGGGTCGGCCAGGGTTCCCACACCACGAAGGCATCAATATTGCCGCGTTCCATGGCGGCGACCATCTCAGGCGCCTCCACATTCACAATGGTGTAATCGGCCTGGTTCAATCCAAGCCGCGACACCACGGAAAGCCAAAAGGTTTCGCTGCCCGTGCCGCGCGCGACACCCACGCGCTTGCCCTTCAGCGCTTCCATATTCTCGACACCACGGCCCACCACCGAAAGCCAGCGCATCAGCGCCACACCTTCAGCAACCGCTACAACATTGGGGTCACGCACATGGGCGGATACGCCGGCCTGTTCGGCACCATAGGCGGAATTGATTTGATTGCCGATCAAAAACGCAATCATGGCGCTGCCCGATGGCCCGGTATTCACCGTGACATCCAGGCCATTGCGTTCAAAGAAACCGCCTTCCTTCGCTACATAAAATTGCGCGAAGGAAGGATCAACGCCGGTGGCGATGGTGATCTTGGTGGGCGCTTGGGCGGAAGCGGGCAGGATATAGGCGCCGGCAGCAGCGGCCGGCAGCGCCAGAAGTGAACGACGAAGCATGGTGAATTCTCCCTTGTCTCAGACGGTTGCGTTGAAGCGCCCCGCAAAGGCGCGGATCAGAAAGCGAAAGCTGCGATCGGTCGCGAAGCCCAGCAGCCCAAGCGCGACCAGGGCCACAAAAATATCCTCGATCTGCATGAAAAGCCGGGCATCCCAGAGCATCTTGCCAAGCCCATCATTGGAGGCGATCAGCTCTGCCGCCACAATGGTGACAAAGGCATTGGACATGGCAAGGCGCATCCCGGTCAGGATATAGGGAACGGTCGCCGGCAGCGCGACCAGGCCAAACACCTGCCAGCGATTGGCGCCAAGGCATTGCGCGGCCCTGATCTTATCCCGCCCCACGGCACCCACACCGGCGGCGGTTGAAATAATCACGACGAAGATGGTCGTATAGGCAATCAGGAAGACCTTGCTTTCTTCCCCAATGCCAAACCAGATCACCGAAACCGTGATCATAGCGACAGCCGGGATGAAGCGGAAAAATTCTGTCCAGGGTTCTAGCAACCAGCGCACCGGCTTGAAGGATCCAATCGCCAGCCCGATCGGGATGCCAATGGCCGAACCCAACAGGAAACCCTGCGCGATGCGCTTCAATGATGCGATGATCTGTTCTTGCAGAATGCCATCTTCAATCAGCATCCAACCGCGTTCCAGCACCGGCATGGGCGGCGGAAACAGGGTGGATTTCACCAAATAGGTGGCCGCCAGATGCCAAATCAGGAACAGCAGGGCAAAGCCCGCGATATAGCCACCAATGGTGGTCAGGCGTTCAGTGCGCACCGTGAATCTCATCATGAATAAGGCCATGCACATCGCGGAAGACGCGCATGAAGGCATCCGATGTGCGTTCGCGCGGGAAGGGCAAATCCACCGGCACAATGGCCTTGAGTGTTCCCCCCGGCCCGCGGCGCATCACGCCGATACGGGTCGCGAGCGCGCAGGCTTCTTCGATATCATGCGTGATGAACAGCACGGTCTTTTTCGTCTCCGCCCAAATCCGGCTGAGCTCCCCCTGCAACACTGCGCGCGTCATGGCATCCAGCGCGCCGAAGGGCTCATCCATCAGCAGCATGCGCGGGTCATTCGCCAAAGCGCGCGCAATCTGAATGCGCTGCTTCATGCCGCCTGAGAGTTCCGAAGGATGCTTCGCTCCTTGCCCGTTCAGGCCGACCATGCGGAGGAAATGTTCCGCCTTGTCGCGCCGTTCCGCCCTGCCCATGCCGCGCAGGCGCAAGCCAAAGCCGATATTGTCCAGCGCCGTCAGCCAATCATACAGGCTGTCATGACCCTGAAACACTACGCCGCGATCAGCGCCCGGGCCTTCTACCGGCGCCCCATCCAGCAGAATGCTGCCGGCGGTCGGCGCTTCAAACCCGGCCACCATATTCAGCACCGTTGTCTTGCCGCAGCCAGAAGTGCCGAGCAGGCAGAAGAATTCACCCTCTGCCAGGTCAAGGCTGAAGTCGCGTACGGCTTCCCAGGCACCCGTTCGGCCGGAAAATGTCTTGCCCACGCCCTGTAGTGATACCAACGCCACGGCTGCCCCCGTCCGTTCCACGCCCCATCTAGGCGCGGTTTGCAAAACCAGCAACCCGACTTCACGGCCCGGCAAGCCGGGTCTAGTCTCCGCCAGTGTAGAAGCAGGAGGAGTGCCACATGCCAAATATGCTTGAAGGTAAGGTTGCCATCGTCACAGGGGCAGGGAACGGCATTGGCCGGGAAATCGCCATTATGATGGCGGGCCAGGGTGCCAAGGTGATCATCAATGATGTCGGTGCATCGCTGTCCGGTGAAGGCCAGGATGCGACGCCGGCGCAGCAAACCAAGGCAATCATTGCCCAAAATGGCGGCACATCAGAAATCTGCACCGATAGCGTGGCCACCTGGGCCAGCGCGCAAAAGATCGTGCAATCGGCCATGGATCACTTCGGGCGCATTGATATTGTGGTCAATAATGCGGGCATTCTGCGTGACCAGATTTTTCATCGGATGACTCCGGAAGAATGGGATTCGGTGATTGCCGTGCATCTTTCTGGGTCCTTTTATGTCTCCCGCGCTGCCGCCACGCATTATCGTGCGCAGCAGTCGGGTTCTTTTGTGCATATGTCGTCAACTTCGGGCCTGATCGGCAATTTCGGGCAGGCGAATTACTCGGCAGCCAAGCTTGGCATTGTGGCGCTGTCCAAATCCATTGCGCTGGATATGGCGCGCTTCAATGTGCGGTCCAATTGCATCGCCCCCTTCGCCTGGAGCCGTATGACAGGCTCGATCCCTGCCGAGACGCCGGAACAAAAGCGTCGCGTGGAACGCATCATGCGCATGACGCCGGATAAGAACGCACCGCTGGCAGTGTTCCTTGCTTCCGATGCGGCGAAGGATGTGACGGGGCAGATCTTCTCGCCCCGCATGAATGAGATCTTCATCTATAGCCAATCACGCCCCATCCGCGGCATTCATCGCGGCGAAGGCTGGACGCCGGAAATGATCGAAGAATATGCCCTGCCGGCGCTGAAGCCCGCCTTTTCGGCGCTTGAGCGTTCCGGCGATGTCTTCTGCTGGGACCCAGTCTGAAGCCGTTTATTACCGCTGCGCTGGCGCTGCTCGTCCTGGGATCGGGGCGCGCAGCCGCCACGGCGCCGGAAATTGTGGCGGCGGCGCAGCGCTTGCCGCCAAGCGGCGCCTTGGAAGCGATTGATGCCGCGGCGGCTTGTGCCTACGCGCCCAATGCGCGCCATCTTGGGCCATTGCCAGCGCGGCTTGTCTGGTCTCGTCCCGCCGCAGTGGTGATCTTCAGTGGGCTGGTTGGCGTGCCGAGTGGTGATCGCGCCGTACTGCTGCGCCCAACGCGGGAATTGCTCGCGCGCCATGCGGTACGCGAACGCATCCAAGCGGGGCGCGTTTCGCTGCATGATCATGATCTGAATACGTTGCCCGAGACCGCGCAGGAAATCGCCTTCATGGCGCTGCATGTCGCGCCACCCGAAACACCCCCCGAGGGCTGTGTTACGCCCCTTTCAAATTGACGGAATAGCCTCATGGACCGCCTTGCCTCTGCCCTGCTCAACCCGCGCCGCATTGCGCTGATTGGCGGATCATCAGACCCGAAGCGCCTGACCGCGCGCGCGCAGGTTTATTTGCGTAAGCACGGTTTTACGGGTGATCTTTTCCCGATCAATCCAAGCGCCGAGACGATCCTTGGCGAACGCGCCTATCCGCGCCTGGCCGATGTGCCCGGCGAGATTGACCTCGCCTATCTGCTGCTCGGCACGCAGCATGTGGAAGGCCAGATCGCGGCGGTGGCGGAAAAGCGCATTCCGGTGGCTGCCATTCTGGCCGATGGCTTTGCCGAAGCCGGTGACGAAGGCCGCGCCTTGCAGGAAAGGCTTTTGGCAACAGCGAAAGCGGCAGGGGTGCGGCTGCTCGGCCCCAATTCCATGGGCCTGGTCAACCTCAATGCGCGCACTGCCTGTTCGGTAAACGCGGCGTTGGAAGCTGATAGCTTGCCGACTGGGCGTATCGCGCTGGTTTCGCAATCCGGTTCCATGATGGGCGCCATCATGGCGCGCGGCGCCCCGCGCGGGATCGGCTTTTCGCATCTGATCGGCACCGGCAATGAAGCCGATCTGACCACGAGTGAAATCGCGGGCATGCTGGTGGAAGACCCTGGCGTGGATGCGGTGCTGCTGTTTCTGGAAGCGATTCGCGCGCCGGAAAAACTCGCCGCCGCAGCGCGCCGCGCCCATGCGCTGGGCAAGCCGATCATTGCCTTCAAGCTTGGCCGTTCCAGCTTCGGTGCGGAATTGGCGGGCAGCCATACTGGCGCGCTGGCGGGGTCTGATGCGGCGGCGGATGCCTTCTTCCGTGCCAATGGCATTGCGCGCGTGACGATGATTGAAGCGCTATTGGAAGCGCCCGCCTTGTTCATGGGGCGCAAACCCTTGGCTAATCCGCGCCGCACCATTTCGGTCATGACTACAACGGGTGGCGGCGGCGCCATGGCGGTGGATGCTTTGGGCGTTGTCGGCATTGAAACCTGCCCGCCCGATGCCACCGCCGTCGCCGGGTTGGAAGCCGCTGGCCTGCCGCATCATGGGCGCATGATTGACGTGACACTCGCCGGTACGCGGGCCGATAAGGTGGAAGCGGCGCTGACAGCGCTTTCGGTAGATGCAGGCACGGATATGGTGCTTTCCGTGGTGGGGTCTTCCGCACAATTCCGCCCACATGACGCCGTGGCAGGCATTACGGGCGCGGTTAAGACCGGTCTTGGCAAACCCATCGCGGCCTTTTTGGTGCCGCAGGCCGATGCGTCCTTGCGGCTTTTGGGCGAAGCCGGCATTCCCGCCTTCCGCACCCCGGAATCCTGCGCCGATGTGATTCGCGCCTTTTTCGATTGGCGCGCCCCGCGGGCCGAGGCCCCAGCGCCTGCCATCAGCCACACCATCCCCGCCCAACCGGATGAGGCCGATGCGCGGCGGGTTTTCGCGGCTTTCGGCCTCGATAGCCCCTTTGCCGTGATGGAGGCGCCAGATGCCGTGCCGGATGGGCTTAGCTACCCCGTCGCGCTCAAAATCCTGTCGCCCGATCTGGCGCATAAGACGGAGGTTGGCGGTGTGGCGCTGAATATCCCCGACCCGGCGGCACTCACGGCCGAAGCCACCGCGATGCTGTCGCGCGTGAGGGCCCGTGCCCCGGCTGCGCGCATCACCGGCTTTCTGGTGCAGCCCATGGTGAAGGGCCTGGCCGAAGCCATCATCGGCTTCCGCCGAGACCCGGAAGCAGGGCCTGTGATCCTGGTCGGTGCCGGCGGCATCATGGCGGAATTGCACCGCGATACCGCGCTCCGCATCGCCCCGGTGGATGAGGCGGAAGCAAAGGCAATGATCGCGGAGGTTAAGGGGCTGAAGCCCTTGGCCGGCTGGCGCGGCTTGCCCAAGGGCGATCTGGATGCTCTGGCGAAAGCTGTTGTGGCGGCATCACGTTTGGCCGCCCAGCCAGGCGTGGCGGAAGCGGAAATCAACCCGCTGATCATCCATGCCGAAGGCCAGGGCGTGACGGTGGCGGATGCCTGGGTGGTGCCGGCTTTCCCTTAATGGCGCGGGATGCCAGTTTGCAGCCATGAAGCCCGAAGACCTGATCCGCACCCGCTACGGCGCCCTGCCCTTCACCCCGCCAGAGGCGATACCCCCCGCCTTGGCGGCGCTTTTGGATCGTCGCGTCACGCGCCGCTACAGCGCTGAAGCAGTGACTGAGGCGTTGTTGGATACGGTGCTGGCGGCGGCGCAATCAGCACCCTCCAAATCCGATCTGCAGCAATATTCTATTATCGTGACACGTGATCCGGTGAAGATCGCGAAAGTGGCGGATTGGATCGGCACCATGCCTTGGATCAAGGATGCGCCGGTGCTGCTGATTTTCTGCGGCGATATGCGGCGCGGCCAGGCGGCCTGCGCGCTGCATGGGCGTGAACACGCCAACAACAATATGGACACTTTTTTGAACACGGCGGTGGATGCGGCGCTGGCCTTGGGTGCTGCGATTGCGGCGGCGGATGCGGCGGGGCTTGGCACCTGCCCCATATCTTACGTTCGCAGCCATATCGAAAAAGTCGCACCTTTATTTGCGCTGCCCAAGGGGGTTTATCCCGTGGCGGGGCTTTCACTTGGTTGGCCCGCCGCGCGCAATGAAGTGACACCGCGCCTGCCGCCTTCCGCGGTTATTCATCGCGAAGCCTATTCCAGCGCGGCGGAAGCGGAAGCGATTGCGGCCTATGATGCGCTGCGGCCCAGGCAAAAGCCGCGTTATCCGGAAATCCATGGCCCTGCGCCGGAAGGCTGCACCTGGTCGGAAAATGCCGCGCGGCAATTATCGGTGCCGGAGCGTTTCGGCTTCCGTGCCTGGTTGCGGAGCCGGGGGCTTGACCTTGACTAAGCCCCCGCATCGCGAAGACTCAACCGCCGATAATCCTGGTGGTGCCGACGCAGAAGGCAAACGCAGCCCGCGCGCCCGCACCGCGCGGCCACGCGATGCCGCGAGCCTGATTGTCTGGCGACAAACCCGCAAAGGGCCGGAATTGCTGATGGGCAAGCGCCATGCCGGGCATCGCTTTATGCCGGATGTCATGGTGTTTCCTGGCGGCCGTGTGGACCCGGATGATCATCGCGGCCCGGCCATCAGTGAATTACGTGCGGAACCTCGGCGCCACCTAGAACGGCGTGCGACACCAGCGCGCGCGCGGGCCTTGGGCATTGCCGCAGCGCGGGAATTGTTTGAGGAAACCGGGCTCGTTTTGGGCGAAAAGCGCGGCGATGGCGTGGCCGCGGACCTCAGCGCCCTGGACTATCTCTGCCGCGCCATCACACCCACGGGCCGGCCCATTCGCTTTCACGCGCGTTTTTTGATTGCGCCGGCGGAAGCGGTTCATGGCGCCATTCAAGGTTCCGGCGAACTGGAAAAACTTGGCTGGTACAGCCCCGAAGCGGCGCATGCCCATAATGTCGCTACCATCACCGCACGCGTGATGGGGGAGTTTTTGGAATGGCTTGCACTGCCCGAAGCGGTGCGCGCTGAGCGAGACTTGATCGTGTTTCGCGGCATGGATGACAGGCGGGTGGAGCATTGAATGGCTTCTGACCCGCATGCCGCCATGCTACAGGCGGCGCTGGCCCTGCAACAGCAAGGAAACCTGAAAGAAGCGCGGCGCAAATATGAAAGCATCATCGCCCGCGATCCGCGAAATTTCAACGCATTGCAACTTTGCGGTGTGGTAGCCATCCAGCAGGAAGACTATCGCGATGCGGTGAAGCTGATCCGCCGCGCCTTGGCACTGCGCGGCAATGACGCGCCGGTACTCACCAACCTCGGCATCGCACATCAAAAATTGGGACAAATCGCTGAAGCCTTGGAAAGCTTCGACAAGGCCATCGCTGCGAAGCCAGATTTCGCCAGCGCCCATCACAATCGCGCAAATTTGCTGCGCGAAGCCAAGCGCCATGCGGGAGCCCGAAAGAGCTATGATCGGGCTCTTGCATTGCAGCCTGACAACCCGCTGATCCACGCTAATTACGCGACCCTACTTTACGATCTGCACGAAGCTGAGGATGCTTTGCAATCTTTGGAAAAGGCCCTGGCATTGCGTCCGGATTACCCGACTGCGCATTTCCGTAAGGGCGAAATCCACCTCGAATTGGACAAGCCAGCGGCAGCGCTTGCCGCCTTTGATCGTGCGCTGAGCCTAGCCCCGGATAATGGGGAATTTCTGATTGGCCGCGGCAAGGCCCTGATGGCGCTGGACCGGCATGAGGAAGGCCTTACTTGCCATCGCCGCGCCATCGAATTGGCACCCAAGAACGCCGCCTTCCTGCATGCTTCTGGCCTTGCCTTCCTATCCATTAAGCGCATCAGGGCGGCACTCGCGTGCTTTGAAGAAGCCCTTGCGCTGAAGCCTGATTATGTCGAAGCCCATGTCAGCAGTGCCTACATCCACAAGGATCTTGGGCTGAATGACAAGGCCTTGGCCCAGGTGGAACGCGCCATCAAGGCCAGAGCTGATGATCGCGATGCCCTTCTCTGCAAGGGATCCATCCTTACAGCGGCCTATCGGGCGCAGGAAGCGCTTGAGATCTACCGGGCCTTGGGCAAGCGCCAACCTGATGATGCGCATGTGCAATTTCTGATCGGCCAAACGCTGAGCACCCTCAGTCAACGTGACGAGGCTGATATCGCCTTGCGGCAGGCTGCCGCCCTGATCGTCGACAAGGATGAAAACGCGGAGCGCATTCAAGCCATTTGCGCCGCGGTGAATAGGGTAAATCTGCTGCCGGCAGCCTATCGTGATGAAATGGAACTGGCATCACGGCGAGAGGAATTGCTGCGCGCACTTCATCAGGCGCAATCTCTTTTGAAAGTAACTGGTATGCGCAGCAAGGCGATGGAATCCGCATTCGCGACCACCGCCTTTGCCACCAATGGTTTCTACATCGCCTATCAGCAGGAAAATGATGTTGCACCAAATAGGCTGTTGTCCGATTGCATCAGCCGCATGCTTGCCATTCCGCAACACCCAGCGCGGGAGGCGCCGCGCAAGCCCGGCCCCATGCGCTTTGGGATCGCTTCCGAAAAGCTCCATCGGCACAATGGTTCAAGCTGGGCGCTGCCCTGGCTGAAGCATCTGCCGCCGGATTATCAGTTCTTTTCTTATGCCTTTCACGGCCTGCATGATGATATTTCCGATGGTTTTGCTGAACTGGGCACGCATCGGCGGCTTTCCTTTGATGCGGGCAGCCTTGCCAAGACCATCGCCGCCATACGCGCCGATGATCTGGATTTCCTGATGCTACCGGATATCGGCATGACGCCTTCAAGCCGCATTCTTTCCTTGCATCGCATCGCGCCGATTCAATTCACAGCCTGGGGCCATCCCGTCACCAGTGGTTCACCGGCGATGGATTTCTTCCTGTCGAGCGATCTGATGGAACCAGATGATGCTGCGTCGCATTATTCGGAAAAACTGATCCGTCTGCCCAATCTGGCGCTCTATCTGGAACCGGGAAACACCATGCCGCTGGCCAAGGATTTTCCGCTGCCAGAAGGACGTGTACTGTTTGGCTGCCTGCAATCACTGTTCAAATACCTGCCGCGTTATGATGACATTCTGCCGCGCATCGCGGCCGAGGTACCAAGGGCACTATTCGTCTTTATTGAGGGCATGTCGCCGCATATAACCGGCATCACCCGCGCCCGGCTGGATACCGCCTTTGCCAAAGCCGGGCTTTCAGCCGCCGAGCATGTGGTATTCCTGCCCCGCATGAGTGGCGGAGAATTCGATGCCCTCACGCGGCGTATGGATGTTTTGGTGGATTCGCTGGGTTGGAGCGGCGGCAATACCACGCTCGGCGCCATTGAAGCCGGCGTGCCGCTGGTAACCTGCCCGGGCGCCTTCATGCGCGGGCAGCACAGCTACGCCATGTTCCGCATGATGGATATGCCATCAGCCATTGCGCGGGATCAGGATGATATGGTGCGCAAACTTATCGCGCTCGGCCAGGAACCTGACCGCCGTCATGCCATGCGAGAGGAACTCGGCCAGCGCAAGGAAGCGCTTTACGCGGATAAAAGCCTGATTGCGGCGTTTGATCGCTTCCTGAAGGATGAATTCGCCAAATTATGAGGTTACGAGCCGTCACCCCACCCGACGACTCGGTTCCAGCAACATCATGCCAGCAAGCTTCAGCCCGCCCCCGCAAAGCGCCAGTAGCGCCACCGCGGCATGCGAAAAGCGCCCCGGCGCTGTGGCATCGCCCAGCAAAAGCGCCACCAGCACCGCGTCACACAATACACCAATACCAATCAGTCCAAGGGCAAACATTTACCTGCTCATGCTTCGTTCAGCACCCCTTAAACCTGCCTAGCAGGGCAGCAGCGCGACCATAGAAAGGCAGTTTCGTGGCAAGCCGCCATGGACAGGCGCCCCCACATCTGAGACTGTCCGCGCGTTCGACCGATTAGAAGGAGGTCCCCCCATGCGCCGTTTTCTGGCTGCCGTACTGCTTTCCGCCACCCTCGCCGGGCCCGCTTTGGCCCAAGGCCAACCGCCGCTCCGCTGCGGGGTTGATGGCACTTTCGCCCCCCATGCCTTCCCTTCGCTGCAAGGCGGCGTGCAGGGCTTTCAGATTGACCTGTTCCGCGAAGTCGCCAAGCGGATGGGGCGCGAAATCGTGATCGAAAGCGCATCCTTCTCTGGCCTTATTCCGGCCATGAATGCTGGGCGCTATGATTTCCTTTGCGCGCCCACTACGGTCACGCGGGAACGCGCCGAAGCGCTGTTGTTCACCGAAGGCTATATCTGGACCGAATTGCAATTCGGCATCCGCCGCGGCACGCCGCCCATCAAGTCTGAGGAAGATCTGCGCGGCAAGACCATCAGCGTGAACAAGGGCACGCCCTATGAAAACTGGGTCACGGCCAATGCGCAGCGCCTGAACTTGACGCTGCTTGCCTTCGATACGCAACCGGATGCGGTGCAGGCCGTCATTCAGGGCCGCGCTTATGCGAACCTGTCCGGCAATACGGTGGTGCGGTATTCCGCTTCCCGCACGCCGCAGTATATCGCGGATTTTGTGTTGCCGGGCACCCGTATGCATTGGGGAACGCCCTTTCGGCGTGACAGCGCGGCGTTGCGCAACCAGGTGGAAGATGTGCTCACCTGCATGAAGCGCGATGGCACCATCGCCACCCTGTCTGAGAAGTGGTTCGGCAATCGCCCAGGCCCTGATCAGGCGGAAGTGATGGAATTCCCCGGCTATGGTCCGCCGGGTCTGCCGGGCCATGACCCGACACCGCAGAACCCGCGCTGCTGATGGCGTTTAAAGCATGGGCGCGGCGGTCATGACCCCCGCCCGCCCCATTGTTGAAGCGCGTGCCATCCACAAGCATTTCGGCGCCCTGCATGTGTTGCGCGGCGTGGATTTCACGGTGGAAGAACGCCAGCTGGTCTTTGTGATCGGGCCTTCCGGGTCCGGCAAATCCACCCTGCTGCGTTGCCTCAATCGGCTGGAGGAACCCTCCAGCGGTTCCATCATCGTAGATGGCATAGACATGCTGGATGCGCGCACGGATATCAACAAGGCGCGGCAGCGGATTGGCATGGTGTTCCAATCCTTCAACCTCTATCCGCATATGACGGCGCTTGGGAATGTCATGCTGGCGCTGCGCAAGGTGCAGGGACTTGATAAATCCGAAGCCGAAGCACGCGCCCAACGCGCCTTGGATCGCGTGCATTTAGCGGATCGCGCGGATCATTACCCCAATCAGCTCTCCGGCGGGCAGCAGCAGCGCGTTGCCATTGCGCGGTCCATCGCGCTTGAACCGCGTGTGATGTTGTTCGATGAACCCACCAGCGCGCTTGATCCCGAATTGGTTGGCGGCGTTCTGGCCGTGATGCGCGAATTGCGCGAAGACGGCATGACCATGGTGGTGGTCAGCCATGAAATGAGCTTCGCCCGCGCCGCCGCGGATCGCGTGGTTTTCATGGCGGACGGCGAAATACGGGAACAAGGCCCGCCTTCTGAGCTTTTCAGCGCACCGCGCCACGAAAGGCTCCGCGCCTTCATCAGCCAAATTGAGCGTCACTGATCCGCCATGACCGGCTGGGATCGCTTTACCGACAGCTTCTTCAATGCGCGCGTCATGGCGCAATATCTGCCAAAGATCGTTGAAGGCTTTGGGCTGACGATTGTGCTGGCACTTTGCATCATCGCGGCCGGGCTGATCGCCGGCCTGATGCTCGCGGTGCTGCGCGCCTTGGGGATTCGCCCGCTCAATTGGCTGATCATTTTCGTGGTGGATCTGTTCCGCGCCCTGCCGCCGCTGGTCATCATTGTGCTGCTGTTCTTCGGCCTGCCCAGCATGGGCATGGAGCTATCGGGCTTCGCTTCCGCCTGGCTTGCGCTGACGCTCGTGCTCATGGCGTTTTCGGAGGAGATTTTCTGGGCTGGCATTACCAGCGTGCCGAAGGGGCAATGGGAAGCGGCGCGCTCCACCGGGCTGAATTTCCTGCAAGCGCTGGGTTATGTGGTGCTGCCGCAGGCTTTGCGCCTGACCATCCCGCCGCTGACGAATCGCACCATTGCGATCACCAAGGGCACCGCACTCGCTTCCGTGGTGGCGGTGCCGGATATTCTGGGCGCGGCAAGTTCCGGGCTTTCCCATTCCTTCAACCCATCGCCGCTCACGCTCGGTGCGCTGGCCTATCTTGTGCTGTTCTTTCCCGTGGTCCTGCTGGGCCGCTGGATTGAAACGCGCTTTGCCTGGAAGCGCTGAACATGCAGGATTTTCTCGAAGCCTTCCTGAATTGGGAGATCATGCGCGAAGCCTCCCCCATTCTCTGGCAGGGGCTGCGCGCCACGTTGTTGCTTTCGCTATTGGTGGTGCCGCTTGGGCTTTTGGGCGGGATCATCCTGGCGGTTCTGTCCACCCTGCCTTACGTCTGGGTGCGCTGGCCGCTTCGCATTTGGGTGGATACGTTCCGCGCCTTGCCGCCGCTCGTGCTACTGATTTTCATCTTTGCCGGCTTGCCCTTTCTGGGGCTGGAAATCAGCGCCTGGAGTGCGGTGGCAATCGGGTTTTTCTTGAATACCGGCGCCTATTACGGCGAGATTCTGCGCGCCGGCATTGAAAGCGTCCCCCGCGGCCAGGTGGAAGCGGCGCGCAGCACGGGGCTCACATCAGCGCAGACCATGCGCTTCATCGTGCTGCCGCAAGCGGTGCGCAATGTGCTGCCCGATCTGATTTCCAATACGCTGGAGGTGGTGAAGCTCACCTCCATCGCGTCCGTCGTCGCTTTGCCAGAATTGCTGTTTCAGGCGCGGCAAGCGCAGAGCGTGACCTACAACGCATCACCCATTGTTGCGGCGGCGATTATCTATTTCATCCTGCTCTGGCCCGTGGTGCGGTTATTGAGCCGGCTGGAAAACAAGCAATTGGCGGCGCGGCGCTGAGTCAGCGCCGCTACTTCACCGCATAGACATCATAGCAAGGCCCACTTGGCGGGCGCTGACCCACACCAACGGCGATAATCTTGTTCATCCAGGCCAGGTCCGCTGCGCCGGTTTCAAAACGGATCAGCGTGCGAAAATAAATCTCGGATGGGTCAACCGTCTCACCGGCTGCAAGCTTCGCGAGCGCCGCCGGCGATCCATGGCGAATGCCATTATAGGACAGATAGACCATACTACCGGAAGCGGCGCGAATGGTGAGCCGCACATCAATCTGCGCCGATCCATCCGGGTCAACACGGAGCCAATCCGCGGCCGATCCCGGCATGATTTCGCCGTTGAGCTTGGGGCCAACAACGGTGCCGCCCGTCACCGGCACGATGCGAAGTTCCCCATTGCGGGTCGCGCCGATCATTTGCGGCGTACCCACGCCGAGCGTCATGCGGCAGAGGTATTCGGATTGCAGCGGCAATGGGGTCATGGGCGTTTCTCCTTATCCTGCCAGCATGGCCCGGCTTAACGCTGCCGCCAAGGCAGGCCGGACGCCTTCCACCCTGCGGCACTTCCCCGATGCCCTGCCCCATCCACCGGGCCTTCAAACCCATCCGCCACGTTGAAGGCATGGGCAAAGCCCGCCGCCTGCGCTGCCTGCCCCGCCGATTGGGACCGCGCGCCGGACCGGCAGATGAAATAGAGCTTCTGCCCCGGCGTCAGCCCTGCCCCGTGCAAATCCTCGGCAAAACCCGCGTTGACCTGCATAGAGGGGTATATCTGCCAAGGGATCAGCACCGCCTGTTTGCCGAGAGTCATCAGGTCCGGCAGGCCCACGAAATTCCATTCCGCATCGGTGCGCACATCAATCAGCACGGCATCCTTATCGGCGGCCAAAGCATCCCAGGTATCCTTGGGGCTGATGTCGGGGACTGGGGGCATGATGCGTTCTCCTATTGCGAAGCTGCCAGGCATCTTGCCACAGGCTGGGGCTTTCCGTGTAGGGTTTCCTGACAAGCCTGGGCGAAACACGACCAGATAAAGGGGGAAGCCATGTTAGGATTGATGCAGGATTGGCCCTTGCTGATGCACAAGGTCCTGGACCACGCCGCCATCCAGCACCCGGGGCGGGAGATCATCAGCCGGTCCGTTGAAGGGCCTTTCCATCACACGAATTACCGTGATGTGCGGCTGCGCGCGCTTCGCGTTTCGCAGCGCTTGCAGCGCGATGGCATCACGCTGGGGGATCGTGTTGCAACACTCGCCTGGAATACCTGGCGGCATGTGGAAGCCTGGTATGGCATCACCGGCATTGGTGCCATTTACCACACCGTCAATCCTCGGCTTTTTCCGGATCAGATTGTCTGGATCCTGAACCATGCCGGTTCGCGCATGCTGATGCTGGATCTGACCTTCATTCCTTTGATCCAGCAATTGGCGCCGAAGCTGCAGCATATTGAACGCTTCATCATCCTGACCGATGGCGCGCATCTGCCTGAGACGGGGCTGCGCAATGCCGTGGCTTATGAGGATTGGCTGGCCGAGGCCGATGGTGATTTCGCCTGGGCAAGCTTTGATGAAAGAACCGCCGCCGGGCTTTGCTACACATCGGGCACCACGGGTGATCCCAAGGGCGTGGTTTATTCCCACCGCTCAAATATCCTGCATGCGCTGGCGGCCAATCAGGTGGATTGTCTGGGGCTTGGCGTCGCGGATCGCGTCATGCCGGTGGTGCCGATGTTCCACGCCAATGGTTGGTCCTTGCCAATCTCCGCCCCCATGGCTGGCGCCACGCTGATCCTGCCAGGTGCCAAGCTGGATGGCGCTTCGGTGCATGAAATCATCACGGAAGCGAAGGTGAATTTCTCCGCCGCCGTGCCGACGGTTTGGATGATGCTGCTGCAACATATGGAAGCGACGGGGGCGCGCATTGATACACTGAAGCGCGTGGTGATTGGCGGTTCCGCCTGCCCCGCCGCCATTACGAAAACCTATCAGGAAAAATACGGTGTGCGCGTGATCCATGCCTGGGGCATGACGGAAATGTCGCCTGTAGGCACCACCTATCAGCGCAAGCCCGAAATCAGCGGGCTTGACCCGGAAGCCACCCTTGCGCTGCAAGCGAAGCAAGGCTGCCCGCCCTTCACGGTGGAGATGAAAATCACCGATGATGCCGGCCAGGAATTGCCCTGGAATGGCGAGGTATTCGGCCGCCTCAAGGTGCGCGGCCCGGCCATTACGCGCAGTTACTTCCGGCGAGAGGATGAAGCCGTGCTCGGCGCAGATGGCTTCTTCGATACCGGCGATGTCGCAACCATTGACGCCAATGGCTTCATGGAAGTGACCGACCGATCAAAAGATGTGATCAAATCCGGCGGTGAGTGGATTTCTTCCATCGCGCTGGAAAACGCCGCAGTTGGTTATCCTGGTGTCGCGGAAGCGGCCGTTGTCGCCATGCATGATCCGAAATGGGATGAACGCCCGCTGATGATCCTGGTGATGAAGCCAGGTGCCGCCGCGCCGGACCTCGCTGCCATGAATGCCTTTCTGGCCGATAAGGTCGCGAAATGGTGGCTGCCGGATGATCTGGTGGTGGTGGATGAAATTCCCCATACTGCAACAGGCAAGATCCTGAAGACGAAGCTGCGCGAAAGCTTCAAGGATCATCGCCCTGGCGGCAGATAGGCCAAACCCACGCCGCGCAGGCTGTGGCGCCTGCGCGGTTGGCGTCATCAAACCGTAGAAATATCCGGCGCGTCGGGGTTCTTCATGCCGACAATATGATAGCCGCTATCCACATGATGCACTTCACCGGTGACGCCGGCGGAAAGTTCGGACAGCAAATAAAGCCCGGCGCCGCCGACTTCTTCAATCGTCACGTTGCGGCGCAGCGGTGAATTGTATTGGTTCCATTTCAGAATATAGCGGAAATCGCCGATGCCACTTGCAGCAAGCGTCTTGATCGGGCCGGCGCTGATGGCATTCACGCGAATGCCGCCCTCACCCAAATCGGTCGCCATGTAGCGCACGCTGGCTTCCAGGGCGGCCTTCGCCACACCCATCACATTGTAATGCGGTGTCACGCGCTCCGCCCCAAGATAGGAAAGGGTGAGTTGCGCCCCGCCCCGCTTCATCAGCGCGGCAGCGCGCCGGCCGACGGCGACGAAGGAATAGCAGGAAATATCCATCG
>JADCFN010000059.1 GCA_020249505.1 Roseomonas sp. | reverse complement strand
TTTCAAACCGCCCGCCGATTCGCACATCCAGTTCCGGGTGCCGATCCCAGCCAAGCCAGGCAAAGCCACCAATGGCCTGCAGGTTCAGGCCGGTAACTGCCACAGGCGGCTGCGCTGCCAGCCCACCAACCGAAAACCGCAGATTGGCCCATTGCCCTTCCGCCGCCGCCGTGACGGCCCGCACCCGGAAATCATAAATGCCATTGGCAAGGTCCAACACCTGCGCGGGCGATGCCAGCACTGGCGGCGCGGATTGAAAGGATGCGGCGCCTTCCAGCGCGTATTGCACCTGGTATTCGCGGATGAAGGGGTTTTCGGGTTCCAGAAAATCCAGCGCGACAGCGGTGCGCACGCCAGCCCCATCCCTTGTGGCGTAAAGGCTTTCAGTGGCCGTCAAGCCCCTTGGCGCGGCCACATTCAAAGGGCTGATCAGCGTGGTATCCGCGACGTTCGGCGTATTGGCCGCCGCATCCCAGGTCCAAGCATAGGATGATGCCTGTTCTTCCTGCATGATCAGGCTGATCAAGCCGCTTTCCGGGCTGAAGGACCAGGACATGATGCGGAAGGGCTTGGCCACCCAGCCCAAATCCGGGATGGTCAGGGCCACCACCTGCCAGACAGCCAGGTCCAGGCTGGCGTAGCGGAAGCTGCCCTTGAACATGATGGACTGCCGTGCGCGCAGCAGCAGCTGCTTCGCGATGCGCTGGGCGCGCGTGGCGTCCAGCACGAAGGGCAGATCAATCTCACGCCAGATTTCTTCGCCATCTTCCGTGATCAGCGCCGCCGCTTGCTGGGGCGGAAATTCGGAAGATTGCCAAAAGCGCGCGGGGTCAATGAAGTTGCCGCGCACGGAATTGAACAGGTCTCGCCGCGGGGGTTTGGTGGTGACTTCGAAATCACCAGCCATGTCAGAAGGCGTCAAGGTGATGGCTGGCGCGTTATAGGCACCGCCATAAATGCGATATTTGCCCGCCACATAAACCAGCGCCCCGCCGCCGGGCGCCAGCATTTTTTCGATGATGTCGATCGGCGCTTCATCCAGCGTGAAGCTTCCATCCAGCGTGTAGCGCTCTTGTGTTTCCGTGCCGGCCTGGTTCAGGGGCACCGCTTCATCGGCAAGGTTGGCAGCGGCGATGAAGCTGGGCAGGTCAATTTCATCATCCGTCGCGGCCAGACCATATTCGGCCTTCAGATAGTCCAGAATGCAAAGCGCCCAATTATTCGCGTAAGCCGTGGTGCTGGTGCGCGGGTCCAGAATGGCGCTTTTACCAGTGACTTCAGCGCTGATGTTCGGGATGCCATAGGGGAACAGATCGGCTTTGAAGCGCATGCGCAGATAGATGTACGTGATGCCTGTTAGCCTATCGGCGGCGGTCCAGCCATCCGGGCTGTTCGCCACCAAATCCGGATCGGCTGCAGTCTGTGTGCCAAGGTGGCGCTTGATGTACACGTTATTGGCGAAGCGCCCCGCAGTCACCAAGCCATCTCCATCAATCTCCGAAGCCGCGATGCGCGTATCGTTAAACCAGACCGCATCAATGCTTTGGCAGGCGTGATCCGCCAGCGGGATCACCAGCAGAATCCACTGCTTCTGCGCGCCGTAGCTGGCGGCGTAAATCAGCGGGCCGGATACGCGGGCGCGACCATAGATGATGCGGCGGGGTTCGGAACTGCCGCGCAGCAGGCGCTTTGCGTCTTCCTGATTGAGATTCGGCGCAGCCTTCTTCCTTTCCATTGAATCGACGAGGCGGTTGCCGGCATACGCCACCATGGAACCAACCATCGCGCCAACGATAGGAGCAAACGGACCAAGAATCGGGGTAAGCAATGCAGTCACCGCGACGGTAACCGCCGCAGCCACCACCGCCACAATAATCCGCGCCATGGCCTACACCCCCCAAGCCATGGTCGCGCGACGCAGCGGCACGAAGGCCAAGCCGCGCGCGCCAGGGGCCGCGATATGCGGGCCTGTCACCACACCGCACACCAACTGATTTTCAAGCCCGATCAGCGCCACATCGCCGCGCTGCGCGCCCGACGGCGGCAATTCCGGGGCACCGAATGCCGCCATAACGCGCGGCAGGAAGGCAGTGATGCCGCCTTCCCCCATCAGCGCTTCAGCCTGCGCTTCATTGACGTAGCGGCCACGATAATCGGCCAGGAAATCCCGCCCGGTCATGGCCAGCACCGCATCCGCAGCCAGAACGCAGCAATCATTCACCGCCCAATCGAAAGGCATATCGCGCCGCGCTTCAATGAAGGCAGCCAGAATTTCAGGCCAATCGGGCAGGCGCGTTGCGCGGATCATCCGGTGAAACTCCGCGCTGGCCAGATGATTTCCTTTTCCGTGGTGGCGGACAGGAACCGAAAGCTGCCATCGGCGGGATCACGCCGGCGCTGTTCATCATCCGTGAAGCGCAGAATGCGCGGGCGATCCCAATCCGCCAGCCGGTTTTCCAGCCGGCAGGTCACGCTGGCCTGGGCGCCCAAGGCAATATCAAGCTGATCCATCCGGCCACGGAACACCACCAAAGGCGTGCCGATCACCTGAAAGGTGGCGGGATCTAGCTGCACTTCCCAAACCGTGCCCTTGCGGCCCTGATAGGCTTGGCCCAGCGCATACGCCACCGCATCACGCGGCACACCGGAAAGCTTGACCACCAGGCCATAAGCGCGAAGTTCCGCGCTTTCTTCGGCTACGCTGATGCTGCCAAGTTGCCCCACACCTGGGAAGGTGTTGCCGCCGATGGTTATGGCATCATGGCCACCATGGAAGCGCGCGAAGCCATCCGGGAAGTCCAATTCAACCGCCACCGTGCGCGCCACCTGCTCAGCAGCAGCGGCGGTTTTTTGCGCAACCGAAAGCCCGCGCGTCATATCAGCGCTTCCCGCATGGTGATGGTGACCTGGCCAAAGCTGGGCGGGCGGATATTCAGGCTGGGCGGTTCATCCTGTGGCAGCATGAAGGCGCCGATCGGCGCGGTGATTTCCACCGCGGCGCCATTGTTGCCCGCGCGCCGGATGGGCGGGCTGATGGTCAAGGCTGCAATGCCGGAAACATTGGCTGAGGCATCAGCCACCACCTGATGCAGGCGCTGCCTGCCGGCCGAATCCACATAGGAAAGCCAATCGCCCGCGCGCATCACCTGCACGCTTGGCGTCCAGCCCGACGTTGAAAGCACTTCGCCGGATTGGCCGGCGCCATTGATGACCGGCACGCCGCCCCCCGTGGCGCGGCGGGGCGACCAGATGGGGCCATAGGTGAAACGCCCGGCCCGGCCACGCAGCCGCGCCAGAAAGGCGGATAATTCGCGCCGATCATCCGGCGAAAGGGTTTGCCAGGTGACCGTGAATTCCCATCGCGCGCCCGGCATTTCCAGCGTTTGCATGGTGCCATCAAAAGGGCTTTCATGCGTCTGGGTCAGGCCAATCAGCTTTTCAGCAGCTTCAGATGGGCGGCGGATGGTGGGGAAGGTAAGCACGGGCATCAGCGGCGGCCCATGATCTTGGCGGCATTCCCGCCACGGTTCACCGCATCCAGCATTTCCGCCTGCGCCTGCCTTGTTGCGATGGTGATGGCTGCGCGGATTTTCTGATCCACATCCGGGTCCGCGCCGC
>JADCFN010000058.1 GCA_020249505.1 Roseomonas sp. | reverse complement strand
CGAGACCGCGTGGCAAACCTGCCGCCGCGCGCCGTGGCAGCCTTAGCCAATCTGCCGCACCGGGAAGGCCATGTCTTCCGCCCGCCGACCAGGAAGCGCGGCAAACAGCCGCTGGCCTATGCCGACACGGGCGGGCTGTATGGCGGGCAGATCGCCAGCGCCTGGCGCGGCGCCTGCAAGCGCGCCTGCATAGCCGACGCCTCGCCCCACACGTTGCGCCACACCTGGGCAAGCTGGCACTACGCAATGCACCGCGATTTAATGAAGCTGAAATCGGATGGGGATTGGAGCACCGTGAGCCAAACCGAGCGTTACACGAAACTGGTGCCGGGCACGATGGCGCCGGAAATTCGGAAATTCTTGGGGCTAACCAAACCCAGCAAACGCGCTGCGGCCTGATTCGCACCGCTCGGCATTTGTCAGAAACTTGCCACTGTTCCGTTCTTGTTCATGCCTTTTAGTGCCATTCTGTTCCTGTTGGCCGCAAAAATATCTACGCTAAGCCATTGAAATCATGGTGCTGTTGGAGAGGATTGAACTCTCGACCTCTCCCTTACCAAGGGAGTGCTCTACCACTGAGCTACAACAGCCAAGGCCCTGGCGGACGCGCATCCTCTAGCCCCAGCCTGGGGCGTCCCGCAACCCCTTGATGCCGGCAGAACGCGCTGCCAATTCATGCCTGCATGGAAAAGCACGGCAAAACCCCGCCCAAGCCCGCATCGTCCCGCGAAGAAAGGCTGGCGGCGGCACTTCGGGAGAATCTGCGCCGGCGCAAGGCCAAGGCGCGGGCGCTGGATGCGGCGGCAGCGCCCCCCAAGCCAGACAGCCCGGAAAAACCCAGGGAATAAAGCCGGGTTTCCCCCGGGGGGCCAAGTGCGCTATTTCCCACCCCAAGGGGCTTCGGCCCAAGCTTAAGGATATGCCATGAACTGGATCAGCGATTGGGCCCTGCCGAAGATCCAGGGCCTATTCAAGCGGGAATCGCCGGAAAACCTCTGGCATAATTGCCCTGCCTGCCAGCAGATGATTTTCCATCGAGATCTGGAAAAGGCTTTGCGCGTTTGCTCCCATTGCGGGCATCACATGCGCCTCGGCGCCGTGCAGCGGCTGGAAGCCACCTTGGACCCTGGCTTTTCACGCATTGAATTGCCCAAGGCGCCGGCTGATCCGCTGCGCTTTCGTGACCAGCGCCGCTATGCGGATAGGCTGCGCGAAAGCCAAACCAAGACAAGCATGGATGATGCGGTGGCCGTGGCGCATGGCACCATCAATGGCCAACGCGCGGTCGTCGCCGCCTTCGAATTCGCTTTCATGGGCGGGTCCATGGGTGCCGGCGTGGGTGAGGCCATTGTCACCGCCGCCAAGCTTGCCGTGCTGCAAAATGCGCCGCTGATCGTCTTTACTGCCTCGGGCGGGGCGCGCATGCAGGAAGGTGCCGTCAGCCTCATGCAAATGCCGCGCACGGTGATTGCAACGCGCATGGTGAAGGAAGCCGGCCTGCCCTTCATTACCGTGTTGTGCGACCCGACCACAGGCGGTGTCACGGCCAGCTTCGCCATGCTGGGCGATATCCAAATCGCTGAGCCAGGCGCCCTGATCGGCTTCGCCGGCGCGCGCGTGATTGAACAGACCGTGCGCGAAAAACTACCGGAAGGCTTTCAGCGCGCCGAATACCTGCTGGAACACGGCATTCTGGACATGGTGGTGAAGCGTGGGGAGATGCGCGAAACCTTGGCGCGCGTCATTTCCCTGCTGCGAGAGCCCTTGCTTGAACGCAGTGACGAAGAAGCCGAAGCCGCGGCGCCAGCCGAATAAATCCCTTGTCCCGCGCTGAAGCGATTGTGGAGCGTCTGCACACGCTCCACCCCAAGCTTATTGATCTGAGCTTGGGCCGGATGGAGGCGTTGCTCGCCAAGCTCGGCCATCCGGAACGGCGCCTGCCGCCGGTCATTCATGTGGCGGGCACCAATGGCAAGGGCTCAACCTGCGCTTTTCTGCGCGCCATCGGCGAAGCGGCGGGGCAGCGCGTGCATGTCTATACCTCGCCCCATCTGGTGCATTTTCATGAACGCATCCGGCTGGCGGGAGACTACGTGACGGATGAGGCGCTGACCGCGACGCTGGAAGAAGTGGAAGCGGTGAATGCAGGCGCGCCGATCACGGTGTTTGAGGTGACCACGGCTGCCGCCTTTGTGCTGTTCAGCCGCGTGCCGGCGGATTTGTTGGTGCTGGAAGTGGGATTGGGTGGGCGGCTTGATGCGACGAATGTCGTGCCGCGCCCGGCGGCATCGGCCATTACCTCCATTTCCATGGATCACATGGATTTTCTGGGCGATACGCTCGGCAAGATCGCGGGGGAGAAAGCCGGGATCATGCGCAGCGGCGTGCCTTGCGCCACGGGCACGCAGGCGGCGGCAGCGCTGGAAGTGATCAGCGCCACGGCTGCCGAACGTGGTGCACCGCTGCTACGGCGCGGGCAGGATTGGTTTTGTGAGGCTACGCCCGAGGGTCTGCACTACCGCGATGCCGCCGGCGCGCTGAGCCTGCCGCCGCCGGGGCTGATCGGGGCCCATCAGGCGGATAATGCCGGCATCGCCATCACTGCCTTGCGCGCCGCTGGCCTGCCATGGCTGAATGATGCGGCGATTGCTGAGGGCATCGCCAAGGCTTCATGGCCCGCGCGGTTGCAACATTTGCATGGGCGCTTGGCCGCGCTGCTGCCGGCGGGTTTTTCGCTCTGGCTAGATGGCGGGCATAATGCCGGGGCGGGGCAGGCGCTGGCCCAGCATTTCACGCAATGGCGCGATCAGCCTTTGCATCTTGTCATCGGCATGAAGCAGGGCAAAGCGAGTGCCAAATTCCTCCGCCCCTTGCTGCCCTTCGCCACCACCATTCATGCGGTGGCTGAACCCGGCCAGCATCTGGCGATGAGTGTCGCGGATATCATCTCTGCCAGCGGCGGTGTCGCCGAACCAGGCCCAACAGTTGCGGAAGCGCTTGGCAAAATCTCCGCCAACGCAACCCCGGGGCGTGTCTTGATTGCGGGTAGTCTTTATCTGGCGGGTGAAGTCCTGAAGGCGGACCAGGCCTAAGTCACGCCTGCTTCCGTTCAATCAGGCTACGCCTGATCTTCCGCCCGCGCTCAATGCGGTCTTCAATGAAGCCCGCCTCTCCCCGGCGGATGGCGCGGCCAAAGGCATGCGCATCCTCAGAGAAACGCGACAGCATCTCAAGCACTGCTTCGCGATTATTCAGGAAAACATCGCGCCACATATCCACGTCCGATGCCGCGATGCGCGTGAAATCCCGAAAGCCGGATGCCGCGAATTTCAACACCGCTTCCTTGGTTTCTTCCGCCAGGTCATCCGCCGTGCCGCAAATGGTGAAGGCAATCAGATGCGGCAGGTGGCTGACAATGGCGACAACCTTGTCATGCGTCACCGGGTCCATGGTCTCGATCATGGAACCGCAGCGCCGCCAAAGCTCCTTCACCTTTTCGACCGCCGCCGGGTCGCTATCGGGCAGGGGTGTTACGATGCAATAGCGGCCTTCGAATAATTCCGGAAAACCCGCATCGGGGCCGGAATGCTCTGTCCCCGCCATGGGATGCGCCGGCACCAGATGCACGCCGGCGGGTGTCAGCGGCGCCAAGTCTCGTACCACGCTGCCCTTGGTGGAACCGACATCGGTCAGCACCGCGCCAGGTGCGAGATGCGGCGCGATATGGCGCATGGCATCGGCATAGGCACCGACGGGGATGCAGAAAATCACGCCATCGCAGCCTTCAACGGCGCGCGCGGCATCGGCTTCCACCACATCCGCCAAGCCTAATTCGCGTACGCGCTGGAGTGTCTCAGCCCGTCGCGTGGTGACCACAATGGTCTTCGCAATATCGCCGCGCTTTTTGGCGACCCGCGCAATGGAAGACCCGATCAGGCCAATGCCAACCAGGCACAGCCGATTGAATAGCGGTTCAGCCATGTTGCGCCATGAAGGCTGCAACGGCATCCGCCACCATCTGGCATTCCTCGCCCGTACCGATGCTGATGCGCAAACACGCGGGCAACCCATAACCACCCATGGCGCGCATGATCAGCCCGCGAGATTTCAGCGCGGCATCGGCGGCCTTGGCCTTATCCGGGGAACCGAAATCAGCCAGCAGGAAATTGCCTTCACTCGGCCAGACCTTCACGCCGGCGGCGGTCAGCGCGGCCGCCAACTTACCGCGCCATTCGGTGTTGTGCGCGATGGATTTTTCGATCCAGCCCGCTTCCTGCACCGCCGCGATTCCGGCCGCCATGGCCGCTGCATTGACATTGAAGGGCCCGCGCACGCGCCCGAGCACACCAACCACCGCTTCCGGCGCATAGGCCCAGCCGAGCCGCATGCCGCCCAGGCCGAATATCTTGGAAAAGGTGCGCGTCATCACTGTATTACCGCCACCCGCATCCACCAGCGCCGCACCCGCATCATAATCCGGCCGCGTGACATATTCGGCATAGGCGGAATCCAGCACCAGCAGAATATCGTCGCGCAGCCCCGCGCGCAGCCGCACAATTTCGGATTGCGGCAGAATCGACCCTGTTGGGTTATTCGGATTGGCAAGACACACCAGCTTGGTCCGCGGCCCAACCGCGGCCAGCATCGCATCCACATCCACTGTTAGGTTGCGTTCCGGCACCTTGATGATGCGGCAACCAGCCCAACGCCCGGTGATGTCATACATCATGAAGCCATGGGCAGACATCACAAGCTCGGTCCCCTCACCGCCATAGGCAAGGATCAGCAATGCGAGCAATTCATCGGAGCCATTGCCGCAAACAATCCGCGCGGGGTCGAGGCCAAAGCGCGCGCCAATCGCCTCCCGCAATGCCTTGGCGCCACCATCGGGGTAGCGATGCGCCTCACTGGCGACAGCGCGGATCGCTTCAATGGCGCCAGGGGGCGGGCCGAAAGCACCTTCATTGGATGAAAGCTTCACCACGCGATTGACGCCAGGGATTTTCGATTCCCCACCGACATAGGGTTCCACTGAAAGGATCGAAGGGCGCGGCATTACGGTCATGGCACATCTCCAGCAACTGGCACGGCATAGGTGCCCAGCAATACGCAGCGAAGGGCAGCAAGCCGCTCATCGCCTGCGGCAATAAACCCATCAATTTCGGCCAGCGCCAGGCTGCGCCCGCCCTGGCGCGCCAGGCACAGGATACGCCCGGCAAGCCCGGCATCGCTCAGCATACGGGCAAAATTTTCGCGAGAGGCATCGGCGCCCGCTTCCAGGCGGAGCAGGCTGCGATCCTCGCCTGAAGCATCGGGCGGCACGGGTGCCACCACCAGGGCCGCATCGGCGCGCGTGGCATCCACCAGGAAGGGCAGGCGCGCGACGATGCAAAGCCGCGGCGCTTCCAGGCTTTGCCACCAAGCACCCTCACCTTCGCCTGCCGGCGCGGGTAGAACGGCCACCGATGTCTTGCCAGTACTCAGCGCCGCGAGCGCCTGCGCCGGGGAGGCAAAGGGCGTCAGCGGCGTAGAAGTGCCAAAATGCTCCCGCGCCAGCGCCAATGTCTGCGCCGCTTCGCCCGAAGCAGCGACAGCCGCCGTGAAGGCGCCCTGGATCGCAGTATGGGCCATGAAGATGTGCCGCCAGATGCGTACCACCGCGCCACGAGAGAGCGCGCCGGAATGCCGCGCGAGCAAGCGGCGCAGTACCGCGGCTTCGCGCCCCGGCCGCAAGGGAGACCCCACGCCCGTCTTTGCACGGCTGCCCGCCATGCG
Source organism: Roseomonas sp. (assembly GCA_020249505.1). Classification (GTDB taxonomy): domain Bacteria; phylum Pseudomonadota; class Alphaproteobacteria; order Acetobacterales; family Acetobacteraceae; genus Neoroseomonas. The sequence continues at coordinate 18,360 of JADCFN010000058.1, read as the reverse complement.
CGCCACAACGGCAGCACGGCGCATCAGCAAATCATGCATCGCATCATCCAGCGCATCTATCTCGGCGCGCAGCGCCTGAAGGGCGGGATCGGCAGCTTGGGTGGCAGGGGGCTTATCGTTCATGCGGGACCAAATCTTCGGGGAAGCAATAACGCCCACATCGCCGCGCGCCAAGCGCCCCTTGCCCCGCAAGCCAAGGTTGCACCGGGGGGAAGGGGCAGCGTAAAAGCCCCTCATGAGCCAAACCATCGCCCCGCTGCCCGATGTGGATCATCAGGCCGCCCAGTTTCCCGATGGGCTGGCGTTGGAATGCGGCGCGGTCGTGGCACCCCTCACGGTTGCCTATCGCACCTATGGGCGGCTGAATGCGGCGGCCAGCAATGCCGTGCTGATCTGCCACGCGCTGACGGGCGATCAATATGTCGCCGAAAACCACCCCATCACGGGCAAGCCTGGCTGGTGGGAGAATATCATCGGCCCTGGCCGGCCCCTGGATACGGATCGCTATTTTCTGGTTTGCGCCAATGTGCTCGGCGGTTGCATGGGCTCCACCGGGCCGCGCAGTGAAATGACCGATGCCGCCGGGCGCGGGCTTGGCCGGCCTTGGGGGACGGATTTTCCCTCCGTCACCATTCGCGACATGGTGCGCGCACAAAAGCGCCTGATGGAAAGGCTTGGCATCAATCGCTGGCTTGCCGTGATTGGTGGGTCCATGGGCGGGATGCAGGTGCTGGAATGGGCCGCAACCTATCCCGAAGCGGTCTATGCCGCCGCCCCCATCGCCACTGCCGCGCATCATTCGGCGCAGAATATCGCCTTTCATGAAGTGGGGCGCGCCGCCATTCATTCCGATCCCGATTGGCGCGGCGGGCGCTATTGGGAAGCGGGCATCATCCCGGCCAAGGGCCTGTCGGTGGCGCGCATGGTGGCGCATATCACCTACTTGTCCGAAAAGGCGCTGACGCGGAAATTCGGCCGGCGGCTCCGTGGCGCCTCGGCACTCACCTTCCTCGAAGATGTGTTTGAGGTGGAGAGTTATCTCCGCCATCAGGGCTCCACCTTTGTGCGGCGCTTTGACGCCAATTCATACCTGACCATCACGCGGGCGATGGATTTCTTTGATCTCGCCGCCGATCATGAAGGCGATTTGGCCAAGGCGTTTCGCGGCACGGCGACGCGGTTTTTTGTCGCGTCCTTCAATAGTGATTGGCTTTTCCCGACCAGTGAAAGCCGCACCCTGGTGCGCGCGCTGAATATGGCCGCGGCCAATGTCAGTTTCGTTGAGATTGACAGCGACAAGGGCCATGACGCCTTCCTGCTGGAAGAGCCCGATTTCCATCGCGCGCTTGGCGGTTTCCTCGCCGGCTGCGCTGAACGCCTTGGGGTTTAGGTCGTAACCATGGATGGCGTGCAATATGTCGCGAAGAATATGCGCCTTGATCTTCGCCTGATTTCGGAGATGGTTTCGCATGATGCGCGCGTGCTTGATATCGGCTGTGGCGATGGTGCGCTGATTGAATATCTGGCGCGCGAAAAACGTGCCGATGCGCGCGGCATTGAAATTGATATGGCGCAGGTGACCAAGGCAGTTTCCGCAGGGCTCGCGGTCATTCATGGCGATGCGGATAATGACCTGGCTTTCTATCCGGACGGCGCCTTTGATTATGTGGTGCTGTCACGCACTTTGCAGGCGGTGGAAAACCCGCGTGAGGTGCTGCGGCAATTGCTGCGCATCGGGCGCTACGCCATTGTGTCCTTCCCCAATTTTGGCCATTGGCAGATGCGCTGGCGGTTGTTGTGGGGTGGTCGGATGCCGGATACGGAAACCTGGAACCGCCCCTGGTATGAAACGCCCAATATCCACCCCTGCACGATCACGGATTTCACCGCGCTGTGCGCGCTGGATGGCTATGCGGTGGAACGTTGGCTGGCCGTGGATGAACAGGGGCTGAGGGCGCCGTGGCGCCGCTCCCTCAGGCTAGCCAATCTGTTCGGTGAACAGGCGCTGTTTATGCTGCGCCGGGCGACTCCGGACAGGTAAGCCTGCCCGGTCAGCCGGAATATCACTCGGTCGGCGCGAGGCTCTTGATGAGGTCAAAGACGCGCTTACGCACGGCCGGGTCGGTGATACGATAATAGGCGCGCACCAATTCAAGCGTTTCGCGCTTGTTCATATTTTCATCTTCTAGGCCTGACTGGGTTTCGGCGAAGCCATAAAGCGCCGGGCGGCTACGCACCGCGACATTGCCGCCCATTTCGGGGGGGAGGTCATCGAAGAAGAAGCCAATCGGCACATCCAAAACGCGGGCAAGGTCAAACAACCGGCTGGCGCCGATGCGGTTCACCCCGCGCTCATATTTCTGCACCTGCTGGAAGGTCAGGCCCAGCGCATCGCCAAGCTTTTCTTGACTCATGCCCAGCAGCGTGCGGCGCAGCCGAACCCGGGCGCCCACATGAGCGTCAATTGGGCTGGCCCGATGTTCACGTTCGCTCTTGGCGGCAAGTTCATCCAGATCATTCATAGCTACTACCGATTTCATATCTTTCCCCTTCCTTGCCGCGAAGGCAACTTTCGCGCGCTTTTCAGGTCACGCTTTGGGCTTATGGTTGCAAGCGGTTCGGCGCACCCATCCCCACTAGCGATTGAACTTTATTGAGGATACCTTAAGACGCAAAGCGAAGCTATAGGTTTTTCTTAGTTCTCAAAAAAGAAACAATATTTTTCTTAGACTCAAGCAAAACCGGAACATCACCGTTGATTTCGCCCAGATAAAATCCACCCAAAGGCGAAAACGGCGAAGGAAAAGCCAAATGGCAAAGCCAGACCAAGATAAGCGTAGAAGGTTGGTGCACGCGGCGCGGGCAGAGGCGCCCGAATAATTGCCGATTCGCCGAGGGGGCCGCGCGTCACCAAACGCCCGCGCGCGTCAAAAACCGCCGAAACGCCCGTCTGCGCCGCGCGGGCCAAAGGTAGGCCTTCTTCCACGGCGCGCAGCCGCGCTGACGCCAGATGCTGCCAGGGGCCGGCCGTGATGCCAAACCAGGCGTCATTCGTCACATTCACTATCCAGGCGGGGCGCCGCGCCGGCATGATCCGGCCGGTAAAAATCACCTCATAGCAAATCAGCCCAACAAAGGGCGGCAGCCAGCCCGCCACCACAAGGCGCCTTTCATCAGCCGCGGTGAAATCGCGCGAGCTTTGCACCAGCCTGATCGGCAAAAGCCCCCTGAAAGGCATGAATTCACCAAAGGGGACCAGGTTCATCTTGTCGGTGGTGGCCAAAACCTGCGTATCGGGGCCGATCACAGCAAGGCTATTGAACAAATCCCGCGCATAGCCTTCCGGCGTGAAATCACCGCGCACGGTGCCGGTCAGCAGTAGGGTGTTTTGCGGCAGGGCGCCGGCTACCAATTGCCGTGCCTCCCGGTCATTGGGCAGCAGGAAGGGTACGGCGGTTTCCGGCCAGATTACCGCCAGCCGATGCCCGGGCGGCAGATCGCGCAAAGCCGCAAGTGCCGCTTCGCGGGTGGCTTCCACGTAGCGGCGCAGGATCGGCACGCGGGATTGCTCCTGCCATTTCACCTCCTGCGCGATATTGCCCTGCACAATCAGCAGGCCGACCGGCTGAGGCTCGGGTTCGGGTGCCCAAAGCCGAGCGAAACCAAAGGCGCCGCAAAACGCCAGCACCGCCAGACTGCCCAGAAACGCGCGCCGATCCAGAATGGGCGTGGCCGCCACCGTAAGGGTGATCAGCGAAAGCCCATGCACGCCGATCAGCGCCGCCATCTGGATGGGCAGCGCATCAAAGGCCCAGACCGTGCCCATCAAATTCCAGGGAAAACCCGTCAGGATTTCGCCGCGCAGCAATTCAAACCCAACATAGCCACCGGCAAAAACCAGTACACGCGGCCAGCCGGGCCTGGCCCCCCAGGCAATCGCCGCCGGCCCGGCAACAAAAAACGCAAGCGGTAGCGCCAGCGCCGGCACCGCAATCGGCACCAACCACCAATAGCGGGCCACATCCGTCAGAATGGCCGAGGTGATCCAGTAAAGCCCGCCAGTGAAAAAGCCAAAGCCCCAGGCAAAGCCGATCCAAAAGGCACCGGTCCAGCTTGCCGCGCCGCCAATCATGGCGAGCAGCCCCGGAATGGCGAGAAACAGGGCCGGGATAATATGCAAGGGCGGCAGGGCCAGCACCGCCAGCATGCCGAGCCCGAAAGCGGTCACCATGGCGCGCCAGCCACGCCGTCCCGCCAAAGCCACCCAAATCCGCTCGATCACGCCCGCGCCACCTATTCCGCTGCCGCGCGCGGATTGGCGCCGGGGCGCCGTACACGAAGCCGACGAATACGGCGCGGATCAGCTTCCAGAATGCGGAATTCCAGCCCTGAGGGATGGGAAACCAATTCCCCGCGCGCTGGCACGCGCCCGGCAAGGGTGAAGACCAAGCCGCCCACCGTATCGATATCAGCGGCGCGTTCCTCATCGGTCAGCACAGTGCCAAGCCTTGCCTCAAAGGCCGCGATCGGCGTGCGCGCATCCAGATCAAGCGCGCCATCGGGGCGTTCGGTGATCTGCTGCGCCTGCTCCTCATCATGTTCGTCGCTGATATCGCCAACGATGGTTTCCACCAGATCTTCAATGGTGATCAGCCCATCTATGCCGCCATATTCATCCACTACCAGTGCCATGTGCACGCGCGCCTGACGCATTTGCAAAAGCAGATCAAGCACCGGGATGGACGGCACCACGAAAAGCGGCCGGCGTAGAATGGCGGCCAGCGAAAATCCCGCTTCCTTACCGATAGAAGCAAAGACATCCTTGATATGGACCATGCCCACAATGTCATCCAAGCCACCGCGATAGATCGGATAGCGGCTATGACCTTCGGTCTGGATCAGCGCGATGGTTTCAGTCAAAGAATGGCTTTCCGGAATCGCCATGATATCGGCGCGCGGCACCATGACATCATAAGCGGTAATGCCGCGCAGCCTAAGAACATTGCCAAGCAGCGCGCGTTCTTCCGCATCCAGGCTGGCCACCACCGGGCCATCGCCCTTGCTGGCTTCGTTTGGCGCTTCCTGGCGTTCGATCAGTTCTTCCACCTGATCGCGAATGGATTCCGCTTCTTTGCGGCGGAGCATGCCCTGGATTTTCCAGAACAGCCCGGGTCTTTGGCCGGCGTCGCTCATGTTGCGCCCCGCCAGGGATTGGGCAGGCCAAGCCGGCGCATCACGCGCGCCTCGGCGCGCTCCATCCGCCGTGCCTCACCGGCTTGCAAATGGTCATGCCCCGCCAGGTGCAAAGCGCCATGCGCCACAAGATGCGCGAAATGCGCCGCCACGCGTCGCCCGGCGCCGCGCGCTTCGCGGCGCACCACACCAAGCGCCAGCGCGACATCACCCAGATAGCCCGGCACGCCACCCGGAAAGGACAGCACATTGGTCGGCTTCGCCTTGGCGCGATGCATCCCATTCAGCCGTTTCACGGTGGTATCATTGGCCAGCAGCAGCGTCATCGCACCATGCGCCCCTGCTTCAAGCAGCGCGGCATGGGCGGCGCGGCGCGCTAGCGCCTCAGGCCGCTTAATGCTGGCGCGCCAGCCTGGCGCTGCCAAGATCACGGAGATTTCAAGCCCCTCCGCCGATCCGCTCCGAAGCCCAGCCGAAGCGCCCTTGCGGCGCTCCTGGCCGGGACGGCTACTTCCCGGTTCCATTCTTCTCCTTCTTCGCCCGGTTCTGGTCATCGGACCGCCCATAGGCGGCTACGATCCGGGCAACCAGCGGATGTCTTACCACATCCTGATCAGAAAAGCGCGTAATGCCGATACCTTCCACGCCAGAAACAATCGAAAGTGCCTCAACCAGGCCAGAGGGCTGGTGTGGCGGCAGGTCAATCTGCGTCGGGTCACCGGTGATCACCATCCGGCTGCCCTCCCCCATGCGGGTCAGGAACATCTTCATCTGGGCGGGGGTGGTATTCTGCGCCTCATCCAATATGGCGTAGCAATGAGCAAGTGTGCGGCCACGCATGAAGGCCAACGGGGCGATTTCAATCTCCCCCGCCGCGATCCGCCGCGCCACTTGTTCGGCGGGCAGCATGTCATGCAAGGCGTCGTAAAGCGGGCGGAGATAGGGATCCACCTTTTCCTTCATGTCTCCGGGCAGGAAGCCAAGCCTTTCGCCGGCCTCAACGGCAGGGCGGGACAGCACAATCCGATCAACGCGGCCGGATTGCAGCAGGGCAACGCCTTGCGCCACCGCCAGATAGGTCTTGCCCGTACCGGCGGGGCCAATGCCGAACACCATGTCGTTGCGCGATAGCATATCGATATAGGCTGCCTGGGCGGCGCTTCGTGGTGCAATCGCGCCCTTGCGGGTGCGGATTGCCGGCAAATCCTGCAAGGGCAGGCGCGGTTCGCCCTGCGCCGCGCCGCCTTCCGCGAGCCTCAAGGCCGCTTCCACTTCCGCCGTGCCGACATGTTCCCCCCGTTCCAGCCGTTTCCACAGCGCAAGCAGCGCCGCTTCCGCCATTTCCGTCCGTTCCGCCCCGCCCGAGATGGCGATGCGATTGCCGCGTGAAGCCACGCGCACGCCAAGCACCTGTTCGATCCGCGCCAGATGACGATCATGTTCGCCATGCAGCAGGGGCAGCAGCGCATTGTCGTGGAATTGCAGCGTGATGGAACGCTGGTCACTGGATTGGCGCGGTTCCGCAGCGCGGAGGCCAGGGGTTTGGATGTTCAAGCGGCGTCTCTCTCCGATGCTTGGGGTTTGGCCCCGACGGGAAGCTCTCCGCCGAGGGAATTGGGATTGGTGGCAGTCACGCGGACCGTCATGATCTGGCCAGTCAGGTCGCCTGGGGCCAAGAAATGCACCGGCTGCAACCAGGGTGAGCGCCCGGCCATCTGGCCCGGATGCCGGCCTGGGCCGGTCACCAGAACAGGGATTTCCATGCCCATGCGCGACTGATTGAATCTGTATTGCTGATCACGCAGCAGCGCCTGGATTTCCTGCAGCCGCTGATCCGCCACCGCTTCATCCACCGCCCCCGCCATACCGGCCGCCGGCGTGCCGGGGCGCGCCGAATAGCGGAAGGAAAAGGCCGAGGCGAAGCCGATATCCTCAATCAGTTTCAGCGTGGCGCGATGATCCGCATCACTCTCACCGGGATGGCCCGCAATGAAATCGGAAGACAGCGCCAGATCAGGCCGCGCCGCGCGCAGCTTTTCAATCAGCGCCAGATAGTCGGACGCAGTGTGACCACGGTTCATGGCCTTCAAAATACGATCCGACCCTGATTGCACCGGCAGATGCAAAAACGGCATCAGCGCGGGGATATCGCGATGCGCCGCGATCAGATCATCGCCCATGTCGCGCGGGTGGGAGGTTGTGTAGCGCAAGCGATCAAGCCCTGGAATTTCCGCCAAGGCCAGCAAAAGCCGCGCCAGAGACCAGGTCGCGCCATCCGGCCCTTCCCCGTGATAAGCATTCACATTCTGGCCGAGCAGCGTGATTTCCCGTGCGCCGAGCGAAACAAGGCGCTTGGCTTCCGCGATCACCGCCGCCGCCGAGCGCGAATATTCCGCGCCGCGCGTGTAAGGCACCACACAGAAGGAACAGAATTTGTCGCAGCCTTCCTGCACCGTCAGGAAAGCGGTCACGCCCTGGGGTGCGGCCTGTTCGGGCAAATGATCGAATTTCCCATCCACGGGGAATTCGGTTTCGATCACGGCACCCGCCGCGCGGGAAGCGCGCGCCACCATCTCCGGCAGGCGATGATAGCTTTGCGGCCCAAGTACAATATCCACCCAGGGCGCGCGGGCGGTGATTTCGGCCCCTTCCGCCTGCGCCACACAGCCGGCAACGGCGACAATCATTTCCCCACCGCGCGCGGCCTTGGCTTCCCGCAGCCGACCCAGGTCGGAAAACACCTTCTCGGTCGCCTTTTCGCGGATATGGCAGGTATTGAGGATGACCATATCGGCTTCCTCCGCCACTTCCGTTGGCGCATAGCCAAGGGGTGCAAGCACATCCGCCATGCGGGCGCTGTCATACACATTCATCTGGCAGCCCCAGGTGCGGATCAATAGCCGCTTCCTTGCCGGGGTGCCTTGGCGATCGCTCATGAAATCCTGGCCTCCGTCGCCCCAGCACAGGGCGAAACGGGGGAAATGAGCAGGCCGGCTGCGCTGGTCAAGCGCGTCAAGACCCGAAAGCGCGAATCAAGGAGCCAAGGATCATGATGGGAGCCTGGAGTCTTCGCCCGCGTCGGGTCAAGGGCTTATCGCTGGCCGCTCAGAACAAGCGGCGTGGCGGGACGATTTTGTCGCAGTTGCGCGGCCCCGGCGGCGACCACATCACTCACCGCCGCGGTCAGGGCCTTACGATCCGGCAGCGTGGCGGGGTCGGCCACTTCATGCAGCAGCACCGTCGCCCGCGCCCCAGACCGGCGCGCGATGCGCCAGAAATGAGAGGCGATATCCATATCCCCATACCAAGCGAAAAGCGGCCGATCCCGGCGGCAGGCGGGCAACCCGCCCAACCGGTCATAAACCAGCGAGACCGGCTGCACTGCCTTGGCATCCGCCGCTGCCGCCAGAAAGGCTGACCGGAAGGGCAGCACCCGCGTGCCGTCATTGCTGGTGCCTTCAGCGAATAGGATTAGGCTATCGCCGGCCTGCAGCCTTTCGCGCATGGTATCGGCTTCCCTCAACACAGTTGAATTGCGCTTGCGGCTGACAAAGACGGTACGGCCCAGCTTGGCGATGATGCCGACCACGGGCCATTCGCCCACTTCAGATTTCGCGACAAAGCTCGCCCGCAGTACTGAGCCCAGCACAAGAATATCAAGCCAGGAAGAATGATTGGGCAGGAACAAGGTCGCCGGCTTGTCCGACATCTTTCCGACCACCTGCACCCTGAGCCCGATCAGCCAGCAGAGCACCCGATGATAAAAACAGCCAAAGCTGATCTTGGCCTGGCCTGGCAGCAGCATCAGCGCGGCTTGGATGGGAATGGCGATCAGCGTCCAGATCAGCGCGCTGATGATGCGCCGAATGGCGCGGACCCGACCGCCAAGGGGGCGCGGTTCCATGATGTCGCCCCAGGCGTCACCGCGCATGAAGGGTTTGAAACTCAGCGGCTTTATCCGCATCTGACGGCGCGGCTTCAGCGCTTCTTCCGGGTTTCTGGCGACAGCTTCCATGGGTTCCGGTTAGCGCGCAGCATGTGGCGCCGCAATGACGCTTTAGCGAAGATTGCGTGAAAGCCGAGCGAAATGCGCGGAAATTCAGCTTGTTTTGCGCTTGAGCGCCGAATCATCTGGCAGACGCAACTTGGCAGGGCTGAGTGTTATGTTATATCAAAGCGTATGGCTTTCTCGAACCCCCTTGCGCTGTCTTCTGGCGTCTCCGCGCGGCTTGGCCTTTCGGCGCTTGTCGCTGCGCTCCTATGGGCCGGGGTTGTGTGGGCGCTTTCGGCATGAAGCCCGCCGCGCTGGAATTGGCTGACCTTACGGTTTGCTACGGCCGCCGCCCGGCGGTGCATCACCTCTCGGGTCGGTTTGCGCCGGGCAGCCTGACGGCGATTGTTGGGCCCAATGGCGCCGGCAAATCCACGCTGCTGCGTGCGCTGGCCGGGCTGCAAAAGCCAGAATCAGGGCGCATTGCGCAGGAAGGGGTGGCGCGGATTGCGCTGCTACCGCAACTCGCGGCCCTTGACCGCGCCTTTCCGATTGCCTGCCGTGATGTGGTGATGCAGGGGCTTTGGCCGCGCATCGGCGCCTTCCGTGCCGTGCCTGCCCACGAGCATAGCCGCGTTGATCAGGCACTCGCTGCTGTTGGGCTGGCGGGGCTTGCGAAACGCCCGGTGGGTAGCCTTTCAGCCGGGCAGATGCAGCGCCTGCTTTTCGCACGACTTTTGGTGCAGGATGCCGATATCCTGCTGCTCGATGAGCCCTTTAATGCCGTGGATGCGAAAACCGCCGCCGATCTGTTGCGGCTGATCCGCCAATGGCATGGCGAAGGCCGCACCGTGATTGCCGTTTTGCATGATCTTGATCTGGTGGCGCGGGAATTTCCGGAAACGCTGTTGCTCGCACGCGATCTGATCGCCTGGGGGCCGACCGAACAGGCGCTCTCGCCTGCCAATCGCCTCAAGGCGCGGCAAATGGCCGAGGGCTGGGCGGAAGAGGCTGAGGCTTGTGAGCGCGCTGCATAAACTAGAGCGGTTTCCGTTCACCTTCGTTCACGGCAACCACTCTAGATTACTGTTTGGTCGCATTTTCCGAGCCGCCAAGTGTGCCACTTGGCTTGAAAACAAGATTTTGTTTGGTCGCATTTTCCGAGCCGCCAAGTGTGCCACTTGGCTTGAAAATGCTCCGGCGCATCATGATTGAGGCGCTGTTCGCCCCCTTCGTAGAATTCGGTTTCATGCGCCGCGCCTTGGTGGGGTCGCTGGCGCTTGCCATTGCAGCACCGCCGCTCGGCGTTTTCCTGATGCTGCGGCGGATGAGCCTGACCGCTGATGTGCTCTCCCACGGGGCCTTGCCGGGCGTGGCGGTGGCCTTCCTGATCGCGGGGCTTTCCGTGCCGGCGCTTTGGTTCGGGGGCCTGGTCGCGGGGCTTTTGGTCGCGGTGGGTGCCGGGGCCTTGGCGCGCATCACTGGCGGGCGGGAAGATGCGACCTTGGCAGCACTTTATCTTCTGGCGCTTGGGCTGGGTGTGGCGCTGATTTCAATGGGCGGCGGTGCGGGGGATTTGAAGCATATCCTGTTCGGCAGCGTGCTCGGCGTGGATGATGCGGCGCTGCTGCTGATGGCGGGTGTGGCGACGCTGACGCTGGTGCTGCTCGCGATCGGGTGGCGGCCCTTGGTGCTGGAATGTTTTGATCCGGCCTTTGCCGCGGCCACCGGCGCGCGCGGTGGGTTTTGGCATTTGGTGTTCATGGCGCTTGTTGTGCTGAATATGCTCTCGGCCTTTCTGGCTTTGGGCACGCTGATGGCGGTGGGCCTGATGATGCTGCCCGCCATTGCCGCGCGGCATTGGGCGGCCGAGATCAGCGGCATGGTCTATGCGGCCTCAGCCATTGCCGTGGTGGCGAGTGTGATTGGCCTGTTGCTGTCCTATCACGCGGATCTGCCGAGCGGCCCCGCGATTGTGCTCATGGCGGGCGCGGCTTGGGCGATATCCGTTCTGTTCGGCCCGGTTGATGGGCTGGCGCAGCGCGTGATCCGGCGGCGGCATTTGGCGGGGTGAGCCCGTCTCGCTTGACCTTGGCCTGATCCGGTTTCAGCCTTTCCCCACAGCCACGAAAACAAAGGTGGCTAGAAGGGGAGATCGCCGCCATGGTTGATTTGCGTCTGACCCGCCGCGCCGCTTTGGGGCTTATGGCCGCACCCGCTTTGGCCCGCGCGCAAAGCGCCGATGTTTGGCCATCGCGCAGCATTCGCCTGGTGGTGCCCTTCGGCCCAGGAGGCCCCACGGATGTCATGGCGCGGGTGATTGCACCTGGCTTATCCTCGGCGCTTGGCCGGCCGGTGGTGGTGGAAAACCGCCCCGGCGCCAGCGGCAATGTCGGTATTGCCCATGCGGCCCGCAGCGCACCCGATGGCTATACGCTGTTGGTGACTTCCACCGGTTTCGTTGTGAACCCGACACTGTTTCGCAACCCTGGCTATGACATCGCCCGGGATTTCGCGCCGATCACGGAATTGGGGGCTTCGCCCAATACCATTCTGACCAAGCCTGATAGCGGCATCAATTCTGTTGCTGATCTCGTGGCGCGCGCCAAGGCGACACCAGGTGGGCTCAATATCGCCAATCCAGGGCTTGGTTCCACGCCGCATCTGACGGCAGAATTGCTGCGGCTGCGCACCGGTATTGAATTGGTGCAGGTAACACATCAAAGCGCGGCGCAGGCGGTGCAAGCTGTGCTGGCCGGCACCACGCCGATTGGTGTGGCCGCCCTGCCGCCGGCGCATGCGCTGATCAAGGCCGGCACACTTCGCGCTTTGGCGATTACCGGGGAGCGGCGCTGGCATGATTTGCCCGATCTGCCGACGATGGTTGAGCTTGGCTATGATGGTTTTGTCTCCGAAACCTTCCAGGGCTTGCTGGCGCCGGCGGGCACACCGCAGGCCATTCTGGAGCGCTGCGCGCAAGTGGCGATTGCGCTGTTGAATGAAGCTGAGACTCGCAATCGCCTGCTTGGTGCCGGCTTCACGCTGAATGCGCGCGGGCCTGAGGGGCTGGCGCAACGTATTGCGCGCGAAGTGCCGCTATGGCGCGATGTGATCGAGAGGGCGGGGATTCCGCGGGAGTAGTTTTAAGCGATTTTCGCCTGTAACTACCTGAAATCCATCAGGAAGCGCCCCGGCATCGGAAAAGCTTCCCCTGGGCTGATGCGGGCGTCAGGCTGCAATTCCCCTTGCAATCAGCGCGCGATATCGGAAGATGGACTATCGCCCTTCATAGGGGCGCATAACGCAAAGGGGTGGAAATGTTCTCTCATATTTTTGTCGGCGCGGATGACGTTGCCGTTTCCAAGAAATTCTATGATGCCGCGCTCGGCGTGCTTGGTGTCGCGGAAGGCAAGATGGACCCGAAGGGACGCTGCTTTTACCGCACGCCAACCGGCACGCTTGGCATCAGCAAGCCGATTGATGGCAAGGCCGCCTGCGGTGCCAACGGCGGCACGATTGGCTTCGCTTGCGACAGCCCAGAAAAGGTGAAGGCCTTCCATGATGCGGCTGTGGCCAATGGCGGCACCAGCATTGAAGACCCGCCGGGCTGGCGCGAAGGCGGCGCGGTGCGGCTTTATCTGGCTTATGTGCGCGATCCCTACGGCAATAAGCTCTGCGCGCTGCATCGCGGGTGATGATGCGCAGGTGTGATCCGTCTCCGCGGATCACACCATCAAGACCGCCGCAGTCACAGAAAATGCCGAGGCACCAGCCCATGGTCGCGCGCCTCTCGAGACAGGGCCTCACGATAATCGGGATGTGCAAGGCCGATGATGGCCTTCGCACGTTCAGCGACCGACAGCCCCTTCAGATTGGCAATGCCGTATTCAGTAACGACATACATCTGATCTGATCGCGCGGTGGTCACGACATTGCCTGCTGTTAGATTCAGGACAATACGGCTTTTCCGCACGCCCTTACGTTCATAGGTTGAGGCCAAGCAGATAAAGCTCTTGCCGCCCTTGGACGCATAGGCGCCGCGCACGAACTGCGCCTGCCCGCCCGTGCCGCTGATATGGCGATGACCATCAGATTCGGATGCCGCCTGCCCCTGCAGGTCAATCTGCGTGGTGTTGTTGATCGCGACCGCGCGGTCGTTGCGGGCGATGATGTCGGGCATATTCGTGTGATCGACAGGCCGGACAATGAAATCATCATTGTCGCGCAGCGTATCATAAAGCCGCCGGCTGCCGATGGCGAAGCTGTAGGTCACCAATCCCTGATCGAAAGCCTTGCGCGCGCCGCTGATCCGCCCGGCAAGGTATAGTTCAACCAGCCCATCATTCAGCATTTCGGTATGGACGCCAAGATCGCGCACGGAAGATTGCTGCAACAGAGCGGTGACCGCATTGGGCATACCGCCAATGCCCACTTGCAGGCAGGAACCATCTTCGATCTGCTCGGCGATCAAGGCTGCCACGGCGCGGTCCACCTCAGACGCTTCGGCATTGGGCAATTCCGGGGTCGGTACATCATCGCCCTCAATCACGTAATCCACCTGGCTGCGATGCACGCGCACATGCGTGCCAACCACACGCGGCATATCGGGCAGGGTTTCAATGATGAGGGTTTTGGCGGTTTCAACAATGGCGGGATGCCAGACATTGACTGGACCAAGATTGAAATAGCCGTCCGCATCCATCGGCGCCGCGCGCAGCACGGCGATATCAGTGCGCGGGATGAAGCGGCGGTAATAGTCCGGGATTTCGCCAAGATGACAGGGCAGATAATTCACCAACCCCTGGTCATGCTTACGCCTGTCATAGCCGGAAAAATGCCAGTTGTAGCAGGCGAAATGTGCCCCTTCCGGGTCCTGTTCCAGAAAGGCGCGCGGTTTCATGCTGAGGCAATTGCGAATGCGCACATCACGAAGGGACGCCTTGCGCGCGGCGAGGGCACGATCAAAAACATCAGGCTGATTGAAACAGGCGCCGAAATCGAGCCAATCGCCGGGCTTCACCAGCGCCGCGGCTTCCTCGGCCGAGATCATATGCGCCTTTTTTGCCATCGCGAATGCCCCCAAAACACCATCGAAGCACTTGATGAATGGTAGCGGCGAGCGGACTTGAACCGCTGACCCCGGCATTATGAGTGCCGTGCTCTAACCAGCTGAGCTACGCCGCCATTCGGGATCGGGGAGTTAGGCCGCTGCCCGGTCAGTGTCAACCGAAAGCCGCGCCCGCAGGAAACCGCCGCCCAAAACGCGGTCGCCATCATACATCACGCAGGCCTGGCCGGGCGCGATCACGCCGGGCTCATCCAATAAAACGCGCAAAAGGCCCGCCCCCGCATCCCAGGTAACCTCAGCGGCACGCGGCACTTCGCGGGCGCGGAGCTTCACGGCGCAGCGCAGCGGCGCTTCCGGCGGGGCGATCAGCCAATTCACTTCACCGACGATGGCGTCCCGCCGTTCCAGGCCCGCGCGGGGCGCCAGCACAATCCGGCGCTTCGGCGCATCCACCGCGGCCACGTAAAGCTTTTCCTCGCCATCCCAGGAAGCCTGACCAAGGCCGCGCCCCTGGCCCACGGTGAAGCCGGAAATCCCGCCATGCTGGCCCAGCACGCGGCCATCGGCATGCACGAACTCACCCGGTTCCGCCGCATCCGGGCGAAGCTTGCCTACCAGCGCGTCATAACGCCCTGCCGGCACGAAGCAGATATCCTGGCTGTCCGGCTTTTCCGCCACCGCCAGGCCAAGCCGCGCGGCGGCAGCGCGTACCGTGGCCTTGTCTGGCATGTCACCCAAGGGGAAGCGCGCCATGGCAAGCTGCGCGCGCGTGGTGGCGGCCAGGAAGTAGCTTTGGTCCCGTTCGGGGTCCACCGCGCGATGCAATTCCGCGCCATCGGGGCCTTCAATACGCCTTGCGTAATGGCCGGTCGCCAAAGCCTCGCACCCCAAATCCTCGGCCATTGCGACCATGTCGCGGAATTTCACGGTTTGGTTGCAGCGGATGCAGGGCACCGGCGTTTCACCGCGCGCATAGCTATCGGCGAAATCACGCATCACATCGCGGCGGAAAATCTCTTCACGGTCCAGAACGTAATGCGCAATTCCGAGCTTATCAGCGACACGCCGCGCATCGAGAATATCCTGCCCCGCGCAGCAGGCGCCCTTCTTCTGCAAGGCCGCACCATGATCATAAAGCTGCAAGGTGGCGCCAATCACCTCATGCCCGGCTTCCTGCAGCAGCGCGGCGACCACGCTGCTATCCACCCCGCCCGACATGGCCACCAGCACGCGCATGATCAGCCGCGCCCCGCGGCATCAAGCCCCTGCTGCCAGAAGCGCTGCTCAAGCCGCGCCGCTTCGGCGAAATCTGCCGCCAGGCGCGCGAAACGCGCCTCCCCACCATGGGAGACACCAAGCGCATCAATCCGCCGCGCCGCCGCATGCGCCATTTCCTGATAGGAACCAGCCGCATAGGCATCAATCCAGGACTGATACGGATTGCCATCACGCTGGCGCGCGGGGTCTGCCAGGATGCGCAGCGCCACCTGAGCGTAGCCAACGGTGCAGGGCACCAAAGCCACTTCCAGATCCAGGATATCGCCGGCATAGCCGCGATCCAGTACCCAGCGCGTATAGGAAACTGTCTCGGCCGTTTCCGGTACGGAAACCACATCCCCTTCCGAAAGACCCCATTCGGCGCAGTATTTCAGATGAAGCTTGGTTTCATCCAAAATGGCCAGCACCGCAGCCGCCTTGTCGCGCATTGCAGCCAGGCTTTCGCCCTTCAGCACGGCAAGCGCCTTCGCGCGGGCGAAATGGATCAGGAACAGGTAATCCTGAATAAGGTAATGCTGAAACGCCTTCAGCGGCAAAGTGCCAGCCGAAAGCTGCTGCACAAAGGGATGCCAGGTATAATCGCGCCATTCAGATGCCGAAGCAGCCGACAGCTTGCGAAACAAGCCACCTTCCGCGCCGAATTCATCCCATGGCGCGGCCATGCCTCAGCCGCCCGCGTTGCGCGACCCGGCGGGCAGCTTCACCACCAGCCCATCCAGCGCAACCGTCATGATCAATTGGCAGCCAAGCCGGCTGGTTTCCTGCAAGTCAAAGGCAAGGTCGAGCATGTCTTCCTCATCCTCGGTCGGCTTCGCCAACTTGCCGAACCAGGAAGGGTCCACAATCACATGGCAGGTGGAACACGCGAGCGAGCCTTCGCAGGCGCCTTCAATGTCAACGCTGTTGCGATGCGCGATTTCCAGCACGGAAAGGCCAAGCGGGGCTTCCACTTCCTTTTGCGTTCCGTCGCGTTCGATGAATACCATTTTCGGCATGGCTAATCACTTGCCTTGTCTGTTGCGGAAACTGCGCGGTGCCAGGAAGCGGCAAGGCTTGCCGCGGCCAGTTCCGCATCGGCGGGCGAGGTAAAGCGTCCCATCCCAATCCGCAAGGTGGCCCGGGCGGCTTCGGGTTCAAGCCCTATGGCTTGCAGCACGTAAGAAGGCTCAATCTCAGCCGAGGAACAGGCCGAACCAGTGGAAACACAGACAAGCGGCGCGCCTTCCATGATGGCCTGGGCAGAGATGCCGCCCGGAAAGGTCAGGTTCAGATTGCCCGAAACCCTGGGCGCCCCTTCGGCATTGACGATTAGCCCCGGGATTTCAGCGCGGAGCTTATCCAGGAAAATCTCGCGCTGGCCGGCGATGCGTCCGGAATCGAGCAGCCCTTCAATGGCGGCGATCCGGCAGGCCTCCCCAAAGCCGACCACGAGCGGCGCGGGGAGCGTGCCGGACCTTAGGCCCCGTTCCTGCCCACCGCCAGAAAACAGCGGGGCGAGGCGCATGCGTGGCCGGCGGCGGACATAAAGCGCACCAATGCCGCGCGGGCCATAGACCTTATGGCCCGAGAGCGACAGCAGATCGGCCTGGATTTCCCCGACATCGAGCGGAATGCGCCCGGCTGCCTGCGTGGCATCGGTGTGAAACGCCGCACCAGCTTCCTTCACAATGGCGCCGAGCGCAGCGAGGTCCTGAATGACGCCGATTTCATTGTTCACCGCCATGATGGACACCAGCAGGGTGTTTTCATCACAAGCGGCGCGCAGCACTTCGGGATCAAGCAACCCATCCGCGCCGACCGGCAGGATGACGGGTTCAAAACCTTCTTGCGCGAGGTCCCGCACGGATTCCAACACGCATTTATGTTCGGTCGCGAGCGTGATGATGCGCCGGCGCGGATCGCCCTGGCTTGCGGCAAAGCGCGCGGCGCCCTTGATGGCGAGGTTATTCGCCTCCGTCGCGCCGGATGTGAGGATGATCTCGGCGGCCGAGGCGCCGATCAATTCGGCGATATGCTCACGCGCGGCTTCCACGGCTTCGGCCACGGCACGGCCCATGACGTGTTCGGCGCTGGCGGGGTTGGCGAATTGCGCTTCCCAAAAGGGGCGCATGGCCTGGAGCACGCGCGGGTCCACCGGGGTGGTGGCGTGGTTGTCCAGGTAGATGGGGTGGTTCGGGAACGACATGGGGGGAAGATGGGGCGGAATGGGGTGTGGGGCTAGATGGGGGGTGAATTGGCCACAGAGGCGGGGGTCTTTGGGGGGCAAATAATGCTCGATTCCGCTTGCGGAGAGCTGGCTCGGGGAATCTGAACAACTGGGATAAGTGGATTTTCTGCCTGACTGCGGCATGAAGCCGTGAACAGGAGACACCATGACGAGACGACCCCGCCGGAACCTCAGCCCTTCCTTCAAGGCGAAGGTGGCGCTTGCCGCTGTGAAGGGCGAGAAGACGCTGGCAGAGCTTGCCGCGCAATTCGATGTCCACGCGAATGTGATCAAGACCTGGCGCGATCAACTTCTTGAAGAGGCTACCGGGATTTTCGGCGAAGGCAAGCCGGAAGCGCCAGCACCGGTTGATGTGAAAGAACTGCACGCGAAGCTAGGGGAGCTGACGCTCACGAATGATTTTTTAGCAGGCGCGCTCACCAAGGCGGGATTGCTGAGCGCAAACCGCCGTCCGAACACCTCGAAACCGGAACCGGGACACAAAATCTACCCATATCTGCTCAAGAACATGCCGATCCTGCGACCCAATCAGGTCTGGGCAATGGACATTACCTACATCCCCATGGCGCGCGGCTTCGCCTATCTTGCCGCCGTCATCGATTG
>JADCFN010000057.1 GCA_020249505.1 Roseomonas sp. | reverse complement strand
GGGTCCAAGGCTGCTCACCCGCCAGCGGCGCGAGAGAGGGCGCGCAGGATTGGCAGGATCTGCGCCCCACCCGCGCCAAGCGCGATCAGCACGGCGACAATGCCCCAGATCGCGCCCTCAATCCGGCGTGACTGTTTGCGGAGGCCACAGATTTCCTCCCGCACTGCCGTGTAGCGCTCGGCACAGCGCTCGACATGCAGCGACAGGTCCTCGCGCTCACGCGCGTGGAGTTCCCCGTTACTCATGATTTCCTCCTGAAAATATTCAGCGCAGCCAACCGCCACGGGGCATTCAATTACGGTTGCACCTAATTTCTTGGGCGATTACCATTAGCCCCAAGAAAGGTTGGGCGGTTCATGTTCGGCGCTTCGCTATATCTCCGAATTTTGGATATCGTAGCCGCCGGGCTGTATAGCTGCCGGTTGGCTATATTTATCGGCGCTGGTCTGGCCCTCATGAGCGCACTTTTTGCTCCAGTCCTGCTGCTTCCGATTTTCGTGATACTCGCCCTCATCGTGACGTTAGAAATCATCTTCCAACTCCCGGCTGGCTCATCGGATGGCGATGGTACTGCCGGTGGCATTAATGCTGACGATGGAGGAGATGGCGGCGGCGGTGGAGAGTAAAAATGCCTCTCTTTGGTTTAGTTACCGCAACCAACCGCCACGCAGCGCGAGCCAACCAGGTCGGCGCATCAATGGCGGTGGATCTGGGTTCGGCGCTGGCTCGGGCCGGGGATGTTCCAGCATCTCCACCGGCGCATTCGCGATGTCCTCGCGCAGCCTCAGCCAGAACCGCTCGCCATACCGATCGGCGCCCAGCAACCACAGCGCCGCGCGCGCCAGCACCGCGCAATCCAGCGCCTCATTCCGATCCCGCAGCTTCGCCCATTCCTGCCGCACAAAGCCGCGTCGGTCCTTCACCTGATGCAGCTGCTCGGCCACCAACTGCTTGACCCATTCAACCTCGATCCCCTGCGGCAAATGCACCCAGCCAGGTGGAAATTCCGCTGCCTCGCCACGCCCAAGCCAAAGCCGGCGATAGAGATCAACCTTCCAGGTCGAAACCGACACCGTCCAAAGCTTCAAGCCGCGCCGTAGCTTCCGCCCATCCACCAGCGCATCCACAGGCGTTGGCCCTTGCACCGGCTGAGCCCTGTTCCACCCATCCACGCCCTTGGTCGGCGCAATGCGCGGATCGCGCAGCCGCCGCAGATGGCCATAGACCGCCGCCGTATCGCGCCCGCCTGTGTCAACACACGCCTTGGCAATGCGGATCGCGCCTCCATTCGCGCGTGGCCAATCGCGCGCCAGTAAGGCTGACAACGCATCCCAGGGCGCACGGTCACGCGGGCTGCCAGCGATGACAATGTGATCCACCAGCCAGGAGGAATAGCCCTCCGCCCAGGCCCAGATATCGCATTCCAGCCGATCATCCTGCACATCCACGCCAGCCGTCAGCACCAGCGCGTCCTGCGCCACAATGCCAAGGCGGAAATCCTCCCGCCGTTCCACCAGGCGCTCCCAATCCGGTGCCTCACCACGATCCTGCCAGGTCTCGCCCAGCACCGTATTGCGGAAGGTTTTTAGATCCTCGGCCTTGCCCTGCGCGGCTTCCCAATCGCGCGCGATCTGTTCCCATGAAAGCCAGCCGACTGGTGAGTAAAGCGCGGAGATATGAAAGCCGATCGTATGCGGGTTTTCCGCTGCCGCTGTCGGCCGCCATTCGCCGGCGGCGAGCATGGCGGTCTTGTGATGTTCTTCAATCGGCGTGTCGCAATCCTCACAATGGTAGCGGACGCTGCGCGGATCGCCCTTCTCCCAGATCAGCCTTTCGAATTTCAGCCACTGCATGGCGCCGCATTGCGGACAGGGCAGGAAAAAGCGCCGCTGGTCAGATGCCGCGTATTCCCGTTCAATCCTGCTGCGCCCGGCGATGGTGGGCGTGGAAACCAGAAACGCCTTCCTGCGCCAGCCGAAGGTGCGCGCCCGGGCTTCGGCCAAGGCAATCGGATCGCCTTCGCCTTCGATATCGCCGGGATAGGCGTCCACCTCATCGAGAAACAGAAACCTGGCCGGCATGGAACGCAGCCCGACCGCACTATTCGCGCCCGTCAGCACCAGAATGCCGCCGGGGAATTCCTTGGACAGCATGGTATTGCCGCTGTCCCGCGCGCGGGCTGGCGCCACACGATCCCGCAGCGCCGGCGTTTCCTCCAGCAATGGGTCAATGCGTTGGCGCGAAAAGCGCTTGGCCAATTCCACGGTGGGCTGCACCGCGAGTACCGGGGCTGGGACGTGATGCACGATATAGCCCAGCCAGTTATTCCCTGCCTCGGAACCGCCAGTCTGCGCCCCTTTCATCACGACGATCCGCTGTGCCGGATGCACGGCAGAAAGCGCATCCATCACATCACGCAGATAGGGCGTGCGGCTGGTGCGCCAGGGACCGGGCTCGGATGAGGCGCGGCTGCCCAGGATGCGGTGCTGTTCCGCCCATGCCGAGACAGTGAGTTGCGGCGGC
>JADCFN010000056.1 GCA_020249505.1 Roseomonas sp. | reverse complement strand
TTTCCCAGGTGACGAGGCGGCGATGAAGGTGCTATACCTTGTCCTCAATCGAGCGGTCGAAGAATGGAAGCGACCGCCGCGCGAGTGGTACGAGGCCAAAACCCAATTCGCCATCCTATTCGGCGATAGGTTCGTGGTCTGATGATCGAAAACGACCCCGCGCACAAAATTACGGATAGGCCCCTAAGCTGCGCTGCGTGCTTTAGATTTTTCTCTTCTGTGGCCGGCATTCCGCATAGTTTCAGGCATTCACCAAAAGACCAAGCCACAACGAGTAATAGGGGAGGAAACCATGCCGCAGCCCAATTCGCCCTCCTGACGCCATTATGCCGCGGGCCTTGCGCTCACCGCCTTGCTGGCCGCGCCCATCCCAGCCGCCGCTGAGCCAAGCCCAGAGGCTATTGTTGACGCTTTCGAAGCCGTGTTGGGACCAATCCGCACGCATCGCCCAAGCCACCCGAAGGGCGTTTGCGCGGCGGGGCATTTCGTGGCAACCGCTGAAGGCACCAGGCTTTCCGTCGCACCCGTCTTCAGCGGCCAGCGCAATACGGCCTTGATACGCTTCGGTGTGGCCGGGGCCAATCCCAATGCATCCGACACTGCGCGCGGCACGCGCAGCCTTTCCATCCGCTTCGAAGCGCCTTCCGGCGATTTGTTTGAAATGGCGAATATCTCCGCGCCAGTTTTCGGATCACCGACGCCGCAAGCGCTGGTCGATGGGCTGCTGGCCCGCGCGAATGACCCGGCAACAGGCCGGCCCAATCCGGAACGCGCAGCGGCCTTCGCGGCTTTCGTCGCCGCTAATCCTTCGGTTGGCAATCAGGGTCGTTTCCTCGCCGCCAATGCGCCACCGGCAAGCTTCGCCACCACGCCTTATTGGGGGGTGAATACCTTCATGTTTCGTGGCCAGGATGGGCAGACACGCCCGGCGCGCTGGGTGTTTGAACCGCGCGCTGGCGTCGAGCGCCTGACGGCAGAACAAATGCAAAGCCTCGGCAATCATTTTCTGGCCGATGAATTGCGCCGCCGTGTTGCCTCTGCACCGGTTGAATTCGACATGGTACTGCAATTCCCTGGTCAGGGCGATGATCTGCTGAACCCAACCATAGCTTGGCCCGATGATCGCCCACGCGCCTTCGTCGGGCGCTTGACGGTGACCGAGGTTTCCGCTGGCGCTGGTGGGCCATGCGATCCCATCAGCTTCATGATCCCGGATCAGGCGCCGGGGATAGAAATGAGCAATGACCCCGTCCTGCAAGCGCGGGCGTCATCCTATGCGGTATCGCTCTCTCGGCGGACGCAATAGACGCTCACGCGCGGCGCGCAGTTGAAAGCTGACTGACTAAGCGCGTGATTTTTAAATCCGGCCACCAAGGCAAGCGCACCCTTGCCATGGTGGCCGGCAAGCCTCAGGCCGCCTGCAACAGCCTTTCCTGGCGGCACTTCATCAGCGGTTGAATTTTTGTGCCGAAATCATCCATGCCTTTGATGAAATCATCAAAGCACAGCATGATACCCTTCACGCCGGACATGCCCGCAACTTCGTCCAACATGCGCGCGCAGGAAGCGGGGCTGCCCACAATGGTGCCCATATTGAAATTGATGGGCGATGGGTTGCGCTGAATGGCTGAAACCATGGAGGTGCCTTCCGTATTCACATCATGCGCGGCGTGGCCAAGCAGATGTTCCAGCGCCTTGCGGTCAGCACCCTTTTCATAGCTATCCCATTTCGCGAGCGCTTCTTCATCCGTATCGGCGCAAATCACCATATAAAGCATATAGGCGCCAACATCGCGGCCAGTTTTTTTCGCGTGTTCCAGAACGCGTGCCGGCACGGAAGCCGCCTTGGTAGGTTCATTCACCCCTTCGCCTAGGCAGAAATTGTAATTGCAGTACTGCGCGCCGAAGGCCATGCCCGTATCCGACTGACCGGCGCTGACAATTTCGATCGGCTTGGCGGGCCGGGGGGAAAGCTTGCACTTATCCATCTGGAAGTAGCTTCCCTTGAAGTCGCTTTCGCCCTTTTCCCAAAGCTCCCGCAGAATTTGCACATATTCGGTGCTGTATTGGTAGCGCTTGCCGAAATGCTCATCACCAGGCCATAGACCCATCTGGGTGTATTCGATCTTGTGCCAGCCCGAGACGATGTTCACGCCAAAGCGCCCGCCGGAAATATTGTCAATCGTGACTGCCATGCGCGCGACAATCGCGGGCGGGATGGTAAGCACAGCGGTGGAGGCAAAAAGCTTGATGCGCTTTGTCACGGCTGCAAGACCGGCCATGAGCGTAAAGCTTTCAAGCCCATGATCCCAGAATCCTGTTTTTCCGCCAAAGCCATGTAGCTTGATCATGGAAAGGGCGAAATCCATGCCATATGCCTCGGCTTTTTGCACGACACTCTTGTTCAATTCAAAGCTTGGCATGTATTGCGGCGCGTTTTCCGAAATCAGCCAGCCGTTATTATTGATGGGAATGAAGACGCCGATATCCATTGCGGTGCTGCCCCTTTCACAAGCCGGAAGGCCCGGCTGTTCTGACATGAATGGGAAGCAATGGGTGTGCCATGATCTACCTGGTTTGCCCGACCAAGCAGCCCAGAGAGATTCGATGCACAGATGCGCCTTCCCTCATGCTCGGCACAGTCCTTGCGTTGACTGAATAGAAAGAATGATTTGGCGCCCGTTACTGCGGCGCTGCCATAACCCTGTGCAATCGGAGCCCTCAAATAATGCAACGCCGGATTTTCCTTACCGCACCAGCCTTGATTGCGCTTACGCCTGCGGCGCGTGCTCAGGCTTGGCCGAACCGCCAACCCATTCGCCTGATTGCAGGCTTCCCGGCGGGCGGTTTGGCGGATGCAATCGGGCGCCTTTTCGCCGCCCCGCTTTCGGATGCGCTTGGCACCAGCGTTGTTGTTGAAAACCGCGCCGGCGCTTCTGGCACAATCGGGGCAGATGCGGTGGCCAAGGCCGCGCCGGATGGTCTGACGCTTGCCGTTTCCCACGCCATTCCCTTTGGCTTTGCGCCTGGCGTGCTGCCTTCTGTTCCTTATGATTCCGTGACCGATTTCACCCATATCGCCATGCTGGCCGAAGCACCGACCGTGAGCGTTGTCCGCGCCAATTCACCCTTTGCCACTATGCAGGCACTGATCGCCGCCGCACGGCAGCGGCCGGTGCGCTTTGGGTCTTCCGGCGTTGGTTCCGCTGAACATTTTTCGGGCGCGCTGCTCGCGCGCGCTACTGGCGCAGCGCAGCTTGACCATATCCCCTATCGCGGCACGGCGCCCGCTTTGCAGGATTTGCTCGCTGGACAGATTGATATGTTGAATGCGCCCATCACTACCCTGGTTGGACAATTGCGCGATGGATCGCTGCGGCTACTGGCCACTTCTTCGGAAGCACGCGTCAGCGCTTTCCCGGATGCGCCAACCCTCGCGGAACTTGGTGCCCCGCAGGCAACCCATACGCAATGGATTGGGCTGAGTGGGCCGCGCGGCTTGCCAGCCCAAATTACCGAGCGTCTTTCGGAGGCACTTGTGCCGATCGCGCGCTTAGATTCAGTGCAGGCAAGGCTCGTGGAGTTTGCCTCGGTACCGCGTAGCCCAGCGCCGGTTGGTGCGGAATTCACGCGCTTTGTGGCTTCCTTTCGCGATCACTGGGTGGCGATGGCGCGTGCTGAAGGGATAGTGGCAAGCTGAGGCGCATTTAGGCAACGAACGTCATGAACATGGCATAAGCTTTGCTGATCTCATCGCAGATTGATGGGAAAGAGAGCGTCATGACCAGCCTTTCGCGCCGCAGCCTATTGGCCACCCCGGCTTTGCTCACTGCACTCGGGCCTTCCTTGGCCGAAGCGCAGGCCGCCCAGCCGCTGCGTATTGCCATGTCCATCGGTGATGTACCACGCCTTTGGGGCGGTCCCGAAGCCGGGTTTGAAGGCGTGCGCTTCGGTGCCTATTTTGTGTATGACGCCCTTGCGCTTTGGGATTTGTCGAAAGCTGATGCACCATCCGGCTTGATGCCTGGCCTTGCCACTTCCTGGCGGGTAGATGAGGCCGATCGCCGCCGCTGGATCATTGAACTGCGCCAAGGCGTGAAATTCCACGATGGCACGCCCTTCGATGCTGATGCGGCGATCTGGAATTTCGATTCCATCCTGAACAATCAGGTGCCGCAATTCGAACCAACGCGTTCAGCCCTGGTGCGCGGGCGCATTACTTCCATCGGAAGTTACGAAAAGCTTGGCTCGCACCGCATCGCCATCACCACCCGCGCCATAGATGCATCCTTGCCGTTCCAGCTTGCCTTTATTTGGTTCGCCTCGCCCACGCATTGGCAGGCGCTTGGTGGTGATTGGCAGCGCTTCGCGCTCAATCCCTCTGGCACCGGCCCCTATAAGGTGACCAGCGTCACACCACGGCAACGCGCGGATCTTGAAGCCAATCGCGATTATTGGGACCCGAACCGCATCCCGAAGGCGCCGCGCACCGTTTTGCTGCCGATCCCCGATGGCTCGGCGCGGGTTGCCGCGCTGCGGAGCGGACAGATTGATCTGGTGGAAAGCCTGCCGCCCGATACAATTCCATCCTTGCGCGCCGCACGCTTTCAGGTGGTGCAGAACGCCTATCCGCATATCTGGGCTTGGCGCTTGAATGTTACCGAAGGCAGCCCTTTTGCTGATCTCCGGGTGCGGCAAGCGGCCAATCTGGCGATAGACCGCGATGGTATTGTGGCGCTGCTCTCCGGCGCGGCACTGGCTGCGCGCGGCAAAGTAACGCCGGATGATCCATGGTTCGGTAATCCATCCTTTAAGCTGCGCCATGATCCTGTTGAGGCACGGCGCCTGATGACCGAAGCCGGTTATTCCGCAACACGGCGCTGCGCCCTTAACGTGATCATGCCTGTTTCCGGTGGCGGCCAGATGGTACCGCAACCGATGAATGAGGCGATGCAGGCGGGCCTGAAGGAGTGCTTTTTTGATGTAACCTTCCAGCCGGTGGATTTCGCGACTTCCATCAATATGCTGCGCGCCGGCGCGCGCGATGCTTCCTCACGCGGCGGGCATGCGCTGAATATCGCCATCCCGTCCATGGAACCGAATACTGGCTGGTTCATTTATGATGGCGAACTCGGGCCGCCGCGCGGCATTAATTGGGGGCTGCATAATTCGCCGGCGGTGAACGCGCAGCTTGCCGTGGTGCGCAATGCTTTCGACCCGGCAGAACAGACACGTGCCATGGCGCGGCTGCATGAAATCCTGATTGATGAGGCGTCCTTGCTTGCCATGGTGCATGACCTCAATCCGCGCGCCTTAAGCGCACGCTGCCGCGGTTTTGTGCAGGCCCGCAACTGGTTCCAGGATTACACGCAAATCGCCGTGAGTTGAAGGCGCTTCAGCGCATCACGCCTATTCCGCGATAACGGAAACATGCGCCGCCACCACGCGCCAGCCATCCGGCGTGCGCATCCAAACCTGGCTCTGCCGCCCGATCTTTCCCGGCAATGATGGGCGGCGAAACATGGTCCAGGCGGTGGCCATATCGCGTCCATAAGTGGTGATGACGGTGCTTTCCAGGCTGCGTTCCAGCCCGATTGAAGGGCGCGCCGCCCGGAAGGCCGCGATTTCCGCATAGCCATAGAGATTTTCGCCGGCGCCATAGCGGATTGTGTTTGGACTATCGAGGAAAAGCCGATCGAGCGTTTCCACATCATTGCTGATCAGCGCCTTTTCGTATTCGGCAAAGGCGGCTTCCACTTCGGCCTTTACCTCAGGCAGGTTGATATCCATCACATATTCCTCATTTGGCGGGTTTGGCGTGAACAATGCCCTGGCTTTCAAGCCAATGAGCCGCACGCAAGGCCAGCGCTTCCTTACCTGGTGCAGCGATGATTTGCACGCCAATGGGCATGCCCTGTTCTGGCCAAACCGGCACGGTGACCACAGGCAGGCCGATGAAGGAAATGGGCTGAGTGAAGATGCCAAGGTTCGGCCGTACGGGCAGTGTTTGCCCATCCAATACAAAATCCTGCTGATCCACCAGCGGCGCTGAGGTTGGCGTGGCCGGCGCCAGGATCAGATCCGTTTGCGTGAAAAGCTTCAGTGCCTCGGTTTGAAACCAGCGGCGGAATTTCTGCGCCTTCACATACCAATCCGCCGGCAGCATCGCGCCCGCGATCAGCCTATCGCGCACTTCGGGGTCGAAATCCTGTGGTCTTGTGCGAATGCGGTCCCGATGCAGGGATGAACCTTCGATCATGGTGATGGTGAAGGCAGCCGCCCGGGCACGATGCGCTTCGGGAAATTCAACGCTACCTTTGGCACCAAGCGCGCGCGCGATCAGATCCACTGCGGCGAAGGCCTCAGCTTCTCCCATGCGCGTGAAGTAGCCGCCAGCGCGCGTGACGCGGAGGCCCTTGAGGCCAGGCTCCACGGAAGGTGTCACTGGTTCTGCGGTGCCGCGCGCACACACAGGATCAAGCGGATCCGCGCCGCGCATCGCATCATAAGCGAGTGCCAAATCCATCACGCTACGCGCAAGCGGGCCGAGATGATCAAGGCTGGCGATAAAAGGAAAAGTACCGGCGCGCGACAGCCCGCCATAGCTTGGCTTCAAGCCGAAAATACCACAGAGCGATGCGGGCACGCGGATCGAGCCATTGGTATCAGAGCCGAGCGTGATTGCGGCGAGCCCCCCCGCTACCGCGCCGCCGGAACCGCCGGATGACCCACCCGTCATGCGCGCCGTATCATGGGGATTGCGCGAATGGCCATCATGCGCGTTGCGGCCAGTAAAATCATAGGCGTATTCGCCCATATTGAGCGCGCCGAGCAGCACCGCCCCGGCTGCTTCCAGTCGCGTGATGAGCGTTGCATCCTGTGATGCTGGCGCGTGATCACGGTTGATCTTGGAACCGGCCCGCGTAACCAGTCCTGCGACATCGAACAAATTCTTGACCGCAACGGGAACGCCGGCGAGTGACGGCAAGGCCTGGCCCTGTGTGCGCGCCGCATCAAGCGCATCGGCCTTTGCCAACGCACGTTCAGTTGTAATGTCGGTGAAGGCGCGCAAGGTGTCATTGCGCTGAGCGATTGCGGCCAGATGCTGTTCTGCCACCGCCCGCGCGGAGACTTCGCCCGCGCGTATGGCTGCCGCGATACGAAAGGCGGGCTCTGCGGTCCAATCCTTCATGCTCCATGGCCTTCGGCGCTGAAAACCGGTGCGGGTTCCGCCTCATCCGGCAGGGGGAAGTCGAGCACAAGTTGAACCAGCCGAAAGGCCAGGGCGAGATTTGCTTCGACTTGCGGCGCATATTCCGGCGTCAGTGGCAGCCCCAAGGCCTGCGCCATGCTTGCCGCATAGGCTTTGGCGTCCAAACCGCTGGCATCATTCATGCAAAGAAGGCTCCATATTCAAAGAGGCCGTGTGTATCATCATGAGATGACCTGTCTGTTCAAAAGCAGCAAGCAGCATGCCAGTTGGTCATGATGGCGAAGGCCACCATGTACCGGGTGCCACCACGAGCCGCACAGCAAGCAAGGACCACCCATGCCGAAAAGCCATTACCTCGCCGCCAGTGCTGATGCCTGCCATTGGGGCTACTTTGACGCGAGCCGCCCCGCGCAGGTAACAATCGCGAGCGGTGATGAGATCACCATTGATACCCTGACCGGCGCGCCGGAAATGGTACCACCGCAGCCGTTCCATACGCCGCCTGAATTATTCGCGGTGCATCAGAAGAATGATCGCTTCGCCGGCGCCCCGCATATCCTGACCGGCCCGGTGGCAGTTGAAGGTGCGGAACCTGGCGATGTACTGCAGGTGGATATTCTGGACATCAAGCTGCGCCAGGATTGGGGCTTCAACCTGATCCGTCCCCTGGGCGGGACGCTGCCGGATGAATTCCCTGAAGGCCGCATACTCAATATTCCATTGGATGCAGAAAGGATGATCGGGCGTTTGCCCTTTGGCGTGGATATTCCGCTGAAGCCGTTTTTTGGCATCATGGGGGTTGCGCCGCCGCGAAATTGGGGGCGCTGCACCTCAGTTATTCCGCGCAGTTTTGGTGGCAATAACGACAATAAGCAGCTTATTGCGGGCACAACGCTTTATTTGCCCGTGCATGTCGCTGGCGGCAATTTCTCCTGCGGCGATGGCCATGGCGCGCAGGGTGATGGAGAGGTTTGCCTGACAGCGATTGAAACTGCGCTGCAGGGCAAGTTCCGCCTGACGGTGCGCAAGGATATGCCACTGAAGCAGCCCCGGGCAGAGACACCGACGCATATCATCACCATGGGCTTTGACATGAGCCTCGATCGCGCCATGGAAATCGCGCTCCGTGAAATGATTGAATATATTGTGGAAACAAGAAATGTCTCGCGGATGGATGCTTATACGCTTTGTTCGGTGGGCGTGGATTTCCATGTCACGCAGACGGTCAATACCTCCAAAGGTGTTCATGGTTTGTTGCCTAAGGCGCTGTTTGCCTGAATGATGAAAGGGACGTCGCGGCGCATTTGTGGGGAACGGCACTTGCGAAGACGGCAGGCCAACCCAATTCAGGCGATCTGCGTATTTTTTGAGCGGGTCCTGCACATGACTTGTTCGATTGCTGCGACGCGATGTTTCTTTGCCCTGATTTGCCCGGCGGACGCCTTGTTTGCGTGCAGGCCGCGCGCTTTTACTGACGTATGAAACAGCGCTTCAAATCCCATTGGTGGTGGGACCATTCCACCAAGGATTTCGCCGAAATGTATATGGCAAACCTGGTTGCCATTCTGCCGGTTGCCGCGACGGAACAGCATGGCCCGCATCTGCCGATCAAGGTGGATGCCGCGATCAATCAGGGCATCATCAATCAGGCTGTGTGCATGATGCCGGATGACCTGCCGGTGCTGGTGCTGCCAATGATGCCGATTGGCAAATCCAATGAACATCACGCCTTCCCCGGAACGCTCAGCCTTTCGCATGAAACGCTATTTCGGCTGTGGTTTGATATTGGGGAAAGCGTACTGCGCGCCGGCTGCCGCAAGCTGATTCTGTTCAATTCCCATGGTGGGCAGCCACAAGTAGCGGATATTGTAGCCCGGGAATTGCGCGTGCGGCATGAGATGTTCGTCGTGACCGCCACCTGGTGGAATATCACCAAGCAGGATGATCTTTTCAGTGCCATGGAATTGAAGCACGGCATCCATGGCGGCGAAGTTGAAACCAGCGTCATGCTGCATTTGCATCGCGATTTGATCGCTATGGAGCATGCTGCGAATTTCGCCCCAATATCAGTTAAGATCGAAGAAGCCGGCGGTATGCTGACACCGGAAGGTGCCGTTGGCTTTGGCTGGCAAACACAGGATCTGGAGCCATCAGGCGCCTGCGGTGATGCCGCTTCGGCCGATGCGGATCGCGGCGGCTTGGTGGTGCAACGCGCCGCGAAGGCGCTGGTGCAGCTTTGCCGCGAAGTGCATGCCTATCCGCTGGAACGGCTGACGCGCAAAACCCTTTACAATGCTCCCTAGGTCATGGCTTCGTTTTTTTCTTTCGTGAGTTCGAAGGAGTTTTCCATAGATGCGCGCTATTGTTGAACGTCTGCCCATGCGCGATCCCGCGGATATGTCGGCGCTGAAGGCTGCCTTCGCGGCAGGACGGCTTGATCCGTCAAACATCGTGGCCATCCTGGGCAAAACTGAAGGCAATGGCTGCGTGAATGACTTCACGCGCGGTTACGCCACACTTGCGATGAAATTGGCCCTTGCTGAGGCGATGCAGATGACACCCTCTGAGGTTGGGGCGCGCATTGCGCTGGTGATGTCGGGCGGGACGGAAGGTGGCCTCAGCCCGCATATGATTGTCTTTGCGGTTGCCGAGGATGCCGGGTCAAAGCCAACCGGCAAGCGGCTGGCAATCGGTACCGGCTTCACGCGGGATTTCAGCGCTTCCGAAATAGGCCGCGCTGCACAAATACAGGAGACCGCCCGTGCCGTGCGCGCTGCCATGGCACAGGCCGGCATTACCAATCCCAGGGATGTGCATTATGTCCAGGTGAAATGCCCGTTGCTGACAGCGGAACGCGCCGAAGGGCAGGATGTGGTTTGCGTTGATACCTATGAATCCATGGGCTTTTCGCGCGGCGCCTCGGCGCTTGGGGTTGCGGTTGCCCTTGGTGAATTGGATGCTGCTCACGCGACCGATAGGGTGGTTTGCGCCGATTGGTCACTGCATTCAGGTGTGGCAAGTACCTCCGCCGGTATTGAACTGATGCGCAATGAAATCATGGTGCTCGGCAATTCCAGCACCTGGACCGGTGATCTTGCCATCGCCCATCGTGTCATGAAGGACGGCATTGATTCGCTCGCCCTTTGGGCCACCCTGGATGAGCTTGGTCTCAAGGGCCATGGCCAGCTTGATGACGCGGCACGCGGACGCATCGCCGCCGTGCTGGCCAAGGCTGAACCTCCCCATGGCAGCACCATTCGCGGCGCGCGCCATATCATGCGTGATGACAGCGATATCAATGCAACGCGCCATGCGCGCGCGCTGGTGGGTGGTGTCCTGGCCGGGGTGATCGGCGATACGCGCCTGTTTGTCTCGGGCGGGGCTGAGCATCAGGGGCCGGATGGCGGCGGACCTGTTGCGGTCATCGCGCATGTTTAGCGGTATGGTCCTTGGATTGCATGCAATGGGGCTCACGCAGGCACCATGAAACCACCGCCCTATCTTATTCTTAACGGCATTTCTGCCCAATTCGGGACGACGCTCGCGGTGGATGCAGTGACGCTTGAAGTCGCCAAGGGAGAGCTTGTCGCGCTTCTCGGCCCTTCAGGCTGCGGCAAGACAACAACGCTGCGCATGGTGGCGGGCTTCATTGCCCCCTCAGCGGGTCGCGTGCAGGTGAATGGCAAGGATATCACACGGCTTGCCGCGCATCGGCGCAATATGGGCGTCGTCTTTCAATCCTATGCGCTGTTTCCGCATATGGATATTCTGCGCAATGTTGCCTTTGGGCTGCGCATGCGCGGCATTGGCCAGGCGGAATGCCAGCGCAAGGCCGGGGCGGCGCTTGAAATGGTGGCGCTGTCACACCTTGCCAATCGCTATCCATCGCAGCTTTCCGGCGGGCAACAGCAGCGTGTGGCACTTGCGCGCGCGCTGGTGATAGAACCGGATGTCTTGTTATTGGATGAACCCTTATCCAATCTGGATGCAAATCTACGCGTTGAAATGCGGGGCGAAATCCGGCGCCTGCAACAGCGCCTGGCTATCACGACGCTTTTCGTGACGCATGATCAGGAAGAAGCACTTGCGATGTCGGATCGTATCGCGGTGATGCAGCAGGGCAAGCTGATCGAATTGGGGTCACCTCAGGCGCTGTGTGATCATCCGCAGGAAGCCTTCACTGCTTCCTTCCTGGGTGCACGCACTGTCATTGCGGGCCGCAGTCGCGATAGTGTTTTTGAAGCAGAGGGGCTGAGCTGTGCTGAGGCGCCGGCTGACGCAAGGGCAATCATCCTTCGCGCAGCGCGCTTGCGGCTTTCAGCAATGCCACAGGGCCCCTTGCGGCTTGGCGGCGTGGTGACTTCAGCCATTTACCTTGGTGATGATTACGAGGTTGAGGTGGATACGCCAGCCGGAGCGGTGCGCGTTCTCTCACCTTCAGATACGCCGCTGCCTGCCATTGGCAGTGCCTGCCACATAACCGCGCTTGCTGGCGGTTGCAGCTTTCTGTCGTGACTGAAACCCATCCCTGGAAGGACAAACCCATGACAACAACGCGCAGACAGATTGGTCGCTTGCTTCTTGGTGCGGGTCTTGCCGCGCCTTTGCATTTCACCCGTACTGCTGTCGCCCAACCCAAGGCCGGCGATGAACTTGTGGTCGGCATCTGGGGTGGTGCGCAGGAACGCATAGTGCGTGAGCACGTGGAAAAGGCGGTATTGGCGAAGTATCCGGGCGTGAAGGTCAGCTATGTTCTGGGCGGCACACCAGAACGCCGCGCGCGCGCCTATGCCGAACGTGGTCGCCCAAGCTTCGATGTGATTTATCTCAATATCTTCGAAAGCCGGCAGGCCGTGCGGGATGGTGTGACACAAGCGCCGACCGATGCCGTGCCGCAATTCGCCAATCTTTATGATGTGGCCAAGCTCGGCGGTTATGGCGTTGCCTTCAACCCCGTCACGGTGGTCTATGACAAGCGCAAGGCCGCCAAGCCCGTCACAAGCTGGCAGGATTTATGGAACCCGGAATGGCGCGGCCGCATCGCCTGGCCATCCTATCCCGGGGCGCAGGGCACGGCCGGCTTGCTGATGGCCGCCAAGGTTTTCGGTGGCAGTGAGAACGCGATTGATGTCGGCTTCCGCAAGATCAGGGAATTGAAGCCCTTCGCCGTGATCCAAGGCAGTCAGGATCAGCTTTACGGCATGTTCGATCAGGGTGTTGCGGATATCTCGGTTGAGTTTGGCAGCTTTACGCGGAGCTATGCCGAAACACGCAATCCCAATATCGAAATCGCCAATCCGGCGGAAGGGCAGGCGATTGCCATGAATGTTGCCTGCATCACGGTTGGCACGCGCAACCAGAAGCTTGCGGAAGAATGGGTCAATCTGCACCTGTCGGCACCTTGCATGCTGGCCTATGCGCAGCAGATCTATTATTCGCCGACGGTGAAGAACCTTCCCATTCCTGCCGATTTGCAGCCAAAACTCGGGCTGGGGCCGGATGTGGCCAGGCTGGTTGATTTCGATTGGGATGTGGTCATTCGCAATCAGCCCGCCTGGACCAGCCGCTTCAACCGCGAAATCGCGGGTTGATCCAGACCGTGACCGGAACGCCAACAACACGGCCTTTGCTTGGGCCTATTCTCGCGTTTCCGGTCACCTTTTGGCTTTTGCTGACCTTCGTCGCACCCTTTGCGGTGCTGACGCTGCTTTCGCTGCATGAATACCCCGATCCTTTCGGGCCGGTGCTGCAACCCCCATCGGTCGCGCAATTCGCCAGCATTTTTGGCGATGCGTTTCTTGTTCGTATCATCATCGAAACCTTGCTGCTTGGCGCGGGTGTGACGGCACTTACTGTTCTGCTTGGCTATCCCTTGGCGCTATGGCTGGTGCGGCTGCCCGTGAAGTGGCGTCCCTTGGCTTTCGCGGTCATTCTGATCCCGCTGCTTACCAATGTTGTCGTGCGTTCGCTTGGGATCGTGCTGCTGCTGGCGCCGGATGGGCTGATCAACCAGGTGCTTGGCCTATTCGGCATCCCCGCCTTTCGGCAGATGCTCTATACCCATGGCGCCGTGGCGCTGGCACTCGCGCAGGTCTTCATGCCCTTCATGGTGCTGGCGCTTTATGATGTCTTGCAGGGCACCAGCCCGCGTGTGCATGAAGCGGCAGAGAGCCTTGGTGCTTCGCGCACTGTGCGGGTGTTTTTGGTGGATTTGCCGCTCTCGCTGCCGGGGCTGCGCGCCGGCATCATCATAGTGTTTCTGATGGCCTCTACCGCCTATGTTTCCGCGACACTTCTGGGCGGCAAGAAGGTTTGGACAACAGGCATGCTGGTTTGGCAGGAAGCCCTGCAGAATCTGAATGCGCCCCTGGCGGCTGCCTTGGCCTTGGTGATGACTTTGGCGAGCACCCTTTTCGCGCTCCTGGTCATTTGGGTCACTCGTCGGCTCACACCCTGGCGGCATGGTGCGCCTTCCGGCTTTAGCACGCTGCCGGGTTGGGTGATCAGGGTAATTGATCTTTTCGGCCCAAGCATTGGCAAGCTGCTTTTGGCATGCAGCCTTATGCTGCTGCTTCTGCCCTTGGTGCTGGTGCTGATCCAAAGTTTCAATCACGTACCGCAGGCAACCGTTGCGGGTTTTCGTGCCTTTACGCTGAAATGGTATGAAAGGGTGCTGTTTGGCGGCGCCTATGCGGCCAGTTTCTGGATTTCCGTGCAGCTTGCGGCAGCAACGGCAGTGGTTGCGATTGCGCTCGCACTCCCTGCGGCTTTCGCCCTTTCGCGCCATCGCTTTCCCGGCCTGACAGGGCTTTCGGCCTTCTGGACCCTGCCGCTTTCCCTGCCGCATGTCGCGATTGGTGTTGGCATGCTCAAGCTTTTGCAGGTCTTCACGGCCATCCCATCCTTTCTTGGCATGCTCGCCGTGCATGTGGTGCTGGTGCTGCCCTTTTCGATCACCTTGCTTCAGGCTTCCGTCGAACAACTCGACAAGGCGCAGGAAGATGCGGCGGCAAGCCTTGGCGCTTCGGCGCCGTGGCGGTTCTTTCTGATAGTAATGCCGGGGCTTGCACCTGGGCTTCTGGCGGCCAGCATCATGAGCTTTCTGATTTCCTTCGGCGAGGTAACCGTCACCAGCTTCTTGACCACCGCGCGCATGACAACCTTGCCCGTGCGGATTTATGCTGAAGCCAGTTTCAGCCTGGAACCCACCGTGCATGCGGTCTCGGCGATTCTGATTATAGGCACTGTGCTTTTGCTGATGATCCTCAATCGCATTGTGCGCCTTGATCGGCTTTACGCGCGCTGAATGAACGCGAATGACAGACAGAGGAAACCCGTGATGAGCAATGAAGCGACAAACCCGAAAAAGCTGCCCCCCATCATCACCCGCCGCATTGCCGATCTTGAAACCTTCAAGATTTCCGACAAGGACACGAATTACTTCGCCATGATCGCGGACCCGATCCGGGATCAGGTGCCATTCAGCATTTTCCTGGAGATCTTCGAACCTGGCGGCAAGACCCCCTGGCATCGCCATGGCAATGCGCATGAAATGTTCTTTGTCCTGAGCGGTGAGGCGAAATCCGTCTGTAACGGCATGGAAGTGCAGGTGAAAGCCGGCGAAAGCTTCATTGTGCGGCCAGGCCATGAGCATGAGGTGATGAATGTCGGCAAGGATAAGCTCTATTGCCTGACCGTCATGCTGCCGAATGAGGATTTTGCGGAGCTGGTTCGCAGTGGTTTTCGTGTAACCTTGGCGCCTGAGGATATCGCAACGATTACAGAACGCCGATGAACAGTCGTTGCTTGGGGTTTGCTGCGCCTGAAACTTCTATTCCCCCAAATTCACGCAGACAATAATTTGGTTTGATGGATTTCCTTTTTTAATCCTTCGACGCCTTGAAACACGTCATTTGTGATGACAGGCAACAGCACCATATTCATCGTCAAGTTCTAATTTTGGTCTTTCCGTCATGCATAGATCCGTCGCCTTCAGGCAGCGCGGATGGAAGGCGCAGCCCGATGGGGGCGAAAGCGGGGAAGGCAATTCCCCGCTGATTGGCTTGAAGCTGACGCCGATATTCCCTTCAAGTGAAAGCTTTGGCACGCTATCCAGAAGCGCCTGGGTATAGGGATGCCGAGGCGCCGCATAAAGCTTTGCTGCGGCTTCAAGTTCCACGATACGCCCCAGATACATCACCGCCACCCGATCACTGACATGCCGGACGACAGAAAGATCATGACTGATAAAGATTGTCGTCAGTCCAAATTCCTGGCGCAAATCCAAAAATAGATTGAGTATTTGTGCCTGAATTGAAACATCGAGCGATGCCACAGGTTCATCGCAAATCAGCACTTCAGGCCGCATGGCCAGGGCGCGCGCTATGGCGATACGTTGGCGCTGCCCGCCAGAAAATTGATGCGGAAAACGCGAGACATAAGCAGGATCCAGCCCAACTTTCGCGAGCCATTCTCCGGCGAAGCCAGCGGCCTCACTGCGGGTGATCAGGCCATGGGCGATAGGGCCTTCCGTGATGGTTTCACCGACGCGCCGGCGTGGATTGAGGGAGGCGAAGGGGTCCTGAAAAACGGTCTGAATGTGCGTTGTGGTCTTCCGCCCGGCCTGCATCGGGGGGGCGCCATTCAGGCGGATCGCGCCTTCGCTTGGTTCAAGATTACCCGCCAGCATACGGCCGAGCGTTGATTTGCCGCAGCCGGATTCCCCAACCAGTCCAAGTGTCTCACCGCGTTGCACGGCAAGCGTCACATCAGTCACCGCCATCACTGGCCGGCGGTCCAGCTTCGCGCCGAACAGGCGGGCGATACGGTCGCCCAGCGTCACATGCGGGCTGAAGCGGCGTGAGATATTTTCCGCTGTCAAAATCTTGCTCATGCCGCACCCGGCAGCGGATGATGGCAAAAGGCCCCATGGCGCTGGTCGCCTACGGGTGGCGGTTCTGATCGGCAAAGATCATCCGCCTGCGAACAACGCGGGGCGAAGGGACAGCCAGGCGTCACATTGAGCGGTGAAGGAGTGCTGCCCGGAATTTGTCGGAGTTTCTGTCCCGGATCAGCCATGGCGGGCAGGCTATCCAAAAGCCCGCGCGTGTAAGGATGCAAGGGCGCGCGCAAGACATCCGCAACCGGCCCGAATTCCATAATGCGGCCCAGATAAAGTACAATCACGCGATCCGCCAGGGAAGACACGATGGCCAGATCATGGCTGATCCAAATCAGCGCCGTGCCGCTTTCCTGCGCGAGTGTTTTCATCTCAGCCAGGATTTGCGCCTGAATGGAAACATCCAGCGCCGTGGTTGGTTCATCCGCTATGATCAATTCCGGTTCATGCAGCAGCGCTATGGCAATCGCGACACGCTGGCGCATGCCGCCCGAAAATTCATGCGGATAGGCATGCAGGCGCGCGGCTGCATCCGGAATGCCAACCCGCGCCAGGCTACGTGCCGCCAGGGCCAATGCCGCGCTGTCACCGCCGCCACCATGCGCCTGCACCGCCATGGCCATCTGCTGACCGATGGTCAGTACAGGATTCAATGTCGCAGCCGGGTCCTGGAAAATCATCGCGATCCGCTTGCCGCGGAGCTTGCGCATTTCAGCCTGCGGCAGCCCGACCAATTCCTTGCCCTGGAACATCACGGAACCGGCCGCGATGCGCCCAGGTGGATCGAGAAGACCAATCAGCGAAAAGCCGGTAACGGATTTACCGGAACCAGATTCACCAACCAGGCCAAGGATCTCTCCCCGTTCAAGCGTGAAGGAAATGCCATCCACGGCCTTGATCGTGCCGGCGCGGGTTTCGAAATAGGTGCGCAGATCGCGCACCTGAAGCAGCGCAGGGTTCATCGGCGCAGCCTTGGATTGAACTGGTCACGCAATTGATCGCCGACAATATTGATCGCGACAATCAGCACAATTAGCGCAATCCCAGGATAGACCGAAATCCAGGTCCGCCCGCTCATCATGTATTGGAAGCCATTGGCAATCAGCATGCCAAGGGAGGGCTCGGTCGGCGGCAGCCCAAGCCCGAGGAAGGACAATGTCGCTTCCAGCGAGATCGCATTGGCGATTTGGACCGTGCCAACAACAATCAGCGGCGGCAGGCAATTCGGTAAAAGGTGGCGTAATACAATGCTGCGCCCCGGCAGCGGCGTCGCGCGCGCGGCTTCAATGTAATCCTTCTGCCGTTCCGCTGTTGCGGCGCCATAGGCAGTGCGGGCGAAATAGGCGTATTGCGCGGTGACTAAGGCAATGATCAGCGGCACCCGCCCCTGGCCCAGCACCGCAACCAACACAAGCGCCAGCAGAATGGCAGGGAAAGAAAGCTGCAAATCCACCAGCCGCATGATCCCTTGTTCGATCTTGCCACCGATATTGGCTGCCATGATGCCAAGCGCGGTACCGATACCAAAGGCTACCGCCCCGGCCGCAATCCCCATCTGCAAGGATATGCGCAAGCCATAGAGAATGGCCGAGAATAAATCGCGCCCCTGCGCGTCCGTGCCTAGCCAATGCACATAACCGCCAGACCCGACAAAGCCTGGCGGACGGCGCGCATCCCGCAAGTTCAAATTGGCAAGATCATACGGGTCCTGCGGCGTAATCAGCGGTGCGGCAAGCGCCGCTGCAACAATCAGCACCACCACCGCAAGCGCCAAGGTGGCAACCCAGTTTTCGCGATAGTCGCGCCAAAAACCTGCCATCACACCCGCCTTCCACGCCTGAGGCGCGGATCAAGAACGGCGTAGGTCAAATCCACTACCAGATTGATGGTGACAAACAGAAACGCCACCAGGATCAGATAACCGACCATCACCGGCCGATCGAGCGAGGTAATAGAATCAATGATCAGCTTGCCAACGCCCGG
This sequence comes from Roseomonas sp., assembly GCA_020249505.1. Classification (GTDB taxonomy): domain Bacteria; phylum Pseudomonadota; class Alphaproteobacteria; order Acetobacterales; family Acetobacteraceae; genus Neoroseomonas. Next base: position 70,933 of record JADCFN010000056.1, on the reverse strand, counting down.
CCAGGAAAAGATCGTCTCCGTCACCACAGCGAAGGCCAAGGTGGAGCCGAATTCCAGACCAAAGACCGTCACCAGAGGAATGGAAATCAAACGCAGCACATGTCGGCGCAGGATGGTGAAATCCGAAAGCCCCGCCGCGCGGGCGAATTTCACCGTATCGGACAGCATGATCTCACGCGTGCCAGCACGCGACAGGCGGATCAGCATGGCAAGCTTGAACAGGCTCAGGTTCAGCGCCGGCAGCGCCAGAAACCGCAAGCCATCCCAGGTGAGGAAGGACCACCCAACACCGAACACCTCAACCGTTTCGCCTCGGTCACCGGCCGGCAGCCAATCGAGATTGACGGCAAAGGTCAGGATCAGGATCAGCCCTACCCAAAAGGTCGGTACGGAAAACCCCAAAACCGATGCCGCCATGATGGCCTTGGAGACAGGGCTTTCCGGCCGATAGCCAGCATAAATGCCAAGCGGTATGCCAACTAAAGCGCCGATGAGCACCGAAGCCAGCGCCAATTCCAGCGTCGCCGGCAAGCGGCTCAGGACCAGTTGCAGCACTGGGATGTTCAGCACAAAACTCCGCCCCAGATCGCCCCGCAACAGCCTTCCCAGAAACGCGAAGTATTGCTGCCAAAGTGGCTGATCCAGGCCGTAATGGCGAATGGTGGCTTCCCGAATATCCTGCGTCGCGTCGGGGGAAATCAGCACGTCAATCGGATTGCCGATGGCATAGACGCCAAGAAAGACAAGCGCCGACATGGCAAGCATGACGAAGCCAGACTGAATGAGGCGCTGAATGATATACCCAAGCATTGGGCGCGATTATCGGGCATTTGACAGCCAGCGCAAGCTATTCCTAGCATCCTGATGACAGAAGGCTGATGGGAGAAATTATGATGCGTTGGAATTACCGCCGTTTTGCTTTGGCGACAGTCGGTATGGCGTGCATGGCCGGTGTGGCTTCTGCTCAGACCCTCACCATGGGCGTGATTGCAGGGCCGGAGAGCATTGACCCGCATTTCACCGCAACAGGCACCCATTCGGAAGCGCTGAAGCATGTTTTTGATACGCTGACGCATTCAGGCGATAATCTGCAGATCGAACCAGGTCTTGCGGAATCCTGGCGTATTGTGGACCCCACCACTTGGGAATTTCGCCTGCGCCGCGGCGTAAAATTCCATGATGGGTCTGACATGACCGCGGAAGATGTTGCTGCCTCCATCAGGCGTATGCAGCAATTGTCCGGTCCGAATCCAACGCGCATTTATGTGCGCCGCGTGCAAGAAATCCGCATCATTGATCCGCACACCATCCAGATCGTCACCGATGGCCCCGCGCCCACGCTGCCCAATGATTTCATCCGACTTTTCATCACCTCGGCCCGCGCCACGTCAGGTCTGACGCCGGAAAACGCCAATGAGGCCTTCAATAGCGGCCGCGCCGCCATCGGCACCGGGCCCTATCGGTTTTCATCCTGGACGCCGCGCGAGCAATTCGCGGTGGAGCGCAACGAGAATTACTGGGGCAGTCGTCCCGCCTGGGGCCGCGTGGTGCGGCGTGAAATCTCCAACCCCGCCGCGCGCGTGGCGCAGCTTCGCACCGGCCAGGTGGATATGATTGTGCGCGTGCCGGCCGCCGATGTGGCGACCCTGGAACGCGACCGCAATATCAGCGTGCTGAAGGCAGAAACAGTCTATGTTTTCAACCTGGCGCTGGATCAACGCGAACCAACGCCGCAAGTGACGGCGCGCGATGGCTCTCGTCTGGCGGCTAACCCTTATCGTGATGCGCGTGTGCGGGAAGCGATTGACCTTGCCATTGACCGCCGCGCATTGGCGGAAGTGGCCATGGAAGGGCTCGGCTCTCCGGTCAGCCAGATGGTCACGCCGGGTATCTTTGGCTTCAATCCGGCGCTGACGATCCCGACGCCCAATATCAATCGCGCACGCCAGCTTTTGACCGAAGCGGGCTATCCCAATGGCTTTCGCATGGTACTGAACTTCACCAATAATCGCCTGCCTGGCGATGCCGGTGTTGGCGCGGCCATGACCCAGATGCTGGCGCGCATCGGCCTTGAAGTGCAGGCGGCCGGCCAGCCGGCGGCGGTGATCTTTCCGGCCCGTGCGCGGGGTGAGCTTTCCAATATCATGGCCGGCTGGGGCACCCTGACCGGTGAGGCGAATTACTATTACGCCGCCAATGCGCATACCAATAACGCGCAGCTTCGCCTTGGCGCCTTCAATTGGAACGGTTTTTCCGACCCGGAAATTGATTGGCTGATTCAAGCTGCCAATGTGGAACTGGATGACAAGAAGCGCGAAGCCCTACTGCAACAGGTTGGCGCGCTTTGGAATGAAAAGCGCGTTGTCATTCCCCTTGCCGCGGTGGCTTCTGCCTGGGCCATGCGGCGTGATCGTGTGACACTGCGCGTCGGCCGGAGCGATGAAGAAACCTATGCCTGGGATGTAAGCCCAGTCAGCCGCTAAGCGCGAAGCCCTGTTTCATGCGCATCGCGGAGATGAATTGGATGCAGGTGGAGGCTTACCTCCACCGCGATGATCGATGCGTTCTGCCCTTTGGCAGCACGGAACAGCATGCACAGCTTTCACTTTGTGTGGATGCGATCCTGGCCGAGAGAGTGGCGGTGGAAGCGGCCGAGCCTCTCGGCATTCCGGTCTATCCTGCCATGCCTTTTGGGCTGGCGCCTTATTTCGCTGCCTTTCCGGGCAGCATTTCGCTCAAGGTGGAAACATTATTGGCGGTGGCGCGTGACCTGATTGAAAGTGTCGCGCGCGCTGGGTTTCGCCGCATTCTAATTGTCAATGGCCATGGCGGTAATGCGCCCGTCGGCGCGCTTGCCTTGCAGATAATTACAGAAAATCCTGCGCTTTCGATCAAGTTCCACAATTGGTACAATCAGCCTCAAACCTGGGAAACCGCCATGGCGATTGACCGTTCCGGCAGTCATGGCAATTGGATGGAAAACTTCCCCTGGACGCGGCTTGCCAATGCGCCATCGCCTTCTGGTGCCAAGCCAGCCGTAGATACGGCGCTGATGAAGGCAAGCCCGCCTGCCAAAGTGCGCGACATGCTGGGCGACGGTTCCTTCGGTGGTGAATGGCGGAAGCCCGATGAGGATATGCTGCGGCTTTGGCAAGCAGGTGTCGCGGAAACCCGCGCCGCGTTGGAGGGACCATGGCCGACCCGTTAGTCATTTGGGGCGCTGGCGCCATTGGCGGTACGCTTGGCGCGCATCTGGCGCGTGCGGGCCATGAGGTGCTGCTGGTGGACACCGTGGCCGAGCATGTTGAGGCCTGTCGCATCAAGGGGTTGAAGATTTTCGGCCCCGTTACTGAATTCACGCAAATCATCCCTGCCGTCACGCCGGCCGAACTGACGGGCCGCTATTCGCGCATTGTGCTCGCGGTCAAGGCACAGGCCACCAAGGCGGCCTTGCCCGTTTTCGCACCGCATCTAGCGCCGGATGGATTTGTCTTTTCCGCCCAAAACGGCTTGAACGAATTGGAAATCGCCGAAGCTGTCGGTGCCGAGCGCACCATGGGCTGCTTTGTCAATTTCGGCGCGGATTGGCATGCGCCGGGTGAGATTCTCTTTGGCAATCGCGGCGCCTTCGTGGTGGGTGAGATTGATGGCACCATCCGTGATCGCACCCGCGCGATGCATACGCTCTGCCAAGCCTTCGAACCGGATGCGATTCTGACCAGCGATATCTGGTCCTATCTTTGGGGCAAGCTCGCCTATGGCGCCATGCTTTTTGCCACAGCGCTCAATCATGATTCCATGAGCGAGAATTTCGCCGATACACGCCGCATGCCTGTCTGGCTCGCCTTGGGGCGAGAAGTTGCGGCAACCGCGCTTGCCCACGGCGTGACCCCGCGCGGCTTCGGGTCTTTTGACCCCATGGCTTTCGCACCCGGGCGCGCCGATGCGGATGGGATTAGGGTAGTGGAATGGCTGCGCGATTACACCGCCGTTGGCGCCAAGACGCATTCCGGCATTTGGCGCGACCTGGCTGTGCGCAAGCGCAAGACCGAAGCCGAGGCGCAGCTCATCATCATGCCAAGGCTCGCGGCGCAGAAGGGCATTACGACGCCTGCGCTGAATGCCTTGGGCATGCTGATCAAGGATATTGAAGAAGGCCGGCGGGAACAGTCCCCAGAAACGTTTAACGCCCTGTTGGATGCCATTGCTTGACTGACGCTGTCCTGGAAAAGCTGCGCGCTGAACGGGCGCAATTCATTGCGCGGCTTGCGGAACTTGTCGCTTGCCCCTCGGTTTCAACCGATCCGGCCTATGCGGATGGCATGGCGGCAGCGCGGCGCTGGCTGATCACACGACTCACCGCGCTTGGCTTTCAGGATGCGCAGAAAATTGCGGCGGGCGGGCATCCGGCTGTCACCGCGCGCTGGCATGGCGCGGGGCCTGATGCGCCGGTTCTGCTGGTGTACGGCCATTACGATGTGCAGCCGCCCGATCCCGTGGATGACTGGGCCTCTCCGCCTTTTCAACTGACGGCCCGCGATGGTCGGCTTTATGCGCGTGGCGTTTCGGATGATAAGGGGCCGTTTCTTTTGGCGGTTGAAACCCTTGGCGCCTTTCTTGCCGTTGAAGGCAGGCTGCCCGTCAACGTGACGCTACTGTTGGAAGGTGAGGAGGAATGCGGCTCAGCGACGCTCGGCGCCTTGCTCACGCAGTATCGCGACTTGCTTGCCGCCGATGCGGTGCTTTCTGCCGATGGTGCGCGCTGGCGGGCGGATTTGCCGACAATGACGGTGGGCACGCGCGGCAATACCGGCATGGAAATCACGCTGCGAAGTACGGCCAAGGATTTGCATTCCGGGCGTTATGGCGGTGTCGCACCGAATGCGCTGCATGCCATGGCAAGGCTGATCGCCACGCTGCATGATCAGGATGGCAATGTTGCCGTGGAAAACTTCTGGGCCGGCGCCACAGCAGCTTCGCCCGAACAACGCGCAGAATTGGCGCGCATTCCTTTCGATGTGGCGGCGCATGATGCGTCCATAGGAATCGCACCAAGCAATCATACAACGGCGGATTTCCTGGAACGGCTTTGGCTGCGCCCGACGCTTGATGTGAATGGCATGTGGGGCGGCTATACCGGAGCGGGCGGTAAGACCGTCATTCCCGCCCTGGCCCATGCCAAGCTTTCCATGCGTCTTGTGCCCGGCCAAGACCCGGCGCTTGCGCGTGAAGCCGTGGCGCAACATCTGCGCACCCATTGTCCCAAGGGCGCTGAGCTTTCCATCACCAATACGCGCGATGGCACTTATGCCTATTCACTGCCAGCGTCGCATCCCTTGTTGCAGGCGGCAGAGGCCGCGCTGGAACGCACCACTAGCCAAAAGCCGCTGCGCGTTCGCATGGGGGCCACGCTGCCGCTTGCTGACATTGCGCGCAATATCGCGGGCATTGATACCGTGATGTTCTCCTTCGCGACCGCCGATGAGGATTTTCACGCCCCCAATGAAAACTGGCGCGAATCCTCCATCGCTGAAGGCTTTGCCGCCTGGGTTGCGCTGATGCGTGAATTGAATGGTGTGACGCGCGACGCTTTTTCCCCTGCCAGCTAAGGAGCCCTCCCATGGATATCCGCTTTGACAATGTCACCGTCGCTGTCACGGGTGCCGGGCATGGTTTTGGCCAGGCCATTGCGCGGGCCTTTGCAGCCCTTGGCGCGCGGGTCTTCGCCTGCGATATTTCAGCCGCTGAATTGGCTGAAACGGCCAAGGCGCCAGGCACCATCACCACCGATGCGTTTGACTTGACTGCGAAGGGCGCAGCCGCCGGCTGGATCAAGCGCATTGAAGATGCCACTGGCGGTCCCATCGAAATCCTGATTTCCAATGCCGGTGGCGTGCGCGGCCAAGTGATGCGCCCAATCGAGGAAGTGAGCGATGAGGATTGGCACGCCATCATTGACATCAATCTGCATGCTGCCTTTGCGCTGGCGCGTGCCTCGGCACCCGGCATGAAGAAGGCGAAGAAGGGGCGCATCGTCACCATCAGCTCCGGCGCGGGATTGAAGGCAAGCCTGACCGGCATTCAGGCCTATGGCTCAGCCAAGCATGGGCTGGTCGGGCTAACACGCCAATTGGCGCGCGAATTCGGACCCTATGGCATTACGGTGAATTCTGTGGCGCCAGGCTTTGTGCTTTCCAACCCATCCAGCATCAAGCAATTCGAAAGCTATGGCGATGAAGGGCAGAAGGCGCTGATCGGACGGCTTGCCATGCGCCGTCTTGGGTCGGTTGAGGATATCGCAAATGCCGTGCTGTTTTTTGCCAGCCCCTATGCCGGATGGGTGACCGGGCAGGTGCTGCCGGTGGATGGTGGGAATGCGTGATGGATGCAGGGGATTTTCTTTTCAGTGTTTAAATACAGTGGGGTGGCTTGAACGGCCGGCCCGCCATAAACGCATGCCGCTAAGCTGGGGAGGCTAACGAAAGCAACCTTGTCTTTATCTGCCGGGATGAATCAGGCGTTGAATCGCGCTGCTGAAAAGGCCAAATCTGGTTGCTGCAAGCCCAGCACCGCATCAGCTGTCATGCGCCCGGCAATCGGCCCAAGCGTATAACCATTGGAGGTGACCGCGGCGAAGAAGCCCGGCAAGCCCGGCACCTCACCCAGGATTGGCGCGCGATCAATATGCACATTCATGCCGGTCCAACTGCGCAGCACATGCAAGCCCTCTACCGCCGGAACGACATGCCCAGCGATCCAAAGATTCCCTTGAATATTTCTCCGAAGATTGCGTGTGGCCCCAGTGGCGGGATCATGCGCGCCGGGCCAGCCGCCGCCGATCAGCAAATGCCCATGCGGGCCCTGCTTCAGCGAAAGGTGCCGCCCGGCATGGGCCACCAGATGCGGGATGATGGGCGCCATGGCCTCGGTCGCGATTACCTGTTGCACCAGGCCACCCACTGGCAGCTTCACACCCGCCAGCGCTGCGATATAGCCAGACCATGGCCCTGCCGCGACCACTACGCGCCCAGCAAGAATGGGTCCCTGCGCCGTGCTCACCAGATAGCCACTGCCTTCACGCGCAATCGCCTGCACTTCCAGGCCGCTTTCCATGCGTGCTCCGGCGCGCTTGGCCAGGTGCAATAGCGCTGCCGTGCCGCGCAAAGGATCAATCTGGCCTTCAGCGGGGCAGAAGGCCGCACCCGCAAAACGATGCGCCAAATAAGGTGCGATATCGCGCAATTCATTCGCGCCAATCACATGATTTTCAATGCCAGCACTGCGTTCCACCGCAACCTTGCCGCGCAACCAAGCCAATTCCTCGGGCGTTTCCGCCAGCATCAGCCCGCCTTCGGTGCGAATGCCGCAAGCCTCACCGGCGTCGCGCGCAATCTCTCGCCAAAGCGCGATGGAGCGCGGCCCAAGCGGTAGCGTCGCCACGGCAGGGCCGGCGGTGCCAAGCGCTTCCGCCTTGTCACCGAAATCATAGGATAGCAACTGCACATGCAGGCTGCCGGCATTGGCGGTGCTGGCGGCAAGGCCAGGCTCGCCACGTTCCGCCACCAACACATCCACGCCTTCGCGCGCCAGATACAGTGCGGTGGAAAGCCCTACAACGCCGCCACCAATCACCAATACATCACATTGGCGCGCGATTTGCGGCGCGGTGGCCGCGCTAGTTTTCCAGTTGATAGGTGCAGGGCTTTCGATCACTGGCGTTTTGCCCCATTCCGGCACTTCAAGCCTCAGCAACGCGGCAGGAATGGGTTTGATCGGCGCACGCGGCGCCGCGAAATCCGCTTCCTGCGCAGCAACGCCTGCCATGCGCGCCAGAGTCGCGCCACACATGCGCCCCTGGCAGCGCCCCATGCCGGCGCGCGTTTCCTTCTTGATGGCAGGCAGCGAAGCCGCGCCACCGCTGATGGCTGCGCGGATTTCTCCGGCGCATACTTCCTCACACCGGCAGAGGATGGTTTCATCCGGGATACGTGCCGGGTCGAAAGCTGGCGCGGCGTAAATGCGCCATAAAGCGCGCTGAAATGCCTCGGCTTGCGCCAGCGCATCGCGCGCTGTCGCATCATCGCCCGCGCCGAAGCCAAGTTCACGCGCTGCCGCCAAACCGGCCAATCGCCCGCGCGCCAAGGCAACCCGCGCCCCGCCAATCGCCGCGCCATCGCCAATCGCGAAAACCTCGGCGATATTGCTGCGCCCGACTGCGTCAGTCACGGTTTCCAAGCGCCCCAAGCCAGCGCCTGGACCATCGGTCGCGAAACGCTGCGTGCAACCCAAGGCGCGCGCCAGCCCGGTTTCCGATTGAAAGCCAAGATTGAGCGCGGCAATCCCGGCAGCGATCCGCTTTTCGCCCTGCGGTGCGCTGATGCGCAGCGCCTCGAAACGCGTGCTACCTTCACAGGCAATGATCTCGCTGCCCCAGTAAAGCGGCACGCCGGCGCGTTTCAGAATCGCGAGGTAAAGCAGCCCATCCCAGGCAAGATCAGGTGCGGTGCGCGCAAGGCGCAGCACATCGCGCCAGGCGCCAAGCCCCGGCACGGGGGCCGCTTCAACCACAGCGGCAACACGCACGCCGCCGGCCAGCAATTCACAGGCAAGTTGCAGATTGAGCGGCCCGCTGCCTGCAATCACTGCGCTCTCGGCCGGGCTCACGCGTTGCGCGCGTGCAAGCGTTTGCAGCGCGCCGGTCGTCATCACACCCGGCAGAGTCCACCCCGGCACCGGCACCGGGCGTTCATGCGCGCCGGGGGCCAGGATCAGCCGACGCGGGCGGAAAGTAATGGCGGCACCTTCGACAAGTGCCGCGATTTCATCTGGCGCGAAGCCGCCCCAAACCGTGGTACCATAATGGAAGCGAATCCCTGCTTCCCGCGCGCGGGCAAAAAGCGCGCTGCCCTGGCGAAATTGCGCATCCGGCGCGGCATGGCTGTGGCTGCTGGCAAGCGGCTTCAGATATTGCCCGCCGGGCGCTTCGCGTTCATCCAGCACCACCACTTGCGCGCCGGCTTCGGCGGCAGCAATGGCGGCGGAAAGCCCGGCGGGGCCGGCGCCGACCACCAGGATATCGCAGACCTGTTCAGCAATTTCGGCGGGCGCGCTGCCAAGCGGGGCGGGTTCGGCCGGGAAGGCGCTTTCCACCGCCATGCCATCAGCCACCTTCACCATGCAGGCGCGCTGGCCGGCCTTGCCATCCACCGTCACCACGCAATCAAAGCAGGCGCCCATCCCGCACCAAAGCCCGCGCTGCGTGCCTTTGGGCGTTTCGCGTAGCGCCAGAATGCCCGCAGCTGAAAGCGCAGCGGCAATGCTCTCACCTGGCAGGGCTTCCACCGTCGTGCCATTGAAGCTGATCCGGATAGGCGCCGTCGCCGGGGTGATATGGGGGTGCTGTAGCCGCATGCTCTTGCCGTTTACGCCAAAACAGGCTCCCATCATCGCACGCGGCGCGGCCGCGTCCACCCCCGGGAGCTTCCCTCATGGCCCGAGAGCCTTTTCGTGGCACCTATACGGTGCTGATCACGCCCTTTACCGCCGATGGCGCAGCGGTGGATTACAAGGCGCTGGAACGGCTGGTGGACTACCAGATCACTGAAGGGGTGAAGGGCCTTATCCCGCTGGGCTCGACTGGGGAGTTTCTCTCCGTCTCGCGTGAAGAACGCCAAGGCATTGTCGAGACCGTGATCCGCGCCGCGCGCGGGCGCGTACCGGTGCTGATCGGCACCGGGGCGGAAGATACGCGCGAAGTGGTGGCGCTTTCACGGGAAGCGGAGTCGCAAGGCGCCGATGGCGTTATGATCATCCCGCCCTTCTATTCCGTGCCGACGGAAGATGAGCTGTTTCACCATTACAAGACCATTGCTGACGCCATCGGCATTCCAATCATGGTCTACAACAACCCCGCAACATCCAATGTGGATATGCTGCCGGCGACACTCGCGCGGATTTCGACCATTCCGAATTGCCGCTATGTCAAGGAAAGCACGCTGGAAGTGACGCGTGTGCGCGATATTGTGGCGCTCTGCGGTGACAGGATGGAGGTGTTTGCCGGCGTGCTGGGCTATGAAAGCGCCTGGCTTGGCGCGATTGGCTGGGTTGCCGTGTGCAGCAATCTGGCGCCGCGACTTTCTTCCGAAATGTTTGACGCCGCAGCGTTTGAGGCGGATAGACCCAAGGCGCTGGCGCTTTATCGCAAGCTGGCGCCGCTGCTGCCTTGGGTGGGTGGGCCGCGCTATGTTTCCGGCACCAAGGCGGGCTTCAAACTGATGGGCATGGATATGGGGCCGCCGCGCCCACCGCGACTGCCGCTGCCTGCGCAGGATATGCCGGCCTTGGCGCAGGTATTGCATGGCATTGAGTTGATCGGCGCCGAAGCGCGCGCCGCCGAATGAGCTTTTCAACAGGGAGAAGAATAATGCTGCGATATGGAATCCTCGCCACCCTGGCGGTGCTGGTGGCAACCCCGGCCATGGCGCAGGCGCCAGCATGTACGCCGGCGGTGGCAGATAGCGAATTGGTGAAGTCGCGCACGCTGGTGATGTCCACCAACCCCACCCTGCCGCCGCTGCAATTCGTGGATGCGCAGGGGCAATTGCGCGGCATGCGCATTGAACTCGGCAATGAAATCGCGCGCCGCCTTTGCCTGACGCCGGAATATATCCGCATCGAATTCAGCGCCATGATCCCCGGTTTGGCGGCGCGGCGCTGGGATTTGATCAATACAGGGATTTTCTACACGGAAGAACGCGCGCGCATGATGCAGATGGTGCGCTATGAAAATCAGGCGATTTCCTTCAGCGCGCCTCGCGGCAATCCGCAGAATATCCGCACCACGGATGATCTGGCCGGCAAGACGGTGGGCGTTGAGATCGGTGGCTTTGAAGAACGCCGTACGCGGGAACTGAGCCAATCCTTGCAGGCCAAGGGCTTGCAGCCGATGAATATCCGCACCTTTGACAATTTTGCCGTTGCCTATCAGGCGCTGCGCGCGGGCCAAGTGCAAGCTGTGACCAGCATTGATGGCGTCGCCGCTGAATATGATCAGCGTGGCGATTTTCCGCGCGTGCTGAATGGGCTTTTCCCAACACCGGTCGCGGTTGCCACGCGTTCACGCGTGCTGGCTGACGCTGTTGTGCGCACGCTGGAAGCCATGAAGGCGGATGGCAGCCTGAAGGCGCTGTTCGATCGCTATGGTGCTTCGATGTACACGGACAAGCTTGAAGTCGTCGGCCCCCAATAAGCGCCTGATCAAAACGCGTGCAAATCTGGTCCTGGTCGGGGTTCTTTGACTATCTTTTGAATCCCTTTCTGCTGGAAGGCGCCGTCACCACGCTATGGCTGACGGCTGCTTCACTTTCGGCTGGGTTGGTGCTGGGTATCGGGTTGGCCGTGATGCGGCTTTCGGGCAATCCAGTACTTTCAGGCTTTGCCGCATTCTATTGCTGGGTGTTTCGCGGCACACCACTGCTGGTGCAATTGCTGATCATCTATACTGGCCTGCCACTATTCGGCTTACGATTTTCGGTGGTGCAGGCCGCGCTGCTTGGCCTTGCCTTGAATGAAGCAGCCTATTTGAGTGAGACAGTGCGCGCCGGCATTCTGGCAGTGGCACGCGGCCAGCGCGAAGCCGCGCTCGCACTCGGCCTCAGGCGCCTCCAGGTGTTTCGTCTGGTGGTCTGGCCGCAGGCGCTGCGCATCATCATCCCGCCGCTTGGCAATTCGGTGAATGGCTTGCTTAAGACCACCTCGGTCGCGAGTGTGATCAGCATGGAAGAATTGCTCCGGCGGACACAGATCCTGATCCAGGAACGCTTTCTGGTACTGGAATTGTTCATGGTGGCGGCGATTTATTATCTGGCCATGACAACGGCCTGGGATTTTGTGCAACGGCGCCTGGAGAAGCGTTATGGGCGCGGTTATGGAACGGAAGCGGCGGATCGGCGTTGAGGTCTGCCATTTGAGATGAGGAGAATTCGGGCCATGCGTTTGGGACGTCGTGCATTTGCTGCCAGCGCCTTGGCGCTGCCTGGATTATTGAAGCTCCGCAGTGCTTCCGCGCAAGCCGCTTCCTGGCCCAATCGGCCGATACGGCTGGTGGTGCCCTATCCGCCTGGTGGCGCGAGCGACATTGCGGGCCGCCTCCAGGCGGAGGTTTTGCAAAAGGCGCTCGGCAGCCTCGTTGTGGTGGATAATCGCAGCGGTGCCGGCGGCACCGTTGGCACCGCCCATGTCGCGCAATCCGCACCCGATGGCTATACCATCATGATGGCGAGCCCATCTTCCCATCTTGGCGCGCCCTTGCTGTTTCGGACACCCGGCTATGAGGGGGTGGATGATTTCAGCCATATCGCAACTTTCTCAATTGGCACTGCCATCGTTTGTGTTCATCCGGGGCTGCCGATACGCAATATCCAGGAATTGATTGCCTATGCGAAGGCCAATCCCGGGAAGCTCAATTACGGCTCCGCCGGCGCGGGTGGTGCCAATCATATGCTTGGCGTGCTGTTCATGCTGCGCACGGGAACAGAATTGACCCATGTGCCCTATCGGGGAGCGGCGCCGGCACTGGCTGATCTGATTGCGGGCAATATTCAGGTGGTGTTTGACAGTTTCTCGGGCGTCATTGGCGCTGTCAGAGCGGGCCAAGTGCGCGCACTAGGCGTTACCAACCCCACCCGCTGGCCCTTGGCGCCTGAAATGCCAACCGTACAGGAACAGGGTGTGGCCGATTATGACCTGCCATCCTTCGCGGCGGTGATGGGGCCGTTAGGGATCCCTCCCGACATCGTGCAGCGCATGAATGCCTCGATCAATGAAGGCCTGAAGGACCCATCCATGGTGCAGCGGCTATCGGCCAATGGCAATATTCCCTTCGCCTCCACGCCGCAGGAATTCCAGACACTGATGCGCGCGCAACGCGATAAATGGCGCGAACTGGTACGCGTTTCTGGTGTGCAGCCTGAATAAGATACACACTGCGCACGGCGTCGTGATTTGGGGTGGGAGAGTATCGCATGAATGAAGTGTCTGAACAGATCATCGCCGCTGCAGAAGCCCGCCGGGCAGACAGCATCGCCTTTCTCCAAAGGCTGATCGCCTTGCAGCGCCAAGGTGAAGCGGCGGTGCAGCAATGCTTCGCGGATCATCTGCGGGATACTGGCTGCGCCGTAGAAGCCCTTTCCTATGTGCCATCCGATGTGCAGATGCGTCATGAATTCGCCGAAGGTGAGGCAATGGCGCGTGAAGAACGCGCCAGCATCATCGCGCGCCTTGCCGGCAGCGGTGGCGGCCCCAGCCTGATTTTCTTTGGCCATCCTGATGGTGAACCGCTCAAGAATACCGAAACCTGGCAGCATGATCCCTTCGCGGGCGATATTAGCGATGGCCGTATTTATGGCTGGGGCGTAGCTGATGATCTTGCCGGCATCGCCATCATGGCTGAAGCCATCAAGGTTATTCGTGCGGCGGGCTTGCAGCCCAAGGGTGATATCATCGCGACCAGCACGCCATCCAAGCGCCATGCGCGCGGTGTCGCAGCGGCGATGCAGCATGGCTATATCGCGGATGCGGCGATTTACGTGCATCCGGCGGAAAGCGGTGTTGGCATGCAGGAAATTAAGGCAATTTGCAGCGGGCAGCTTTATTTTCGCGTGACGGTGAACGGCAAGGGACCAGATACCAAGGAACCGGGCCATACAGCCTTTGCCCATCTTGCTGTGAATGCTTTGGATAAAACCATGCTTGTGAAGGCAGCGCTGGATGCACTTGACCAGGCCCGCGGAGCACGAGTGCATCACCCTGGCATTGAACGCGTTGTCGGGCGCGCCACGAATATCATGGTGTCCTATATCTCCTGCGGGGATGCCGCGCGCTTCAGCCGCATCCCAACAAGCTGCGTCATAGGCGCAGCCGTTTCCTTCCCGCCGGGGGAGGCCATGGAAAAGGTTCAACAGGAAATCACCGCTTGCATCACGCAAGCCGCACAACAGGACCCTTGGCTGAAGGATCATCCGCCAAAGCTTGAATGGTTGTCTGGTGTCACGGGCGCGGAACTGCCTGCGAATTCACCGCTGTTTGGCGCCGTGAGTGCTGCCGTTTCACGCGTGACGGGCCTCTCGCCCTTCGTGAATGCCATGCATACAGCATCTGATATTCGCGTACCAATGGTGCAGATGGGTATCCCAACCGTCGGCTTCGGGCCGCTATGTGGTGATTTGACCCAGAATGGCGGGCATGATGAATGGGTGGATGTGGAAGATTATCTGCGTGCCATCAAGGTTGCGGCCGATAGCGCGCTAAGATGGTGTGGAACGGCGTGAAGAAATTCTCGGCATCTGTGGCGCCTTGGATCAATATGGAAACGTATGAAGCGCTTGATCTGCTGGATTTTCAGCAGCATGTTTGCTCTTCCATTACGCCCCTGTCGTTATTCAATTGAAGCGGCCGGGGCGGCTGGAACAAGGGAGGGGAGGGGTGATTTGATCTGCCCTTAAATAATTATTCTACGTAACGAATAATCTATATCCCAGGCGCGTAAACAGCCTCCGCAATCCGCGCAGCATTCAGCGCAGCCCCAAGCCGCACATCATCGCCAACGGCCCAAAGCGAAAGCCCATTGGCCAGCGTCGCATCGCGCCGGATGCGGGAGACATAAACCATATCCTCCCCCACAATCTCAGCTGGGCTCGCATAGCCACCATCATCGCGCCGATCGAGCAAGCTTATCCCCGGCGCCTTGCGCAAGGCCTCACGCGCGTCGCGTTCATTGATCGGGCGGTCGAAGGCGATGTTCAGCGCCATGCCAAGGCCAAGCATCACGGGTACGCGCACGCAGCTGGCACTCACCTGAATATCGGGGTCCAGAAGCTTGCGGATTTCAACGCCCATCGCCCATTCTTCGCGCGTCGCGCCATCGGGCATGAAGCGGTCAATATGCGGAATGACGTTGAAGGCGATCTGCTTCGTGAAATACTGCGCTTCGGGATTGTCATTCACGAAAATGCCGCGCGTCTGGGACCAGAGTTCATCAATCGCCTCCTTCCCGGCGCCGGAGGCCGGCTGATAGGTTGCCGCCACCACCCGCCGCACGCCGGCGGCTTCATGCAAGGGCTTCAAGACCAGCGCCAGGATCAGGCTTGCGGGCAGCGGGCAGGCGATGATCCGCCTTTTGCTGGCGCGCGGCAGCGCCTGATCATTCACCCCGGCCACAACCAGCGGCACATCCGGTTCCATGTGGAAATACCCGGACAGATCAATCGCCATCGCGCCGGCCGCCGCAGCGCGCGGCACTTCCACCGCAGCCAGCTTGGCGTCACAGGCGAAGACGGCAAGGGTTGTGCCCGCGAAGTCAAACCGCGCCACATCGCGGGTCTTGAGCACCGCTTTTTCGCCCCAGGAAATATCAGCGCCCGCGCTGCGCCCAGCGGCAAGCGCTACCACCTCAGCCCCTGCCAGGCTGGTTTCAGCCAGGCAGCGCAAGAATTCGCGCCCAATCAGGGAAGGCGCGCCAATGACGGCGATACGATGAGCCATAAGGTTATTCCTAAATCCTTCGCCATGTTTAGCCCCAATCGCGTACCGCCGCACGGGCCTTAACCGCCTCGTAGCGAAATGCCGTCAGAATACGCCCCTGGATTCCAGGATGCGCCATGAAAGCTGAGCCTCGCCTACCAGCCCTTGCCGTGATGATCCTGCTCGCGGGCACCAATTTGGCCGCGGCGGGGCAGGAAGTCGCGTCCGGAGAAGCGGCGGGGTTTGTCTTGGGGCTCGCCTTTGGTTTCCTGATTTGCCTGCTGCTTGCCACCTGGGCGCTTTGGCGCCAGCGGACCATGCTGCTCAGCTTTGCCAGCAAGCTAGCCCGCTTGGCGGCAAATGAGCCTGTGGCCCCCTTTGCGGCGGCAGATGCGGATGGACCTTGGCGCCAAATCCTGACCGCCGCCGAAGCCCTGCGCCAGCGCCCAGCGCCTGGCCCGGTGGCCATTGCAGCCCCGATTGCCCTACCCCCTGATCGCTCCCTGGCTGATTTGGCCGCCACCATCGAAGCGGAAACCGCCGCGGCACTTGAAGATCTGGACCGCCGCGTTGCCATGCTGCGGCGCAATTGCGCGGCCATGACCGAAGCCGCCGAAGGCGGGGCGCGCGCGGCAGAGGCTTCCGCCAGCGCCGCCGCTTCGGGGCGACACAGCGCGCAGGAGGCTTCTCGCGGCGCCGATGAACTGGCCGGCGCGGCAGGGGAGATCGCGCAGCAAATGTCGCGTGCCGGGGAAGCCACTCGCGGGGTGATGCAGCGCACAGAAGAAGCGCGCCGGATCTTCACCGAACTCACCGCCAGTGTGGATGAAATCGGCCAAGTTTCGCGTCTGATCGCGGAAATTGCCGGGCAGACCAATCTGCTGGCGCTGAATGCGACCATCGAAGCGGCGCGCGCGGGCACCGCCGGCAAGGGCTTCACCGTTGTCGCCAATGAGGTGAAAAACCTTGCCAAGCGCACCGCCCAAAGCACCGAGGAAATCGCCGGGCGTATCGCGGCCATGCAGGCGGCAGCAGGCCGGGCGCTTGCCGCCATGGATGGCATCGGTTCGGCCGTAACCGAGCTTGATGCGGTGGCAACTTCGGTCGCGGCAGCGGTTGAGGAGCAATCGGCGACCACCGCCGAAATCTCCCGCGCCATCATGGGTGCGGCAGAGAATGCAGCCGATGTCGCCAATCGGATGGAAGCGCTGACGCAGGATTCCGGCAATACCGGAGAGGCCGCCTGGACTCTGCAATCGGGCGCGGATGAATTGGCCGATGCCATCGCGGCCTTCCGGCAATCCTTAGGGGAAGCATTGCGCGGGCGCCTGCCGGCCGCCAATCGGCGGGGCGAGGCGCGGTTGTCCCTTGGCGTGCCCGCCCGGCTGAATGCCACCGAAGGCGTCTTGTTGGACCTTTCGCCCGGCGGCGCGTTGTTTCTGGGCGGGGCGGCGGATTTCACGGAAGGCGAACTTCAAATTGAAGCGCTGGGGCCTGCGCTTGGCGTGCGCTTGGTCTCGCGCGCCGAAGGGCGGCTGCATTTGGCCTTCACCAACCCGGCCGTAGCGCGGCCAGCTGTTGCGGCATTATTGCAAGAAAATGAAAGCCTTGACATGCGCGCTGCATGAACCCTTGCGGGTTTGCCAAAGCCAACCATTTCCGTCATGCCGGATTTGTGCCGCAGTTTTCGCCATCATGCGAAGCTCAGTGCCTTCAGCTATCGGGAGCCTTGATAGATGCGTCGCCTTTTTCTTTCCGCCGCCCTGCTTGCGGGTTTCTCCGTCGCAGCGCCAGCCTTTGCGCAGGATGCCGATGCCGGCCAGCGCGTGTTCAACCAATGCCGTGCCTGCCACACCGTTGATAAGGGCGGACGCAATGGCGTTGGCCCCAATCTTTGGGGCGTGGTGGGCCGCAAGGCGGCTTCGATCGAAGGCTTCCGCTATTCCTCCAATATGCGCACCATCGCTGAAGGCGGCCATGTTTGGACGATTGAAAACCTGACCGCCTACATCACCAACCCCAAGGCCGTTGTGCCGCAGGGGTCCATGGCCTTTGCCGGGCTGCGCAATGAACAGCAGTTGAAGGATTTGCTGGCCTATCTTTCCAAGCAGAAGGATTGATTGAAGCGGCCAAAAGGTCGCCTTCCGGAAAGCGCCGCCCAGGGGAAACCTCGGCGGCGTCTTGTTTTTTACTGGGCTATGATCCGTGCATTGCCGATGATGGCGCGTATCTTGTCATTGACGGTCGCACCCGCTTCCACGGCGGCAATGGCGCGGGCTTCGGCGGCGCGTACGGCGGCGAGTTTTTCCAGCACCGCTTCCGCCTGATCCTGCGGTACAACAACAACGCCATCCGCATCGCCGACGATGATATCGCCCGGGCGCACATATTGCCCGCCAAGCGTCACTGGCGCGCCCACCACGGCCGGCCCATTGGCCGCGGGTGAGGCGGGCATAATGCCGGCAGCGAAAAGCGGCAGGCGGGATGCGACAATGCCCGCACGGTCGCGCGCCAGACCATCGGTCACAAAAGCGGCGACACCCTTATTCTTCATCATGCCCGCCACCAGGTCACCGATCACGGCGGTTGCGGTATAGGCGTCATTCGCGACCACAATCACATCGCCCGCTTCGGCTTCCATGAGCGCCCCAAAAACACCGACCACGTCAGCGGGGTAGGCAAGCGCGGTCAGTGCCGGGCCGACAAAAACCGCATTATCAGCGTCCATCGGCTTGATGCGGTAATCAAGCGCGCCGCGCCCATCCATGGCATCCACCAAATGGGATGTTTGCGCACCACGAAAGGATTCGATCAGCGCGCGGTCAGGGCGGCGATGGCCGCGATGAATGGTGAGCAGCGGGGGGTTGTCGAGCATGGGTTCCTCCTCCTCAAGGCATAGGACGGCCAAAGATACGGGCTGAGCGTTTGTCGTGACGGCCTTTTGGCCAGGATAGGCCAAAAAATAGAAGATGCGCCCCAGCAAGGCGTTGGACAAATGCCGAATTTGGCGCCCGGGCGTTAAGGTATTGGCGGCTCACGGCATCAGCGCTGACCGATAGGCGTTAGCATCCAATACCAGCGCCCGGGCGAAATCCGCCTCCCGCTCCACCCCATCAAGCCCAGGGCAGAATTCACGCAAGGCGCTCGCCTCCAAGGCCGAGACGGGTGGGCGGAGCGCGCGGAGCCTGGCCAGCGCCGCCCCCATGGGCTGCTGCCCGGCCCTCAGCGCTGCCAGGGCGGTGGCCGCTGCCTCATCCCCGCCCGCGGTGCAGAGCGCGGGCAAAAGCCCTGCCCCCTGCAAGGGCCAGCCAGATGGCATGACAATGCGCGACCAGCTCAACTGCAATTCACCGCCATTGGGCAAGGGCAGCAGGATTTGCACCAGGCCCTTGCCCTGGGTCCCGGTACCAAGCACCGCCGCCCGGCCACGTTCGGCCAAGGCTGCGGCCAGAATTTCCGCGGCCGAGGCGGTGCGCCCATCTACCATCACCACAAGGGGTCGGCCTTGGGCGAGGTCCGTATCGGATGCGCTGTAGCGCCGGTTGGCCTCAGGATGGCGCCCGGCCGTGCCCACAATCTCCCCCGCATCAAGGAAGATATCCGCCACTGCCACCGCCTGGGTCAGGATCCCGCCGCGATTGCCGCGCAAATCCAAAACAAGGCCGCGCGGCGGATTGGCGCCCGCGAAGGCTGCTTCGACAAACCCCGCGACCTGAGCCGAGGTGAGTGCGGTAAAGCCCGAAAGGCGCAGATGCAGCACCCCATCGCGCATGGCCGATGTCACGGTTTCCACGCGCTGCGCCACGCGGCGGAGCGTCACACTCCTTCTGCGTCCGGCGCGCTGGGTTACCAGCGTCACCTCGGTCTCGGCTGCGCCTTCCAAAAGCAGCTCCGCGCCTGCCAGGTCATTGGCCAGGACCATTTCATCATCAACGGTCACCAGCCGGTCACCAACACGAATGCCGCCACTGGCCGCCGGACTATTCGGGGTAACCGCCGCCACCACCACCTGGCCGCGCTGGGCCGCAAGCCTGAGCCCAACACTGCCCTGCCCAAGCCGGCGTTCGCGGGCAAGCTGCGCTTCTTCCGGCGTCACATAGCGGCTGAAAGGGTCAAGATGGCCAAAAATTGCGTTGAAACTGGCGCGCAGCAACCGGTCCCGCCCGAAATCCCGAATGGGCGGAGAGGCCGCCCAGGCGGCCTCCTGAAACGGCAGCAGGGCTTCGGCCGCTGCCAAGCCAATTGCTTCCGGCTTGCCGCGCGTGGAATCACTCGGCAGCGCGCGGCTGATCAGGGTGCGGCGCGCGCGGATAAGGCGCAATTCGCGGCCCTGCCTTTCAACCCGAAGGCTTGGATCATGCGCGGTGAAGCCCGCCAAGGCCCAGGTGATCAGATCACTCGGCAGCGCGCGTTCCATATGCCGGTCCAGAATGGCGGCGAAGCCGGCGGCGAAAACGCCCTGCATTTCCTCACGCGGGGAGGCGGGGATGGCTTCGTGAACGGGCGCCCGGGGCACTTCCTGCGCCAGCGCCGCGCCCAAGGGCAGGGCGGCAGCACAAAGCAGGATCAGAACAGCGAGGGGGATAAAGACGCGGGCGCGCGTACTCAGCGCCGCCCACGTCGCGGCGGCGACTGCCGACCACTGCGTTTCGGTATGCCCTGCATGATGTGAAACACCATCCCGCCCGTGCGCGCAGTCGCTTCCCGAAGCCGCACTTCCACGGACTGACCCAGCGTAAAGGTCAAACCCGTCCTGCGACCAGCCAGGCGTTGCGTGGCTTCGTCCTGATCCCATCTATCATCCGGCAATGAGCCAAGCGGGACGATTCCGCTCGCGCCATTCTCATCCAAAGTGACAAACAGTCCGAAGCGTGTCACCCCTGAAATGCGCGCGGCGAAAATATTTCCCACGCGCTCTGACATATATGCCGCAAGGTAGCGATCAACCGCATCGCGTTCCGCCGCGGCAGCGCGGCGTTCAGTCGCGGTGATGTGTTCGCCGGTTTCCAAAAACCGCGCCGCTTCCACTTCCGCCAAGCCGTCGCTGCCAAGCTTCAAGCCGCGGATGAGCGCGCGATGCACGAGCAAATCCGCATAGCGCCGAATTGGAGAGGTGAAATGCGCATAACGCGCCAAGGCCAGGCCGAAATGCCCGATATTGTCTGGCGCATAGGCCGCCTGGGATTGGCTGCGCAGCACGGTTTCATGCACCAGGCGTTCTTCCGGCTTTTCCTTCACCTGCGCGAGCAAGGCGGCGAAGTCGCGCGGATGCAGCCGATCACCGGGCGGGAGTGACAATTCCAGGCTGCGCAAAAATTGCCTGAGCCCTTCCAGCTTCAAATCCGAAGGCCGGTCATGCACCCGGTACATGCAGGGCTGGATCAGGCGTTCGAGTTCTTCTGCCGCGCAGACATTGGCGGCGACCATGAATTCCTCAATCAGCCGATGGGAATCGAGCCGCGCACGCGGCACCACCGCGCTGACCCGCCCTTTTTCATCCAGCAATACGCGGCGTTCCGGCAGGTTCAAATCAAGCGTGCCGCGTGCTTCGCGTGCGGCCAGCAGGGCACGGAAGGCGCCGTAAAGGCTCGCCATATGGCCAGCAGCCAATCCTTCCGGTTCCTCGCCCGCTTCAAAACTCGCCTGCGCCTGTTCGTAAGTGAGCCGCGCGGCGGAACGCATGATGCCGCGCCCGAAGCGATGCCCAGATTTCCGCCCCGCGCCATCAAAGCTCATTTCCACGAAAAGGCAGCCGCGATCTTCGCGCGGGCGCAGGCTGCACCAGCCATTGGAAAGCGCTTCGGGCAGCATGGGCACCACGCGATCGGGGAAATAGACCGAATTGCCGCGCGCCCAGGCTTCGCGGTCCAAATGACTGTCAGGGCCGACATAATGCGCCACATCGGCAATGGCGACCGTCACTTTCCAACCGACGCCATCGGGTTCGGCATGCACGGCATCATCGAAATCGCGTGCATCATCGCCATCAATCGTCACTAGCGGCAGGTCGCGCAAATCAACCCGCCCGCGTGCTGTCACACCCTTCGCCGCTTCGGCTTGGCGGACCGCCTCGGCAGGAAAGACATCGGGAATGCCATGGGCATGGATGCAGATCAGGGAAACCGAGCGCGGTTCGCCCATCACACCCAGGCTTTCGATAATCCGCGCAGGCTTGGGGCCGAAATGCCGCGTGGCGGGCAAGGGCTCGGCCAGCACGATATCGCCTGGCTTGGCACCTCCCGCCTCACCGGGCGGGACCAGCCATTCGCCCTTCTGGCGCCGATCGGTTGGGATGATGCGCCCTTCCTCATAAACGCCAAGGATGCGCGCCGGTGCGCCGCCCGCGATGCGCTTAAAAGTGCGGCCTTCATATTTGCCGGCGCCGATGGGCTTGAGCCGCGCCAGCACACGTTCCCCAACCGCGAGCGCCGGGCGGCCCTTGCCTTCCGGGCGCATATAGATGATCGGTGGGCGGCCTTCGCCTTCCCATTGCAGTGGGCGCGCGATGGGATCGCCATCCGGGTCCGTGCCGGTCACTTCCACCGGCGCCATATCAGGCAGGCGGCCCGGCGCGATGATGGCGCGCTTGCCGGCAGGGCTTGCGCCACCTTCTTCGGCCAATTCGCGCATCATGTGGCGGAGTGCCGGGCGCTGATCGGTACTCAGCCCAAAGGCGCGGGCAATTTCGGATTTTGTCACGCGGCCCTTGGCTTCCGCGAGAAAACCGCGCAGGGCCGCCTTGGAAGGAAGCTCGCCTGTCGTCGCAGCAGCTTGGTTCGCCGCGCCGCGACGCTTGGCGCTGGCCGCCGGGCCGGAAGCGGCGCGGGATCGGGCCTTATGGCCTTTCACCGGCGGGCCGCGACGCGGCATCTTAGCGGCTACTCTTGCGGGCGGCGGGCTTGGCTTTGGCCTTGGTGGTCGCGGCCTTCGGCTTGGCGGCGGGCTTGGCCTTTGCCGTGGCAGGCTTCGCTTTCGCGGCTGGCTTCGCCTTGGCTGGCGCGGCTTTCGGTTTCGCCTTAGTGGCTGGCTTGGCGGCGGCTGGGGCGGCAGCGGCCTTGCGCGCGCCACCCTTCGCACCCTTGCGGGCCGCCGCACCGCGCGCCTTCATCTCCTTGCCCTTCTCGGCAAGCAGCGTGACCATATCGGCAAGCGCGGCATCTTCCATCGCCAGATCGCGCGGCAGATTGGCAACCATCCGCCCATGCTGCGCGTAAGGCCCAAAGCGCCCCTTGCGCACCACAACCATCTCCCCGTCTTTCGGATGCGGTCCCAATTCACGAATGCGTGAGCGTGCATCGGCCAAAAGCGCAATGGCGCGATTGAGCCCGATGGTCAGTACATCATCATCCTTGTCGAGCGATTTAAAGATGCTGCCACAGCGCACATAGGCACCGAAACGCCCAAGCCCCGCCGTGATTTCTTCCTGGCTTTCCGGATCAATGCCAATCACGCGCGGCAGCGACAGCAAACCAAGGGCCGCTTCCAGCGTCACGCCATCCGGGTTCTGCCCGGCAGCCAGACTCGCGCGGCGCGGCTTGGTGGGCTTGCCTTTGGCATCCGTGCCGGGCTCTCCGAGCTGCACATAAACGCCATAAGGGCCACGCCGCATGGTGACCGCCTGGCCAGTCGCGGGGTCTTTGCCCAATTCGCGATCCGCGCTGGCACCTTCGCCATCGGCTGAGCCCACGCCGAAGGGCCGCGTGTAGCGGCATTCCGGGTAATTCGAACACCCGATAAAGGCGCCACCACGGCCAAGCCGCAAGCCAAGCCGCCCGGCGGAACAGCTTGGGCAGCTGCGCGGGTCCGTGCCATCGCCGCGCGCGGGGAAGATATGCGGCCCCAAATCCTCATCCAGCGCGTCAATCACATCGCGCACTTTCAGATCCTTGGTCGCTTCCACCGCGCGGGAGAATTCATCCCAGAAAACATGCATCACCGCGCGCCATTCGGCACGACCACCGGAGATTTCATCAAGCTTTTCCTCCATGGCAGAGGTGAAGCCGGTATCCACGTATTTCTCGAAAAACCGCACCAGGAAGGTGGTGACCATGCGCCCCAAATCCTGCGCAATAAAGCGCCGTTTTTCGAGCGTGACGTATTTCAAATCCTGCAAGCGTTGCAGGATGGAGGCATAGGTGGAAGGCCGGCCAATGCCGAGTTCTTCCAGCCGCTTCACCAATGACGCTTCGGAATAGCGCGGTGGTGGCTGCGTGAAATGCTGGCTTGCGGCGATGTCACCGCGCTTGAGCGCTTCCTTCTCCCGCATCGGTGGCAGGATACGGCTATCCTCATCCTCGGCTGCCGCCGCACCTGGCAGGATGCCGGCGCGCGCATCGGCGGCGCGATCATCTTCATCTTCGCGATAAAGCTTCAGGAAGCCGTCAAAGGCAATCACGGAACCGGTGGCGCGGAATTGCGCGCGGGCATCCTTGGCGGCGATATCCACCGTGGTCTGGTCCATCTCAGCCGAGGCCATTTGGGATGCGACCGCGCGCTTCCAAATCAGATCATAAAGCCTGGCCTGCGGGCCTTCCAATTCGCCGCCCATGGTATCCGGGCTGCGCGTTACGTCCGTGGGGCGAATTGCCTCATGCGCTTCCTGCGCGTTCTTGGCCTTGGAGGCATATTCGCGCGGCGCGGCGGGCATGTAATTCGGCCCGAATTCGCTTTTCACGTGATCACGAATGGCGGAAATGGCTTCGCGTGCCATGGTCACGCCATCGGTCCGCATATAGGTGATGTGGCCTGCTTCATACAAAGCCTGAGCGGTGCGCATGGTTTGCTGCGCGCCCATGCCGAGCTTGCGCGATGCTTCCATCTGCAAGGTTGAGGTCATGAAGGGCGGGGGAGGGTTCCGCCGCACGCGGCGCTTTTCCACCGACGCCACACTATAGAGGCCGCCTTCGGCAAGCTTCTTCGCGCGCATCGCCGCCGCTTCATCCGGCAGATCGAATTGCTCGAGCTTGCGGCCTTCAAGATGCGTGAGCCGCGCGGTGAAGGGCGCACCCGCCGCCGTGGTGAAACGGCCTTCAATGGACCAATATTCGCGCGCGCGAAACGCCTCGATCTCCGCTTCGCGTTCGCAGATCAGGCGAAGGGCCACGGATTGCACGCGGCCTGCGGAACGTGACCCAGGGAGCTTCCGCCACAGCACCGGCGAAAGCGTATAGCCCACCAAATAATCGAGGGCGCGCCGCGCCAGATAGGCTTCGATCAGCGGCTGATCCAAATCGCGCGGATGCGCCACCGCATATTGTACGGCGCGCTTGGTGATTTCATTGAAGGTGATGCGCTGAACATGCTTGCCCTTCAGCGCCCCGCGCTCGGCCAGCATATCCTTCACATGCCAGGAAATCGCTTCCCCTTCGCGGTCCGGGTCGGTGGCGAGGAAAAGCCGCTTCGCACCTTTAAGCGCGGAGGCAATCTTGCCCACCTGCTGTTCACCGCGCGGGTCCTTGCCCCAGAGCATCGCGAAATCCTGATCCGGCAGGACCGCGCCATCCTTTTCTTCCAGATCGCGGACATGGCCATAGGAGGCCAATACCGTGAAATCCCGGCCGAGATATTTTTCAATTGTCTTCGCCTTGGCCGGCGATTCCACCACGACTACGTCGCTCATGCCTTCCCGATTCACCCTCGCCCGGATAGCGCTACCCGATGGCCGGGCAGCATATCCACCCGGCCTTCCAGTTCCAGATCAGCAAGCGCCGCCTGGAGCGCGGGGGGGGAGAGGTGACAGCGCCGGAGCAGATCGTCAACAGATATCGGTGCCATTCCAATCAAATCAATAAGTTGACCATATTCGCCGGGGGTGGCCTCAGGCGGCACATCCTCGGGGATCGGCATTTCAGGGGGCGGTGGCAGGGCAAAAAGCGGGCCGTCACGCGGCGCTTCAGGCAGATGGGCCAGCACATCAGCGGCTGATTCCACCAAATGCGCGCCCTGGCGGATCAGGTCGTTTGCGCCGCGGCTGCGTGGGTCAAGCGGGCTGCCAGGGATGGCGAAGACCTCTCGCCCCGCTTCCAAGGCCAGGCGGGCGGTGATCAGCGTGCCGGATCGCTCAGCCGCTTCCACCACCAGGACGCCGAGCGAAAGCCCGGCCACGATCCGGTTGCGCTTGGGGAAATGCCGCGCGAGTGGCGCGGTGCCGAGTGCGTGTTCGGCCACCAGCGCGCCTTCGCGGCCAATCCGGCTTTGCAAGGCAGCGTTTTCCGGCGGATAGGCGACATCAAGCCCGCCCGGCAGCACGGCGAGTGTCGGCCCTGCCCGCAGCGCGCCCTGATGCGCCGACGCATCCACCCCGCGCGCTAAGCCAGAAATCACCAGGACGCCGGCCTTGGTCAGTGCCTCCGCAATATCTTCCGCGATGCGCCGGCCGGCGGCCGAGGCATTGCGCGCGCCCACAATGGCGAAACTTGGCACCTGCGCCAGCAAAGCGGCATCGCCCTGTACCGCAAGCATGGCCGGGGCATCGGGTAACAAGGCGAGCAAGGGCGGGTAGTCAGCACCGCCCCAGAAAACGAAGCGCGCGCCAAGCTTCGCCATGGCATCGGCTTCCCGCCGTGCATCATCCGGGCTTGGGATGCGCGCCGGCGTTTCGCGCTTGGCGAGAAGACGCGGCAAAGCCTCCAACGCTGCGCGGCCGCTGCCATGGCGGGCGAGCAGGCGGCGAAAGCCCATGGGGCCAATGCCCTCGGTCTGGGCGATGCGCCAGAGGGCAAGGCTTTCGGCAGGGCTGGGGGTTGTGGCAGGCATAGGCGAAATGCTATGACACAATTCAACCTATGCGGGAAATACTAAATCGCTTTTCTATTTGCCGGTTTTGCCGATGCGTGGTTCGGTCCCCGCCAGCAGGCGGCGGATATTCGCCTCATGCCGCCAAAACACCAGCACGGCGATCAGCAAGGCCATCAGCGCATGATCCGTGCTGGACAGGACCAGGGCGAAAAGCGGTGCGGCGGCAAAGGCCGTGAGCGCGGCGGCGGATGACATTTTCAGGAGTTTCGCCGCCAGCAGCCACACCGCACAGCAGGCAAGCCCTACCGGCCAGGCCGCGGCCAGCAGCACGCCAAGCCCGGTCGCCACCCCCTTTCCGCCGCGAAAGCCAAGCCAGACGGGGAACAGGTGCCCGAGCACCGCCGCCGTGCCCACCACCAAATCCTGATCACCCAGGAAATAGCGCGCGAGCAGCACCACCACCGCCCCTTTCAGCCCATCCAAGATCAGGGTTGCCGCCGCCAGGCCCTTGCGGCCGGTACGCAGCACATTGGTCGCGCCGATATTGCCGGAACCGACCTTGCGGATATCGCCAAGCCCGGCGGCCTTGGTCAGTAGCAGGCCAAAGGGGATGGACCCGATCAGGTAGCCGCCCAGCAGCGCAATCAGGAACATGATGCTATCCGCATGTTCAGCCATGG
The DNA here is from genome assembly GCA_020249505.1 of Roseomonas sp. Taxonomy (GTDB): domain Bacteria; phylum Pseudomonadota; class Alphaproteobacteria; order Acetobacterales; family Acetobacteraceae; genus Neoroseomonas. The sequence goes on along the minus strand of JADCFN010000056.1, from coordinate 43,997 downwards.
CTCAGCCCCCGAAAACGCGCCGTCCGGCTTTCCAGGTGCCCAGCACCCGGCCTTCCAGGGCGCGACCATCAAAGGGCGAGTTCTGCGCCTTGCCCGGCAGCTTGCCGGCTTCAACCTTCCAGCCGCGATCAGGATGGAACAGCACCAAATCCGCCGGCGCACCCTTGGCCAGCCTGCCCTGCGGCAAATCAAGCAGCGTCGCGGGCCGCACTGTCAGCAGCCCAAGCGCGGTCAGCACCGGCAGATCGCCCGCATGTACCCGCGCTAGCGTCACCCCCAGAAGTGTCGCCAGCCCCGCACCACCCGCTTCCGCCTGGGCGAAGGGCAGGCGCTTGTCATCGGCATCGCGCGGCTGGTGGTCTGAGGCAATGGCGTCAATCGTGCCATCCGCCAGCGCCGCCACCACCGCCTGCCGATCAGCCTCGGTACGGAGTGGCGGAGAGAGCTTGGCGTAGCTGCGATAATCACCAATCGCGGTCTCATTAAGATCGAAATAGGGCGGTGCGGTATCGCAAGTGACGGCCAGCCCCTCGGCCTTCGCGGCGCGGATCAGATCGAGCGCGGCGGCCGTTGAGACATGCGCGAAATGCACATGCCCGCCCGTGATGCGCGCGAGTGCGATGTCGCGCGCTACCATCATCGCTTCCGCCGCCGGCGTAATGCCAGGCAGGCCAAGGCGCGTGGCCAATTCGCCTTCGGTGGCGGCACCGCCGGAAGCCAGGCTCGGTTCTTCCGGGTGCTGCACGATGAAGGCGCCAAAGGCCCGCGCATAAGACAGCGCAAGCCGCATGGTGCGTGCCGAGGCAATGGCGCGGACCCCATCGGTAAAGGCAATGGCGCCGGCGGCGCGGAGCAAGCCGAATTCGGCCAATTCCTTGCCGGCACAGCCCGATGTCGCCGAACCATAAGGCAGCAGCGCAACCGATCCCGTAGCCTCACCGCGCCGCGTGATGAAGGAAATCAACGCGGGGTCGTCAAGCGCCGGATCAGTATCCGGCAGCACGCAAATGGTGGTGATGCCCCCGGCGGCCGCGGCCTGCGCGGCGGAGGCAATGGTTTCGCGGTGCTCTGCCCCTGGCTCCCCAAGATTGGCGCGGAGATCGATCAAGCCAGGCGCGAGGCAAGCCCCGCCCGCGTCCACCACGGTGGCACCTTCGGGTCCGGTAAGGCCAGCGCCGCAATCGGCGATCAGCCCATCGCGGATCAGCAAAGCACCCGGCGCATCAAGGCCGGAGGCTGGGTCGAGCAAGCGGGCATGGGTGATGAATGTGTCAGCCATCACAGTGACTTCTCAAAAAACACGCGGCGATAGCCTGATTCTTCGGCGCGATGTGTCTCGCCAAAGCCGAGGTGATGATACATGGAGATGTTCTCCGCCATCACCTCATTCGTATAAAGCCAAAGCCGCTTATGCCCGCGCCGGCGGCCTTCAGTTTCAACCCAGGCCAGCATCTTGCGACCAAGACCTGTGCCCCGCGCTGCTGGCGCCACCGCGATATCATCCAAATACAGGCCTTCTTCGCTGTCTTCCAGCACGGCAACGCCTTGCAGCGCGCCATCGACTTCGACAACAAAAGCCTGCCGCTGCGCAATGCGCGCCGCGTAATCATCCAACATCGGTGCGGGTTCACGATCAAGCCGCTGTGCGTAATGCGCATAAGCCGTCCGCACCAATTGCCGAAGTGCGGGCGCTTCCTCGGCGTGTGCGGGGCGAAGCTCACACATTGCGCCTGAGCCCACGCGCCAGCACATCCAGCACCGCCATACGGCAAGCGACACCCATTTCCACCTGTTCGCCAATTACGCTGCGGGTTGGATGGTCAGCGACGGCGCTATCAATTTCCACGCCGCGATTCATGGGGCCTGGGTGCATCACAATCGAATCCGGCTTGGCATAAGCCAGCTTTTCCGCATCCAGCCCATAGAAGCGAAAGAACTCCCGCGCGGAAGGCACCATGCCGCCAGACATGCGTTCGCGTTGCAGGCGCAGCATCATGACAACATCAGCGCCGGCAAGCCCGGCCTTCATGTCGTGGAACACTTCCACGCCCAAGCGCGCGGCTTCCGCCGGGATCAGCGTGGGTGGCCCCACCACGCGCACGCGGCTGCCCATGGTGGTCAACAGATGCATGTTGGAACGCGCCACGCGCGAATGGGCGATATCGCCGCAAATCGCGACAATCAAACCCTCCAGCCGGCCTTTGTGGCGGCGGATGGTCAGCGCATCCAGCAGCGCCTGAGTCGGGTGTTCATGCGTGCCATCGCCGGCATTGATCACCGCCGCATCCACCTTCTGGCTCAGTAGCGAAGGCGCGCCGGATTGCCCATGGCGCACCACCAGCAAATCGCAATGCATGGCGTTCAAGGTGCTGGCCGTATCCAGCAGGGTTTCACCCTTATTCACGCTGGACGTACTGACCGACATATTGATGACATCGGCGCCCAAACGCTTTCCCGCGAGCTCAAAACTCGTACGCGTGCGCGTGCTGTCTTCAAAAAACAGATTGATCAGCGTGCGGCCCTTCAACAGGTCGCGCTGGGTTTTGCCACTGCGATTGAGCAGGGCATAGGATTCCGCCAGATCCAGCAAATCCGCGATATGCGGCGGCTCAAGACCCTCAATGGCGAGGAGGTGTTTGCGGGGGTAGGTCACAGCTCCCTTTCTAGCCGCCCCCGGGCGGGGATGGCCAGAGCAGCCTAAGGCAGCTTGAGCGCCCCCTTCAGCGCCGCGGCTTTTTCATCAAGCGAAGCGCGGCCAGGGCTGCGCTGCACTTCCCGCACCGCGCTATCCGAAAGCCGCAGCACCAGGCGCCATTCCTTTGATGTGGCGGAGAAATCCGACTCTCCGCTTGTCGTGGTGCCGCTTGGGGCAGCAATAGCTTCCACAGCAACCCCAGCGATGGCGCCCGGGGGCAGGTTTTCGAAAGCATCGAAAAACCGCCACCAGGTGGTGATGCTGCGGGTGAAAACCGCGCTGCCATCGGCGCGAATCGAAAGCGCATGGGGTGCCGGGATGAAGGACAGCCAAAGGAACATCCCAAGCCCCAGAATGGGGAAGCCAAGGCCGAAAAGCCGGGGCGTGATGGCCGGCCATTCGGCCAGGAATTGCGGCAGCAACGCCAGGCCGACCATGGCAAAGCCAAGCCCCGCCAGCGCGCCAATCGCGTAGCGGATGCGCCCATCAAGCGCGATTTCCACCAGTATCTGATCCATGCGCCTCATCCTTTGGTTGCGTCCAAAGCTGACTGCAGCATCCAGGCCGCCGCCGCCTTGTCCACCGATGCCGCCCTTTTACCCCGGCTGAGATCGGCTTCCCCCACCATCATGCGGTTTACCGCCGCCGAGGAAAGCCTTTCATCCCAAAGCGCTGCAGGCAGACCAGCCGCATCCGAAAGGGACCGCGCCCAATCCCGCGCCGCCTGGGCCGCTGGGCCGAAGGACCCATCCAGGCCAAGGGGCAGGCCCACGACCAGGCCCCCCACGCCTTCCTTGGCAGCAATCGCCTTTATTTCGGCGGCCATGGCCATCAATTTTCCGCGCTTCAGGCTGCCATAAGGGCTCGCCAACATGAGCGAAACATCGCTCAGCGCCACGCCCACGGTCTTTTCCCCCGGATCGAGGCCAATCAGCCGGGAATGGCGGGGCAGGGCGGCGCGCAAATCGGTCAGGTTGATGATAGGCATCGGGGGCCTTATGGTCCGGCGCTCTTTTTCCGGGAAGTACTGGTTTCATGTCCCTCGACACCGCCACCGTCCGGCGCGTTGCGGCTTTGGCCCGCCTGCGCCTTGAAGAACAGGATATCGCCCGCGTGCAGGGCGAGCTGAACGGCATTCTGGGCTGGATCGAACAGCTCCAGGCCGTGAACACCGAAGGCGTCGCGCCCATGGCCGGCGGCACGCCGGGCGGCGCGGAGGCCATGCCGATGCGCGATGATGTGGTGACCGATGGCGGCAAGGCGGAAGCCGTGCTGGCCAATGCGCCGGACCGTGAAGGCGAATATTTCGGCGTGCCGAAGGTGGTGGAATAATGCATCCGACCGATTTTACCCTCGCCGGCGCGCTGGCCGCGCTGAATGAGGGCGCTATCAGCGCCGAGGAATTGACCCGCGCCCATGTGGCCGCGGTTGAGGCGCTGAACCCGAAGCTGAATGCCTTCATCACCACCATAAGCGAACAGGCGTTGGACGCCGCCCGCGCATCCGATGCGCGCCGTAAGCGTGGTGAGGCTGGGCTGCTTGAGGGTATTCCGCTCGCCATCAAGGATTTGTTCTGCACGGAAGCTGTGCGCACCACGGCGGGGTCCAAAATCCTGGGCAATTTCATCCCGCCTTATGAAAGCACCGTCACCGCGCAGTTGAAGCGCGATGGCGCGGTGTTTCTGGGCAAGGCCAATCTGGACGAATTTGCCATGGGGTCATCCAATTTGACCTCGGCCTATGGTGGCGTTTTGAACCCGTGGCAGCGCAAGGATGATCCCGCGGCACGGCTGGTGCCGGGTGGGTCTTCTGGTGGGTCTGCGGCGGCGGTGGCGGCACGGATGGCCCTGGGGGCCACGGGCACGGATACCGGCGGTTCTATCCGTCAGCCGGCAGCGTTTTGCGGCATTACTGGCATCAAGCCGACTTATGGGCGCTGTTCGCGCTTTGGCATTGTGGCCTTTGCGTCTTCCCTGGATCAGGCGGGCCCCTTTGCGCGCACGGTGGAAGATTGCGCCATTCTGCTGCGCTCCATGGCAGGGCATGACCCGAAGGATTCCACCAGCGCCAATCAGCCCGTGCCGGATTTCGCCGCTGCCTGCGGGCGGAGCGTCAAGGGATTGCGGATTGGTGTGCCGCGCGAATATCGGCTGGATGGCATGCCGGCCGAGATTGAAAAGCTCTGGCGTCAGGGGCTGGATTGGCTGCGTGATGCGGGGGCGGAGATTGTGGATATCTCCCTACCGCACACCAAATACGCGCTGCCGACCTATTACATCGTTGCCCCCGCTGAGGCTTCTTCCAATCTGGCGCGCTATGATGGTGTGCGCTTTGGCCTGCGCGTGGCGGAGAAGGATAGCGATCTGCGCGATCTATACGAGCGCACGCGGGCCGAGGGTTTTGGCGCGGAAGTGCGCCGGCGCATCATGATCGGCACCTATGTGTTGAGTGCCGGTTATTACGATGCCTATTACCTGAAGGCGCAAAAAATCCGTGCCCTGATCGCAGGCGATTTTGACGCGGCCTGGGCCAAGGTGGATGCGATTGTCACACCCGCCACGCCATCCGCAGCCTTTGCCGAGGGTGAGAATACCGATGACCCGGTGAAGATGTATTTGAATGATGTCTTCACCGTGACGGCCAATCTGGCGGGCCTGCCGGGCCTGGCGCTACCGACCGGGCTGGATCACCAGGGCTTGCCGCTCGGCTTGCAGGTGATTGGCCGCGCCTTTGATGAGGAAACGGTTTTCGCGGTGGGGGCGGCTTTGGAACGCGCCGCTGATTTCAAGGCAGTGCCAGCAATGAGGGCAGACGCATGAGCTACACGATTGAGGGCGAAAGCGGCCCATGGGAAGTGGTGATAGGGCTTGAGGTTCATGCCCAGGTCACGTCCAACGCCAAGCTGTTTTCCGGTGCAGCGACGGCATTCGGTGCGGAACCCAATGCGCAGGTTTCCTTCATCGATGCGGGCTTTCCCGGCATGTTGCCGGTGATCAACCGCGAATGCGTGGCGCAAGCCGTGCGCACCGGGCTTGGCTTGAATGCCAAGGTCAATCTCTGGTCACGCTTTGATCGCAAGAATTATTTCTATGCCGATCTGCCGCAGGGCTATCAGATCAGCCAATACGCGCATCCCATCATTGGCGAAGGTGCCATTGATATTGAATTGGCTGATGGCAGCACGAAGACCATCGGCATCACGCGGCTGCATCTGGAACAGGATGCCGGTAAATCGCAGCACGACCAGCACGCGACAAAATCCTTCATTGACCTGAACCGTTCCGGTGTCGCGCTGATGGAAATTGTCTCGGAACCCGATATGCGGAGCCCCGAGGAAGCCGGCGCTTACCTCACCAAGCTGCGCCAGATCATGCGCTATCTGGGCACTTGCGACGGTAATATGGATGAAGGCTCCATGCGGGCCGATGTGAATGTTTCTGTTCGTAAGGCCGGAGAGGGTTTCCGCACGCGCTGCGAAGTGAAGAATGTGAATTCCATACGCTTTGTCATGCAGGCGGTGGAAACCGAAGCGCGCCGCCAGGTTGAGGTTTGGGAATCCGGCGGCACGGTGGATCAGGAAACACGGCTGTTTGACACGGGCCGCGGCATTACGCGTTCCATGCGATCAAAAGAAGATGCGCATGATTATCGTTATTTCCCGGACCCTGACCTGCCCCCCTTGGTGATTGACGCGGCCTGGGTGGAGAACCTAAAGGGCGCCCTGCCAGAACTGCCCGATCAGCGCCGCGCGCGGTATGTGCGCGATTACGGCATCACGCCCTATGACGCGCATGTGCTGACGCTGGAACGCGAAACCGCCGCCTATTATGAAACCGTCGCCAAGGGGCGGGATGCGAAGCAGGCGGCGAATTGGGTGATGGGCGATCTTTTCGCGGCCATCAACCGCACCAAAACCTCCATCGCGGAACCGCCGGTCAGTGCCGCTGATCTTGGCGCGCTGCTTGATTTGATGGCGGATGGCACGCTTTCCGGGAAGCTCGCCAAGGAAGTCTTTGAGGCCATGGTGGAAACTGGCCGCGCGCCGGGCGCCATTGTGGAAGAACGTGGCCTGAAGCAGGTGACGGATACCGGCGCGATTGAAGCGGTGATTGACCAGGTGCTGGCCGCCAATGCCGATAAGGTCGCAGAATATCGCTCCGGCAAGGACAAGCTCTTTGGCTTCTTTGTCGGCCAGACCATGAAGGCCATGCAGGGCAAGGGCAATCCCGCGCTGGTCAATGATGTGCTGAAGAAGAAGCTTTCGTGAAGGCGCCCTATTCCACCGTGACGCTTTTCGCGAGGTTGCGCGGCTGATCCACATCCGTGCCCTTCAGCACGGCAACATGATAAGCGAGGAACTGCACCGGTATCGTGTGCAGAATGGGCGCGGCAAAGGCCGGCACGCGCGGCAACACCACAATGCGCTCGGCAAAGCCGCGCAGCTTTTCCGCGCCCAGATCATCGGTGAAGGCCATAACGCGCCCGCCACGCGCGGCGGATTCCTGCAGATTTGACGCGGTTTTCTCGAAAAGCGGGCCTGAAGGGCAGAGCGCGATCACCGGCACCGCAGGATCAATCAGTGCAATCGGGCCATGCTTCATCTCACCCGCCGCGTAGCCTTCCGCGTGGATATAGGAAATCTCCTTGAGCTTCAGCGCACCTTCCAGCGCGATGGGGAAAAGTGAACCGCGGCCAAGGAAAAGCACATCGCGCGCCTTGGCAACTTCCGCAGCCATGGCGCGGATTTCGCCATCACGTTCCAGAACGGCTGCGGCATTGGAAGGCACTTCCAGTAGCGCCGCGGTGAGTTCCGCTTCCTGTGCAGCGCTAATCGTCCCGCGCGCACGGCCAAGCCCAATGGCAAGGCAAGCCAATACCGCAAGCTGCGCGGTGAAAGCCTTGGTGGAGGCGACACCAATCTCCGGCCCCGCCACGGTAAGCACCGCTGCATCGCTTTCCCGCGCCATGGTGCTTTCTGGCACATTCACAATAGAAAGCACGCGCTGGCCGCGTTCCTTCAACAGGCGCAGCGCGGCCATGGTATCAGCCGTTTCACCGCTTTGGCTGATCAGCAGCGCGCCGCCGCCCTCAGGCAAGGGCGGATCGCGGTAGCGCAATTCGCTTGCCACATCGGCATCAACGGGCAGGCGCGCCAATTCCTCAATCCAATAGCGCCCGACCAGCCCGGCAAGATAGGCGCTGCCACAGGCCGTCATGGTGAGGCGCGGCACGGTCACGGGATCAAAAGGCAATGCCGGCAAGGCAACGCGTCGCTGTGCCGGATTCAGATATTGCGTTAGCGTATCGCCCAACACCACCGGATGTTCATGCAATTCCTTTTCCATGAAATGGCGGTAATTACCTTTGCCGGTGGTGGCGCCCGAAACGGCGGTGAGCTTGATCTGGCGCACCACTTCCGCGCCAGTGGCGTCATGAAAGCGCGCGCCGGTGCGATCCAAAACCGCCCAATCGCCTTCTTCGAGATAGGCAATGCGCCGCGTGAGAGGCGCCAAGGCCAGCGCATCGGAACCGACAAACATCTCCCCCTCACCAAAGCCCACGGCGAGTGGTGCGCCTTGGCGGGCGCAAATCAGCAAATCCGGATGGCCCGCGAAAATCATCGCCAGCGCAAAGGCACCATGCACGCGCTTCAGCGCGGCAGCGGCGGCGGCTTCCGGCGCATGACCCGCTTGCAGAAAATCATCCACCAATAGCGCGAAGGTTTCGGTATCGGTTTCGGTCTGGAAGGCATGGCCGCGCGCTTCCAATTCAGCGCGCAACTCAGCGTGGTTTTCGATAATGCCGTTATGCACAACAACAACGCGTGCCGTGCCATGCGGATGCGCATTGCGGGTGGTGGGCGCGCCATGTGTTGCCCAGCGCGTATGGCCAATGCCCGTGGTGCCTGGCAGTGGTGCCGCTTCCAAAACAGACGCGAGATTACCAAGTTTGCCCTCGGCCCGCCGGCGATCAATCTGGCCATCAATCAGCGTCGCGATGCCTGCGCTGTCATAGCCGCGATATTCCAACCGCCGCAGCGCTTCCAAAATCCTGGGCGCCGCCGCTTGCTGACCAACCACACCGACGATGCCGCACATCAGCGCTTCCCCTTGCCCTTGAAGCCGCGTCCCGGTTTCACAGCCTGGCGCCCACGCGCAATCGCCAGCGCATCATCCGGCACATCTTCCGTGATCACGCTGCCAGCAGCCACCAGCGCGCGCGCACCCACCTTCACCGGTGCGACCAGTGCCGTATCACTACCAATAAAGGCGCCTTCACCAATTTCGGTGCGATGCTTCGCCACGCCATCATAATTGCAGGTGATGGTCCCGGCGCCGATATTCGCCCCCGCGCCAATCGTCGCATCACCCAAATAGCTCAAGTGATTGGCTTTGGCGCCGGGGCCGAGTGTGGTCGCCTTCAGCTCCACAAAATTGCCGACATGGGCGTGGTTTTCAATGACGCTGCCGGGGCGCAGCCGCGCATAAGGCCCGATGATCGCCCCTTGCTTCACTACGCAGCCTTCCAAATGGCTGAAGGCACGAATGGTCACGCCATCTTCCACCGTGACATCGGGGCCGAAAAAGATATTCGGTTCCAGCACCACATCGGCGCCGAGTTTCGTATCGTGGCAAAGCTGGACTGTATCAGGTGCCAGCATGGTCGCACCGCCCGCCATGGCAGCAGCGCGTAAGCCGCGCTGCACCTCGGCTTCGGCTAGCGCCAATTCCGCGCGGCTGTTGATGCCGCGAAGCTCCGCTTCCGGCGCCTCAACGGCCACCACACGCTTGCCATCAGCCCGCGCCTGCTGAATGACATCTGTCAGGTAATATTCGCCCTTGGCGTTGTTGTTGCCGATGGCACCGAGCCAACGGAACAATTCCTGCGCCGGGGCGCAAATCACACCCGCATTGCAAAGCCCAATGGCGCGTTCTTCCGCCGTCGCATCCGCCCATTCGACAATGCGCACAACTTCTGATTTCTCATCCAGCACCACGCGGCCATAGCGCGCAGGATCAGCGGGGCGCATCGCCAGCAGCGCAAGGCCAGCGGTTTGTCGCGCTGCAACCAGCGCCTGCAGCGTTGCGGCCGAAATCAGCGGGTTATCGCCATAAAGCACTGCGACATCACCCTGGTGTCCGCCAAGCAAGGGGCCGGCTTGCAGCGCGGCATGGCCAGTGCCGAGTCTTTCGCGCTGCACCACCACTTCGCGCGGTGCCACGGCATCTTCCAGCGTCGGCATATCGGGCCCAACCACCACCACAATACGCCCGAAAACCGCTTCGCAGGCACTCAGCAAATGCTGGATCATGGGCCGCCCCGCCAAGGGGTGCACAACCTTGGGCTGGGTGGAGCGCATGCGCGTGCCAAGGCCGGCGGCGAGGATGATGGCGGCGGGCTTCATAAGCGTGGCCTAACGCGGCCAGAGGGGTTTCGTCTATAGGCTGGAGCACGCAAAACCCGGTGATGCTGCGCAGAAACAAAAAAGCCGGCACCCGAAGGCGCCGGCCTGAAACACACGGAAATAAACCCTGATCAGCGGCTGTAGAATTCGACCACCAGATTGGGTTCCATCTGCACCGGATAGGGCACATCGGAAAGCTTCGGCGCGCGCAGGAACTTGCCCTTCATCGCGCGGTGATCAATTTCCAGATATTCCGGCACATCGCGTTCCGTGCTCTGCGCGGAATCAAGCACTGCGGTCAGCTGCTTCGACTTTTCCTTCACCTCAATGACATCGCCATTCTTCACCGAATAGGATGGGATGTTGAGCCGCTTGCCATTCACCAGCACATGGCCGTGATTGACGAATTGGCGTGCCGCGAATGGGGTGACGGCCAGCTTCATGCGATAAATCACCGCGTCCAGGCGGCGTTCCAGCAATTCAACCAGGTTCTCAGAGGTATCGCCCTTACGGCGCACGGCTTCTTCATAATATTTGCGGAACTGCTTTTCGCCGATATTGCCGTAATAGCCCTTGAGCTTCTGCTTCGCCATCAGCTGCACGCCGAAATCGGTCGGCTTTTGCTTGCGGCGTTGGCCATGCTGACCGGGGCCATATTCGCGCTTGGCGACCGGCGATTTCGCGCGGCCCCAAAGGTTCACGCCAAGACGGCGATTGATTTTGTATTTGCTTTCGGCGCGCTTCGTCATGCGCAGATCCCATCGCGGAAGCGATGGCCTTTCTTGCTATGCCCCTGAGGGCCTTGTTGTCCCGGTAGTCCCAGGCCGGCTGGCCAGGGCGGGCGCGGACCCCGAAGGCCCGTCCACATTCCCGGAAGGAGGGCGCGTGATATTCCGCGCCTCAGGGCTTGTCAAACCGCGCGCTCGGCCCCATCCCCAACTGCATGAGTGTATCCCGAGAAGAAATCCTGGTTCTTGGCCTCACGGCCGGTGTGGTGGGCAGCCTGGTGGGCGGCCTGACGCTTTACGCGGGCCTTGCGTTGGTGGTGGCCGGTTCCCATGCGGGCTGGCTGCTTGCCTTGCCGGCGGCCCCCTTGGGCGGGGGGCTTGGCTATCTTTTGGCCCGCAAGCTGGCGGCGCGCCTGTAGTCGAAAATGCAAAACCGCGGTCCACGGGTTGCCCCGTGCCGCGGCGTGCAAACACCCAACCTAAATTAGGGTTATCAGAAGCCTTCGCGTTCGATCCGCTTGCGTTCCACCTTGCGGGCGCGGCGCACAGCTTCCGCAGCTTCGCGGGCGCGGCGCTCGGACGGCTTTTCGTAATGGCGGCGGATCTTCATTTCACGGAAGACCCCTTCACGCTGCAATTTCTTCTTGAGCGCCTTCAGCGCCTGATCAACATTGTTGTCACGAACGACGACTTGCACGCGGCACAACCCCCTTCATGGATCGCTGGTTCAAAACAAAAGACGCGCAGCCAGTCACCCGGCGCCCGTCCCGACGAGAAGGTACTAGCACAGTGATTCGCCGCGCCGGAAGCCCCTTTCAAGGCTTTTTCAGGCTAATTATATAAAAAGCTCAATCGCGTGGCGGGAATGTCATGGCCATCCTGAAAATCGCCCGGCTGGGCCATCCCGTATTGCTGCAACGGGCGGCGCCAGTGCCCGATCCCACAGCGCCCGAGATGCGCCGGCTGGTCGCCGATATGGTGGAAACCCTGGAAGATATTGGCGGGCTTGGCCTTGCCGCCCCGCAAGTGCATGTTTCTCTTAGCCTTTTCATCTGGCGTACCGCGGCAGGCGGGCATTCCGCGCTGTTCAACCCGGAAATCCAGCCGATTGGAGAGGCTACCGAGGAAGCCTGGGAAGGCTGCCTTTCCATCCCGGGGCTCCGCGGCGCGGTTGAGCGCCCAGCCCGGATCGCCTTTCGCGGCCAGGATATCGCCGGGACGGTGATCGAGGGCGAAGCCGCCGGCATGGCCGCGCGGGTCATGCAGCATGAGCATGACCATCTTGAAGGTATTCTGTACCCTATGCGGATGACGGATTTGTCCCGCCTTGGGTTTGTTGAGGAACTGGCCCGGTTCAACCCGCCGAAGCCCATTGAAAATGAAAGACAAAAGCCATGATGGAAGCCGGACCGGATCGTGACGCGCGGGATGCCGCGCTGGATGCCATTCTGCCGCTGGTGCCGCTTTATGGTTGGCAGGGCAGGGCCATTGCTGAGGGGCTGAAGGATGCCGGCATGGCGGCGGAAGATGCCGAATGGATGTTCCCGCGCGGCGCGATTTCGGCGATTGAAGCCTGGATAGACTTGGCCGATCGGCGCATGGAGGCCGCTGGCATTGCTGCCGATATGGCCGGCATGCGCACCCATGAACGCGTGCGATCCCTGATCAAGGCCCGGCTGGAAGCGGCCGAGCCGCATCGCGATGCGCTGCGCGCCGCGCTTTCCTTGCTCGCTTTGCCCTGGAATGCGCCGATTGCCGCGCGCAGCCTCGCGCGCAGTGTCAGCGCCATCTGGTATGCGGCGGGCGATAAATCCGCTGATTTTTCCTGGTACACGCGCCGCGCAACGCTGGCTGGCATCTACAGCGCAACTTTGGCCTTTTGGCTGAGCGGGCGCGGTGATGGGCTGGATTCGGCGCTGGAATTCCTGGACAGGCGGCTTGCCGATCATGCCTGCTTCCAGAAAGGTTTGGCCCGCTTCAAGCCCCGCGCGGCCTGATCGCGCGCTTCGGTTCCAATCACGCCGGCAAGGCCTTATATGCCGGTCAGGGGTCATATGCGGTGGTCGATTCGCCACCCTTTGACGAGGAGAGGATGAATACCATGGGTTTGAAGCGCTTGCTGATGGCGGCGATACTGCCGGTTCTTGTTGCCGGTCCCGTTCTGGCGAATACCTGCATGCGGCCCGAGGAGAGAAACGCGGCCGATACCTGGGCCATGAATAGCTACCTCCGGGTGATCGGAATGCAGTGCAAAATCGATCGCGAGCGCATGATCGATGCTTTTCAACCCCATAGAGGCGAGCTTTCGGCAGCGGCCAATGTGATTCAAGGCTATTTCCGCCGCGCCTATGGCGGGGCTGGGCAGACCCGTTTTGATCAATACTACACCAATATCTCCCAGGATCACGCCATGGATGCGTCCCGCGCCGGGTCTTACTTTTGCCGCGATGCGGAAGTGATCTTGCGGCAGATTAGGGCGCTGCCCCCTGGGCAATTGGCCAAATTCTCGGTCAATCAGAACATCATTCAGCCGCTTAATGCGCCGGATTGCGGCGCCGGGGCTGCCCCGCGGCGTTGAAGCGCGGGCGCGCTGTGCTTCCTGCGGCGCGCCTCTTCCAGCGCTTGATTGATCGTCAGTGCTCAACCCCAAGGGCGCTGGTTATTGAGTTCCGGCCATTTTTCAGACGATGGCTGGGGGACCTGGATTCGAACCAAGGCTGCCCGGGTCAGAGCCGGGAGTTCTACCGCTAAACTATCCCCCAAGGGCCGCGCGCTATAGCACTGCCTTTAAGACGCTTCAACTCGCCCCCTCAAAACCGCTTGCCCTAGGGGCCAGATATCCCGATCATGGATTGGCCGTCCCAAAAGGGCGGCAGATTAGGGATGATGACCGAAACTGCCCCGCAACTTGCCCGCGACGCCGAAGCCGCCCCGCCCTATGGGCGGGCGGAAGCCTCTGGCGCGGCCTATGCGGCGCTTGATCTCGGCACCAATAATTGCCGGCTGCTGATTGCTTCCCCCAGCCAGACTGGCTTTCGCGTGCTGGATTCCTTCAGCCGTGTTGTGCGGCTTGGCGAAGGTTTGGGCAGCAGCGGGCAGCTTTCAGCCGCTTCCATTGACCGTGCCCTGGCCGCCCTTGGCGCCTGCGCCGACAAACTTTCCCGCCGGCCTTTGCGCGGGTTTGAAGCGGTCGCGACCGAGGCCTGCCGCCAGGCCAGCAATGGCCCGGCCTTCATTGCGCGGGTGGAGGCGGAAACCGGCATCCGGCTTCGCATCATTACGGGGCGGGAAGAAGCGGAACTCGCCATGGAATCCTGCGCGGCGCTGCTAGAACCGGGTGATCGGCGGGCGCTCTTGTTCGATATCGGCGGCGGCAGCACGGAAATTGCCTGGATCCGTGCCGCAGCCCGCCCGGGCGATGTGCCGGAGCTGATCGGCTATATCTCGCTTCCTATTGGTGTCGTGACCCTGGCCGAACGCTGCGGCGCCGCCTGTTTCACCGAAAAAGGCTTTTTCGCTGTGGTGGATGAGGTTGCCGCACAATTGGAAGGCTTTGATCGCCTGCATTGCATCGGCCAGGAAATCCATGCGGGTGGCGTGCGGCTGATGGGCACTTCCGGCACCGTCACTACGCTGGCCGGCGTGGTCATGGCGCTGCCGCGCTATCGCCGCCCGCTGGTGGATGGCTCGACCCTTGATTGTGAGGCCGCCGATGCCGCCCTGGGCGATCTTTTCGCCATGGGCCGCGCCGAATTGGCCGCCCATCCCTGTGTAGGGCCGGAACGGGTGGATTACGTGCTGCCTGGCTGCGCGATTTACGCCGCCATTCGCCGCATTTGGCCAACGCGGAGCCTGCGCGTCGCAGATCGCGGCCTGCGTGAGGGGATGTTGCTGCGCATGATGCGCGCGGACCGCGAAGCGGCGCGGCGCAGCCCACCGCGGCACCGGTAAGCCTTCGCCATGGCCAAACCCAGCCCGCCCGGCAGCAGCCGCGGCCTGACCCAGCGCCTGCGCAGCGCCGAAGGCCGCAGCACGGCCAGCCAGAAATGGCTCAGTCGGCAATTGAATGATCCCTATGTGCGCGCCGCCAAGGAACGCGGCCTGCGCTCCCGCGCGGCCTTCAAGCTGCTGGAGATGCAGGAAAAGGTGAAGCTCTTGAAGCCCGGCGCGCGCGTGGTGGATTTGGGCGCGGCACCGGGCGGCTGGACTCAGGTGGCGGTGGAGGCGGTCGGGCCGCGCGGCCAGGTGGTCGCTTTGGATATCCTGCCCATGGACCCGGTGCCGGGGGCGACCACGCTGCAAGGCGATTTCCAGGAAGAAGAGGCCGAGGCGCGCATCATCGCCTCCCTGGGCGGCAAGGCGGATCTGGTGCTGTCAGACATGGCGCCCAATACCACGGGCCATGGCGCGACGGATCATTTGCGCATCATGGCTTTGGCGGAACTCGCCTTGGATTTCGCGTTGAAGGTGCTGGCGCCGGGTGGTGGTTTTGTTGCGAAAGTATTTCAGGGCGGTTCAGAAAAGGACATGCTCACAACGCTCAAGCGTCATTTCGCCAGCGTACGGCATCTGAAACCACCGGCAAGCCGGAAGGAATCGGCCGAATTATATGTGGTGGCGAGTGGCTTTCGCGGCTGAGCACGCGCCCGCGTGATTGCGCCGCATGGGTTGAAGGACTAAGGAGGGTCGCCAAGGTAGCGCAACGCGAAAGCCCAACCATGGCCATCGAATCTTCCCCCTCTGCTTCCACATCTTTCGGCGCTGTGCCGATCGCTGAGGCTTATGCCTTTGATGATGTGCTGCTGGTGCCGGCCTATTCCACGGTACTGCCGGCGCAGACTGGCACGCATACACGCCTCACCAAGGAAATTCGGCTGAACATCCCGCTGATGTCGGCGGCGATGGATACGGTGACGGAAGCACCGATGGCGATTGCCATGGCGCAGGCTGGCGGCATTGGCGTGATCCACAAAAATTTCTCGCCGGAAGATCAGGCCGCGCAGGTGCGGCAGGTGAAGAAATTCGAATCCGGCATGGTGGTGAACCCGCTGACCGTGCATCCGGACCAGACTTTGGCTGAAGTGCGCGCGCTGCAGGACCGCCACCGCATCAGCGGCATTCCGGTGGTGGAACGCGGCTCTGGCCGCTTGGTTGGCATCATCACCAATCGCGATGTGCGCTTCGCGACCGATCCCAATCTGCGGGTCTATGAGCTGATGACGCGTGAGGGCCTGGTCACCGCCTCCCCCGATGTCACGCCGGATGAGGCGCGGGCACTTTTGCACAAGCACCGCATCGAAAAGCTGCTGGTGGTGGATGAAGCGCAGCGCTGTGTGGGCCTTGTCACCGTCAAGGATATGGACAAGGCACAGGCCAATCCAAATGCATCGAAAGATGGCATGGGGCGGCTGCGTGCGGCGGCGGCGACGGGCGTTGGTGATGATGGGCTGCACCGCGCGGAATTGCTGGTGGCGGCGGGCGTTGATGTTGTTGTCGTGGATACCGCGCATGGCCATTCCGGAGGCGTGTTGCAGGCGGTCGAGCGCATCAAACGCCTCTCCAACTCCGTGCAGGTGATTGCTGGTAATGTCGCAACCCCGGAAGGCGCTTTGGCCTTGATTGAAGCGGGCGCGGATGCGGTGAAGATCGGCATTGGCCCGGGTTCCATTTGCACCACGCGCATTGTGGCCGGTGTCGGTGTGCCGCAATTGACCGCCATTCTGGAAAGCGCTGCTGCGGCGCGCGAAAAAGGCGTGCCGGTGATTGCCGATGGCGGCATTCGGTCTTCCGGGGATTTGGCAAAAGCTCTCGCGGCGGGTGCGGATTGCGCCATGATGGGCAGTATTTTTGCCGGCACGGATGAAGCACCTGGTGAGGTGTTTCTCTATCAGGGCCGATCCTACAAATCCTATCGCGGCATGGGCTCACTTGGCGCCATGGCGCGCGGTTCGGCGGATCGCTACTTCCAGGCCGAAGTTCAGGATTCGCTGAAGCTGGTGCCGGAGGGTGTGGAAGGACGCGTCGGCTATAAGGGCCCGGTTGGCGCCGTGATCCATCAGATGGTGGGGGGCTTGCGCGCCGCCATGGGCTATACGGGCTGCGCCACCATTGGTGAATTGCAGACCAAGGCACGCTTCCGGCGCATCACAGGTGCCGGCTTGCGCGAAAGCCATGTGCATGATGTGGCCGTGACGCGTGAAGCGCCGAATTATCGCGCCGAGGGCTAATGGTGCGATTCATGCCAACCTTTCCCAGTCCAAAAACTGCCCCCGCGCACCACTGGCCATATGTTTGGTGGCCGATTGACGCTGCTATTGGGAACCAACTGCGGCAATCGGAGTACTAGCCACAAAAGGAAAAAATACCTTGACAAAATAGGAAAATAAAAACTAAAAAGGGGCCCAGCCAAGGTCCCGCCCATGCCCCCAGCCGCTCAAACCTCCCTAGCAGAAAGCCCCGCAGGTGCTCACGAAGGCCGCTCCGTCCTTCTGGAATGCCTACAGATTTTACGCCTCCCGCTGCGTATTTTGCTGACCGGCATGGCACTCGCCGCCGTGCTCGGGGCGGGTATGGCTCTCGGCCTGCCGGGGCCAGAGGCGCTATTCGCCGCCTTCGCCGCGCCCGGCGCCACGGGCCTACCAGCCCTGATTGGTATGATGATTTTCCTTATAGGCATCGGCTTTGCCGCCTTTCTGTGGTGGCTCGCGGCGCGCAGCTTTGCACTCGTCGCCAACCCTGCCATTGGGCCTGAGCGGCTCGCCGGGCTACGCGACCTGCCGCTTGCGCTGCCGGAAGGGACGGTGCGCGCATTGCTGGCGCTCATTGTCGGCGTGATCGGCCTGCCCTTGCTGCTGTTTTCCAAGACGCTTGGCCTGACCGACGCGATTGCCGGCTATGTGAATGGCATCGTCACCGGCGTTTTCGGCTTTTATTTCGGCACGCGCAGCACCGGGGCAGATGCGCATATCGCCCGCCGCGCCACCGAACAATTGGCCGAACGTGAACGCGCCACCGGCGCGCTTGCCGCCGAAGCGGAAGCGCTGCGCCATAAGGCGGAAGGGGCGGCGCGCGATGCCGCCCTGCCGGGTCGGATTGAGGCGACAAAGGGCAGCCTTGCCCGGCATATCGAAGTGGCCGGCCTGGTGCTGGATGAATTCGGCCCGCTTCTACCAAAGGGCATGATCCCGGAAGGGGCGGCGCAGGCACTCGGCAAAGCGCGCGCGGCCGCTGCCGCCTTGCAAGGCCAGCATAGCGGCCCGGGCGCTGAGGATACGCTGAAGACAGCCTCCGACGCCTTGGCCGGCCTGATCGGCGCACAGCCCTTGGCGCCGTTGCTGCGCAGCGCGGCTTCCCTGCTGCCGGCCGGTACGGCGCTCGGACCCATTGGGGCGGTCGCGACGGTAATCGGGCTTGGCTGGCACTTCGGCGCGGCGGAATATCAGCGCTGGCGGGCGCGCGTGCTGGCCGCACCTTTCGCGCCACAGCTTTTCGATGCGGGGCTGATCACGCCAAGCTCGGCGGAACTCCGCATGGAAACCTGCCCGATTTTTGCGCGCGCCTTCAAGGATGTAGCAGCACGGTCCGGCTTCTTCGCTGATCTTCTCAGCAAGATCGGGCAGGATGATGCGGGGGCTCGGCTTTGGGCCGAATATGGTGCCGATGCCGCGCGCTTTCCGGGCGGCCAGGCCGAGCTTGAAGAAGGCTTGGCGGAATTCCGCGCGGCTTTGCTTGCTGATCTTGCCGCGCGCGATGCAACGCCCGAGAAAATTGCCGCTGCGCTCGCCCCGCTATCACTCGTGCCTGGCGCCATCCCAAGCGCGGAACAGGTGAACCGCCTGATCGAGGAAGCCGGCAAGGCCGGCGAAGGCCAGCCCGAAGCGCGCGCCGCTTTTGAAGCGCTGGTGATGCTGACCGGGCATTTGCGGGAAAGAAAGCTTGACCCCGTAAAGCTGATCGCGGAGGTGATGCCATGATCCGTCCTATCGCGCTGGCACTTGTTGCCCTTGCCGCCTGTAGCGCCCTGGATGCGCCGGTGGCGCAGCTTGAACGCTGGCAGAAGCAGCGCGAAGCCGGCGCACTGGCGGCGATCGCGGAGGAGCCCGTGGTGCGCGATTGCGCGCCCGGCAAAGGGGAAGCCTGTCAGCGCCTGCATCTGATCCGCGCCGAAGCCTGCCTCAGCCTTGCCTTTGCTGATCGCGCCCCGGGTGCTGCCTGCCCTGGTGCTGGCGCACGCGAAGCGGGGCTGCTTTCTTGCGCGGCAAGCGCGGCGCACGCGGCAGAGCAATCCGCCGGGGAAACCCTGCTGCCCGCCCGAAAGCTGCGCGCGCAAGCGCGGCTTTGCGCCATTGAAAACCTGCCCCCGGCCATGGCCGCCCCGGCAGCGCGGGAATTCATCGCCGAAGCCGCCCCCTTGGCGGATGCGGAAGGCGCCTTGCTGCGTGGCCGCGCGCTGCTTGCCGCCGCGCGGCCTTCCGCCGGGCCTGAAGCCACACGCTGCGCCGCGACGCGGGATGCGCTGGCTGAGGCGCGGCGCGGCCTCGCACAAAAACCCGATGATCCGGCGATCAAGCGCCTCGCCGATGATGCGGCGCTGCGCGCCACGCGCATCACCGATTGTCGTTTGTGAAACAAGGAGGATTTGTCATGGCCCTCGCCCGCGAACTCAGCCTCCGCCTGCCGCTGCAACGCGGTGATGATGTACGCGCCGTGCAGCAGGCGCTGATCCGCGCCGGCATGCTCACGGGGACTGCCGATGGCATTTTCGGCCCGGCGACGCATCGCGCTGTCGTAGATTTCCAGCGCCGCATGCAGGCCCGCCATCCGGGTTTTGCCGCAGATGGCATTGTCGGCCGGCAAAGCTGGAGCGCGCTTTTCCCTGATGCCGCGCCGCATCCTCTGGCCGGTGCCGCTACACCCGAAGCCGCGTTAGCCTCTGGGCCGGATTGGCGCGCCATGCTGCACCCCTATGTGCAGCGCCTTATGGCGGGCAGCGCGCCGCCAGTAGGGCAGGGGTCCCGGCGCTGGCGCCTCAGCCCCGAAGGCTTGCGCGTTGAAGGATTTGTTGCGCCCCCGCGCAGTGCTGGCAGGCCAGAAACCGCCACGCGCTGCTGGCGCGATTTTCGCGCAGCCTTCGAAACCTGCGCCGCGGCCTATGGCGTGCCGGTGGAATTGCTGATCGCAACTGCGTGCACGGAATCCGGCGGACGGGCAGGGGCTATCCGTGAAGAACCGGGTTTTATCAGCGATGCGGCAACGCCGCATCGTGTCTCGCCTGGCTTGATGCAAACGCTGATCGCCACGGCGCGGGAAGTGCTGGCCGATAGCAGCATTGATCGGATGCGCCTGCTTGACCCCGCCACTTCCATCCGCGCCGGGGCAGCGATGATCCGCGCCCAGGCGACACGGCGCAAATCGCCCACGCAGTTCGATCCGCCCTTGGTGGCGATCGCTTATAATGCGGGGTCGCTCCGCGCGCGCGCTGATGGCGTGGCCGATCCTTGGGGCATGGTGCAAACCCTGCGCGGGGGCCATGCGCATGCCGATGCCTTCGTGGCCTTCTTCAATGATTGCTTCGCGGTTTTTGCGGAGGGCGCCGCGCCTGCGGCGCTGACGCCGAGCTTTTGGGCCTGCCTCAAGCGCTAGTTTTACGCCCTTGAGAGGTTGCCGTGCACCTTTGCCCAGAGGCAATGCCTGACCGGACCCGGCCAGATGCGCGGCAACCAAGGGGCTAGAGGGATGCTGCACCCCGTCCAGGATTTTCGCGTTATAGATGTAGGTGGGCTAGCCGCATCTTTCTGTGCTTGCAATGCTGTCTGATGCTCGCGAAAAACAAGGGAGTCGGTTGCGCTAATTCGCCTCTAGGCGCCCGGGACATCTGCGCCTGCTTTGCATTTTTGCATCAAAAAATCGTGTCATACCCTTACTATATAGGAAGAACCCCTTGGACTTGAGCAAAAGTCAATGGTGAACAGAACCATGGCTTTGAGAATACCCGACTCGGAAGTGCCTGAGTGGTCGCGCCGCCTGCGTAGGGCTCGGCGCGCCAAGGGACTTTCACAAGTGGCGCTGGGGGATCTGATCGGCGCGTCCCAGGCAACGGTTGCCGATTGGGAAACGGGAAAGACGCGCCCGAGACACGAAACCCTGAAGCGCCTTCTGCTCGCGCTTGACCTGACTCTTATGGAATTGATGCCGGATATGCCGCGTCATGCCTCGGAAAACACCGCCTTGGCCCCGCTTTCCGCCGGCGAAATTGCCGATCAGTTCGGTGCGCTGCTGGAAATCGTTTCTCGTGAATTGGACAGCATCGGCCATCCCTCCAACCTGGCGAGTAAGGGGCGCTTTGCCTTCCAAATCTGGCGGAGCGCCAGTGGGACCATGACTGAGCCCGCCGACCCTGAGGCCGCGCGAGAGCAATTGGCTGCCATCCGCGCCCTGCTTGCGGATATGCGTAAACTCACCCCCGAAGGCTGAAACACTAAACTCAGCGCTTGACAAAATATCGGAAAAACCGGTATATTGCCTACTGGAGGTTGGGTCATGTCCTTCTCATTCAATCCGGCCAATGGTATTAAGTCTGCGCGCAGGACTCCTGATATCGCTGGGCATAAGGGCTCACTGCCGGAGCCTGGGGGGCTGCCCATTTCGCCGGGACGCGTCTGCTCGTGCGGCGCCAACGCCATGACGGTTGTTACCTATCTGCTGCTTGGGCTTGGCTTTTTCGCTGCGACAGTGCTTTTCATCGCGGCATTGATCACAACAATCCTGGCCTGACCCGCCCCGGGTTGCCCTGCTGGTCGCGCGGTTGCAGACTAACCCCGATAAGGGGAAGGGGAAGCCGCTGTGATGAGTACCTCGGCGCGACGCGCGCGGTTTCGCGCAATACTTGCCGGGGATGCCTGTGTGCACCCGGCCTCAGTCCACGACCCCATCGCAGCGCGAATCGCGACCGATCTTGGCTTTGAAACCGCCATGTTTGCGGGTTCCATCGCCTCTATCGCGGTCCTTGGGGCGCCTGACCTTATTCTGGTGACGCTCACAGAATTCGCAGAACAAGCGAGGCGCATCTGCCGCGCCGGGGCGCCGCCGCTGATGGTGGATGCCGATCACGGCTATGGCAATGCGCTCAACGTCATGCGCACGGTGCAGGAATTGGAAACCGCCGGGGTCGCGGCGCTGACCATTGAAGATACTGACCTGCCCCGTGCCCATGGCGCGGGAGAGCCTGGCTTGCTCAGCCTGGATGCCGGGCTTGGCAAAATCCATGCGGCGCTTGCCGCCCGCGAAGACCCATCGCTTGTGATTGTCGCGCGCACCAGCGCGGTCAATCTGGTGAACCTGGATGAAGCCGTGGCGCGCACCCGCGCCTATGCGAAAACCGGTGCCGATGCGCTGTTCTATACCGGTGTGACCGATTGGGCGCAGCTTTCTGCCCTGCAAGCCGCCGCAAATGGTGTGCCCTTGATGCTGGGCGGCACGCCGCCCGCATTGGCCGATAAGGCAAAGCTGGCTGCCCATGGCGTGCGCATCGCCCTTCAGGGCCATGCGCCAAGCTTCGCCGCCATGGCGGCCGTGCATGCGACACTCAAGGCTTTGCGCGATGGCACCCCACCCGGGAAGCTGCCCGGGCTTGCGGATGCGGCGCTGATGAAGGCCGCGATGCGTGAGGATGATTATGCGCGCTGGACGCGCGACTTTCTGGCCGGTTGATCATTGAGGAAGACATCAAATGCTGAGTGAAACTGAAGGCAAATTTCTGACGATGCACGAATTCGCCAAGGCGGCGAAAAATCGGCTCGATGCCAATATCTGGGATTACCTGACGGGCGCGACGGAAACCGAAACCACCATGCGCCGCAATCGTCTGGCGCTGGACACGCTCGCGTTTCGCCCCCGCGTGCTGCGTGATGTCTCGACTATCGACACAACTTCCGAAATGTTCGGCAAGAAGCTTCGCCTGCCGGTTGCCTTGGCGCCGGTGGGTGGCCTGGAGAGCTTCGGCGCCAATGGCGCGGCGACAGCGGGGCAGGGGGCTTCGGCCTTTGGCGTGCCGCTGATTGTTTCTTCCGTCACCAAGCCTGGGCTTGAGGAAACCGCGGCGAATACGCCTGGCCCCAAGATCTTCCAGCTTTATGTGCGCGGCGATGACAGCTTCATTGATGATTACGCGGATCGTTCAGTGGCAGCCGGCTATGATGCCTTCTGCTTCACCGTGGACACCGCGGTCTATAGCCGGCGTGAACGTGATATCGCGCGCCGCTTTGCCAAGCCCTGGCGTGCGCGGGTGCAGGGCATTGAATTTCAGGCCGCCCTGTCCTGGAAACAGATTGATCGCTTCAAGGCCAAATACAAAATGCCGGTGATCCTGAAAGGAATTGCGACCGCTGAGGACGCCGCGCTTGCCTGCGACCATGGCGTTGATGTGGTCTATGTCTCCAACCATGGCGGGCGGCAATTGGATCATGGCCGGGGTGCGATGGATGTGCTGCCGGAAGTGGTGCAGGCAGTCGGTGGCCGCGCCAAGGTTTGGATTGATGGCGGGTTTTCCCGCGGGACGGATGTGGTGAAGGCGCTTTGCCTTGGCGCCGATCTTGTCGGGCTTGGGCGGCTTTATTGCTACGCGCTGGCAGCCGATGGCGCGGCTGGCGTGCAGCGCATGCTCGAAATCATGGAAACCGAGATCTACACCACCATGGGTTTGCTCGGCGCCACCAAGTTCAGCGAACTCAACCCAAGCTTCGTCCATGCGGGCGCCTTGGCGACCAATGCGCCGCATGTCTTCAGCGCCTTCCCGCTGCTGCATCTGGGTGATTCCGGGTATTGAGACATTAAGGGCGGCGCGGCGTGATGGCTGATCCCGCGCCGCTCAGGGTTCTGCTTTCCGACCGCGCCTTTTTGAAACTTTGGGGCGCGGGCGGGCTGACCAATTCCATGCGTTGGGTGGAAATGCTGGTCAGCGGGCTTTACGCCTATGAACTGACGCGTTCCGCCTTCGCGGTTTCGCTGGTGCTGATGGCGCGCGCTTTGCCCATGCTGTTGATGGGCGCACTTTCAGGGGCCGTCGCGGAAAGTCTCAATCGCAAACATTTGCTCATGGCCGGTCAGGCGCTGACGGCGCTTGGCGCCATCACCATCGCCGTGCTTTCCGCGCTAGGCTGGCTTTCGCTCTGGCATTTATGGGTGAATGGGCTGATTGGCGGCCTCGTTTGGACCAATGAATTGGCCACACGTCGGCGCATGGTGGCGGAAACCGCAGGGCCAGAGCGTATTGTCCCCGCCGTTGCCTTCGATACGACAACCGGCAGCACGACTCGCATGTTGGGGCCGATGTTGGGTGGGGTTTTGTATGAAACCCTTGGCGTTACCGTGGCCTATATCATTGCATCGGTAATTTATCTTGTGGCGCTTGGCTTGGTATCCACCGTTTCTTACAGCCAGCCGCGCCGGGCTTTAGTGCCGCGCCGCCTATTTGCTGAGGTGGCTGAGGCGTTGCGGTTCGCACTCGCTCATCCGGCCTTGCGCGCGGTGCTTGGCGTGACGCTGGTGATGAATATTTTCGGCTTTTCCTACAACTCCATCCTGCCGGCCTTTGGTGACCGCGCCTTTGGGGCGAGTGCCATTGAAATCGGCTTCCTGGCCGCGGCTGAGCCACTTGGCGCGCTGATCTCTGGCCTTGCGCTGGCGCTTCGCCGAGGACCTCAAGCGGGCAGGGGGCTTTTGTTGTTGGGTTCAACCGCCTTTCTGACGGTGCTGGCGCTGGCCGCATTGGCGCCTTCGCTCTGGCTCGCGGCGCTATTCTTGATGCTGGGCGGCTTTGGCACGGCGGCCTTTGCCAGCCTGCAAACCGGTATTGTGATGATGGAAGCACCCGTCGAGGCACGTTCGCGGATCCTTGGCCTGACCACTACCTGTATCGGCACTGGCCCGATTGGTGTCTTGGTACTCGGGGCGCTCGCGGATGGTATCGGGCCGCCTTTTGCCATTGCGGGTTTTGCACTGTTGGGCCTGTTTTTCCTCGCTCTGGTCGCTTTTGCGACGAAGCGATAACGCATCTGCCGCATTCCTGCCTTGTAACGCGCCGATAACCCCTCTTGCGGGGTTGCGCCGTAAGGTCGAAGCTTCGCGCAAGGCTCACGTTTGGACTGATTGGAATCGCGATGCAGGTCTACCTGCCTATCGCTGAAATGAGTGTTGATGCCCTGCTGCTGCTTGGCATTGGCTTTGGCGTGGGCTGGCTTTCGGGATTGTTCGGCGTTGGTGGCGGGTTTCTTTTGACACCATTGCTGATGTTGATCGGCATTCCATCCACAGTGGCTGTTGCTTCCGGCGCCAATCAAACACTGGGTGCCTCGATCTCCGGCCTTATTGCGCAATGGCGGCGCGGCAATGTGGATTGGCGCATGGGGCTCACGCTTTTCGCGGGTGGGCTTTTGGGTTCGGCGCTTGGCGTGCAGATTTTTGCGCTGCTTAAGCGCTGGGGCCAAGTGGATGTTGCGGTCTCACTGTTTTACGTGGTGATTCTTGGCATTGTTGGCGCGCTGATGGTGCGCGAAAGCGTGACGGCCCTGCTCAGGCGCCGGCGTGGCACGGCACCGCGGCGGAAGCTTCATGAACATACCTGGCTGCATGGCCTGCCTTTCAAACTGCGTTTCCGTGATTCCAGGCTTTATATTTCAGTGATACCGCCGCTTGTGATCGGCTTTGGCATTGGCATGCTCTCCGCCATTATGGGGGTGGGTGGCGGCTTCATGCTGGTGCCTGCGATGATCTATATCCTTGGAATGCCGACTTCGATTGTGATCGGCACATCGCTGTTTCAGGTTGTTTTCGTCTCGGCCAATGTCACGCTGCTGCAAGCCTGGCAGGTGGGCAGCGTGGATATCGTGCTGACGCTTTTGCTGTTGGCCGGCGGTGTCGCGGGCGCGCAATTCGGCGCCGCCATGGGCACCAAGCTGCGCGGTGAGGAAACCCGCGCCCTACTTGGGCTATTGGTGCTTTCGGTTGCTTTTGCGCTTGCCTGGAACCTGCTGCAAACGCCAAGTCGGTCCTTTACGCTCGGCCCGCTGCTATGAGGCTGGTTGCGCGAGCGCTGTTGTGGTTTTGCTGGCTGATGGCGCCGGCCTTGGCGTCCGGGCCGCCCATCACCGCCGAGCTTTCCACGGACAGGGTTGAAATCAGCACCGGTTTTACTGGCGCTTCCGTGCTGGTTTTTGGCGCGACGCAAAACCCCCTGGGCGGCGATCCTGTTGAGGATTTGATCGTGGTCGCGACTGGCCCAACGCAGGGCGTGGTGGTTCGGCGCAAGATCAATGTGCTCGGCATTTGGCTGAATGGCCCGTCCACGCGCTTTCCGGATGTGCCAGGCTTCTACGCCTTGGCCGGCACGCGGCGCGTTTGGGAAATCCTGCCCGAGGAAGAAAGGCGGCAATATCGCCTGGGCTTCGATAATCTTCGCCTCCGGAGCGAGGGCACGCGTAACCCCGCCTTTCGCGCCGCGCTGCTGGAACTGAAGCAGGCTGACGGCCGTTGGCAGGAATATGCCGCCCCGGTTTCCCGCGCAGGGGAACGCCTGTTCAGCGCGCGCATCGCCTTTCCCGCGACCGTGCAGACCGGCGATTATCAGATTGAAGTGTTGCTCGCGCGTGAAAACCGGGTGATCGCGCGGCAGGAATTGTCCTTGCGTGTGGAACGCGTCGGCACGGCGGCTGATATTGCTTCCCTCGCGCGCGGGCAGCCGCTGCTTTATGGCGTGCTATGTATTGTCTTGGCGGTGCTGGCCGGCTGGCTCGGCAGCGTGCTGTTCAGGAGAAATTGATGACCGGTTCTGAGGAAGCCGCCGCCGCCGCAACCAAGGCCAAACGCGATCGCGTTTTCCTGGTGGTCGTGGATGACAGCGCCGAACAGGCGGTGGCGCTGCGCTATGCGTGCCTGCGCGCCCGCAAGGGGGGCGGGCGTGTAGCGTTGCTGCGCGTGCTGGAACCGGTGGAGCTGGTGGAATGGGCCGGCGTTGGTGTGATGATGCAGGAAGAGCGCCGCGCGGAAGCGGAACGGCTGCTGGCCGGCCTTGCCTCTCATGTCAGTGAGATTACCGGCGGCATGCCGATGCTGATCATCCGTGAAGGCGAACCGCGCGAGGAATTGCTGATATTGATTGAGGAAGACCCGCGCATTTCCATCCTGGTGCTCGCCATGGCAACTGGCAGCGGCGGGCCGGGGCCGTTGATTTCGGCACTCACGGGTCGTCATGCGTCACGCCTGAAAATACCAATGGCGCTGGTGCCAGGTGGGATGACGGAACAGGAATTGGATCGGGTGACGTAGGCCGGAGAGGAGTATTCGCCACCCTTACAGATTATTTTGGGACGAAAACTCGAGCTGCGGGCGCGGCTCGCTTAATGCCTTTAGTGCAAGCGTAAGAATCTTGTCAGGCGGTTGGGCAAACATGCATTCCGGTTGCTTCATGCCACGTGGACAGCGATCCATCCAACTTTCCTCAATCCACCAGCAGCCGCCGCAGCGGAGTGGATCAACATTAATGTTGGCAGGATAACCGAAATAGTCAGAAGGTGTCGGGCCGAAAACTACTAAGCTTCGCCGGCCATAGCAGGCCGCGAGATGTACAAGCCCCCCTTCATTGTCCAGATGAAGCCGCGTCTTGTGCAGCAGCCCAGCCGCCTCAGCCAAGTTTGTCCTGCCAATGAGAATAAGGTCTGCGGCCGCTATCGGCTTACTGGTTGTCGTGCCCAATTGTACGATGAGCAGCTCCGGGCGGGCTGCCTTCAGCTTGGTTATCACGGCGTCAAAATGCGGATAGCACTTCGTCGCGCGCTGTCCAGAGACTATAAAATTGGGGTCAAAGCCATTATGGACAGTGATGAAATCGCGTCCAACCAGACCAAAGCGCCGCAGCGCTTCGTGATCTGCCTCGATCGCCAGGGCATCGTCGCTATAGCTTATACCCAGCATCCAATGCAGGAAGTCCTGACGGCTTCTCCCCGCGTAAATGGCCTTGCGCGCCAAGCCATTGTCAAGGCGCGGGTGATGCAAAATGTATGGTTCCAAGCTGGGTTGGCGTGACAAGCGAATCAGCCTGCGTATAGCCTGAAGCATAAGCGGCGTGTGCCGCAGCCTGTCCCAACGGATTGTTTCCGGCGCGGCGATGACGGTTTGGTTTATGCGCAGATGCAGGTCGTAATTGCGGGTCGAGAATCTCTCCAGCGTATCGGGATAAGCCCTGCCGAAGCCGGGGACCGCAGCAAAACCCCATTGCGTCAAATCGGGTGAGGCGGCGAAGATGTCAAACGCAAAGGCTTCTGTTTCCTTCGCAAGGTCACGCAGGCAGCGCGCCATGATGATCATATCGCCAAGACCGCCTGCCGCGGTGACGGCAATTACAAGCCGACCCTGCGCGCGTTGTGCAGCCAAGCGTCGCCGTTCTGCGGCAAGGCGCCAAGGCAGCAAGGAATTCTGAAGGTCCCACAGATGGCGTGCGACCAGTGATGATTTGACGAAAACAGCCTGGCGGACATACGCAAGCGGTTCCCGCAGTGATCCTGTTTCGAAATAGAGTGATTGCGCGCGGCGCGTGAGGCGCCTCAGTCTTCCCAGCATGGGTCGCTTCCGGGACCAAGCCCGTAAGGCAAGAAGTTGGGATCCAAATTGTCCCTCTGGGAGAAAATATGACGCATGTCGCTGCGCGGATCCGGCATGGAAGTCACGGCCCCGGTATTTCCGCCGCCAGAACCTGCCCCGATTGGCTTTCCGTAATCAGCAGCGTCACGCCATCGGGCGCGAAGCAGCAATTGGTCGGCATGCGGCCAAAGGGCCGGCAATCCAGCGCAAACAGTGCCACACCATGCGCATCCACGCCCCAGACCATGCCATGGCCCGGATTGGCGATGAACAGCCGATCATGCACATCCACCGCCATGCCATCCGGTCCCGATGTGCCGGCTGGCGTGCGGAAGAACAGATTGGCCTTGCCGACAATGGCATCCGGGCGAAGGGCGAAGCGCCAAACCTCACAGGAACGGGTCATCGCCACGTAGCAATGCGTGCCCGCCTTGTTCAGCGCAATGCCGTTCGGGCTTGGGCCATTCGCAATCAGCCGATCAAGCCGCCGATCGGCGCCCAGCCGATAGACCCGCCCGCGTGGGTCCTGTAGCCCGGTCTGGCCTTGATCGGTGAAGAAGATCGCGCCTTGCGGGCCAAGGGTTACATCATTCAGCCCCAGAAATCCCTCACTGCCCACGGTTTCCAATAACGGGGTGATGGAACCGCGCGCCGGATCAAGGCTGAGAAGCCCATGGCGATAATCGGCAATCAGCAGCGCATCATCGGCGCCAAGGGCCAGGCCATTCGGCCAGCCATCATACTCCGCAAGCACTTCCCAAGCATCACCGGGCCCGACCAGCAGGATGCGGCCATTGGGAATATCCGTGACCAGGAAGCGCCCCGCGCGATCAAAGCAGGGGCCTTCCAGGAAACTGTCAATCGGCGCACCGGCGCGGTTGGCATCGGCCCAGGAGGATCGACGCAGATTCCGCAAGCGATCCGGCAGGCGGGCGAAGGGGCGGAGCGGGAGCTCCTTGGGGGCGGGAAACCACATCGGCTGAGCCTACGGGTTTCCGCCACGCCTGATCAAATCCGGGTCTGCCCCGCTTCCTGCTCCGGATTCTGGTGGATATGCTTCAGCCGCCAGCCAAGGCTGATCATGATGGCGCCCATGATGATCGCCTCCAGCGCCACCATCCAGATCACCGCGAGCAAGCCCGGCCCCGGGCGCAGCAGCATCCAAGCGCCGATCACGATATTCAAAGCCCCAAGCAAGCCCAGCAGCACGGAGGAAAGCCGGAAGGCCAGCATCAGCCGCGCCCCGCCCGAAAGCAGGAACCAGGCAGCCGTCACGATCAGCAGGCCAATGGCCGAAACGCCCGGCGCAAGCAGCATCACCGCCGCGGCAGCGAGGGAGATAATGCCATCAATCCAAAGCCAGGTCCGGCTGCGTTCCCCGGTCGGGTGGCCCCCCTTCACCGCCTGGTAGATGGACCCCATGCCATCGAACAGCATCCAGGCACCGAGAAAAGCCAGGATGAACACCAGGCCAAGCCCGGGAAAGAGGAAGACCAAAACCCCGAAAATGATCGCGGCCACGCCGCGGAGCATAAAGACCCACCAGCTTCCTGCCATCTGGCGCACCAGTTGCGCGCCTAGGCGTCCGGACAGAAGCATGGATTCGGGCCCTGGCGGCGTTGCATTTCCTGACATGTGCTCTCACCTTCCTCTATTGTTGCATCAACCTGACAGGATGAAGTCGCCGACGCAAATGCGCCCCCGGTCACAATTCCTGCGCTTTGGACCCTTTCCCCCTTTCCATCCCGCCCCAACCTGTTGAATGATACCGGGAACGCAAAACAAGGAGTGCTCCGCAATGGCAAAATTCGGCCTCAGCCAATCCATTCGTCGTGTGGAAGACCCAAGGCTTTTGAAGGGTGATGGGCAATATACCGCCGATATCAGCCTGCCCGGAGAGGCGCAGGGCGTGGTGCTGCGCAGCCCCCACGCCCATGCCGCGATCAAGAGCATCTCTACCACCGCTGCCAAAGCGATGCCGGGGGTGCTTGGGGTTTATACCGCGGCCGATCTGGCCGCCGAGGGGCTTGGCCCGCTGCCTTGCCTGATCCCGCTGAAGAATAGCGATGGCTCGTCGCTATCCTCCACGCCGCGCCCGGTGCTGGCGGATGGCACGGTGCGCCATGTGGGTGACCCGGTCGCCTTTGTTGTGGCCGAAAGCGCCAAGGCGGCGCGCGATGCCGCTGAGGCGATTGAGGTAGATTATGAAATCCTGCCCTCCGCCACCGATCTGGCGAGCGCGACCAAGCCAGGCCAGCCGCAAATCTGGCCGAGTGCGCCGAACAATACCTGCTTTGACTGGCATGTCGGCGACAAGGACAAGACCGATGCGCTTTTCGCCAAGGCCGCGCATGTCACGCGCCTGACGGTGGTGAATAACCGCGTGGTGGTGGCCAGCATGGAAGCCCGCGCGGCGGTCGCGGATTATGATGCCGGCACCGGCAAATGGACGCTGCATACCAATACCCAAGGGTCTTGGCTGGTGCGTAAGCTTCTCGCCGGCAGTGTCTTCAACCTGCCGGAAGATCATTTCCGCGTGGTCACACCCGATGTCGGCGGCGGCTTTGGCATGAAGCTGTTTCTGTATGCCGAACATGTGCTGACCTGCTTCGCCGCGCGCCGCCTGAAGCGCCCGGTGAAATGGACATCCGAGCGCACGGAAGCCTTCCAGTCAGACACGCATGGGCGTGACAATATCACCGCCGGTGAATTGGCGCTGGACAAGGATGGCAAGTTCCTGGCGCTGCGCACCAAGAATTGGGCGAATATGGGCGCCTATCTAAACACTTTCGCGCCCTTCATCCCGACCGGTGCGGGCACCAAGGTGCTGGCGAGTGTTTATGATTTCGGCGCCATCTACGCCAATGTGGTTGGCGTGATCACCAATACCGTGCCGGTGGATGCCTATCGCGGCGCTGGCCGGCCAGAGAGCAATTACTTGGTGGAGCGCCTGATTGACACGGCGGCGCAGGAAATGGGCCTGGATCGTGTGGCGATCCGCAAGCGCAACATGG
This sequence comes from Roseomonas sp., assembly GCA_020249505.1. Classification (GTDB taxonomy): domain Bacteria; phylum Pseudomonadota; class Alphaproteobacteria; order Acetobacterales; family Acetobacteraceae; genus Neoroseomonas. Next base: position 12,524 of record JADCFN010000056.1, on the reverse strand, counting down.
TGCCGTCTTCCGCCATGCCCTACGTCTCGGCCATGGGGCAGCGCTATGATTCGGGCGAATTCGCGAAGCTCATGGATACCGCGCTTGAACGGCTGAATTGGTCCGGCTTTGCGGCGCGGCGGGCGGAAAGCCAGCGGCGCGGCAAAAGGCGCGGCATTGGCTTTGCCTATTACCTGGAAGCGACGGGCGGTGACGCGACCGAAAACGCGGCGGTGCGTTTTGCTGATGATGGATATGTTGATGTCTATGTCGGCACGCAAAGCACCGGGCAGGGGCATGAAACCGCCTATGCCATGCTGACCAGCCATGAGCTTGGCATCCCGATCGAAAAAATCCGCGTGAAGCAGGGCGATTCCGAAAGCCTTCCGTCAGGCGGTGGAACAGGTGGCGCGCGCAGCCTTTATTCCGAAGGCCAGGCCATTCTGGTGACCGCGGCTTCCGTGGTCGAAAAGGGCAAGAAGGCCGCTTCCGAGCATCTGGAAGCGGCTGTGGCGGATATTGAATTCTCCTCCGCCAATGGCCGCTTTGGTGTGGTCGGCACCGATAAGGGCATCGGCATTCTGGAACTGGCGGCAGCGCAGAAGGCGCGCGCTGCCAAGGGCCAGGAGGTCACGCTTTTGGACGCGCTGGAAGTGGCGCAGATCAAATCCCACACCTTCCCCAATGGCTGCCACGCCGCGGAGGTTGAGGTGGACCCCGATACGGGCATCATCAAGGTCGCGAATTACATCGTGATTGATGATGTGGGCCATGCACTGAACCCGCTGATCGTGCGCGGCCAGGTGCATGGTGGTGTGGCGCAGGGTATTGGCCAGGCCATGCTGGAACGCACGGCCTTTGATGCGGAAAGCGGCCAATTGCTGTCGGCTTCTTTCATGGATTACGCGCTGCCGCGCGCCGATGATCTGCCGAATATTGATGTGGATTTCATCGAAGTGCCGTGTGAGACGAATCCCCTTGGCGTGAAGGGTGCCGGTGAAGCGGGCGCGGTCGGCAGCCCACCCGCGCTGATCAATGCCGTAGTGGATGCGCTGGCCGGCGATGGCGTGAAGCATATTGATATGCCGGCCACGCCCGAGAGCGTGTGGAAGGTCTTGGCAACTTCCAAGGCAGCGTAAGGCAAAACGCGCGAGGGGTTGTGCCCTCGCGCGCCCCTCACACGGGTTTTAGATGTTCCAGCAAGCGCGGCATCAGCTCCACCAGATTGCAGGGGCGGTGCCGCGAATCCAATTGGAAGCGCAGGATCTCATCCCAACCATCCTTGCAGGCGCCGGTTGAACCAGGCAGCGCGAAAAGATAGGTGCCGCCCGCAACGCCGCCCATGGCGCGGGATTGGATGGTGGAAGTCCCGATCTTCTGAAAGCTGATCCAGCGGAATAATTCGCCGAAGCCTTCGATTTCCTTCTCCAGCACGCGCTTGAAGGCTTCCGGCGTTACGTCCCGCCCGGTGATGCCGGTGCCGCCAGTTGTGATCACGCAATCCACGGCAGGGTCTGCAATCCAGCGGCGCAGCACGGCTTCAATCGCGTCCGGGTCATCCTTCACAATTTCCCGCGCGACGCAGTGATGCCGCGCGGCTTCGATCCTGTCTTGCAGGGTTTGGCCGGAACGGTCGCTCGCCATGTCGCGCGTGTCGCTCACGGTCAGCACCGCGATGTTTACGGGCAGGAATTTCAGGCTTTCATCAATCGGCATGGCGGCCTCTCCGTATGGCTGGGCCGTTCTATCATGGGGGCTCGGGGGGCTGGCGACAACGCCCGCTTGCAGGGCGCGGGAACTCGCGTGACACTCGCCGCCAGAAAGACACCAAGGGAAACGCCGCATGACTTGGCAACCGGAAATCGAGGAGCTGAAGCGCCGCCAAGCCATGGCGGAGGCCATGGGCGGGCCGGATAAGGTGAAGCGCCAGCATGATGGCGGGCGGCTGACCGTGCGCGAACGTGTGCTGAAGCTGGTGGACAAGGATAGTTTCCACGAAGTCGGCGCCATTGCCGGGCGCGGCGAATATGACGCCAAGGGCGATCTAGTGACGCTCACACCTTCCAATTGCGTCATGGGCCGGGCGGAGATTGAAGGCCGCCCTGTGGTGGTGGTGGGCGATGATTTCACCGTGCGCGGCGGCAGTGCGGATGCGACCATTCGCGAAAAACCGATCATGGCGGAACGCATGGCGGCTGAATTGCGCTTGCCGATCATTCGCCTGATTGAAGGCTCGGGCGGTGGCGGTTCGGTGAAAACCATTGAAACCACGGGCCGCGCCAATCTGCCTGGTGGTGTGGGCGGTACGCAGCTTTATCACCTCACCGCGCAGAATTTAGGCCTGGTGCCTGTGGTGGCGCTTGGGCTTGGATCGGTGGCCGGGCTTGGCGCGGCGCGGCTGGCGGCAGCGCATTATTCGGTGATGACGAAATCCTCCGCCATGTTTGTGGCCGGCCCTCCGGTGGTGGCGCGGCTCGGCGAAAAGCTCGACAAACGCGACCTGGGCGGTTGGGAGATTCAGTGCAAGGCCGGCGCGGTGGATGATGCGGTGGACACAGAAGAAGAAGCCTTCGCTGCCGCGCGGCGCTTTCTGTCTTACCTGCCGCAATCGGTGTTTGAGGTCTCGCCCCGCTTGCGGTCGCGTGATGATCCGGGGCGGCGCGATGCCAAGCTGATCAGCGCCATCCCGCGCGATCCGCGCCAAGCCTATAAAATGCGCCCAATCGTCGAAACACTATTCGACAAGGGCAGTTTTTTCGAAATGGGCCGCTGGTTTGGCCGGCCCATCATCACCGGGCTCGCGCGGCTGGATGGCTTGCCCGTCGCGGTGATGGCTTCAGACCCGGTATTTTCGGGCGGGTCCTGGACAGCGGATGCCTGCGCCAAAATCATCCGCTTTGTGGATATGGCGGAAACCTTCCACCTGCCGGTGGTTTATCTGATGGATTGCCCTGGCTTCGCCGTGGGGTTGGAAGCGGAGAAAACCGCCACCATCCGCTGGGGCGTGCGTGCCATGGCCGCGGTCAATCAATGTCGCGCGCCCTGGTGCACCGTTATTCTGCGCAATGCCTTTGGTGTTGCCGGCGTGGTGCACCAACCAGCCGGGCGCTATTCCATCCGTTATGCTTGGCCATCCGGGCGCTGGGGGTCCTTGCCACTCGAAGGCGGTATCGAGGCCGCCTATGCCGCTGAGGTGAATGCGGCGACGGATCGCGAAGCGAAAATCGCCGAAATAGACGAACGCTTGCAGAAGCTGCGCTCCCCCTACCGCACCGCCGAGGCCTTTTGGGTCGAGGAAATTATAGACCCGCGCGAAACCCGCCCGCTGCTCTGCGATTTTGCGCGGATCGCGGAACCCTTGCGCGGCACGGGCCTGACTGCACTCACCATGCGGCCCTGATCAATCTTCGACAACCAAATCCTTATAGGCATGCCAGGTGGCGTGCCCGATCAGCGGCACCACAAGCGCAAGGCCAAGGAAGAAGGGCACCATCGCGAAGGCGGTGAAGACCACAATCAGCCCGGCCCAAAAGATCATCGCACCCGGATTGGTCATGACCGCGCGGATGGAAAGCACAATCGCTTCCATGGCGGAGATATCGCGATCCACCAGCATGGGAATGGAAATCGCTGAAATCGCGAAAGCTGCTGTGGCCAGGATCGCACCCGCGCCCGTACCAACAATCAGAAAGGGCAGCAGCATATCGGACCGCAACATCGCCATCGGTAAATCTTCCAGACTTGGCGTGAAATTAATGCCGAACATCAGCATGAAAATCAGCGCCGCCACGCGCACCCAGAACAGATGCAGGATAACCAGCAGAACGCCCAAGAAAGCAAGCTGCTGGCCATTGCGCGTGAAGCCACCAAGGCAGGCCTTGAAGGTGACAGGCTTGCCCTCGGCACGCAGGCGACTTGCCTCATAAAGCCCGGTCGCGAGTAAGGGTGCGACCATGAAAAACCCTGCCGAGGCGGGCAGGATCACCCAGGCAGAACGCACGCCAAGCAGGACCAGTATCAGCAGCCAGCCAGAGGCGGCCAAGGCGCCACCATAGAAAAAGCCGATCCTTGGATTGGCCATCAGATCGCGCCAGCCCGCATTCAGCCAGACCCAGGGACGGTCGGGCGAGACCTTCCGAATTGTGAGCCGGCGCGGCGCAATGGCTGCATCGCTTGGCATGAAACCTTCCTCCGCTTGCCCCGCAGGCGCAAAGCCCGCGCGATCATGGCGCCACGCTAGCGCTTTAGGCGCGCCAGTAATTGATCCTGATCAAGGACGGCGCGCGCTGATGGTTCTTTCCTGCCCCCCGACGCGGCTGATTCCGAGTCCCGCGTCTTGAGGGAGACTAATCATGGCCGCCATTGCCGCCACGGGGCGCGTTGCGCCCGGCGATCAGCCCGTCTTTGTAGAGGGCCCGATCCGCGCCTTTGCCATCGCCACCGCCTTTTGGGGTGTGGTGGGATTCCTGGTGGGCGTTGTCATCGCGCTGCAGCTCGCTTTTCCATTGCTCAATCTGGATTTGGAATGGACCAGCTTTGGGCGGTTGCGCCCCGTGCATACCAGCGCGGTGATCTTCGCCTTTGGTGGGAATGCGCTGTTCCTAACGAGCCTTTTCATCGTGCAACGCACCTGCCGCGCGCGATTGTTCGGCGGCGATGATATGGGGTGGTTCCTTTTCTGGGGCTATCAATTCGTCATTGTCATGGCGGCACTTGGCTATGTGCTTGGTATCACCCAGGGCAAGGAATATGCCGAACCGGAATGGTATGTGGATTTGTGGCTGACGGTGGTTTGGGTGTTCTACCTGATCGCCTTTGGCGGTACTATCGTCCGGCGTGAAGAACCGCATATCTATGTGGCGAATTGGTTCTTCCTTGCCTTCATCATCACCGTTGCTTTGCTACATATCGGCAATAATATCTCGATCCCCGTCGGGCTCGGGTCATCGCATTCCTATTCCGCGCCGGCTGGCGTGCAGGGTGCCATGATCCAATGGTGGTATGGCCATAATGCGGTGGGCTTCTTCCTGACCGCGGGCTTTCTGGGGATGATGTATTATCTGATCCCGAAGCAGGCGGATCGGCCGGTTTATTCCTATCGGCTTTCGATCATCCATTTCTGGACCTTGATCTTCCTCTATATCTGGGCGGGGCCGCACCATCTGCATTACACGGCGCTGCCCGATTGGGCGCAAACACTCGGCATGGTGTTTTCCGTCATGCTCTGGATGCCGTCTTGGGGTGGCATGATCAATGGCCTCATGACGCTCTCAGGCGCTTGGGACAAGCTGCGCACCAATCCGGCTTTGCGCTTCAGCGTGGCGGCGGTCGGCTTTTATGGCATGTCCACCTTTGAAGGCCCGGTCATGTCCATCAAGGCCGTGAATGGTCTTTCGCATTATACGGATTGGACCATTGGCCATGTGCATTCCGGTGCCATGGGCTGGGTCGGCTTCATTTCCTTCGGCGCGCTTTACTATCTTTTCCCCGTGCTCTGGCGGAAAAAAGCAATCTGGAGCGAACGTCTGATTTCCTGGCATTTCTGGGTCGCGACCCTTGGGATCGTCTTCTACATCACCGCCATGTGGGTATCGGGCATCATGCAGGGCCTGATGTGGCGCGCCTTTGATGAGCTCGGCTTCCTGCAATATTCCTTCGTGGAAACGGTGGAAGCCATGCATCCCTATTATGTCATTCGCGCCATTGGCGGGGTGCTGTACCTGGCTGGCGCGCTGATCATGGCCTTCAATTTATGGAAGACCGTCACTGAAGGGGAAGCCGCGGAACCCGCGCCGCGCTTTGCCCCAGCCCATGCCGTCGCGGCGGAATAGAAGGAGGATCGGCAAATGTTCCGCTGGCTTCGTGACCACGGCGTTATTGAACGCAATGTTGTCCTGATGGGTGTGCTGACACTGCTCACGGTTTCCATTGGCGGTCTGGTGCAGATCGTCCCGCTTTTTGCTGTGGAGACAACGATTGAACGTGTGCAGGGTGTCAGACCTTACACACCACTCGAACAAATGGGACGCAATATCTATGTGCGGGAAGGCTGCTACGTCTGCCATAGCCAGATGATCCGCCCCTTCCGCGATGAATTGGAACGCTATGGCCATTTCAGCCTGGCGGCGGAAAGCATGTATGACCACCCCTTCCAATGGGGTTCCAAGCGCACCGGGCCAGATTTGGCGCGGGTTGGCGGCCGCTATTCGGATGATTGGCATGCGGCGCATTTGCGCTCACCCCGCGCGGTGGTGCCGGCTTCCATCATGCCGCCCTATTCCTTTTTGGATCGGCCTTTGGATTACAGCCGAGTGGCGGATCATCTGCGGGCACTTCGTGCGGTTGGCGTGCCTTACACCGATGAGATGATTGCGAACGCCAGGGCTGATCTGGAAGCCCAGGCGCGGCCGGATGCGGATGCAACAGCCTTCAATGCCCGTTATGCCCGCGCCCGGCAGGCGGCTTTCGATGGTGATCCTGTGCGCATTACGGAAATGGATGCGCTGGTGGCTTATCTGCAAATGCTCGGCACGCTCGTGGATTTCCGCGATGTAACGCCGGCGCAGTTGCGGCAGCAATAAGGGGAGGGCCTTCACAATGGAAAGCCTGGTTGAATTCTACCCCGCGCTTCGCGCTCTTTGGGTGGTTTGGTTCTTTATCCTGTTCTTGGGGATGGTGTGGTTCGTGATGCGGCCATCGCGGCGCAAGCATTTCGAATCCCTTGGCGATATACCGCTGCGCGATGACCGCGCGCCGCCCCGCTCGTAAGGAGTAACGGCCATGCCGACGAAAATCGAAAAAGACAAGCTGAGCGGTCAGGATACCACCGGCCATGAATGGGACGGGCTCAAGGAACTCAATACGCCTTTGCCGAAATGGTGGCTTTGGACCTTCTATGCGACCATCGCCTTCAGCCTGGTTTGGGTGGTGATCTATCCGGCGCTGCCGATCCCCGGCGCGACGGGCACTTCCGGCTGGATCGCGCGTGAAGCGGTGATGCGGGATGTGCAGCAGGCGGAAGCGCGCATGGCGCCAATGATGTCGCGCCTGCGCGCGGCCACGCCGGAACAGATTGCCGCCGATCCGGAATTGCGCGCCTTTGCCATGGCGGGCGGGCGCGGTGCCTTTGCCAATAATTGCGCAAGCTGCCATGGCGCGGGCGGGCAGGGGGCCCTCGGTGGCTTTCCATCCCTTGCCGATGATGAGTGGATTTGGGGCGGCAGCCTTGATGCCATTCATCACACCATCGTGCATGGCATTCGCGCCAATGAAAGCGATGATCAGCGCCAAAGCATGATGCCGCGCTTTCTGACCGATGGTTTGCTGACGCGTCCGCAGATAAATGATGTGGTAGAACACGTGCTGTCCTTGACCAACCGTGCGACGGATCAGGCTGCGGCCGGGCGCGGTGCGGCGCTTTATGCCGAAAACTGCGCTTCCTGCCATGGCGAAAAGGGAGAGGGGGTCCGCGATGTCGGCGCGCCGCGGCTTTCCGATCAGGTCTGGCTTTATGGTAGCGACAAGGCTTCCATCGTGCAGAGCATTTCCAATGCACGCGCCGGCGTGATGCCAAGCTGGGGCAAGCGGCTTGATCCCGCCATCATCAATATGCTGACGGTCTATGTGCATAGCCTTGGCGGCGGTGAATAGGAAAAGCGCGGTCTATTCCCATGGGCGAGATCAAAACCCCCGAGAAGCTGAAGCCTGAGGCCGTGGTGGCGGAAGCTGCCCCGCCATCGCTTTATGCGGATCGCCAGCGTGTCTATCCGAAGGCGGTCTTCGGCAAGGTCCGCAGCGTGAAATGGGCGGTGCTGATTCTCTGCCTCGCGCTCTATTATCTGGTGCCCTGGCTGCGCTGGGATCGTGGCCCGGGCATGCCGGATCAGGCTGTGTTGGTTGATATGACCAATGCGCGGCTATTTTTCTTCTGGATCGAAATCTGGCCGCAGGAAATTTATTTCCTGACCGGTGCGCTGATCCTGGGCGCCTTCGCGTTGTTTGCGGTGTCTTCGCTGTTTGGCCGGTTGTGGTGCGGTTTCACCTGCCCGCAAACCGTCTGGACCGATCTTTTCATGTTTGTCGAGCGCTGGATCGAAGGTGATCGTAATGCGCGCATGAAGCTGGATGCCGGGCCGCGCGATGGCGCCTATTGGTCACGCAAATTCGCCAAGCACGGCGCCTGGCTGTTGATCGCGGGTGCCACAGGCGGCGCCTGGATCATGTATTTCAATGATGCGCCAACCATCACGCGGCAATTCTTTACGGGCGAAGCCGGTGTCATGGTCTATTTCTTCTTCGCGTTGTTTGCTGGTTTTACCTATCTGCTCGCCGGTTGGGCGCGCGAACAGGTCTGCGTTTATATGTGCCCTTGGCCGCGCTTTCAGGCGGCGATGCTTGATGAAAATTCGCTGGTGGTGACTTATCGCGATTGGCGCGGCGAACCGCGCGGCAAGGCCAAGGCCGATGGTGTTGGTGATTGCGTGGATTGCGCGGCTTGTGTGCATGTCTGCCCAACCGGGATTGATATCCGTGATGGGCAGCAGCTTGAATGCATCGGTTGCGGGCTTTGCATTGATGCCTGCGATTCAGTCATGGGCAAGCTGGGTCGCCCCAAGGGGCTGGTCGCTTTTGAAACCCTGAACAATCTTGCTGCCAGTGCGTCCGCCGCCGCTGCACTGCCGCCCGGGCCGCAACGCCAGCAGATGGGCATGGCTGCGCGCCGCGTGCCGCGCTTCATCCGCCCGCGCACCATCATGTATGGCGCCGCGTTGTCACTGGTGGCGCCGATCATGCTGGGCGCTTTTGTCATGCGTTCAACGCTTGATGTTACGGTGCTGCGGGACCGCGCGCCGCTTTTTGTGCGCCTTTCGGATGGTGGCATTCGCAATGCCTATACGATCAAGATCGTGAACAAGACGCGTGATGAGGCACCACTCACGCTTACGCTGGAAGCACCGCCGGGGCTGCGCCTGACCGTGCAGGATGTGGAAGCCGCTGGCGAAGGGCGCTATCCGCTTTCCCGCCGCGCCGATGGCATTACACAATATCGCGTTTTCATCGCCGCCCCCGCTGGTTTGAAGCTGCAAGAATCTACGCCCATCACCTTCCGCCTATTGGATAGCGCAGGCCGCCCAGCCACCAGCCAAGCCAGCGTCTTTCTGGGACCAAAACTATGAGCATGACCATGCAGCGCGATTATGACCCGAAGCGTGGCCGCTGGATCCCCTGGGTCTTTGTGGGCGGCATGGCGCTGGTGGTGGCGGTGAATGCGCTGCTGGTCTGGTTTGCGCTTTCCACCTTCACCGGCGTGACCGTACCGCGCGCTTATGAACGTGGTCGCGGCTATGATCAGGTGCTGGCGGAAGCCGCGCGGCAAGATGCGCTGGGCTGGCGCGGCGACATCTCGCTTGAAGCCGGCATGCTACGCCTTTTGATGCGTGATGCTCAGCAAAAACCACTCCATGGCCGGGTTGAGGGCGTGATGCTGCGCCCGTTGGAAGGGGTGGAAGTACCGCTCGGCTTCAATGCCACTGGCCATGGGCGCTTCGCGGCACGGTTGGAACCCTTGCGCGCCGGGCAATGGGAAGCGCGCCTCACGTTTTTTGATGAAGCCGGCACGGCTTTTGATCTGCGTAAGCGCTTCATCCTGCCATGACCGACCTCAAGCGCCCCTTGATTGCTGAAGCACCGCAAAGCGCTGCCGCCTGCGCCCATTGCGGCGCGGCGCTGGCGCCTGGCCAGGGGCGCTTTTGCTGCACGGGGTGTGAGGCCGCCTACGGCTTGGTGCGCGGCCTTGGGCTGGATGCGTTTTATCGCCGGCGTGAGGGTGCTGATGGTGCGCTGCGCCCCGAAATCGCACCGCCGGCCTTTGATGCGCTGCCGCTGATCCGCGAAGAAGCGGATGGTGTGAAATCGCTTGATCTCATGATCTCGGGCCTCACTTGCGGCGCCTGTGTCTGGTTGGTGGAACAGGCCCTGGCGGCCGAGCCTGATGTGATCAAGGCGCGCGTTTCCTTCTCCACACGCCGGCTTGATTTACGCTGGCGCGGCGCTGCGGACCGCGGGAATGAATTGATCGCGCTGCTCTCGCGCCTTGGGTTTCGGGTGGCACCCTATACGCCCGCATGCATGCGCGCGACGGAAGATGCCGAAGGCCGCGCGCTGATCCGCGCGCTTGGTATCGCTGCCTTTGGCGCCATGAATGTCATGCTTGTGTCCATCGCCGTCTGGGTCGGTGAGGATATGGGCGCCCATACGCGCGAATTCATGCATTGGCTGGCGGCGCTGATTGGCCTACCGACAGTGCTGGTCGCGGGCATGCCTTTCTATCGTTCTGCTGCCCAGGCCTTGCGCGCGGGCCGCGTGAATATGGATATGGCGGTCTCGCTCGGCGTGCTGGCGACCGCGGGCATGAGCCTGGTGGAGACTTTCCGCAACGGCCCCTATACTTGGTTTGATGGTGCAACAGCCTTGCTTGCGCTGCTGCTCGCGGGCCGCGTTTTGGATCGCGCGGCGCGGAAGAAGGCGCGGCAGGCGGTCGCTGAGTTGCTGGCGTTGCAGAATGGCATGGTGGCGCTGATCGCTGCTGATGGCACACCGCGCCTGGTGCCGGCAGCCTCCGTGGAGGCGGGGCAATGCGTGCAAATCGCGGTGGGAGAAACCTTGCGCCTGGATGGGCAGGCCAGTGTTGAAACCCTGCTGGATACGGCAGCCATTACCGGTGAAAGCCTGCCGCGCGGTTTTGCGACGGGTGCAGCCTTGCCGGCAGGCACGGTGAATATGGGCGCGCCTTTTAGGCTGGAAGTAACATCACCGGTGCGCGATGGCTCCCTCGCTGCCATGGCGCGGTTATTGGAGGCTGCGGAACAATCCAAGGGACGTTTTGTTTCCATCGCGGATCACGCGGCGCGGTTTTATGTGCCGATTGCCCATGCCATTGCCGTTGCAACTTTCCTGTTGTGGTGGCTGGGTTTTGGCGCGCTGTGGCAAGAAGCTTTGGTGAATGCGGTTTGCGTGCTCCTGATCACTTGCCCGTGTGGTTTGGCGATTGCGGTGCCGGCTGTGCAGGTGGTGGCGAGTGGTGCCTTGTTCAAACGCGGCGTTCTGGTTGCCTCACCAACCGCGCTGGAACGCTTGGCAGAAGCCGATTGCGCCGTACTGGACAAGACCGGCACGCTGACCGAAGGCCGCCCGGTGCTGATCCTGGAAGGCCAGGACCCGCAAACATTGCGCGCAGCGGCGGGAATGGCGCGCGCATCGCACCACCCCTTGGCTAAGGCACTGGTTCGCGCTTGCGCTGAAGCGCCCCTGATGCAGGGCACGCGCGAAATACCTGGGCAGGGTTTGGAAGCGGGCGCGGCGCGTTTGGGATCGCCGGTGTTTTGCGATATGGCGGGTGTCAGCGATGGCATGGTGTTGGTCTATCGCGCGGGTGCCCATGCAACGCCGGTTATCTTCCGCTTCGCTGATCGGCTGCGCGCGGATGCGCCGCAAGCGGTCGCTGATCTCAAGGCGCTTGGTCTGCCGGTGGAATTGCTTTCCGGCGATGGCCCAGGCGCGGTTGCCTCCGCCGCCATCGCTTCTGGCATTGAGACCTGGCGGGCGGAGGCTGATCCACACGCCAAGGCCGCTTACATCGAAAGCTTGAAGGCGGCAGGCCGCAAACCCCTGATGGTTGGTGATGGCATCAATGATGCCGCAGCCCTCGCCGCCGCGCATGTTGCGGCAAGCCCCGCCGGCGCCACAGACCTTGCGCAAACCACCGCCGATATCGTGCTGCAACGCGAAGGCCTGGCCGTGCTGCCTGAGGCCATTCGCATCGCGCGGCGGGCGCAAATCCTGGCGCGGCAGAATATCGGCTTTGCGCTGGCCTATAATGTCATTGCCGTGCCGGCGGCGATTGCCGGTCTGGTCAATCCGCTGATCGCAGCGCTGGTGATGGCTTCATCATCCCTCATTGTCATTGGCAATGCTCTGCGCGCGGGGAGGGCTTAACATGGACGCCCTGATCCTGCTGGTGCCGGTTTCGCTGCTGCTCGGCGCGCTTGGGCTGATTGGTTTCCTCTGGGCGCTGCGTTCGCGCCAATATGATGATCTGGAAGGCGCCGCCGCCCGGATCCTGTTTGACGATCAACCTGGAAAGGACCCACCGCCATGACCGGTGCCCGCGTTTTCTTCCTTGCCCTTTATGGCCTGCTGGCCTTGCTTGGCCTTTTCGCCGCCGCTGCCGCGCAGGATATCGGCATGAGCATTTTCGGCTTCGGGCTGATTGGCTTTGGCCTGCTTTGTATCTTCCACACCATCAAGTCGCATTTTGATCAGGGAGAGGCAAGGCATTAGCAGGCTGCTGAAGTTCGTAGCCTGATTTCCGTATTTATGATTGACTGTTGTTGCATTTGGTCGAGGTTGCGATGCGTGGCAATGACGCGGTGGCTGGTTCCTTGGTCAGCTATGTTGATCTGGAAAAGCGGGTGCGTCCTGACCATCCGCTGCGGGTTATCCGCGGCCTGGTAAATGGCGCGCTGGCTGATCTCTCGGCAGCCTTT